>JAPPHA010000116.1 GCA_028874915.1 Paracoccaceae bacterium
TCTCGCGGGCGCGGGATCGTCAAGCCAGTGGTTAGGCAAGTATATAATCCCCAAAGAATTCCGCCGTGCTGCCGTCGGCAATCGTGATGGACTGACGCAGAGAGTTCTCGAGAATTGGGCCAAGCACGAAGCCAATGGAAAGCGGCGCAATGGAGTAGCCCAGTTTCCTGACGACGTATCCGAGGATCCCTCCGGCCAGCAAGACACCAACGTTAAAGAGGCTGTTTGAAACCGCGTAGATGCCGGTGAAGCTCAGTAAGAGCACGGTCGGCACGATCACGGTCATCGGAACTTTGATCAGCATCGCGGCAAATCGGATCACGAACAAGCCGATGAACAGCAACAAAATGTTGATGAAAAAGAGGCCGAGGAACAGGGAGTACATGATGTCCGGGCGCTCATCGAAGAGTGTCGGTCCCGGTGCCAGGCCCTGAATCAGGAACGCGCCCAGAAGAACCGCAGCTGCCGGACTGCCCGGTACGCCAAGTGTCAGCGTCGGAACGAGCGCCCCGCCAACGGTCGCGTTGTTCGCCGTTTCGGGAGCAACGATGCCTTCTGGGACGCCTGTACCGAATTTCTCAGGCTCCCTGGAGCGACGTTTTTCTTCCGAATATGCGAAGAACGCACCGACCGCAGCGCCCTCGCCAGGGATGATCCCGATAATTGTGCCAAGGAAAGAAGACCGCGCCAGATTGCCCTTGAGTTTCGACAAGGTCTTCAGGCCGGGGATCTTCACCGTCAGGCTCGTCTTGTCGAACTCGATGCGTTTCAGCGCCGTTTCTGAACCGATCAGGACTTCGGACACAGCGAAAATGCCGACGAGAAACGGAACCAGCGGTATGCCTTCGTACAAGTGATAGGTCCCGAACGTGTAGCGCTCGGCGCCATTCAGTTCATCCAGTCCCCAGGTCGTCAGGAAGATTCCCAGACCACCGACAAGCAGTCCCTTGAAGAGGTTCGCGCCTGCGACGCGGACAACGACGACCAATCCGAAAATTGAGATGGCCAGGAACTCCCGGGGGCCAAACTTGATGGCGACTTGAGCAAGCATGGGCGCAATGAAGGTGAGACAAACAACACTCACAAGCCCGCCAATGATGCTGCCGGTCAGCGAAAGGCCCAGCGCCTCGCCTCCACGACCTTGCTTGTACATCGCGTGACCGTCCATGACGGTCGCGATTGCCGCCCCTGTTCCGGGAATGCCGACAGCAATCGCGGATATCGACCCCCCGTAAATCGCGGCGTTGTAAATGGCGAGAAGCAGGATCAGCGATGGCACCGCTTCCATGTAGAATGTGAAGGGCAATGCCAGCGCAATCGCGATCGGCGGTCCGAGGCCTGGAAGGATTCCGATGACCAATCCAAGAAAGATGCCGGCCACCAGCAAGAACATGGTAAACGGATCAAACAGGTTCGTGAATGCGATCCCGACTGCGGCGACGTCGAACACTAGAATTGTGTCCCGAGAAACTGAGTGAAGATCAGATAAACGCCAGCCGCCAATGCCAGGACGACGCCATAGATGACTGGGCTTCGCACGCCCATCGCCAAGCAGAGGAGCGGCCCGGAAGTCAACGCCATCGCGATGTATCCGAAGTTGTTCCAGACAATGTAGCTGACAACTGCCGCGGCCAGCGCCAGAAGGCCGCGCCGGGCCTCAGCCGACGACGAAAAAACGGTTTGGCCTTCGTCTCCGGCCTCGCCTTTTGTGACATACACAAAAAATACGACTGCTGCGCAAAAGGCTGTGAAGCCCAGCAGGAGTTGAGGAAAGAACCTTGATGGAAGCCCGGAACTGGCCAGTAGCCCGGCGGCCTCAAATCCCTGCGCAACAATGGCAAAATAGGCGCAAGCCATGATGACCAGGATCGAGAACACAATGTTTGCCAATCGCTGTGTCAGCATGAATTCTGTTTCCCTTGCGCGCAGGTGATGGAGCGGGCGCCGCAAACAGGCGGCGCCCAGACAGGATCGGAACGTGCGCTTTACTTGTGAAGCAGTCCAAGTCCTTCAAGGATCGGCGAGTACAGGTCGATTCCGGATTGCAGCAGTTCCCCGACATTGTCGGCGCCATGCACGAACTGCCAGTCGATGCCAGGAGGCAGGGTGGAGATGAACTCCTCAGTGCCCAACACGGCGGTCGCTTCGATCAGCCTGTCGACGATCTCCTGAGGTGTTCCGGCCTTTACAGCCCAACCTCCGTGAACCCAAACACCGGCTTCCTTGCCCGGGAAAGCTTCGCCAATGGTGCGTACACCAGGCAGATGCTGCTCAAAGTAGGGTTGACGGTTGTTGTCCAGGATGATCAGCGGACGGATTTCGTTTTTGAACGCGTTGATCGTCGCGATCTGTCCGACGCCAACGTCAACCTGTCCTCCAATCAGACCGGTCATGGTTGCCGGAACGGTCTTTAGTGCGATGGTCTTGAATTCCAAGCCAAACTCGGACGCAAGCTGAACGGCGCTCAGGTTCGGCGGCGCGCCGAGGTTGTTGACACCCATGCTGAGTTTTTCGCTCCTTGCGGCTTCAAGGAAGTCCTCGAATGTCTGGATCGGGCTGTCAGCGCGTACATAGAGCGCATTGGATGCCGTTGGCCCGGCATAGAACGGAATGAAGTCCTCTCTCGGGCTGTAGGGTACCGCGCGGGTCAGCGGAACAACCATGAAACTCGGCGGTGACCACTGAAAGATGGTGTAGCCATCTGCCTCCTTTTCAAGCACGCTCATGGTCGCAGGAATATGTGCGCCGCCGGGCTTGTTAATGACATTGATCGGCACGCCGAGTTCCGCGCTGGCAGCCTCGGCCGTCAGCCGCGCGCCGATGTCCGCATTTCCCCCCGCTGCGAACGACACGACCAGAGTAATCGGCTTTTCAGGGTATTCGGCCAGCGCGACACCGGTGCTGAGGCCCAACGAGGCTGCAGCGGCGGCTGCGATTTTGAAAAGGTTCATGTTGAGGTCTCCCTTGCTTCTGTCTGGAGTTCCGGTGGTCTAGATGTACGTACCTATGTCGCGCGCGCACAAAATGTCAAGACACATGTCCGCCCGCGCTTGCATGCGGCTCAGGCGGGGTCGCCAGTCGAAAACTCGATCTCGAACTCAAGCTTGTCACAGGGATAGAGCAGCTTCGCAGAGTAGATCAGGACTCCGTGCTTGTCGAAAAACTCCCTGTACACCCTGAAGACAGCTGAGTTGACCTTGATTCCGAGCGCTTTCGCGAGGCCGAAATCGGCGTAGGCGATCGTGATTTTCTGGCGCGCATTCGCGATGTCTACGCCGAGGTCGCGCAGGACCGCGACGACAATCTCCTGCTTGAAGCGGTCTGGCGCGCGTTCATAGACTTGATCATCGAGCTGGATGTCGGCTTGGCAAAACGGCTTGCCGCCCCGCGCATGAATACGGCGCATGCAGCGAAAATACCTTCCATCCCTGGACTTCTCTATGGTTGCGTCGCCTTTGCGTACAGAGACTTCGAGCTGATCCACCATCGCGTAGATCTCTGAAATCTCTGCGCGCATCTGAAGTGAAACGCGGTCAGGAATCTGAACTGCGCGCACGAATGTTCCGCGCCCGGAGTGCTTTTCGATGAGCCCTTCATCTTCCAGCGTGTTCATCGCTTGCAACACAGTCATGCGGGAAACGCCCAGTTCTTTCGTCAATTCCCGAAGCGCAGGCAGACGTGCGCCCGGAGGCAGTTCCCCGGACATGATCTGATGTCGCAGAACTTCGGCCATTTCGGCGTGCAGCGGAACCGCCTTCCGCTTCATGGACTGAAGATTCATCTTGACAACAACCCCCGGTTCATAGGTACAAAGGTCCAGAGCTATTAAAATCGTTCCGGGCGTTCAATGCAAGTCGAAAACAATCTGGAAGAGCTGGAAAGGATCGCGACGCGGCTTCGCATGCACGTGGTGGACATGGTCGCGCCTTCGGGCCAAGGCTATGTGCTGCAAGGCCTCGGGGCTGCGGATATTTTCACGTCGCTTTTTTTTGCCGAGGCAACGATGGACCCGGCCAATCCGACCTGGCCGGACAGGGACCGGATCTTTCTGACCACGGCCCACAACACTGCAATATTCTATGCCGCATTGGCCGAGCGCGGGTTTTTCGACGCCGAACAGGTCGCTACCTATGTTACCGATGGCTCGGCACTGGAAATAAATGCGTCCGAGCGCATGGGCCCGTTTGTCGAGGCAACTTGTGGCTCGCTTGGTCAGGGCCTGTCGGTTGCCGTCGGCTGCGCCTTGGCTGCAAAGCGACAGGGACGTGCCAGCCGCATCTACGTCATCGTCGGCGATGGCGAAATGCAAGAGGGCCAGATTTGGGAGGCCGCGATGTTCGCGGGCGCCAAGGGTCTCGATAACCTCTGCCTGATTGTGGATTACAACTTCGTGCAGTCCGAGGGTTCGATGGACTTGGTCATGTCGCTGGAGCCCTTGACGGACAAGATGGAAAGCTTTGGCTTCGCTTGTCAGGACGTCGACGGCAACGACATCGGTGCATTGTTAAGCGCCTATGACCAAGCCCGCGAGACCAAGAGCAAGGCGAGCTTCATCAAGGCCAACACATTGATGGGAAAGGGTGTCCCGTCGCTTGAAGGGTTGATGTTCCACCAGTTGCGTTTCCCACCCGAGGTTGCTGCATCGGCCCGCGCTGAACTGGAGGCGCAGCTGTGAAGTTCGTCCCGGACGGGCGGCCGGCCTTCGGCCGATCGACGCCGCGGAATTGAAGACACAGCATCGACAGCACCTCAATCGCCTGTGCGGCGCACGACGCGGTTCGGCGCAAGAACCGGAAGGGAAGACATGGCAACACAAGTTGCGGTGATCACGGGGGCGGCCGGCGGAATCGGCGCCGTGCTTGCCCGTCGTCTGGCTGCCGACGGGTGGCTGCTGCATCTGGTCGATATCGATGCCGGGCGGCTGGAGTCACTGCAACAGGCTCTGCCCGAGGGCGCCACGATTGCCGAAAGCAGACTTGAAGATCCGGCAGCCTGCGCGATGGCGCTACAGGGTGCACCCGGCCGAATCGACGCGCTGGTCCATCTGGCGGGTATCTTCGTGCCCCATGACCTTGGTCCCGACAGCCGCGAGATCTATGACCAAACGATGCAGCACAATGCATCGAACGCCTTTGACCTCGCAGGTGTTGTCCTGCCGAACATGACCGATGGCGGCCGCATCGTTTTTGCCTCGTCGCTCGGATTCAATCGGGGCGTGCCCGACCATGCTGCCTATTCCATGGCGAAGGGAGCGATCGTCGGGCTGACGCGCGCACTGGCGCGCCGGATCGGAGACAGGGGGATCTGCGTCAACGCCGTGGCGCCCGGGATCATCGAAACGCGGATGGCGGATGATCTGGTCGAACGACGCGGCCGCGACGCACTTCTTTCAGCCATCCCGCTCGGCAGGCTGGGCCAGCCAGAGGATGTCGCCGGTGTGATCGCATTCCTCTTGTCCGACGATGCGTCCTACATCACCGGCCAGGTGATCAATGTCGATGGCGGCATAATCAATGCCTGATTCCCGAATTCAGGAACGCCCACCGCGTGGACGCCTTGGCTTCTGCAGCGCATTGCAGGTGAAACCATTGTCGACCCGCGTCACCACTTTCCGACAGAACAACAGGGGAGACATGCGAAAATGAGCACTGCTCCTTCGGACGTGAACTTCTCGGACGAGCAGATGCTCGGGTTCTACCGGGAAATGTTGCGAATTCGCCGGGTTGAAGAGCAGATCGGCAAAGACGCCAAGGCCGGAAACATCCCTGGCGCCGTTCATCTCTACATCGGGCAAGAGGCCGTCGGTGTCGGCGTTTGTTCGCAGCTCACGGACGACGACTGGATTGCCTCGACCCACCGCGGTCATGGTCACTACCTTGCCAAGGGCGGAGACAGCAAATTGCTGATGGCCGAGATCTACGGTCGCGAGACCGGTATGTGCAAGGGGCACGGCGGGTCCATGCATGTGGCGGATTTCTCCAAGGGAATTATCGGCGCGAATGGTATCGTCGGCGCCGGAATCTCGATCACCACGGGTGCAGCCTGGGCTGCACAGATGGACGGCACTGGAGCTGTCGCCGTAGCCTTTTTTGGCGATGGCGCCGCGAACCAGGGTGTCTTGGGCGAGGCATTGAACGTAGCCGTGCTCTGGAAACTGCCGGTGATTTTCGTTTGTGAAAACAATGGGTTTTCCGAGTTTTCGCCATCTTCTACCGTGACCGCGGGCAAAATCGTCGACCGGGCCAAACCCTACGGCGCCCTCCACGAAGCAGTGGACGGCAACGACTTGATCGCCGTCCACCAATGCGCTGCGCGAGCAATCAGACACGCGCGAACTGGCAACGGACCGTCCTTGATCGAAGCACGCACCTATCGGCAACGCGGCCACGTCGAGGCGGAGGCGTCGTTCCTCCGGTCGAAATACCGATCGGATGATGAAGTTGCCGAATGGATTGCCCGTGACCCGATCCCTGCCCTTGCCAAGCGAATCATGGACGCCGGGCAGGCAAGTCAGGCCGATCTCGACCAGGTCGAGGCGGACATCGCGGCCGAAGTGGCCGAGGCCGTTAAATTCGCCGAAGGCTCACCGTATCCCGACCCTGCCACGCAGGGCACCAATTTCATGTTTGCGTGAGGCGTTCCGAGACATGGCAAAGAAACGCATGATCCAGGCCATCAATGAAACGCTCGATCGCGAAATGGCCAGGGACCCGAAGGTCGTGGTGTTCGGCGAGGACGTCGAGATCAGCCTGTTTGGCGACACGCGTGGGTTGAAGGACAAGCACGGAGCCCACCGCGTCCGCAATATGCCGATCTCCGAGACGGTGATGAGCGGCATGGCCGTGGGCGCCGCGGCGGCGGGGTACAAGGTGGTCTGCCACATGATGTTCGGAAACTTCATGTACACAGGCTTCGACAGCATCGCGAACCAGGCCAGCAAGCTGCGTTACATGACGGCCGGGCAGATCGCCTTGCCCATAGTTTACATGGGTGTGTTCGGTGGCGGTCGATCGGCTGCGGCACAGCATTCCGACGCGATGCACCCGATGTTCATGAATCTCGGCGGGATCAAGGTTGCCCTGCCCGCGACACCCGCCGATGCGATGGGCCTACTGCGGTCGGCAATTCATGATCCGAATCCGGTGGTGTTCTTGCAGGCGGCCGGGCGTGGCGGTGAACAGGGCGAGGTCCCCGAAGGCGATCATGTCGTCGAACTCGGCAAGGCTTCGACTGTTCGGGAAGGAGATGACGTAACGGTTGTGGCGATTGGCGCCATGGTACGGCCGGCAATGCGCTCGGCGCAAAATTTGGCCGAAGAGGGGATCGGTGTCGACCTGATCGATCCCCGCACGGTCGTGCCGTTGGACAGGGAAATGATTTTTGGATCCGTTCGCAAGACCGGTCGTTTGGTCGTCGTGGACGAGGCACGCGACATGTGTTCCGCGGCATCTCACATTGCGGCGATTTGTGCCGATCAGTGTTTCGATGCCCTCACGGCACCGATCCGGCGCGTCACTGTCCCGGATGTGGCGCTGCCCTACTCACCGTCGCTGGAGAAGGCGCTTTTGCCGAACGAAGGCAGTATCTCTGACACCATACGCCGTCTTCTGGGCAAGGCCGCCGCTGAAACTGAAGAGGCGTGAGCCATGAAAGTTGCACTGAAATTGCCGCGGATCGGCATGAACATGGAAGAAGGCACCCTTGTCGCATGGCGTGTCCAGCCGGGCGAAAGCTTCAAGGAAGGCGATATCCTCTACGATGTCGAAACCGAAAAGGTCACGAGTGAATACGAGGCGCCCTGCAACGGCAAGATGCTGGAACACTTCGCCGACGAGGGAGACGATGTCCCGGTAGGAGACAATGTCTGCAGAATTGAAACAGGCGATTGAAAGGCAATGACCGAGACCCTGACCAAACTCGAAGCTGCGGACTTCATCAACCGTTCCTTCAAGCCTTTGCCTCGATCCTATGGCGACGCGCTGGTTGAAGCCGCCAAAGCCGACAAGCGCATCGTCGCTCTTTGCGCCGACCTCGTTCCGCCAACCGAAACCGACCGCTTCCGCGATGAATTGCCAGAGCGGTTCCACAATGTCGGTATTGCAGAGGCGAACATGATCGGCATGGCCGGCGGCATGGCACGCTCGGGCGAAATCCCCTTCTGCCATTCTTTCTGTGCCTTCATCACCAAGCGCGTACTCGACCAGATCACGATGCAGGCGGCCTATCCGAACCTGCCCGTGAAAATCGTCGGGTTCCTTCCGGGGGTGGCGACGCTCTTGGGCGTTTCGCACCAGGCCATCGAGGACGTGGCGATCCTTCGCGCGGTGCCAAACATGGCAATCTTCGAGCCCTCCGGGCCAGAGTACCACGCGGCCATCGTCAAGATGGCGCTGGAGTGGGACGGGCCGGCCTACCTGCGGATGAAACGGCCAGAGACAGATCCGCCGCCCTTCGAGCCACAATCGCTGGAGATCGGCAAAGGTGTCATCCGTCGCGGGGGCGGCAATGTCACGATCATTTCCGCAGGACTTTGCGTGACCGAAGCGTTGAAGGCGGCGGACACTCTTTCGGGCGAAGGCATCGAGGCAAGCGTCGTCGACATGGCCTCACTCAAACCGATAGATGAAGCACTGATCATCGAACGCGCGAAATCCACCGGCGCCATCGTCACTGCAGAAAACCACAACATCATTGGCGGTCTCGGCTCGGCCGTGGCCGAAGCGCTGGCCGAAGCCGGGATCGGTTTGCCTTTCCGGCGCGTGGGCGTCCGCGATCATTTCTGCGAAGGCGGCACAACGCCGTATCTGATGAAAAAGTTCGGGCTCGATGCCTCGGCCATCGCGGAAGCAGCTCGCGATGTCGTGAAACGGAACGGTTGAGCATGACCTTCAGGTACGAATACGGATCAGGTGAAGACACGTATGAAACCGTCAACCCTGCCAATCCCCAAGAGAAGATCGGGCGCTATGCGATCATGGACTCGGATGAACTGAGCGCAGTGATTGAGCGGGCGAATACGGCTCAACGGGAATGGGCGCGTGTGCCGGGGCTGGAACGCTCGCAACGCCTGGACGCCTTCATCAATGCGGTTGAGGAACGCGCCGATGAACTGGCGACCGCGGGAACTCTCGAACAAGGGAAGCTCTTCCGCGAGTCAAAGGGCGAAGCACTCAAGTCTTGTTCCGAGGGGCGGTTTTCGGTTGGAGAAGCGGCCCGCATGGGCGCTATGGCCATTGCGTCTGGTCGTGCCGGGTTTTCCAACCAGATCCTGCGGCGCCCCCGCGGCGTGATCTTCTGTATCAGCCCCTGGAATTTCCCGATTTCCACACCAATGCGCAAGATCTGCCCGGCGCTGGCGTTCGGGAATGCCGTGGTGATGAAACCCTCGCAATTCACGCCGGCAGGCAATTTCCTTCTAGCCGAGATCTCAAGAGAGTTCTTCCCCGATGACCTCATTCAGGTCGCCATGGTCTCGGGCCGCGCAGCGAGCGAGGTCGTTTCAAAAGGCAATGTACATGGCGTCAGCTTCACGGGATCGGTGCCGACCGGCAAACTGGTCTATGCAGCTGCTGCACAAAACCTCATCCAGGCACAGCTGGAGTTGGGCGGAAAGAACGGGGCCATCCTGAACGACTCCGACGACCTGGAGGGCGCAATCACGCAGATCATCGGCGCGGCTTTCATGACTTCCGGCCAGCGCTGTACGGCGATCAGCCGCGTTCTCGTTCGCAAGGATCTGGCTGCCGAGACCAAGGGCATCCTTGTGGCAAAGGCGAACGCTATGAAGTTGGGGCCCGGGTTAGAAGTCGACAGCGACCTTGGCCCACTCTGCAACCTTCCACATTGGACGAATGTCTGCGCCACGACCCAACGTGCCATAAACGAGGGAGCCACCCCCCTGGCCGGCGGATGTGCACCAAACCGCCCCGAAGACGGCTACTACTATCGCCCGACCATTCTTGGTGACGTGCAGCACAATTCCGTCGCGGGTCAGGAAGAAGTCTTCGGCCCTGTCCTGTCGGTTCTCGAATACGACACTTTCGATCAGGCGATGGAGATGCTGAACGGCACCGAATTCGGCCTGACTTCCTCGCTTTTTTCGAACCGCAACGACCTGGTCCAGCGCTTCCTGGCCGAGAGCCAGAACGGCATGATCCACGTCAACCACGGTACGGTGCCCGACAACAACATGCCCTTCGGCGGGATCAAGAACTCCGGTGTCGGGGCCTATTCGGTCGGGCCGACAGCGGTGAATTTCTACACCTCCGAGCATTCTGCCTATGTGGCTCGGTAGGCGTTGACGTTTCGGCACATCATAACCCTCGCGAGCATCGCTGTCTTCCCGATCAGGGCCAAGGGCGGCGTGTCGCCAAGAATGGCGCTCGGCTCAATGCCCACGCGACCCGCCTTGCTGATCCGGGTCGAAGACACCGACGGCTGTTTTGGCTGGGGCGAGATCTGGGCCAATTTCCCGCCGCGCGGCAATCTGCACAAAGCGCACATCATCGAGGACGTCGTGGCGCCGCACCTGCAAGGCGCGCGGTACGTCGAGCCTCGAGAGATTGGCGCATTCCTTCGCAAGCAGTTCTCGATCTACTTCCTTCACGCCGGGCAACTTGAAGTCTTCGAGCACATACTTGCCGGCATTGATACTGCCCTTTGGGACCTCGCACTGCGGAAAGCGGGCCGATCCTTTGCCGAATTCATGGGGATTTCCGAATCGTCCGCTCAATCCTACGCGAGTTCGATAAACGCGGGTGATCTGGAGCGTCTGATCCCGCATCACGCGTCACTCGGGCAAACCTATTTCAAGCTGAAGATAGGTTTTGCGGAACACGGCAATCGCAAAATCGTGGAACGGGCTGCAAGACTGTGTCCAGGCGGGTCGCGCATCATGGTCGACAGCAACCAGTCGTGGACACTCGCGAAAGCCAAGGAGACGCTTGGAAAACTTGAAGACCTTTCACCTTATTTCGCGGAAGAGTCGCTGCCCGCGAACGCACCTCTGGCCGATTGGGACGAACTTGCCTCTTCCACACGTATCCCGCTTGCCGGTGGCGAGAACATCTACGGAATCGAGAGTTTCTGCGCGATGGCGAATGCCGGGCTTCGGATCTTGCAGCCGGATGTCGCAAAGTGGGGCGGTGTGACAGGTGCCCTGGATTTGGTGTGTGCGATGCCTCGGGGTACATACCTCTGGCCACACTTCATGGGCACCGCCGTCGGCCAAGTTGCGGCTCTGTCAATCTCGGCGGTCCTTGGCGAGACCTCATCTTGTGAAGTGGATGTCAACGAGAACGCCCTGAGAACCGAACTCTGCGGCGACATCATCACCGTCAAGAATGGCCGCGTAAATCTGCCATCCGAGCCGGGTCTGGTAATGCCTCCAATACATGATCGGCTTGTGACATTCATGGACAGCCGGGCCTCGGGACTGATGGCTGAATCTCCCCGGAACCGATTGTCGTAAACTGAAGGACATGGGGTTGGCGTACGGTTGCTGCATAATGCTGGGCAGACGCAAGCAATGGACCTGGAAATCTTTCCGCGGCGGTACCGTTTGGGCCGCAAAATGTCGCCGACATGGTCCGTTTTCAACGTTCGCTTACTGTCTGGATCTTTCCGCGACGATGGCAGGCCTATGCTTCTTCAGGCAGATCGACATCAGCTTGTGTCGCTTACAAGGTTGAATGTATTTGATTTTTTGATGCGAACCCGCACCCTGACCAAGACAATCCGGATCTCGAAAAGCCACGGCTTCGATTTGCCGGTTTCCCGGTCCGTGGCGTAGCAGGATTATCGACATGAGCAAAAAACCACTATCGGGCAAAGCGGCGGCGGTCGCGGGCGCGGGACGCGGCATAGGGCGAGCTATTGCACTCGCGTTTTCAAGAGCCGGGGCCAATCTGGCCATTTGTTCCCGTTCCATCGACGAACTTAATGAAGTCAAAAACTCAAGCGAGGCGCATGGCGTGAAATGCCTCGTGGGAGTCGCGGACATAACGGATCCGAAAGCGACCGAGGCCTTTTGCAAGGCCGCAATTGACGAGTTCGGCCAAATGGACATTCTTGTCAACAGCGCTGGTGTTGAGTTGGAATCCAGCAAGGTCGAAAGCTCGGACCCTGAGCGGTGGTGGAGGACCGTAGAAGTCAACATTAGAGGCCCTTACCTTGTCACCCGCTTCTTTCTCGGGGGGTTGGCGGAAGGCGCTAAAATCATCAACATTTCGTCAGGCCTCGGGCTTCGTGCGGCTGATTGGAACAGTTCCTACACAGTCTCCAAAGCGGGCCTCCACATTTTCACCGAAGTCTTGGCAAACGAACTTTGGCCAAGGAAAATCGACGTCAACAATCTGATTCCAGGCCCTGTTGCGACGGACATGTTCAACCGTGGCGCACGAGGTGTTCGATACACTCCGGAGGAGATTCTCGAACGATTCGCAAAGGAACTACCGCCAGGATTCTCGCCGCAAGAACGGATCAAGCATCCGGACGAAGTCGCCGAACTTGCGCTCTACATGGCGACACTTCCGGTCGGCGGCCCAACAGGACAGACATTTTCGCTTGGGCGCCGGCCATTCTAGGCAAAATGGATCAACGATGTCGTGACTGCTCCCCACCCTGAAAGACGGGGTTTCCTGCTTCCCCGGATTCAGCGGACAGCATGCCCGTCTTGCGCCAGCCCCCACAGGCAGAGACGGACGGCCTTTTCGCCTTCATCTTCAGGATCCCCTGCTGCCGGATGTTCCGGGCGGCGTTGACGTCGCGGTAATGCTCCTGGCCGCAGGTCCGGTAAGTCCAGCGCGGCACCGAAAGGGGCATGTCCTCGACCCTGGATCCGCAAAGCGAACAGGTCTTGCCGGGCGCGAACCACCGGTCAATTCTCACCAGATGCTGGCCTGGCATTCGGCCTTGTACAGAAACTTGCGCACCAGCGCCCCATGCCGCATCGGCAATTCGGCTGGCCAGTTTCCTGTTCCCGAGCATTGTTCCCGACTTTCGGCGTCTCCACGCAGACCGATTGGTTCTCGCCAATCAGACGTCTCGAGAGCTTGTGCTGGAAGTCGTTGCGTGCGTTGGCCGTTCTTTCATGCGCCCTGGCGACAAGCGCACGCGCCTTGCCGCGGGCGGTCAGCGTCTAGTCCCCTTCGCTGCCGTCATTGCCGGTATTGCCGTTGTTGCCCGGCATTAACCGCCAGGCCGGTATATCGTGGCCGCCCCCGGTCCTGTCAGAGGCAAACGGGCTCGGGTTGAACGCGTCATCAACCCGAAAATCGCCGGTCCCGTCTGCGGGGTCTCGGGGCGGAAATCGGAAACGGCAGTGGGAAACGGCACGTTCGTCGTCTACTGTTGCGTTGAGGCTGCGGACCGATCGTGGAACTCGCAGGAAAATCCGGGTCGGAGCTGGGTCCGACTCTTGGTTGAAAGGATCGGGGAATGCTGCGACAGCCGCAGGCTGGACGACCGGTCAACGGTCCTCCGGTTCTCTTCGACCGCAACCGGCTGGCTCGGCAACGTGCCCGGGCCGCCGGTTCACCCGCGTCAGCGTGGTTCCTTCATCGTGAGGCTGCGTCACAGGTCGGCGAACGATTGGCGGAGATCAACCGGACATTCCGCAGACCGGCGATCGTCGGATGGCGTTCGGACCCCTGGCGGCATTGGATCGGATTGCCGGAAGCCTGCTGCTGTCTGTCCCATGCCGGTATGTTGGCCGACACCGACGCCCGCCATGACCTGATCATTCACGCCCTTTCGCTGCACTGGGAAAACGACCCGGTCGGAGAACTGATCCAGTCCCGGCGGGCGTTGTGCCCTGATGGATTCCTCGTGGCCGTGCTGCTCGGTGGTCGAACGCTCCATGAGTTACGGACGGCACTTGCCCATGCCGAGAGCGAAGTCGAAGGCGGTCTCAGTCCGCGAGTCGCACCGATGGGTGACGTTCGGGACCTCGGCAACCTTTTGCCAAGGGCCGGACTCGCCTTGCCGGTCGCCGACAGCATCGAGATCCGGACCAGCTATGAATCCCCGCTCAAGCTGATGCATGATCTCCGCGCCATGGGCGAGACCAACGCCTTGAGCGCCCGTCGGAGAACGGGATTGCGCCGGGCCACGCTGGCCGCGGCGGTCGATCATTACCGGGAACACTTTCCGGCGGAATCCGGCCGGGTCTCGGCAACCTTTGAATTGATCTTTCTCTCCGGTTGGGCGGCGCATGATCGTCAACCGAAACCCTTGCGTCCGGGCAGCGCGACCCGCCGACTTGCCGATGCCCTGGGGACGGTCGAACACGGGCCGGATCCGGCACGTTCTTCCCGGCTGGACCTGAAAGATCGCCAACGATAGTGTGAACCAGGCTGGCCGTCTGCCGCCATGCCCGTTCCCTTCCGAATTCTGCCACCGAACCCGATGCCGTCTCCTGCCGCCCGACCGAAAATTGGAGACCAGGTCCTGCCTGGCGATCGACCGCCCCGGGGCGGCCCCGGCCACCCGCCCGTCCCGAGGGGCCGGGTCGGCGTTGTGATAGCCAATCTCGGCACGCCGGATTCAACCGGTTATTGGGCGATGCGACGTTACCTCAACGAATTCCTGTCCGACCGGCGGGTCATAGACATGTCGCCGTGGTTCTGGCAGCCCCTGTTGCAGCTGGTCATCCTGACCCGGAGACCCTTCACATCCGGCGCCGCCTACCGGCGGATCTGGAACCGCGACCTGGACGAGAGTCCCCTTCTCACGATCACCCGAAACCAGGCCAGGTTGCTTTCGGAGGTCTTTGCCAAAGACAGGCGGATCGTCGTGGAGTACTGCATGCGATACGGTCATCCGTCGATTGACAGCATGTTCCGGGTGGTTCGGGACCGGGGATGCGAACGGATCCTGTTCTTTCCGCTCTATCCCCAATACGCGGCACCGACGACGGCGACCGCCAACGATCAGGCCTTCCGCTCCCTGATGACGATGAAGTGGCAGCCGGCCGTCCGGACCGTTCC
This sequence comes from Paracoccaceae bacterium, assembly GCA_028874915.1. GTDB lineage: Bacteria > Pseudomonadota > Alphaproteobacteria > Rhodobacterales > Rhodobacteraceae > JAPPHA01. The sequence goes on from JAPPHA010000116.1 coordinate 14,988, forward strand.
GGCCTATCACGATCATCCGTTGTACATCGAAGCGCTTGGGCGTTCGGTGCTCGAGACACTCGGCGAGGCGAAACCCGATGCGCTCGTGCTGTCGTTTCACGGACTGCCGGAACGGTATCTCGCGGAGGGCGATCCCTATCACTGCCAGTGCCAGAAAACGGCCCGCTTGCTCACGGACTGGCTCGGCTGGGACAGCGAACGGGTGGTGACCGCCTTCCAGTCCCGATTCGGCCGCGAGGAGTGGCTGAAGCCCTATTCGGTGGAAGCGGTCGCCCGCCTGGCCCGGGACGGTCGTCGGCGGATCGCCGTCATGGCGCCGGGATTCGCGGCCGACTGCGTCGAGACGCTGGAAGAGATACAGGAAGAGATCCGGGACAGCTTCGAGGCGGCAGGGGGAGAGGCGTTCACCTACATCCCCTGCCTGAACGACTCGCCCGCACACATCCGGCTGCTTGCCGAGATCGTCAGGACCGAACTTTCCGGCTGGATCTGACGGGTAGGCCGGTTAGGCGAGGCGGGTTTCAGAGCCAGTCCCGCAGAATCGGCAGGAGCGGCCGGTCGGCGGGGGGCATCGGATAGCGGCCGAATTCGGATGGTCGCACCCAGGCCAGATCCTGACCTTCCTTCGGCATCGCCGTGCCCTGCCATTTCCGGCAGATGAAGAGCGGCATCAGCAGATCGAATTCTTCGTAGGCATGGCTCGCGAAGGTGAGCGGTGCCAGGCAGCTCTGCCAGGTGAGGATTCCCAGTTCTTCCTCCAGCTCACGGATCAGCGCCTGTTCAGGCGTCTCGCCGGCCTCCAGCTTGCCCCCTGGAAACTCCCAGAGCCCCGAGAGGAAACCGCCCTGGGGTCGGCGGGCAAGCAACACCCGGCCGTCACGGTCGACCAGGGCGACGGCGGCGACCAGGACGAGGGTCACGATCGGTAGTCGGCGTTGATCTCGATGTAGCGCCGTGTCAGGTCACAGGTCCAGATCGTGGCTGTGGCATCTCCGGCTCCGAGATCGATGCCGATCCGGAGTTCGGGCCTGCGCATGTAGTCGGCGAGGGTTGCTTCAAGGACGTCTGCCGGCAAGGCCGCCTCGCCGCCTGTTGCGACCGCCGTATCACCGAAACGGATGACCAGCCGGTCGGCATCGATGGCTTCGCCGGACTTTCCGACCGCCATGACAATACGGCCCCAGTTCGGATCCTCGCCTGCAATGGCGGTCTTCACCAGCGGCGAATTGGCGACAGCGAGCGCAACCCGCCGCGCCGCCTCCGGGGACCGGGCGCCGGTGACCTCGATGGCCACAAATTTCGACGCGCCTTCACCGTCACGAACCACCTGTTGGGCAAGGTCCTGCATTACCGAGGCCAGCCCGTTCTGAAAGGCGGCGAGAGTGTCCGGCCGATCCCGCGTGATATCGATGCCGCTCCGCCCCGTGGCGGCCACCAGCAGCGTGTCGGACGTCGACGTGTCGCCGTCGACGGTGATGGCGTTGAAGCTCGTGGCATTTGCCGTCTCCACCGTCTCCTGCAGGAGATCCTGCGAGACCCGGGCATCGGTAAAGACGAACGCCAGCAGGGTTGCCATGTCCGGTGCGATCATCCCGGATCCCTTGGCGATTCCGGTGATTCCGATCCGGCCACCATCGAGTTCAATCTCCTGTCCGGCACCTTTTGGAAAGGTGTCCGTGGTCATGATGGCGGCGGCGGCCCTTTCGACGGCACTGCCGGAGCCCGGTTGTGTTTCCGGGACGAGGGAATCGAGTGCCGTGCAGACCCGGTCATCGGTCAGCCGCTCGCCAATGACGCCTGTGAAGGCCGTAAACACCTTCTCGGCAGACGTGCCGATCCTTGAAGCGACAGCTTGGGCGATGCGGTCGACGCAAGACGCGCCGTGACGACCCGTAAAGGTATTGGCATTGCCGGCGCAAGCGAGGACTCCAAGTCGTCCGGCACCGTTGGCGGAATCGGAGCCGTTTGTACCGGCCAACGCGGCGAGCTTGACCTGGCAGTCGCGCACGGAGGCCGACCGGGTTTCGGACCGGGTCAAGACTCCGGCAATCGTGCTGCCGGGGGCGATCGTCGCCAGCATGACGTCGTCGCGGTGCCGGTAACGGATGCCGGCGGCGGCGGTGGCGAGGGTCACTCCGGCGATGGCCGGAACGTCCGGGAATCCGCCGGAAGGCGCCAACGGTGACAGTCCGGCCGTACGGTCTGCGTTCTGCGTGGCCATGGTGTTCCTTGCGGCACTGGCCCGGATCATCCGGGCCCCCAGGGTCGGCTCCGGTCGACAGGCCGGGTTCTGTCAGTTGCCGACGAGACGCGTACTCCGGAGAATCGCCGGATCGAAGTCGACATCCATCCGTTCGATGTCGGCATTCGCCGCCAGTTCGGTGATCGTCGTCTCGAGAATGCCGTCGGCGAGGATCTGCTCGAGTTCCTGTCGGACCTCGTCCAGGGGTGGAACCGGCATGTCGCGCTTGCCCGTAAGCATGATGATATGCCAGCCGAACTGGGTCTCTACAGGGACCGAAATCTCGCCGATCGCCAGCACCCGGGCGGCGTCCTCGAACGGCTTGACCATCTGGCCCTCGGCGAACCAGCCAAGATCGCCGCCTCGTGGCCCGGTCGGCCCCGTGGAACGTGTCTTGGCGGTTTCCGCAAAGTCGGCGCCCGCGCGAAGGTCGGCAGCAATCGCTTCGGCTTCGTCAAGGGTTCCCACGAGAATGTGCGATGCCCGGTACTCGGAGCGCGGCCCGGTCAGGAGATACCGGTTTTCATAGACCCGGCGGAGCGCTTCTTCCGTCATGTTGCCTGTGATGACTGCCGATGCGGTTGTCCGCGCCGTTGACGACCGCGCAGCGTTTTCGGCCGCGAACCGAGCGCCCGGAAAACGTGCGTCTCCGAGGTCGGCGAGCAGCAGCTCACGGATCAACTGCGAAACCACGCCGTTGAACAATGTCTGCGGATCGACCGTGTCGTAATCGTCCGAAAGACGTTCGATATAGGCAATGACGTGGCCCAGGCGGACATCCATGTCGTTCACGGTGACCACGACAGTCTCGAGGTCGGGCTTGGCATCGGATTCCTGCGCGGCGGTTCCCACCGGGGTTGCCAGCAGGGCGGCTACCATCAACGTTCTCAGCAATCCCGAATGAACCTTCATCGATGTCTCCCGATGGCTGGTGTCAGCACATGGGCACCGGGGTTTCCGGCCGGCCCTGTGGCAACATTGACAGACTGAACAGGCAACCTTACATGCGGTTGATGGCGTCAGTATGATCAGACCGGCGCCCGCGGGTCCTCTTAAGGCGTCGATGGTTTGCAGGCAAGGGAACGCCCGCAGGATTCCGCTTACGGACTGTGTTGCCGTCGGACCGGGCGGCCGGGAACCCTGCGAGGCGCCGATGCTGGGCATGCAATCCATTGCCAGGAAGGTTTTCGGTACGGCAAACGAGCGCCGGCTGAAACGCGTGCGGCCGCTCGTGGAAAAGGTTGGCGCCCTCGAATCGGAATTCGAGGCGTTGACCGATTCCGGGATCATCGAACGTACCGAGGATCTCAGGACCCGTGCCCGGAATGGAGAGTCCCTGGATTCGCTACTCCCAGAGGCTTTTGCCAATGTTCGCGAGGCCTCCAAGCGGGCGCTGGGTCTGCGCCCGTTCGACGTCCAGATCCTTGGCGGGATCTTCCTCCATCGGGGCGACATTGCGGAAATGAAGACCGGGGAGGGAAAGACTCTGGTCGCCACCATGCCGGTCTATCTGAACGCCCTGACCGGGCGCGGCGTGCATGTGGTGACCGTCAACGACTATCTTGCCCGTCGCGACGCCGAATGGATGGGAAAGATCTACAGCGCGCTCGGAATGACGACGGGCGTTGTCTATCCGGGCATGGAAGAGTCCGCAAAGCAGACGGCCTATGGGGCCGATGTGACCTACGCGACCAACAATGAACTCGGTTTCGACTATCTCCGTGACAATATGAAATCCGAGCTCTCCGAAATGGTCCAGCGGGACCTTCACTATGCCATCGTCGACGAGGTGGATTCGATCCTGATCGACGAAGCCCGCACGCCACTGATCATATCGGGGCCGTCCGAGGACCGATCGGAACTTTATGTGAAGATCGACGGGCTGATTCCGGAACTGGCCGAGGACCATTACTCGATCGAGGAGAAGGCCCGTTCCGTCACGCTCACCGACGAAGGCAACGAGGCGGTCGAGGAGATCCTCCGGAAAAGGGAAATCCTTCCTGACGAGCAGTCGCTCTACGATCCGGAGAGCACCACGATCGTCCATCACATCAACCAGGCGCTCCGGGCTCATGTGCTGTTCCGAAAGGAAAAGGACTATATCGTCCGCAACGGCGAAGTGATGCTGATCGACGAATTCACCGGGCGGATGATGCCCGGCCGGCGGCTTTCGGACGGATTGCACCAGGCGATCGAAGCGAAGGAGGGCGTCACCATCCGCGCCGAGAATGTCACGCTCGCCTCGGTCACGTTCCAGAACTACTTCCGCCTTTACGACAAGCTGGCTGGCATGACCGGCACGGCCATGACCGAGGCCGAGGAATTCGGCGAAATCTACGGCCTCGGCGTCGTGGAAATCCCAACCAACGAACCGGTGATCCGGATCGACGAAAATGACGCAGTCTACCGGACCACCGACGAGAAATATCGCGCCATCGTCTCGGAGATCGCCCTCTCGCATTCCCGCGGGCAGCCGATCCTCGTCGGCACCACATCGATCGAGAAGTCCGAGTATCTGTCGTCACTGTTGACCAACGAGAAATTCCTCCGGGATCTGGCCGGGCGGCATCGGGCGGCGGTCGAGGGCACCAAGGACAAGTCCGAGGCCGACATCTCTCGGGATGCTGCCGCCACGCTGGAGTCCCTGGCCAGGCGGAAGGAGAAGATCCAGCACAACGTGCTGAATGCGCGGTTCCACGAGCAGGAAGCCAACATCATCGCTGATGCCGGCGTCGCCGGGGCGGTGACCATCGCCACCAACATGGCCGGTCGGGGCACCGACATCCAGCTCGGCGGAAATTTCGAAATGCGCATGCTTCGGGCCCTGGAAGCGAAAGCCGAGGCCGAAGCCGAGGCCGAAATCCGTGTCCGGGTCGAGGCGGAAATTGCGGCCGGACGTGACGTGGCCCTGAACAACGGCGGCCTCTATGTGCTGGCAACGGAACGGCATGAGAGCCGCCGGATTGACAACCAGCTTCGCGGCCGTTCCGGTCGCCAGGGCGATCCGGGACGTTCGGCATTCTTCCTGTCCCTCGAGGACGACCTGATGCGGATCTTCGGCTCGGATAGGCTGGACAAGGTGCTGAACACCCTCGGTATGGATGACGACGAGGCCATCGTCCATCCCTGGGTGAACAAGTCGCTGGAGAAGGCCCAGGCCAAGGTCGAGGGACGGAACTTCGACATACGCAAACAGCTGCTCCGATTCGACGATGTGATGAACGATCAGCGCAAGGCCATCTTTGAACAACGTCGGGAAGTCATGCAGTCGGCCGATGTCTCGGACGTCGTCCAGGACATGCGGCACCAGGTCATCGACGATCTCGTCGAGAAGTACATTCCGCCGAAGTCCTACGCTGACCAGTGGGACGGTCCCGGTCTCCAGGAGGAGGCGGCCCGAGTTCTCGGGATTGCCGGACCGATTGCTGAATGGTGCGCCGAAGAGGGCGTGGACGACGAAGGGATCCGGGATCGGCTTTACGATTCGGCCGACGGCCACATGGCCGCCAAGGCCGAGCAATTCGGCCAGGAAGCCCTCGGGAATGTCGAGAAGCAGGTCCTTCTCCAGACCATCGACCGCAAGTGGCGGGAACACCTGACGACCCTTGAGCACCTGCGTTCGGTGATCGGTTTTCGGGGCTATGCCCAGCGGGATCCGCTGAACGAATACAAGACCGAGGCCTTCGAACTGTTCCAGACGCTTCTGGACAGTCTCAGGACGGACGTCACCGGGCAACTCACGCATGTGCGGATTCTGACGCCCGAGGAACGCGAGGCGATTGTCGCCAGGATGCAGGCGGCTCATGAAGCCCGGGAGAAGATCCGCACGGCTCGGCAGTCGACGCGGATGCGTCCGCCGGCGCCCGTGACGACGGCTGCGGCTGCGGCCGCGGCGCGTGGCGGGACCGGGTTCGTCGAGGATGACCCGTCGACCTGGGGAAAGCCGGGACGGAACACGCCCTGTCCCTGCGGTTCCGGCAAGAAGTTCAAACACTGTCACGGCCGGTTCTGAGAACTGTTGCCTCTCTGCCTGTCCTGGACGAGATGGCCAACGGGACCGGAGTCTTGTGTGAGGCGGCAGACCTGACCGCCGTGCAGGGCCGAATCGGGCGACACGGAAGAGAGTGAACCGACATGGCGAACACGAATACCGACATGGACTCCCTTCGCGCTGCCGCCCAGCAGGCTGTCCGCGATCTTCGAACGAGGATTTCGGGCCTCGGCCCGGACGAGATCGAAATGATTCTTTCCGGAGCCCGATCGCATTATGCGTGGACCGACCGACCGGTGACACACGAGCAACTGAAGGTGATCTACGACATCACCCGAATGGGACCGACGAGCATGAACTGCTGCCCGGCCCGTTTCATCTTTGTCACGACGAAGGACGGCAAGGCCCGGCTCGTGAAGGCGCTGGCTCGGGCGAATGTGGACAAGGTTCTGTCTGCTCCGGTCACCGTTATCATCGCCCACGACCTGGAATTCTGGAACCGGTTGCCCGAGCTGTTTCCATATGATGACAGGCGGGCGGCGTTTTCCGGAAACGCCGAACACGCAAAGACCACCGCTTTCCGGAATGCCACCCTGCAGGGGGCCTATTTCATCATCGCGGCCCGGGCGGTTGGTCTCGATGTCGGCGCCATGTCCGGTTTTTCCAACGCGGCAGTCGATGCGGAATTCTTTGCCGGGACGACACTCCGGTCCAATTTCCTGTGCAATCTCGGTTACGCGGATGAGTCCGCCATATTTCAGCGATTGCCACGACTCGACTTCGAGTCAGCTTGTTCATTTGAGTGATGAGAAGGCCGCACCGCCCGATTTCGACTGTGACCCATGACCGATCCGACTCCTGACCGGCCTCCGGATCCGTTTGCGGCGGTCCGTGTCCCTGACTGTTGCCGATGTCAGTTCGGTGAAGGGCCACTTTTGCATCTCAGCGACGGCAGTTGTTCCGGTTCGATATCCTTGGAAAGCGTCTCATGACCCGGAAGCGGGGAGAGCCCGTGGCCCGGCCGTTCGACGAGCATGTCTTGGCGGCCAGCTGGATCGACGATCCAGCGGGGCAGGCGGGCCGGACGTACGCCGCCCGGACGGGAACACGCGGCCAGCGCGAGCACAGTATCACCCTGTAGCGCCAGTTCCGACGGGTGAGGCGATGGTGGTCACCAACGGGTCCGGGCGGTGGGGACGGCGCGCGAGAATCATGTCCAATCGGGAGGCAAGGACATTATGAACGAATCAGCCAGCACACCGACATCGACAACGGGGTCGGAACCCGCGCATCCGGCGGCAAGTCCTCCTGTCTTTCCCGATCTGGCCGGCCAATCGGTTTTCGTGACCGGTGGCGGGTCTGGAATCGGTGCAGCCCTTGTCGAAGGGTTTCTGCAGCAGGGCGCGCATGTCGCCTTCGTGCAGCGATCGGATGCCGGAGAATTCTGCGACCGGATGGAATCCCGCCACGGGTCGCGACCGCTGTTCATCCGCTGCGACATCACAGACATCGGCGCCCTTCAGTCGGCGATCGGTCAGGTGGCGGATGTTCATGGACCGATTCGGGTCTTGGTCAACAATGCGGCGAACGACACCCGCCACAAGACCCTTGAGGTGACCGAAGCGTTCTGGAATGCCTCCCAGGCGATCAATCTCCGGCCCTATTTCTTCGCCGCGCAGGCGGTCATTCCTGGAATGCAGCAGGCCGGAGGTGGATCCATCGTCAACTTCTCGTCGATTTCCTACATGGTCGGAAACAGCGGCTATCCGAGCTATGTCGCGGCAAACTCGGGGATCACGGGTCTGACCCGTGGCCTGGCGCGGGAGTTCGGCAAGGACCGGATCCGGGTCAATGCCATCGCGCCCGGATGGGTCCTGACGGAACGCCAGAAGCGGCTCTGGGCGACGCCGGAAGCGCTCTCCGCCCATCTCGCCCGCCAGTGCATCCCGGAGCACCTCGTCGAGGCCGACATTGTCAGCGGCGTCCTTTTCCTGGCATCTTCGGCCAGCCGCATGATGACCGGTCAGATCATGGCGATCGACGGAGGCGTCGTAACGACCGGGTAAGGCGGATCCGGGACGGAAACCCTGGGAAGTCCGGAATCCGCCACGTCCAGCCGCGTCGCGTGGGCAATCCGGCTGCTGTCCGAAACGCTCGTGGCAGGCTGCGTTCGTCGACGGGGCAGTCCCGCTCCGTCCGGACGCGGAATCTATCACCGCGGGATGGTGTAATGCGTCGTGTGAATCTTGGCACACGGCTCCGATTGGCTGCGCGATTGAGTATTGAAACGTGCTTCACTTATGGCTCCACCGAATCATCATCGTCGACAAGGCCACACGCCACGGCCCGTGGTTTTGGCAGAAGATTCCGTACACGACCCAAACGGGCGGATCACGTTTCGGATCTCTGGCCATTCCCTTCTGTCGCGACTCCAGAGCCGCATTTGCGGCCGCGATGTTTCGGGCGACGGGACCCATCTCAATCTGATGTGGGACGGCAACCCCGGCGGCGACCCGAAGTGGGGCGCGGCGTCCGGGCGCCGGACTGCAGACATTCAGTCCCAAGTCGGATGAAACCGGCCGGCCGGCGACAGGGTGAAGATCTCGCAGCCATCGGACGTCACGCCTATGGAATGCTCGAACTGGGCTGACAGGGAGCGATCCCGGGTTACGGCCGTCCACGCGTCCGAGAGGATCTTGGTCTCCGGCCGTCCGGCATTGACCATCGGCTCGACGGTAAAGAACATTCCTTCCTCAAGCACATCCCCGGAACCGGGAGTGCCGAAGTGGAGGACATTGGGAGGTGCATGGAATACCCGGCCGAGACCATGACCGCAGAAATCCCGCACCACCGAACAGCGCCGGGATTCGACATGCTCCTGGATCGCTGCGCCGATGTCGCCGAAGGTATTTCCGGGGCGAATGGCGCCAATTCCACACATCAGGGCGTCATGGGTGACGTTGATCAGGCGAAGCGCCCGGCGGCCCGGTTTTCCGGCGACATACATCCGCGAGCTGTCTCCGTGCCAGCCGTCGAGAATGCAGGTGACGTCGATGTTGAGAATGTCGCCATGGCGAAGCTGTCGTCGGGATGACGGGATGCCATGGCAGACGACATGGTTAATCGAGATGCAGGAGGATTTCGGGTAACCCCTGTAGCCGAGCGTTGCCGGAACCGCACCGTGATCACGCATGTAGGCGTCGCAAAGCGCGTCGAGATGCCCGGTCGAGACGCCGGGCCGGACGTGCTCGGCAATCATGTCGAGAATGCGGGCCGCCAACTGGCCGGCGTTTCGCATGCCGGCAAAGTCACCCGCCTCATGAATCGTGATCCCTCGCCGAGTCTGTCTTGTCCTGCTCTTGTGACTCACGAGACCATGGCCCTGATCCGCCTTTCGTTCGGGGTCTTCGTCACGCGGTCCGAACGCCTTTCCGAATTGCCGCCGCTCCGTGAGACCGGACAAGCCGTCGCTCTCAAGGGGTACCGGTGAACGCCATCGCCACACCATCGCTCAGCAACGGTCCTGCCAAACGGTGTCGATCGGGATTCGCGGCCCGAGCGTTATGGCGTGTGGAGAGACGACTGTTCCGTAGCAGAGCATGTCGACCCCCGCGTCCCGGGCCGAATCGAAGGCCGCTGCATAGACCGGATCGATGTCGGTCGCCAGACGAAAGCGATGGCAGTCCATGCGCTGCACTAGGAAGATCAACACTGCCCGGTGATCCCGGGCCACGGCCGCAAGTTCATGAAGATGGCGGGTGCCCCTGGCTGTGACGCTGTCCGGAAACTCGGCCCAGCCGGGTTCCCGGCAGAGATGCACATTCTTGATTTCCACAAAGGCGTCAGGCAGCCCCGGCTCGGTGAGCAGGAAATCGACCCGACTCGACTGTCCGTAGTTCACTTCGGCCCGGACCGTTGCATAATCGGCCAGTTCCGCGAGTTCACGGTTTCGGAGAGCACGAGACAAAAGCCGGTTTGGCAGTGTGGTGTCGATGCCGACGCAGGTTCCGTCGGAAAGTTCGATGATCTTCCAGCTGTAGCGAAGTTTCCGCTTCGGATTGTCGTTCGGTTCCAGCCAGACCCGGGAGCCGGGCATGTCGAGACCGAGCATGGAACCGGGATTGGCACAATGCGCGGTCACCGTGGAGCCGTCTTCGAGCGTGACGTCGGCAAGAAACCGTTTATACCGTCGCTCAAGACGGGCCGGGATCAGAGGGCGTTGAAACTCCATCCGGCGACCATAGGGGCCGCGTTGATTGCCGGCAACCGGGCCTCCATGTCCAGGTCGGAGCCCGAACCCGCCATTCATCTTGTGCGCCGCCGTTGGTAACCGGTGCCATTCGGCTGAATGCGGTTACCCGGACAGCGGGGGAGAAGATCCAATGCCAAATCCGACCGCTGCCATGCTGGTCATCGGCGACGAAATCCTCTCGGGACGGACACGGGACATCAACCTGCATGTGCTCTCGGGAAAACTTGCCGATGCCGGAATCGATCTTCGTGAGGCGCGGATCGTTCCCGATGACACGGCCGTCATCGCGGCGTCTGTCAACACCTTGCGGGCCGGCCATGACCACCTGTTCACCTGCGGAGGCATCGGTCCGACCCATGACGACATCACCAGCGACGCGATTGCCCAGGCCTTCGGTGTTCCGATTGCCATCAGGGACGACGCTCTCCGGGCCTTGACGTCGGTCTATCCGGGCGGCTCGGCCGACCTCAACGGACCTCGGCTGCGAATGGCCAGGGTCCCGAAGGGGGCCCGGCTGATCGAAAACCCGATTTCCGGCGCTCCGGGTTATTCGATCGGCAATGTCCATGTCATGGCCGGCGTACCGTTGGTCTTCGAAGCCATGCTGGACGGCCTGCTGGTCCGGATCGGCGGCGGCACTCCGCTGATTTCGAATTCCTTTCGAATCCACCGGCCGGAAGGAGAGCTGGCGGCTGCGCTCGGAGAAATTGCCGAGGCCTTCCCGGCCGTGGCGATCGGTTCCTATCCCTTCTTTGCTGACGGCCTTCCGGGCTGCAACGTCGTGGTCCGGGGCACCGACGGGGATTTGGTAAAACAAGCCGGAGACCGGGTTCAGGGCCTGGTGCCACCGACCAAGTCGTGACCATCACGACGGAGCTTGTCACCGAGGCTCTGTATCGGGCACTCGAACACAGCTGGCCGGCGGCCGCAGTCATCGAAGTGTCCGGTTGGATTGTCCGGGAAGGAAAGGGCGGCGGCAATCGGGTGTCGGCCGCCTCCCTCGCGGACCCGGGTCTTCCTGGAGGCGAAGTCCCGGACATTGACCTTGCGGAGGACCGGATGTCCGGATTGGGGCAGTCACCCCTGTTCATGATCCGGACGGGTGAGGATCCTCTCGACGAGGCCCTGGATCGCAGAGGGTACCGGATTGTCGATCCGGTGGTCATCCTGACGGCGCCGGCGTCTCGGGTTGCCGTTCGCGAACCTCCGGGCCCGGATGTCAGTTTCTGTGACGCCGCGATGCCGATCCAGGCGAGAATCTGGGCAGAAGGCGGGATCGGGGCGGCACGCCTGGCCGTCATGCGCCGGACCACCGGTCCCCGGGTCTGGATCCTGGGGCGAACGGCCGGGCGCCCGGCGGGCGCCGTCTTCGCCGCCATGCATGACGGCATCGCAATGGCCCATGCCCTAGAGGTTCGTGAAGGCGCCCGCCGGCGGGGCCTGGGTGCGTCGCTCATGGCGGCGGTCGCCGGGTGGGCCGTGCGGAACGGGGCCCGGTCCCTCGCCGTCGCGGTGACCCGCGAAAACACAGGGGCCTGCGAACTCTATCGAACACTTGGCCTGGTTCCGGGCGCCCGGTATCACTACCGGCGGAAGGCAGGTGAAAAAGGGGAGCGGCGATGAGTGGTGAAGCAAGCGGCAACGAAGCGGTCACCGCCCTCGACCTGCCTCAGGTCGACCCGCTGCCGACGGCGACCCAACGGTACTTTGACATCTGCGAGGAGAAGATCGGTTTCGTGCCGAACGTCCTCAGGGCCTATGCCCATGACATCGACAAGCTGAATGCCTTCACGGGCATGTACAACCTGCTGATGCTGGAGGAATCCGGCCTCAGCAGGCTGGAGCGGGAAATGATTGCCGTTGTCGTCTCGTCGCTCAACCGTTGCTACTATTGTCTCGTCGCCCATGGCGCTGCCGTCCGGCAGCTCTCCGGGAACCCCGAACTCGGCGAAATGCTGGTGATGAACTACCGCGTAGCGCCCCTGTCGCCCCGGGAGCGCGCCATGCTGGACTTCACGGTCCGAATCACCACCGAGAGCCATCGGATCGGGGAAGAAGACCGACAGGCTCTTCGCGATGTTGGCTTTTCCGATGTCGACATCTGGGACATTGCGGCCGTGGCCGGATTCTTCAACATGTCAAACCGCCTGTCATCGGCCACGGACAAACGGCCGAATCCCGAATATCACGCATCCTTCCGCTAGATTGCCAGGCACTGTTATCCACGCGCCGTCGCGCTTTACAGGAGGCCTGCGGCAACCTATAACGCCCTCATAGCGGCGGGCTGGCGTCCAAAACCGGCCTTCCAGGAGGAAATGTCGACGGGCCGCGGCCCGTTTTTTTGTTGTCTGAACGTCATGCCGGAACCGAAACCGACGCTGGATCTCGTTGCTGTCAGCGATGCCGAGAAGCGAATCGCGAAGTCGGCAGCGCCGGCCATCGCGCACATGGGCTTTGAGCTGGTGCGCCTGCGGCTGATGTTCGGCTCACGGACCCGGCTGCAGATCATGGCCGATCGGCCGGAAGGCGGAATCGACGTTGATGGATGCGCACGGATCTCGACGGCGCTCTCGGCCCTTTTTGATATCGAAGAGCCGGTGCCGGGGGAGTACACGCTCGAAGTCTCCAGCCCCGGAATCAACCGGCCCCTGACGCGAACCCGGGACTTCGAAACCTGGGAAGGTCACAAGGCAAAGATCGAAACCACCGAAGCCATTGACGGACGCCGACGCTTCAAGGGCGTTCTTCGCGGCGTCGAGTCCGGCGAGATCCTGGTCGAAATTCCGGAGGGAATCATCGGACTCGGTTTCGGTCTCGTGGCCGACGCCCGGCTGGCACCGGATGCCGGGACGTACCGCGCCAGCCTGAAGGCAGCCCGGCCTCCGGAGATCCCGGAAACGGAACAGTGCGGTGACCTTGAGGGTGGGGCCCGGCGCCGACGGGCACGGCAGGCCGGCAGCAAGGCGGGACAGAGGGCCGGGCGACGAATCCGGCGAGACAGGAAGGATACAGGATGACAATCACCAGTGCCAACAGGCTTGAGTTGTTGCAGATCGTCGACGCCGTCGCCCGGGAAAAGCTGATCGACCCCGACGAGGTGCTTCAGGCGACCGAGGAGTCCATGGCTCGAGCCGCCCGGTCGCGTTATGGTGCCGAACTGGACATTGCTGCCAGCATCGATCGACGCACTGGCGATCTCACCCTGACCCGAAAACGGACGGTTGTGGATGACGTTGAGAATCATTTCATCGAGATAGGCCGGAAGGACGCCCTGCAGTTTCTCGAGGATCCGCAGCCCGGCGACCTCGTTCAGGAAGTATTGCCGCCCCTCGAACTCGGGCGCATTGCCGCGCAGTCCGCGAAGCAGGTTATCCTGCAGATGGTTCGCGAGGCCGAACGCAAACGGCAGTATGAGGAATTCAAGGACCGCAAGGGCCAGATCATCAACGGAATCGTCAAGCGGATCGAATACGGAAATGTCATAGTCGACGTGGGGCGGGGCGAGGCCGTTCTGCGCCGCGATCAGCTGATCAACCGCGAGATCTACCGGAATGGTGACCGGATCCGGGCCTGGATTCGCGATGTGCGGGAAGAAACCCGCGGCCCGCAGGTTTTCCTGTCGCGAACGGCCAACGAGTTCATGGTCGAACTCTTCCGCATGGAGGTCCCGGAAATCTATGACGGCATCATCGAGATCATGGCGGTGGCCCGGGACCCGGGGTCCCGCGCAAAGATCGGCGTAATTTCCTATGACAGTTCGATCGATCCGGTCGGTGCCTGTGTCGGCATGCGCGGGTCGCGGGTTCAGGCCGTCGTCAACGAACTTCAGGGCGAGAAGATCGACATCATTCCCTGGAACGGCGATACACCGACCTTTCTCGTGAATGCCCTGCAGCCGGCGGTCGTCACGAAAGTTGTTCTGGAAGAGGGATCGAATCATGTCGAGGTGGTGGTCCCCGACGACCAGCAGTCCCTGGCGATTGGCCGATGGGGTCAGAACGTTCGGCTCGCCTCGAAACTCACCGGACTCGATATCGACATCATGACCGAGGCCGAGGAGTCGGAACGGCGTCAGGCAGAGTTCATGGAACGGACCCGGATGTTCATGGACGCGCTCAATCTCGATGAAGTCGTTGCCCAGTTGCTTGTGTCAGAGGAATTCACGTCGGTTGACGAAGTGGCCTGGGTGCCGCTTGAGGAACTCGTCGCCATCGAGGGATTTGACCAGAACACGGCCGAAGAGCTTCAGGCCCGGGCCATGGAATTCCTTGAAGAGATCAATCGAAAGGCGCAGGAACAGGCGATCAGCCTGGGGGTCGAGCCCAGCCTGATCGAGTTTGGCGGGCTGACGCCGCAGATGCTCATCGTTCTGGCCGGTGATGGCATCAAGACGCTGGACGAATTCGCCCGGTGTGCCGATTGGGAACTCGCCGGCGAACCGCGGACATCCGACAACCGGGGCGACCGCGAACCGGGTCTTCTGGAGTCCTTCGGCATTTCATTGGAGGAAGCACGTGGACTGGTCATGGGAGCACGTTTCCAGCTCGGTCTGATCACCGCGGAGGACTACCATGCGGCCATGACGATGGATGACGCGACGGACGGGGATGCGGACGACACCGAATCCGAAACGATCGAGGTCGAGGCGGCCGCGGCCGGATAGTCCCGACACGTTCTGGCGACCGGACGGATCATCAACCATGACCCGGGGCGGTCGGCCAAAACAACGCGGAATCCCGGAACGGCGATGCATCGCAACCGGGACTGTCGGGGAGACGGCGGCGTTGATCCGCTTCGTCGTAGGGCCGGAAGGCCGGATCGTTCCGGATCTCCCCGGTCGCCTCCCGGGACGCGGACTTTGGGTCTCGGCGGACCGAGCTGCCCTCGAGCGGGCAGTCGACCGAAAGCTGTTCGGGCGAGCGGCAAGACGGGCGGTCAACACACCGAAAGATCTCGTGGAAACCGTCGAAAGGCTGTTGGCCGGTCGGGTTGTCGAACTCTTGTCTCTCTCGAGAAAGGCCGGCACCGCTGTAGCCGGTTTCGAAAAGTCTCGCGCGATGCTGGCATCCGGACGGGCCGCGGTTCTGTTCCAGGCGGTCGACGGATCGATCCGCGAAGCGTCACGCCTTCGCTGGCCACCAGGGGAACAGTCGACGGGTGCCCGATTCCGGTGCCTCACGGCGGGTGAATTGGGTTTGGCATTCAACAGGGAAAGTGTGATACATGCTGCCGCGTCGAAGAATGGGCTGGCGGCTCGCCTTGTCGGTGAGGCGAACCGCTTGGTCGGGCTGCGCGTTGGCGAAGGAACTTGAAGAGACTGAATCGACTGATGACCGACAATGACAATACCCGAAGCCGGCCCAGGCGTCCGCTGTCCCTGCGGGGCGGCCCGGAGAAAAGCCATGTGAAACAGAGCTTTTCCCACGGTCGCACGAAATCAGTCGAGGTCGAGACCAAGCGGCGGCGGCACATCGCGAAACCGGGATCGCGCCCGCCGGCGCCCCCTCCGCCACCGGCTCCACCCGCTCCCCCGGCGGCGGCGCCTGTTCCACCTCCCGCAGCCCCGGTGCCGGCTGCCCCGGCAGCCCCGGCGGCACCGCCGCCGAAGGCGGATGCCAATAAAGTCCAGGCTGCAGCCCCGGCGGCACCGGTAGCGCTGACCGAAACGCTGGCGTCTGACGCGGATCTCAAACAGCAGGAGGGGTACAGGCGGGCTCTTGAGGCCGAGAAGCTGACTCAAGCGGACCGGCGGATGCGGGAATTGGAAGCAACGCGCCAGCGCGAGGCCGAACGTGAACGTCGCAAACGCGAAAAGGCGGAGAAAGATCGCGAGGCCGAGGAGCTCCAGCGCCGGATCCGGGCACGCGAGGAGGGAGAACGCGCTGGCAAGGAGCCGGCGGCGCGTCCTGCCCGACCGAGCCGGCCGGCGGCGCCCGGCCCGGCCGCGGCCCCACCAGCCGGAGACAAACCCGGAACAGCGCGGCCCGGGCCGCGGCGACCGGAGAGACCGGCGGAAGAAGACCGGCGGCGGCAGGCCCGAGGGCGCACCCAGGACAGGCAGCGGCGATCCGGCAAACTGACCATTGCCCAGGCCCTGTCCGGCGACGGGGGAAGGGAACGGTCCCTCGCCTCGATCCGGCGCGCCCAGGCGCGCGAGCGGCGAAAAACCAAGGGAACGGACGTCAAGGAACGGGAAAAGATCATCCGTGACGTTCAGATTCCGGAGGCGATCACCGTTCAGGAACTGGCCAACCGCATGGCCGAGAGATCGGCGGCAGTGATCAAGGCCCTGATGGGCAACGGCATCATGGCGACCCAGAACCAGACCATTGACGCCGATACCGCCGAGCTGATCGTCGGGGAGTTCGGTCACAATGCCACCCGGGTTTCCGATGCCGATGTCGAGGATGCGATCATCGCGGTTCCCGATGCGCCGGAGTCGCTGAAACCGCGGCCACCGGTCGTCACCATCATGGGCCATGTCGATCACGGCAAGACGTCGATCCTGGACGCCATCCGCAAGACCAACGTGGTTTCGGGCGAGGCCGGTGGCATCACGCAGCACATCGGGGCCTATCAGGTCGGTGACGCCGGCGGAGCCCGGATCACCTTTATCGACACTCCCGGACATGCCGCCTTCACCGCGATGCGCGCGCGGGGCGCCAAGGTCACCGATATCGTCGTGCTGGTTCTTGCGGCCGATGATTCCGTCATGCCGCAGACTGTCGAGGCCATCGACCATGCCAGGGCGGCCGGCGTGCCGATCATTGTCGCCATAAACAAGGTCGATCGGGAAACGGCCGACCCGGACAAGGTCCGGTCGGAGCTTCTCCGCCATGACATTGTCGTGGAGTCGCTGTCCGGCGACGTACTCGACGTCGAGGTTTCGGCCATCACGGGCTTTGGCCTCGAGAGGTTGCTGGAAGCGATTACGCTCCAGGCGGAAATCCTGGAACTGAAAGCCAATCCGGATCGCCGTGCCGAGGGCGCCGTGATCGAGGCCAAGCTTGATGCCAACCGCGGACATGTGGCGACCCTGCTGGTCGGGAAAGGCACGCTACGCCTGAAGGATATCGTCGTCGTCGGGGAGCAATGGGGGCGGGTACGGGCACTGGTCGACGATCACGGCGAACAGGTGGAGTCGGCCGGTCCATCCGAACCGGTCGAAATCCTGGGACTGAACGGCACGCCGGAGGCCGGTGACATGTTGCATGTCGTCTCAAGCGAGTCCGAAGCGCGTGAAATCGCCCTCTACCGCATCAATCGGGCAAAGGATCGGAAGTTCGCGGCGGGCGCGGTCGTCAACATCGACCAGTTGCTGGCACGGGCAAAGTCGGGAACCGGGGTCCAGGAACTGCCCCTGGTGATCAAGGCCGATACCCATGGGTCGGTGGAGGCCATCACCCAGGCTGTCGAGAAGATCGGCAACGCCGAGGTTCACATTCGCATCCTGCACTCCGGAGTTGGCGCGATTTCCGAAACCGATGTCACGCTCGCCGAGGCCTCGGAGGCCCAGATCGTCGGGTTCAACGTCCGGGCCAATTCGCAGGCGCGCAACCGTGCCACCCAGAAGCGGATCGAGATCCGGTACTATTCCGTCATTTATGATCTGATTGATGAAGTCCGGGATCTGGCGTCAGGCCTCTTGAGTGCCGAGATTCGCGAACAGTTCGTCGGTTACGCGGAAATCCGGGAGGTGTTCCGGGTCACCGGTGTTGGGCGTGTTGCCGGTTGCATGGTCACGGAAGGCAACGCACGCCGGAGCGCCGGCGTCCGGCTTCTGCGGGACAATGTGGTGATTCATGAAGGCCGTCTGAAAACGCTCAAGCGGTTCAAGGACGAGGTCCGGGAAGTCCACTCCGGTCAGGAATGCGGCATGGCCTTCGAGAACTATGATGATATTCGCAAGGGCGATTTCATAGAGATCTTCGAGTCCGAAGAGATCGAACGCACCCTGTCGTGATTCTGCAATGATGGCACGGTCTCCGGAACCAACCGGCTGGCACGGGACCACCGTCGTCGGAATCCGCAAGAACGGCCAGGTCGCCGTTGCTGGCGACGGGCAAGTCACGCACGGCCAGACGGTGATCAAGGGATCGGCAAAAAAGCTGCGGCGGATCCGGACCGGTGGGCGGGATGTGATCTGCGGGTTTGCCGGTTCGACAGCGGATGCCTTCACGCTTCTGGAACGGCTGGATGCCAAGTTGGAGGCCAACCCCGGCCAGTTGGCCCGTGCGGCCGTCGAGTTGGCGAAGGACTGGCGTACCGACAAGTATCTCCGGAACCTGGAGGCGATGCTGATCGTCACCGACGGCGAAGAGCTTCTGCTGGTGACCGGTTCCGGCGACGTTCTCGAACCAGAACACGGCATCGCCGCCATCGGTTCCGGCGGTCCCTACGCGCTGGCGGCGGCCCGGGCGATGATAACCGGACACGAGGATGCGGAGACGATTGCCCGGCGCGCACTGGAGATCGCGGCGGAGATCTGCGTCTATACCAATACTGAACTGACCGTTGAAACCGTCGGCGAGCCGGAATAAGGGCGCACGACGTCCGAACCGTTCCGGATTGAGGGAAGGACACTGATCTGTGAGCCCGCCGGGTCTCACGGATGCGCGGAAACCCGGACGATGGCGAATTCGGCTCCCGGGTCAAGTTTCACGACCAAGAGGGACATCCGTTGACACAGCTGACACCCAGGGAAATCGTCTCGGAGCTTGACCGCTACATCATTGGTCAACGTGACGCCAAACGGGCGGTCGCCGTTGCCCTTCGCAACCGCTGGCGCCGCAAACAGCTCGATGACGATCTCCGGGAAGAGGTTTACCCCAAGAATATCCTGATGATCGGCCCGACCGGTGTCGGCAAGACCGAAGTATCACGACGTCTGGCCCGTCTCGCCATGGCACCCTTTATCAAGGTCGAGGCGACGAAGTTCACGGAAGTCGGTTATGTCGGCCGAGATGTTGACCAGATCATCCGGGATCTTGTCGACAGCGCCATCCACATGTCCCGGGAACGCATGCGGGACACCTTTCGGGTTCAGGCCCAGCAAACCGCCGAGGACCGGATTCTCGATGTTCTGGCCGGTCCGGACTCCCGAGAGCCGACACGGGAAAAGTTTCGCACCTTGCTGCGGTCTGGCAAGCTTGACGACAAGGTTGTCGAACTCGAGGTTGAAGACACCTCAAACCCCATGCAGATGATCGATGTTCCCGGACAGCCGGGAGTCAATCTCGGCATGATGAATGTCGGCGATCTGTTCGGCAAGATGTTCTCCGGCCGCACCAGGAAACGGACGATGACCGTGGCCGAATCCCACGAGGTGCTGGTCAACGAGGAGGCGGATAAACTCGTTGACGACGACAGCGTGACGCGGGAGGCTGTCCGTGCGGTCGAGGATCATGGAATCGTGTTCATCGACGAGATCGACAAGGTCTGTGCCCGATCCGACATGCGGGGCGCGGACGTGTCGCGTGAAGGGGTTCAGCGTGATCTCCTTCCGCTCATCGAGGGAACCACGGTCTCGACCCGGCACGGACCGGTCCGGACCGACCATATCCTGTTCATTGCGTCCGGTGCGTTCCACATCGCCAAGCCTTCGGAACTGTTGCCGGAACTTCAGGGCCGACTTCCGATCCGGGTCGAACTCCGGGCGCTTACCGACAAGGACTTCGTCCGAATCCTGACGGAAACCGACAATGCGCTGACCCTCCAGTATCGGGCACTGATGGCGACGGAAGGCGTTGAGGTTGAGTTTTCCGATGACGGGGTTCAGGAGCTCGCGCGGATATCGGCGGAAGTCAATCGGGCCGTGGAGAACATCGGCGCCCGTCGGCTCCACACGGTGATGGAGCGGGTCTTCGAGGATCTCAGCTTCAACGCCCCGGACCGGCCCGGACAAAAGGTCACTGTCGATGCAGCCTTCGTCGAGGAGAATCTCGGCGATCTCGCCCGACGGACCGATCTCTCGCAATACGTTCTGTGAAACCACCACTCCGACCGTTGCGTCATCGGTTTCGTGGTATCTGTTTCCTGCGCCATGGGTGTGTGGGCCTCACGCAATTCGTCACTGGAAACCATTGTCCAGCCGGCGGCACTCCCAGTGGTGATATGTTATGCCACCTGCAGCAAAGTGGGCTGCGGTTGTGCAGAAATCCGACCTGACACAATGTATACCGTTTCACGGAAGACCGAGGTTTCGGCTTCGAGGCAAATGGGAGATCGAGAACGGTCCGTTGCTCCGAAGGCCTTTCCGGCGAACGTAACGCAGTCGCAAGTCGTCGGGCACTGCAGCCGCCTCGCCTGATCCGGTGACGCGGGATCGTGCGTGGCCGTTTTCCGGCCCGCGCAGTACGCGAGGAACCCAACCATGATCGGCCAGTTTGGTATTGGATCGGCATTGATTGTTTTGAGCATTGTCATCCATGCCGTTTTCATGGTTTTCGCGGCTCGAGCGGTGCGCCGGCGCGGAACCTGGCTGCGTCAGCCGCCAGCATTGCCGAAACGGGCTGGCATTCTCACCGCAGTGTCCCTGTGGTTGATGGCGAGCATGAGCGTGACAGTCTGGATCTGGGCGTTTTATTTTCTTTGGGTCGGCGCGCTGGAGGATTTGGAAACGGCGATTTATTTCTCGCTTGTATCCTTCACCACACTGGGTTTCGGCGATATCGTGCTGGCTCCGCCGCATCGCCTGTTGTCCGGTATGCTGGCGGCCAACGGCCTTGTCCTGTTCGGAATGACCGCGGCGGAGTTGCTGGATTTGATCCGCAACCTGCATGCAGCCAAGTCCGATTCGTCTCCCGACAGTTGATCCTCGTCCACTCCGACGCATGCCAAAGAACGGGAGTCGAGGACGCGTTTCGTGATTCCATGAATGGCGGCCGTGCAAGTCTTCGTCCGGGTCTTTCCGAAATATCGAAAGGTGAGCCCGACTTGAGGCGTTCGTCGAAACTCGGGAGACACCCAAGTGAGCAGTATTCGGAGTCAATCTGACGTCCGGGTCGAAAGTGGAGTCGGACCGGAAATTCAGGGCGCCGTGAAAGACAGCGGTCCCGAGTGCAAGCGGGAACGTAAAGCCTCGATCGATGAACGGGATTTACTTTCGGCGGTGCCCCGACGGAGGCATCCAAGCCAATTGAGAATCCTGGCTTCGTTCCAGGACTCGGCGAAATTCGTCAAGGAGGCCATTTTCCGACAGTCCGGCGGAGAACCGCACCTGAATCTGCCGCGAAACCTCACACAGACTTACATGGAGCTGCCCAAGGTCGTTCATCACATTGGGATTCCGGGTCTGCGGAAAGTGTCTGCTGGCATTTCGTGTGTGAGACCGACGCAATCATGACCGAGCGCGCGGGAAACGGGGAAATGCCGATGAACTGGAGATGCGTCGAGACTGTGAAAGACTGGTTGCTGGCGTTCGAAGGCAGGCCGCTGATTGCTGACCGCTCGAAGCGAACTCGCGAAGGTTCTCCAAGAATCAGGACCAGACTGTCAACGATGGCTGATCCATGTCGACGAGTCATCATCGACTGCGCAATTCGTCGTCGAGGTCTCAATGCGAGTACCATGGCGGCTTGGTGCCATTCTCCGGGCCATTCTGGACGCAGCCTGAGACGTCTTCGCACCGGGGTCCCGATTGCGGTGCGTCTCGATCGTTCGATTGTGCGGAGATTCAGAGACTCAACAGTCAATTCGATGAAACCCATCAGGCCGATCCCATCTCGGACTCAGGCGTGAATACCATCCGTTCCCATCGCTCCTCATGATTGCATTGTACGCCTGATCCCGTCCGATGTCGCTCGCCGACGTCGTTGTTGGCCGTTCTTCGAATCCTGGACACGGTCCGTATTCACAAATGATTGACCAAGTCAGCCCGGTTCATGGTTGCGAACCGTGGCCACGAGCTGATGATTACAGTAGTTTCATCAACG
This sequence comes from Paracoccaceae bacterium, assembly GCA_028874915.1. Lineage (GTDB taxonomy): Bacteria > Pseudomonadota > Alphaproteobacteria > Rhodobacterales > Rhodobacteraceae > JAPPHA01. The sequence continues at coordinate 37,406 of JAPPHA010000116.1, forward strand.
CGTTGTGCCGCGAATCCGACCTCATCAGACGCGGCTTGAACGCGGATTCCTGCCAGGCTGTGAGCCGTCGGTTCCAGGAGCAAAAAAGGTACAGCCCGTGGATCTTCGTTCGAAACGGACCCGTTTCTATGCCCGGCTTTCGACCGCAGTCGTTCTCGGCGGTCTGGCCCTCGGCGTCGGGCTTGTTGTCAATCCATTCGTTGATCGCAATTGTCCGGCACCGTCGATCGCCGGTGGCCGTGATGTCATCGGCGGTCCGTTCACTCTGGTTTCCCATGAGGGGCGGAAGGTCGAGGAAGCGGACGTCATCACGGGTCCGACGCTGGTCTATTTCGGTTACACCTTCTGTCCGGACATCTGCCCGCTTGATCTTGATCGCAATGCCGCGACCATTGATATCCTGGCCGCGGAAGGAGTCGACCTGCCCGGCGTGTTCATAACCGTCGATCCGGAACGGGACACACCGGAAGTTCTCGCGGAATATGTCGATGTCCTTCACCCGGGATTCACCGGCCTCACCGGAACTCCGGATCAGGTCGCGGCTGCGGCAGATGCCTACCGGGTCTTCTTCAGGAAGGCGGGCGAAGGTGAAGACTATCTCGTTGATCACTCGACCTTCACCTATTTGATGTCGCCGGACGGCTTGCTCGACTATTTCAAGCGTCAGGATTCGGCAGCGGATATCGCGGAGCGAACCGCCTGCCACATCGGCTGAACCGCGCAGTTTCCCGGCTCGCTCCCCGTTTCCGCCGCCACGCAATCGGAAGGGGCGGCGTGCAGCTACCCTTCGAAGAGTTCGTCAAAAGCCTTCAGGAACTTGGCCTTCACAACCGGCGGTGAATGCGGCCGCAGTCTCCGCTCCGGGACGTCCGCGGAAAGAGGCTTCCCGAACAACCGGTCGGCTTCTCCCTGGGTAAACCCGGCAAGTTGCTCGGCCTCCAGCCTGGCGGAATGCCGATCCGCCGCCTTGATCACGCGCTTGATCTTGTCCGGAATCACGCCCGGGAGGCCGAAGCGGCGATGAATCGCCTCCGTGAGGCGCGCATCCATTTCGGCGTAACCCGGCCCGACTGAAATCTTGGCCGGTCCGACCATGTCGCCAATGACGTACTCGGGAGCGTCATGAAGCAACGCGGCAAGACGCCAGCGCTTTTCCGAACGCGGCCGGAGCCTGTGAAACAGTTCGGCAACGAAAATGGAGTGTTCAGCGACAGAATAGGGGAAATTCCCGACCGTTTGCCCGTTCCAGCGCGCCACAAATGCGAGACCGTGGGCGATGTCGTCGATCTCGATGTCAACAGCCGAAGGGTTCAGCAGGTCCAGCCGCCGACCGGAGAGCATTCTCTGCCAGACTCGTTGCGTTTGTCTTGCCATCACGATGTCCTGTTGCCCGGCATACATTGTTGCCTTTCTGCTGACTGTGCGATTCCCGCGTCTCCAATAGCTCGTACGGCACGAGTCGCTCGTCGAAGTTCAATCATCCGCGCCTTGGCTCCGGTCACCTGCGACTGTCAGCGCGAAGCCTGTCCGTCGCCGCATTGCCGGGCCACACACGGTTGTCTCGGTCGGCAACTGTTCAGGCGACGCTCGGCCGTTGCCAATCCGCTTCCTAGCGAGGGTGGCCTCTTCTTGTCGACATGAATCGCGGATGGTAAACGCCGACGCCTTCAACTTGGGCGAGCCACGGGAGGATTCAGCCTATGTCCGGTGATCATGTCGTACGTGACATCACCTTGGCCGATCGGGGTCGCCACGAAATCAGAATTGCTGAAACGGAGATGCCGGGGCTGATGACGCTCCGGGCGGAATATGCGGGTCAGACCCCGCTGGCCGGAGCCCGGATCGCCGGATCGCTGCATATGACCATACAGACGGCGGTGCTGATCGAAACCCTGACTGGTCTCGGTGCCGAGGTCCGCTGGGCGTCCTGCAACATCTTCTCCACCCAGGACCAGGCCGCGGCGGCCATTGCCCGCACGGGCACGCCCGTATTCGCCTTCAAGGGTGAGACCCTCGAGGAATACTGGGCCTTCACCGATCGCATCTTTGCCTTCGATGATGCGCCGGCCAACATGATCCTCGACGACGGCGGCGACGCCACGCTTTACATCCTGTTGGGGGCCCGCGTGGAAGAGGGGGAGACCGGGCTGATTTCCACGCCCGAGTCGGAAGAGGAGGAGGCCCTCTTTGCCCGGATCCGTTCCCGACTTTCCGAGAGCCCGGGATGGTTTGTTCGTCAGCGTGCGGCCATCCGTGGAGTCAGTGAAGAGACCACCACCGGCGTCAACCGTCTTTACCGTCTTCAGGAACAGGGTCAGCTTCCGTTCCCGGCGATCGATGTCAACGCTTCGGTAACCAAGTCCAAGTTCGACAATCGGTACGGGTGCAAGGAATCGCTGGTCGATGGCATCCGCCGGGCAACCGATACCATGGTCGCCGGCAAGGTGGCGGTGATCTGCGGGTACGGGGACGTCGGAAAGGGATGTGCTGCCTCGCTCCGCGGCGCCGGGGCTCGGGTCAAGGTCACCGAGGTCGATCCGATCTGTGCCCTGCAGGCCGTGATGGATGGCTACGAGGTGACCACTGTCGAGGAAGAACTGCCGAATGCCGATATCTTCGTCACGGCAACCGGCAATCGGGACGTGATCCGCATCGAGCACATGCGCGAGATGAAGGATATGGCGATCGTTGGAAACATCGGGCACTTCGATAATGAGATTCAGGTCTCGAGCTTGAGAAATCATCGGTGGACGAACGTCAAGGATCAGGTGGATCTGATCGAAATGCCCCGGGGCAACCGGATCATCCTTCTTTCGGAAGGCCGCCTCCTGAATCTCGGAAATGCCACGGGCCATCCGTCATTCGTCATGTCGACCTCTTTCACCAACCAGGTCCTGGCGCAAATCGAACTGTGGACCCGGGGCGAACGCTACGGCAACAGCGTTCACGTGTTGCCGAAGCATCTTGACGAGAGAGTCGCACGGATGCATCTCGACAAAGTCGGCGCCAGGCTGACCACATTGTCAGATGTGCAGGCCGACTATATCGGTGTTGAGACTGACGGACCGTACAAGCCCGATCACTATCGGTACTGAAAGATCGGGAATCCGTCGGAAACCGCCAAGCCAGTGGCACCCGCTCACCCAGGTTGACGGGGCGCTTCAGAACCTGAGGGTGAGCCCGATTGACGGGCCTTGGTCATGGGTTTCGGTCCCAAATCTGGTGAGGAGTGCCGCGGCCGCCGTGCGCGGTAGGAGAATTCTGGGATAATCGCAACATAGTCCCCGTCAGTCACAGAGCGTCAAGACAGACTGTCAGTCCTTGTGGCTGAATGGCGTTCAATCCGCTGCCGCTTCATGCAGCCGTCATGTTGTGCTCAGCAAGATATGACTGCGAGGCCGGATCGCGTTTGCCGTTGTTCAGACCCGGCTCCCGGGGTTCCTGTGCCACACAACAAGCCGCGCGATTCCGACTGATATCATGATCGCATGTCCGGACTTCGGGAGATGCGATAAGGACCATCAAGCGGTCTCCAACTGTCCTGCCCGACGGCGTTGCATAAGATACACGAAACCGAGGAGCAGCAACGCGGGCAAGTAGAACACCTCTTTCGGCAACCTCTCGGCCTCGGCCCGGATGTTGCTCACCACGACCGGATCATCGCTGTAGTAGTCAAAGAGCGTTCCGATCTTTTCAAAAAACGGTGTCTGCGGGAACGGCTCTTCGACCCTGGCCAGGCCGTCTTCCACGTTGATCGTGAGCCCCGCCGCTTCCAGCCGCTGGATGGCCTCCGCCCGCCGCCCCATAGGCACGAGGATCGTGGTGGACGTCATCTCTCCGGAATCGAAGTCGGGTCCGGAAATCACGAATGTCAAAACGCCGTTGTCCGGCACGGTGCCCACGACATCATAAACCAGGCTCGGGTTGCTGTCGTCATAGGGCGGATGCACCTGATCCAGCCAGAATCCCGGCCGGAAGAGCGTGAAGGCAACGAGCAGCAGGATTGCACTCTCCCATATCCTGTTTCGAACCAGCCAGAATCCCTGGGTCGCCGACGCGAAAAGAAGCATGGCTATGACTGCAACAATGAACACGAACACGGCCTTGGCCAGCGTCACGTCGATCAGCAGGAGTTCGGTGTTGAAGATAAAGAGAAACGGCAAGAGGGCGGTGCGGATGTCATAGGCAAAGCCCTGAATCCCGGTTTTGATCGGATCGCCCTTGGAGATCGCGGCAGCGGCAAAGGCGGCAAGGCCCACAGGCGGTGTGTCATCCGCAAGAATGCCGAAATAGAACACAAAAAGATGGACCGCGATCAGCGGAACGATCAACCCGGACTTCGCTGCCAGGGCCAGGATCACCGGTGCCATAAGCGACGAAACGACAATGTAATTTGCCGTCGTCGGCAGTCCCATCCCCAGGATCAGGCTCATGACAGCGATCAGCACCAGCATGATCATCAGGTTTCCGCCCGAAAGGAACTCGACCAGTTCGCCCACGACCTGATGCGCGCCGGTCAGGGAGATCGTGCCGACGATGATCCCCGCAGCCCCCGTGGCGACCGAGATGCCGATCATGTTGCGTGATCCGGCAATCATGCCATCGAGCCATTCCCGCCAGCCCCGCCACCACGCGGAGACGAGGTTGCCTTCTCCCCGCATCACCGCCTTGATCGGATGTTGGGAAAGCGCGACCGCAATCATCGCCAGCGTGGCCCAGTAGGCCGAGAAGGCCGGAGAGAGACGCTCGATCGTGATGCACCAGATCAGGATCACGATGGGCAGGATGTAATACAGCCCGGTCATCGCTGTCTTCCCGGCGGGCGGCAATTCCGTGATCGGTGCATCCGGCGCGTCGACCACCAGGTCCGGTTGCCGCGAGGCAAACCAGAGGAGGACCAGGTAAGCCACGGAACAGAGAACGATCACGATCGGAAAGGCCGCATCGGGTGCGGCCAACTTGATCCACCCAAGCCCGTAATAAACCGCGATCCCAAGCACTGCGATGCCGATAAATCCACCGAGAAAGCCGATCAGCTTGGTCGCGAAGGTCAGCGAAGACGGTGGTTTCTGCAGGCCCTTCAGGCCCAGTTTCATCGCTTCGAGATGCACGATGTAGACGAGCGCGATATAGCTCACGAGCGCAGGCACCAGCGCATGTTTGATGATCTCGGTGTAGCTCACGCCCGTGAATTCCGAGATCAGGAAAGCTGCGGCCCCCATCACAGGCGGCGTCAGCTGACCGTTTGTCGATGATGCGACCTCGACAGCTCCAGCCTTTTCGGGCGAAAACCCGGTGCGCTTCATCAGGGGAATGGTGAAGGTGCCGGTCGTCACCGTGTTCGCAATGGACGAGCCGGAATACAGGCCGCTCATTGCACTGGCCACAACGGCCGCCTTTGCCGGACCGCCACGCAAGTGACCCAGCAGTGCGAAACTGATCTTGATGAAGTAATTCCCGGCCCCTGCCTTCTCCAGTATCGCACCGAAAAGCACAAAGAGGAAAATTAGCGACGCCGAAACGCCGAGGGCGACTCCGAACACGCCTTCGTTCTGCATCCAGAAATGCCACATGGCCTTGCTGTACGAGGCGCCCTTCCACTGCATCGCCTCGGGCAGCCAGCGGGTGTCGCCAAAAAAGACGTAGAGGACGAAAAACCCGGCGACGATCGCCAGCGGCAGGCCAAGAACGCGGTAGACCGTCAGAAAGAGTATGATCATCCCGATGGTCGAAATGATCAGGTCACCATTGGTCGGGAGTCCCGCGCGCAATGCGATCTCATTGCGCAAGACGACGATGTAGAGACATGAAAGAATGCCGAGCGCGGCCAGGACCCAGTCATACCAGGGGATGGTATCTTTCGGACTGCCCTTGAAGAACGGAAAAGCAAAGGAAGCGAGCAGCAGGCCAAAAGCCAGGTGGATCAACCGCGCATTCGAATTCGTGACGACGCCGAACCCGAGGTGTTCCTGAATCGTAAAGGGCAGGTTCGAGGCGATGTAGAGCTGAAAAACCGCCCAGATCAGCGCGATCCACCAGATCATGCTGCCCTGCCACCCGACGGCATTGCGCCCGCCGGTATCCGTCGCAGTGAAATCCCCTAGTTTATCCGACTCTGCCGACACCGGTCCGAACCCCTGTCTTGGTCATGTCAAAGTAACCGGGGGCGGTTTTAAACCGCCCCCGGACCTGTCAGCAAAGTGCCTGGATTACATCCAGCCGGCCTCTTTGTAATATTTGGCCGCACCGGCATGGAGCGGGGCCGAGAGGCTGTCCGTGATCATCTCTTCGGGCTTCAGATTGGCGAAAGCCGGGTGAAGCTTCCGGAACTGGTCGAAGTTTTCAAAGACGGCCTTGACCACGATATAGACAACGTCCTCGGGGACATCCGCGCTGGTCACGAAGGTCGCGCCCACGCCGAAGGTGCGGATGTCTTCTTCATTGTCGTACATGCCCGCCGGAATCGTCGCGTAGCGGTAGAACGGATTGTCGGCGACAAGCATGTCAATCGCTTCGCCTTCCACGTGCACCAGGTGCGCATCGCAAGAGGCAAGCGACTCCTGGGTCAGGGCGGACGGATGGCCCACCAACCAGAAATACGCGTCGATCTTGCCATCGCAAACGGCCTGGCCGGTCTCCGCGGATTTCATTTCGGCGGCAAGCTTGAGGTCCGAGCGTTCCCAGCCGAGTGCTTCCTCAATCACTTCCCAAGTGCCGCGCGTACCGGATCCCGGGTTCCCGATGTTGAGTCGCTTGCCCTTTGCATCGGTCAACGTGGCGATACCGGACGCATCCGACGCGATCACCGTCACGGGCTCCGGGTGAACCGAAAATACGGCACGCAGATTTTCAAACGCGCCCTGGTCCTCGAATTTCGAGGATCCGTGATAGGCGTGATACTGCCAGTCCGATTGAGCAACGCCGAATTCCAGCTCACCCTGCCGAATCGTGTTGATGTTGTAGATCGATCCACCGGTGGACTCTGCCGAGCAGCGGATACCGTGCTCTTTCCGGTCCTTGTTGACCATCCGGCAGATCGCACCGCCAGTGGGATAGTAAACGCCCGTCACACCTCCGGTGCCGATCGAAATGAACTGCTGCTGCGCGGTCGTCCCTGTCGCGATCGACATGCCCACCGTCGCAAGCGCTGCGAAACAGATGCTTCGAATTCTCATGTGCCCTCCTAATCGTATGCTGTGTGTTGAGAGTGGTTCGGGCCTCTAGACTTGCCACGTTTCGATGACGGGCCCTGCCAGGAAAGCCTACATGGATTCATTCGGAGTCGTCAAGAAAATACAGGAATTTCCAGATATTTCCGTTAAAATTCTGCGACGTGCGCAATCTCCTCGGCGGTGAACACGATGTCATGGACAATGTACTCCCGGTATCCCTTGCGTACCGCCATCTGCGCCGCGGCGCTGGGATCCGTTCGGCGCAGTGTCTCGCCAGGAAAACGCTCCGGGAATTCTGGCAACGCCACTCGAATGCTCAAGAATCGCTTCTCGCATGGCATCAGGAATTGAAACAGGCAGGGTTCGGGTCCAGAACGGAACAATTACAGGATGTTGACGAAATGCATTGGGACCGGCTGCGTCCGGCGAATGTTCGATATGGGTTCTTCAGGTCGGAAACCGATGAATGTCCGCAGAGGGCCGGGTGCCGGACATGCCGCACAAACGTCGATGGCGGTTCCTTAGGAAACCTGCACCGCCGAGGCCCGTACCGAGTCCCCTGCTGGATGCCCATACCGGCCGGGGTTGATTGTCTGTGTCAGAGGCCGCCAAGTTCGCAGACGATCCGCCACTCGCTTTCGGTAACCGGCTGAACCGAGAGGCGAGTATTGTTGACGAGGACCATGTCCGCGAGCCGCGGGTCGGTCCGACACTGGGCGAGGGTCACGGGGACCGGAAACGGCTTGATGGCCTTCACATCGACGCACTCCCAGCGGGAATCGTCAGTCGTGCTGTCGGGATGGGTCTTGGCCGTAATCTCGACGATACCGACGATACGCTTCTCACCGACCGAATGGTAGAAGAAACCCTGATCGCCGATCTCCATTTGGCGCATGTTGTTGCGCGCCTGGTAGTTTCGAATTCCGTCCCACTCGACGCCATCGGGATCGGTGGCGGCGCTTGCAACCTGGTCGTCCCAGCTCCATTCCCCCGGTTCTGACTTGAAAAGCCAATAGGCCATCGCCGATTCTCCTGTTTTCGTTTCGGTCTCCATATCCGTTTCTTCCGGGGCCGCAACGGGTTTGGCTCCAAATCCGCCCACTCTTGTGCGCATTTGTTCTCCCCGATCCAGGCCCACTTCCGTCGGCACTGTGCCGGGGTGGCATCACGAGCCGGTCCGATCATTCCGCCCGCAGCGGCCGAGACATCAGGGATTCCAGGGCCTCGCGGACCGTAAACCGCGACTCCAGGACCCCGGCGACGGCATCGGCCACGGGCATGTCGATTGCCTTCCTGCGCGCGAGCCTGACCGTGGCTTCCGCGGTTCCAACGCCCTCGACAGTCTGATCGGCCAAAGGTGCTCGACCGGCCCCGAGCGCCAGACCGAAGGCGTAGTTCCGGGACCGTTCCGAGGTGCTGGTCAAAACCAGGTCTCCAAATCCCGAGAGGCCGGCCAGAGTTTCCGGCCGGCCGCCCAGGGCAACGGCGAGACGAGTGATTTCAACAGCTCCGCGGGTCAACAGCGCTGCCCGTGCGCTCTCTCCTAGACCAGCACCCATCGCGATTCCGCAGGCGATCGCTACAACGTTCTTGAGCGCACCGCCCAGCTGGGCGCCGACCGTGTCCGTGGTCAGGTAAGGGCGAAGAACCGGCGTTGCGATGCGGGTCTGGATTTCGCGGCCGAGCGCCGGGTCCCTGCAGGCGAGTGTCAGTGCGACCGGCTGGCCGGCTGCCAAATCGACGGCGAATCCCGGCCCCGTCAGAACAGCCGCCCGCCGGTCCGGCACCTCTGAGGCAAGGATTTCCGTCTGCAGTCGGCAATGGTCCCTGTCGATTCCCTTGGCACAGAGTACGACCGGCGCATCGCCGCCTGGAATGCCGGTTCGTACCAGGAAGCCGGCAAGTGCGGCCGAAGGAATCACCATGAACAGAAGCCCGATGTCGGAGAGATCGACCAGGCAGCCCGTCGGCGTGACCCGTTCGGGAAACCGGCAATCCGGAAGATAGCGCCGGTTCCGACGTTCCGACGCCATTTCCGCCATTCTACGGTGGTTCCGGCCCCAGAGCTTCACTTCGGTCCCTGCGCCCGCCAGGGCACAAGCGATTGCCGTTCCGAACGCGCCGGCCCCAATGACGCCGACGGGAGTCATGCCCGGGCTGCGGGCCGGCCCGGCTTGCGCCCGGAAGGCGGATCTTCGTCGAGAGGCCAGCGCGGCCGGGCGACGAGGTTCAGCTCATCCCGTCGGCCGGCAGCGAAGAGCTCGATTCCGGCCCAGGCAATCATCGCGGCATTGTCGGTGCAGTACTGAGGTGGAGGTGCGACAAAGCGGAATCCGCATTCGGTCGAGACATCCGCAAGCATCGTGCGGACGACCCCGTTGGCAGCAACGCCGCCGGCGATCGCGAAAAGCGGCCGACCCATGCCAGAAGGTCTCTCCGGCAGCGACGACCGGAAGTTGAGGCAGGCTCTGCGGGACTTTTCTGCCAGTGTTTCGGCCACTGCCTGCTGAAAACAGGCTGCAAGATCATGCCGGTCGTCTTGGGTGAGCGTATCGCCCGTTTCGGCGAGCACCTTGTCCCGGGCCCGGAGAACTGCCGTCTTCAGGCCCGAGAACGACATGTCCATCCCGTCACGGTCGAGCAGTGGCCGCGGGAAACGAAACCTTTCGGGGTCTCCTGCCCGGGCGTCGTCCTCGATGGCAGGCCCCCCGGGAAACCCGAGTCCGAGCATGCGCGCCACCTTGTCGAAAGCTTCGCCGGGTGCATCGTCAATGGTTCCGCCGAGCCGCCGGAACGCGTCCGGACCGGCGACGGCAATGAACTGGCAGTGACCGCCGGAGGCCAACAGAACCAGATAGGGGTAGCGGGCACTGTCGGTCATGCGCGGTGTCAGCGCATGCCCGGCCAGATGATTCACGCCGATAAGCGGTTTGCCCGATCCGGCGGCAAGACCCTTTGCACACATCACGCCGCTCAGGACTCCACCAATCAGCCCCGGCCCGGCTGTCACCGCGATGGCATCCATGTCGGCCAGATCCAGCCTGGCTGTCGCCAGCGCCTGTTCGACCGCCATGTCGAGTTTTTCGGCGTGGGCCCGGGCCGCAATCTCGGGAACGATGCCGCCATACGCGTCATGCAATCCGTCCTGACCGAGGACGACCGATGCAAGAATCCGGACTGTGCCCGATCGGTCACGGCGAACAACGGCGGCGGCCGTATCGTCGCAACTGCTCTCGATCCCGAGAACGGTGACGGCTCCGGTCATTGCCAAATCACACCTGTCGTGGTCAGTTGCCCGCGACCTAACACCACGGAACCGGCGGAGGCAACGCCGTCAGGGGGGTGGGCCCGATGGCGGCGTTGGACGATTTCGGAAGATCGCTCTTGCTGATCCGGCCAATCGAGCAGAGCCGTGATCTCGAGGAGACGCTCAGGACGAGTCTGGATCCCGACCATCCGCCGCTCCGGACTGTCTACAGTCCGCTCGTTCGGATCGAACCGCTACAGGTTCCGATCAATACGGTCGGAATGGACGGCGTGGCGTTCACGTCAGCCAATGCCGTCAGGGAGTTCTCACAACGGGTTGCGGATCGGCGGTTCACCGCGTTCTGCGTCGGACCGCGAACTCGGGAGGCTGCCATCCAGGCGGGATACGTCAGGGTCCGGATACCGGATGGTGCCGGCAATGCGGCCGCTCTCGCGACGCTTGTTGAAATGGACTGGCGTCGGGGTGGCGGGCCCTACCTCTATGTGCGGGGACAGCCGGTCGCGACGAATCTCGCGGGACTGCTGTCCGCGCGATCGGTCCCCGTGAAGGAAATTGTGATCTATCGGCAGGCGGCGGTGCCCCTGCGCGGTTCGGCGCAGAAGGTTGTCGCACAGGCGGCCACTTGTGTTCCTGTCTACTCCGCAAACGCCGCACGTCGCCTTATCGCGGAACTCGCCGGTCTGGAGCCATACGACATGGTCTGTCCCTGTATCGGGGACACGGCGGGCCGGATTCTGGCCGGACAGCCGGGTATCCGACCGGTGGTGGCCGGGAGGCCGAGCGGCGACGCGATGACGGAACTGATTTTGCATTGCCTGCATTTGGAGTAGACTCCCGATATGGAACCCTCCCGGCGCCGTTTTGCGCCCCGCCGTGCTTGAGGTTGGCAATTGGTCACAAGAAACCCCGGCGAGCCGGCCACTGGCGAGGGAAACCCGGAAAGCGGCGCCCCCGAGACCGTTGACGAAAGCGCCTTGCCGGATGGCACCGTGGAGTCCGAATCCGATGGTACGGCCGCACCGACGCGAAATCGCCGTTGGTTCCCGGGCAGGCAGGCGCGGGGATCCCGACGCCCGTGGTCTCTTTCAACACGGATCCTGGCCGGGCTGGCGGTCCTGGCTGTCGTTATCGCTGGAACTCTCTGGTCGGCGCCGAGACTGGCTGCGGTTCTGCCGTCCGGCCTGGCGCCGATTGCCGCGTTCCTGACTCCCGCGGGGAATCAGGCGGAAGCAAGGCTTGCGGCTCTCGAAGCCATGATCGAGTCCCGGCTGAACGCTGTCGACGAGACACTCGCCGCGCTCGAAGCGTCCACCGCGGAATTCATGACCGGCGATGACGCGTCGACCATGCTCTCGGGCTATGACGATTTCACCGAATTCCGGCTTGGTGGGATCCGGCAGTTCGTTTCTGCTGCCATGGACGGAACAGTCGGGACGGCGACCGAGACGGCCATCTCGGATTCCCTCGCCGATCAGGCCCACCGCACCGAATCCCGGCTCTCGGAACTTCAGGCCGATGTTGATGCGCTCGACGCGAGTCTTCGGGCGACGCTCGATGCCGTGTCAAGACTCTCCGTTGCCTCGACAGGGGCGGAGACTGCCGAAACGGCGGCGGATTTGGACGAGCGTTCCGGTTCGCCCGGGCCGACCTTGGCAGCAATTGCGCGGATCGAAGACAATCGGGCCGCCATCGGGACCGTACGGGCTGAACTGACCGAACTCGAGGGTCGGTTGCGTGAGCTTTCCGTTCGGATCGCCGGACTTTCGGACGACCAGAACGCATTGATGGAAGAAGTTGAAGGCCTCGCCTCTGAATTGGCGGCTGTCGATGGATCCGTAGCCGGAACCGCGGCTACCGACGCGGGGGATTCGACGCGAGGCGGGTCCGGGACGGTGTCCGGAGCGGCAAATGAACCAGCGCCGGAACTGGAAATGATCAGGTCGGCCCTCGAGGCCGGATCCGGATTTGAGGTAGCCCTCGAGTCACTGGCCGGCCGGACGGACCTGGAAGTCCCTTCCGCGCTCTCCGGCATAGCTGACGACGGGACCGCCCCACTACGGGAACTCCGGATCCGCTTCCCCGATGCCGCCCATCGGGCCATTCGCGCGTCAGTCCGAACGGAGTCCGGAGACGGCTGGTTGGATCGTCTGGTCGGTGCTGCGCGGTCGCTGATCGTGACCCGGTCCCTCTCGCCGGTCGAAGGCGACAGTGCCGACGCAGTCCTCTCCAGAATGGAGGCCCATCTCACGACAGGCGATCTCCGGCAGGTTCTTGACACGAGCCGGGACCTTTCCGATGCCGCCCGGGTTCAAATGGAACCCTGGCTGGACGACGCACGGCGCCTTCAGGCAGCTCGGTCGGCCTTGGCCGAAATTTCGGCTGCCGCCGGCACGGCCGGGTCCGGACCGCCGGCCCCGGTGAACTGATTATGCGGGAACCTGTATGATCTGGCCTCTCGTGAAAACCGTGGCGTTTCTTCTGCTGGTCGTGGCTGTCGCCTGGGCAACCGGTCTGGTGATGGAGGTCGGCGATGTCGTGCGGCTGTCCTTCGGAGGACGGGAGTATTCCATGACGTCGGCGATGGCGGTGTTCAGCCTGTTCGCCTCGCTGGCCGGTCTATGGCTGCTGCTGCTGCTTTTCGGACTGGCCTCCGCGGTCCTCCGGTTTCTCAGCGGTGATGAAACGGCGATCTCCCGGTATTTCGACCGCAACCGCGAACGCCGTGGGTTCGAAGCCCTGTCAAGGGGAATGGTGGCGCTTGCGGTTGGCGAAGAGCGCGAGGCTACCGCTCAGGCCGTCCGGGCCGAACGCGACCTGAACCGTCCGCAGCTCACCGATCTGGTCAATGCCCAGGCGGCTGAACTTTCGGGCGATCGAGGCCGGGCTGCACGCTACTACAAGCGGCTCCTTGGCAGCCGGGCGACACGGGTCATCGGAATTCGGGGGCTCATGCGGCAGCGATTGGAAGACGGTGATCCGGAGACGGCGCTACGGCTCGCGGAAAAGGCACAGGTACTCCGGCCGAACCATGAGGAAACGCTGACGACACTGTTGACCCTGCAACTGGATCAGGAGGAGTGGGCCGGAGCCCGGAAGACGATCCAGGCCAGCGCCAAGGCCAAGCGTCTGCCGAAGGCCGTGGCGCGGCGTCGGGAAGCGGTGGTCATGCTGGCAGACGCCCGCAAGCGCCTGGAAGCCGGGGATATTGTCGGTGCGGCCAGCGCCGCACGCGAAGCAAACCGTCTCGCACCGGCGCTGATTCCGGCTGCGGTCCTGGCAGCCGAGATGGAATCCGACAAGGGCAACACCCGTCGCGCGGAATCCATAATCCGGAAAGCGTGGTCGGCGAATCCGCATCCGGATCTGGCGGCCGCCTTTGCCGGAATTCGTCCTGACGAAACTCCCGCAGACCGGCTCAAACGATTTCAGCCGCTACTCAAACTCAACCCGTCATTCGAGGAAACCCGTCTTCTCGGTGCCGAGCTTCGTCTCGCCGCCGACGACGTTCCTGGTGCCCGGCGGGCGCTGGGCCCGCTTTCGGAAGAGACGCCGACGGTCCGGTCGCTGGCGATCATGGGAGCCGTCGCCCGCGGAGAAGGGGCCAGCGAACACGTGGTCCGTGGCTGGCTGACCCGAGCCCTCAACGCCCCGGGTGGTCCTCGATGGACGTGCGAGAACTGCAGCCATGTTCACACCTCCTGGCGACCGGTATGCGAGACCTGCAAGGCTTTCGACACCCTTGGCTGGAAACCTCCCCCTGCGGTTGGCGAGAACGGTGATTCCGTTCCAGTTCTGGGATATGTGACCGGCATTCTAACCGGTGGCAACCGAGCGGAAAGACGTTCGGACGCCGACGATGCCGGTAACCTGGACGAGGTCCGCCCGGGTGACGGGGGCGAACGCCCTGCAGGCGCGTCGGATTCCGTACGGATGTCGGTTGACGATTAGGCGGAGGACGGACGAGTCTGCAAACGACCGGTCACGGAGTGTCCGGCCGAGAATCATATTGAGGACAGCGAAATGTATCTGAGAAACGCCTGGTATGTTGCGGGTTGGAGCGCGGACTTCACCCGAGCCCTGAAGCCCGAAACCCTCCTTGGCGAGCCGGTCGTAATCTTCCGGAAGGAGAATGGCGACGCGGTGGCCTTGGAAGATGCCTGCCCGCACCGGAAGCTACCGCTCTCGCAGGGGCAGCTCCGGGGCGACCGGGTCGAGTGCGGGTATCACGGCCTGACCTTTGACGGCCGGGGCCACTGCGTCGCAGCGCCGACCCAGCCCGACCGTTTGCCGACGAGAGCCCGGGTCCGATCCTATCCCGTCGCCGATCGCTACCGGTTTCTCTGGATCTGGATGGGCGATCCGGAACTGGCGGATCCGGGGCTGATATTCCCGATCGAGAATTTCGACAACACGTCCTGGGGAGTGACGGATGGCGGGGTCATGGACATCCGGTGCCACTATCTGTGGATGGTCGACAATCTGCTCGATCCCAGCCATGTCGCTTGGGTTCACGTCGCGTCCTTCGCCGGCGGAGGCACTGACGACGAACCGCTGACGGTTGAGAAAACGGACCGCGGAGTCGTGGTTTCCCGTTGGATATCGGGCCGCCCGCCATCACCTTATTACGCCGGGCTGGTCCGGTTTGATGGCGACTGCGACCGGCTCCAGCACTACGAGATGTGCTTTCCGGCAATCGGACTCAACAAGTCGGTCTATACGCCTGCCGGCACGGGCGGCCCTGGCAAGCCCCCGGTCGCCGAAACCTATGTCAACATCTCGTATAACTTCATGACGCCGATTGACGAGGGCCGGACAAGGTATTTCTGGTTCCAGCACCGCAACACCGATCCCGACGACAGGGAAATCTCGGAGCAGATGAATGCTGGCGCCCGGGTGGCCTTCGAGGAGGATCGGGAGATCCTCGAAGCGGTGCACCGGGGCATGGCGGCCAAGACCTCTCCCAACATCGACCTTGGCCTTGATGCCGGGGCCAAGCTGTTCCGGCGAGCCCTTCAGCGACAAATCGATTCGGAGAAGGCAGTCGGCTTGAGCAGAACGGATTGACGTCCTGGTGCCGAAACCAGTTCTCGGTGGGGCGGTGGCCGGGGCAAGGCACGGCCGGAGTCTTTGAAACCGCAGTCTTGACGGAATTCGCTGACCCATCGGGCCGTATCCGCCGTCTTGGGAAGGGGTCGCAAAGTCCGGCGAAACCGCTCGCGCAGCAGACCGGATAAAGACGAACGCAGAACGCTGCCGCCCGATCGATTTCAGGACAGCGGACTTGACCACGCAAGGCGTGCCCGAATGATTTGACACAGGACAAATCCTTGGGCGAAGGCACGCGCAACTGTGCCACCCGGCACACCGCACGGTATCTTTCGCGATGCGCAATCGCACGGAACTGACCCGCCGCAGTCTACTGACGGGGGCCGGGTCTGCCGGTTCTCGATAGTCGTGGAGTTTCGGGAGGCGTGCCGAACGATTACATCGAGACCGGATTATTCAAGACAGTTGAACTCCAACACGGCTGCCAAGGTGCCCCTCATGTTGCCGTCTACCGTTACTCAGTTTGCCTTTTTGACGATTTGTCCAGGCTTTCGAGGACATGGAGCGTGTAAGAATGATCCCGTTTATCCCAAATGTGTCGCCTTACGCGGCACCGAGTACCGGCGATGTCAGAACATTGCCTGTCTCCGCGTCGGTGATGCCGAGATCCGTCAGATGGGGCCCGGGATTGCAGGCGAGCGATGCGCCGAAACAGGCTTTGAACACGCGGTAGGGCGGCTTCCAGGTCGCGATTTGATCCATGGCTTCCTTCACGGCTGCAAACGCGCCGGCCACATCCGGCAGAGGCTGTTCGGAAACCAGACCTGCGACGGGTAGTGGCAGCAACGCCCGGACCCGGCCGTCGGCGACGGCCGCCAGGCCGCCGCGTGCAGCGCGTATGGCGTTGGCGGCAACTGCCATGTCGGTTGCGTTCGATCCGAAGACCGTCAGATTGTGGGAATCATGCGAAACTGTGGTGCAGAACGCACCCCGCCACGCGCCCCAACCGCGAAGGAACGCCATTCTGGGCGCAGTCCCTGCACCATGACGATTGACGACCGCCATGGTGATCGACCCCTCTGGCGGACGTACGTAGCCGCCTGCCGTCGAGGCCACGGCTTCTCCCCACCGAGTGAAACGCGGCTCATCGATCGTGGCAACGCGGACCCGACCCGAGTCAGCCCGGACGAGAAAGTCCTCTGAACCGAAGGATCGCAGACCGAGCCCTCGAGCCAATTGATCGCAGGACTGATCGGGTCGGCTATCCCGGGCACCAATCTCGACCCCGTTGAAGATCACCGCTTCGGCTCGGAAGTCGCGCAGATCCGAGAAAACGGCGAGATCGGCTCGCCGACCCGGCGCCACGGCACCGAGATCGTGGCGCCCGAGCCGCAACGCCGCATTCAGCGTCGCAGCCCGAAGCGCTTCAATGGCCGGCATGCCGTAACGCGTGATGCGGCGCAGGACATCGTCGAGACCGCCAGCCCGCCACAGGTCGTCGGGGAAAACGTCGTCCGTGCAGAGGGTTAAGGTCTGGGGCACCCGCGGATATGACGCAAGGGCCTCGACGCAGGCAGGCAGGAGATGGTCGTGTGAGCCCCTGAGTTCGATGAACAGCCCCGCTTCGAGCTTGCTCCCGAGATCTTCCGCGGAGGTAATCTCGTGATCCGATGTGACACCGGCCGCTACGTAGGCGTTGAGGTCTGGACCTGACAGTCCACGCGCGTGACCGAAGACCGGCTTGCCGGAGGCCAGGCCTTCCCGGACGATTCCCATCATGCGGGGTTCGCGCGTGATGACGCCGCGCATGTCCATGACCTCCGCGAGGCCTTTGATTCCCGGCCAAGCGAGCACATCCCGCAGCGTGTCGGCGTCGAAGTCGGCCCCCGTAGTCTCGAGGCCCGGTGCCGAGGGCACGCAGGAAGGCGCAAGCGTGAGAATTCTGTTCGGCGCGTCGCTTGCCTGCTTAACGGCCCACCGCACGCCTTCGATCCCGCAGACATTCGCGAATTCGTGCGGGTCCCAGACAATGGTCGTCACACCCCGAGCCAGCACGGCCTCGCAGTACGTCCGCGGCGTGACCATGGAACTTTCGATGTGCAGGTGCGTATCTATCAGACCGGGCGCGATGACCTTGCCGGCGGCATTGAGCGTTGCGCGCGAGTCGTGTCGCGCCCCTGGCGGATGAACGCTCGCGATCAAGGGACCGACGACTCCGACATCCGCCGGCCGGATCTGCCCGGTAATCACGTCGGCGACGCATCCCCCGTGCAGCAGGAGGTCAAACGGCTTCGCACCTCTTGCTGCGTCGACGGCCCGCGTACGGAGATTGCCTGCCTCCAGGTCTCGCGGTTCTTCGAGCCTCATCGTTCGCACTCCCGCAACAATGCATTCATGCAGGTCCGCTTCACCGTCGCGGATTGAGGATTGGCCGCGACCTTTGCATTGCACGCGTCGCCTGCGGTCTGGAAATCCACGACTGTTCGGCCACGCTCGGGGCCGGAGAGCACGACGTCGACGCGCGCATCGTTGATGCTGAAATATTCCGGCCGGGCCAGAACGGCGACCGCGACCGGATCGTAGATTGCCATTGATTGGTGCCCGTGCTCGAGAGCGATGTCGAGATATCCGCCTGCCAGATCTCCGAGCAAGGCGGCATTCCTGCCGCGCTTGCGAAAGAGAGCCTGCAGGTCTGATGCGTCGAATCGCACTTTGCGGCATGTGTCGAGTTCGACCATCGTGATCGGAACGCGCCGCGCGAGAAGCGCCGCGAGCGCCTCTGGATCGGCGTAGGCATTGAATTCCGCTGCAGGCGTATGGTTGCCTGAACTGATTCCGCCGCCCATCCAGACGACACGCTCGATCCGGTCGATCAGGTCGGGTCTCGCGATCGCCAAGGCAGCAACGTTGGTGAGCGGCCCGAACGCCAGCAGCCGTCTCCGCGAGCCCGCCTGAAACCACGCAGCCATCGCTTCGAATGCACTTGTCGGGCCGTCTTTGCCAGTTGTCTCTGGAAGCCGCAGTCCCCGGCTTCGCATTCCGCTCTCCCCGAGGATGCGCTCTGCCGTTTCCGCGGTTCCGAGCAGCGCGGTCGCTGCACCTTTGAAAACCGGAAAACTCCAGTCGAAAACCGTTGCTGCTGCGGTCGCGTTCTTGGCAACACGCAGCATTGACGAGTTTCCAAAGACCAGGGACAAACCATCGATTTCCAGTCCGAGCGCGCGTGCCACCAGGACGGCCCAGAGGTCGTCGAACCCGGCGTCACTGTCGACCCAGACGTTCACCAGGCGTTGTCCGGCGACGGTTGGGGATTCCCGAGGAACGGTTCGAACGCGACCGCTCCTCCGATCGGATACGTTGACAGCGAGGATGCCGCCGAGTGGGTGTTTCGGAAGGTCGCACAGATTTTCTCAGTTCGACAGCATCGACACGGTGATCGGCTGATGCAATCCTTTCCCAACGGCCCGCAACGCACCGGGGCTTGAAATGACCGGCTTGTCGATGATCGGATCCGCCGCGTTCGCCTCGATCCCCTTTTCGTTCTCCATCGCGCCTTGCGCGGCGGCAATTCCATGCATCCTCTCCCGCCACTTCCGGTCATGTGTGCGTCGCCTCACGTCGGCGCCTGGCATTGTCGGCCGTCATCCGCGGGGGCGGTTCGGAAAATCCGAATTCCTCCCTACTCGGGTTCCCTCATTTCATTTTCGATGTCCGTCCATGCTCCTGTGCAACTCCGTGTGCAGCGAATCAGGGATCAGAGGCGAGCGATCCTCTCAGCGAGCAACCGGAAGTAACCCTCCGCGTCGATCTCTCGCATAAAGGTGGCATTCGGCTGACGATCGGTTCGCCTCCACCAGTCTGCCACCGTCATTCCGCGGGTCAATTCCGAACCAGTTTCGACTTCCAGATTGACGAAGCGCCCGGCAAAAAGGTCCGGTTCGAGTAGGTAGGCGATGACGCAGGGGTCGTGGAGTGGAACGCCAATTCCACCGTAGCGCTCCGGGTCCTGCCGATCCCGAAAGGCCGTGAGTTGTGAAATGGCAGCGCCAGCCGGATTGCCGGCCGCCTGGAACGCACTTACCCGTTCCGGTGTCGCCAGGGCCCGGTGCGTGACATCAAGCGGCATCGATGTGATCTTCGCGCCGCAGGCGAAAACATCTGCGGCGGCATCGGGATCGACATAGATGTTGAATTCGGCGACGGGCGTCACGTTGCCAAGTTCGAAATAGGCCCCACCCATGAACACGATCTCCGCAATTCGGGACGCGATATCGGGTGCGCGACCGAGTGCGGTCGCGATGTTGGTCAGCGGGCCAAGCGCCGCGAGCGTCACGGACCCGGACGGTTCGGTTCGCAGAATTTCGATGATGACATCGACGGCGTGTTCCGGTTGCAGTGGCATCGTCGGCGGCGGAAGATCCGGTCCGTCCAGTCCGGTCTCGCCGTGGACGTGACGGGCCTCCATGAGCGGCCGCCGCGTCGGACGGTCGCAACCGGCAAAGACCCGCATGTCCCTCCGACCGGCAAGTTCGCAGATCGCCCGGGCATTTCGTTCCGTATGGTGGAGCCCGACATTTCCGGCGACTGCCGTAATGGCAAGAACATCGAGTTCAGGACTTGCGAACGCTGCGAGAATCGCGACGGCGTCGTCTTGGCCTGGGTCCGTGTCGATGATGATCTTTCGGGCACCGGGCATGTTTCGCTCCTGAACAACTGGCGCACATCCCGCCTCTGCATGGGTCGGGCAGAATTTGCGCCATCGTGCCAGAAAACGTTAACTGTGCAAGAGACGCGTCGTACGTAGATCCGCTGGCATGGCTCTCGCCCACGACAATCCTGCCAGCGTCGGATCGTGTCCATCGCCTTCCTGCCTCTGAACTCTCGCGGAGAACCAAACGGTCGGCGAGTTCCTGGGCCATGCCAAAGTGTAGCCACTCTTGCGTTGAACGCAGAGCCGCCGGAATTCGAGCCAGACTGCGGGAATTCACGTCCTGGGGCGCATCAGCGGCCCCTGTCGAAAAAAAGTGAGTCCTGAACAATGGTCATCACTGCCCGTCAACCCACTCCCCAATCGACACTGGTTCCGTTTCGACTCCCTGACAGCGAATCCCGTACAAACGGGCCACCAATACGACGGTACCTGGCCCAATATGCCACACTTGACCGTCTGAAGTCCTGCTTGCACCACCTCGGGCGTTCGCTCTTTCGCTTACGGTCCGCACAGAAAATCATCGCACCATTGCCGCGACATTGCCGCCATCGACCGTGAGGATCGCACCCGTCGTCTTTGTTGCCTTTGCGAGGTGCAGGAAGGCTTCTGCAACATCTCTTGCGGTGACTTCTCGCCTCAGGATGTTGCCGCGCATGTATTCTTCCGGCGTGACACCACGTGCGTTGGACCTCTGGGCAACCAGTTCATCCGTCAGGAGATTGGTGCGGATCCGGTCGGCATTGATCGCGTTGGCGGTTATGCCCGAGGGGCCGTGCTCGATCGCATACTGACGAACAAGTGCCATCAGTGCGGCCTTCGATGTGCCGTAGGGTCCGAAATCGGGACCCGGGTTCAGAGCCTGTTTTGAAACGTTGAAGACGATTGCGCCACCCGTTCCCTGCGCTTCCATGACCCGGACGCACGCACGCGCCATCAGGTGGTGCGACCAGAAATTCAGATCGAAAGCCTTGCGGAAATGGGCGTCATCCACACTCTTGAGCGCGCCCTGAAACGCCGCGCCCGCGTTGGAAATCAGGATATCAATGCCGCCAAACCGTTCGGCCACCTGCCGGACCGCATCCTCTATCGAACGGGGGGCCGTCACGTCGCAGACGACCGCCATGGCGTCAGCCTCCGTTGCCGCCAAGTTGGCGCGCCCGGCATCGATATCGAAGATTGCAACCTCGGCCCCTTCGGACCTCAGCAGCTTCGCCGTCTCGAGGCCGAGACCGCTTGCACCGCCGGTTACTATGGCGATCTGCCGGTTCAGAGGTTTTTCGACGGACTTTGCCAGCTTCGCTTGTTCGAGCGACCAGTATTCGATGTCAAAGAGGTCTTCTTCGGACAGGGAAACGAAAGTCCCGATCCCCTCGGCCCTGCTGATGACATCCACCGTGGTTTCGGCAATATCGGCACAAACCGACGCATCTTTCGCCGCCTTGCCGACACCGAACAGTCCCAATCCCGGCACGTAGACGACGCGCGGCACGGGGTCGAGTTGCGAGAGCCCACCACCCACCCGTGCGTTGTTGCGTTCGAAATAGTCGACGTAATCGTCGATATAGTTCTTGACACTGGTAGAGAGTGCCGTGGCGAATGCCTCGAGCCTGCCGCTCGCAGGCGCCGGTGCCACCAGACCGAAACGCTTGATCCGGATGGAGTGATCCGGCGTGGCATTGCCGCGAGTTGCATAGTCGCTCGCGTCCGCGCCATCGACAAATGCACGGATCTGTTCCGAACTGCGAAAATCCAGGATCCAGCGATTGGGCCGTCCTTCCACTTCGCCGGAACTAGCCAGGGCTCCCCGAATGACAGGCGCGATCTCGCTCACCTCGGGTGCCTTTGCCGGAAGCCTGGCCGGGACGAACGGCCGAGCGGTGCCGACGTCCAGCCGTTTTTCGGCAGCATCGCACATGCGGATCATGTCGTCATAGGACTGGCGGGGGTCATCGTGAAACGTGAAGATCCCGTGGCACATCAGGATGAGGTGTTTCGCCCCCGGTGATTCATCCAGTTTCTCCCGGACTTTCTGGGCCAGGATGAATCCCGGCATGACATAGGGGACAATCGTCGTCTCCGGAAACAGATCGCGGATAATGTCTTCGCCGTCGGGTTGGTTGGTCAGCGAGACGATGGCGTTCGAGTGGGTGTGATCCACATGTTTGTGCGGAATGATGGCGTGTAGAACCGCCTCGATCGAGGGATTCGGGGCATGAGGATCGAGAAGCAGGCGTCGCTGTGCCGCAACCAGGTCTTCATCGCTCAGCGCCGGAATGCGCGCCAGCGCCGCCAATGGAACCAGCTCAACCGCTGGAAGGCCGGCGGGCTCGATCGTTCCCATGTCCCAGCCGGAGCCTTTGACACAGAGCACCTCGTGTTCGACGCCGAGCGCATCGGCAATTTGCGTCTTCACCGAGGTATTGCCGCCGCCATGCAGAACGAGACGGGGTTCCTGTCCGAGAAGGCGCGTCGTATAGGTCCGGATTGCAAGATCTTCGTTGACGCCCTTATCGGCGTAGTCAGAGATCATTTCACGCAGATCCGAGTCATTCCAGCAAGACTGCATATTCCCCTCCAACGCCTACCGTGTCGGTTCTCATGCCCGTTCGAGCGCGTGTCGTTCATCCTCATGCGTACCGTATCTCGGCGTTTCGGGCTTTTCGCGCCGAAGCGCAAGCATGAGCGTGTCGCGAACGAAGGCGACCTGCGCCGTCTCCTCGATGATTTCGGCAAGGTACTGCGCGGCCATGAGGGTCTTGCCGGCCCCGATCGTGCCATGGTTGGCAAGTACTGCGGCCTTGATCGCCGGATCGTCGAAAACCGGCCCGATCTGTGCCGCGGTCTGCGGCCCGCCGTTCTCAGGCAACGGAATCAGGGGCATGCGCCCGATTTTCTCGATCGTCTGCACCGTAAGGCAAGGTATTTCCTGGCCCGTGCTTGCATATCCGGTTGCCCATGGGCTGTGGCAATGGACGACGGCATTTATGTCTTCCCGGCGTCTGTAGATGTCGAGATGGAATTCCAAGTCCTTTGACGGTTTCAGATCCGGTTCGGAGGGCAGAATCGTGCCGTCGAGCATCACGACCTGCAGGTTCTCGCGCGTGCATTCGTTGAATCCAATGCCTGATGTCTTGATGACGATGGCATTCCGTTCGGCAAGCCGTACGGAGAGGTTGCCGCCTGCATTTGTTTGCAGGCGCAAGTCAAAGCACCGTTTCGCGATGGCGATAAGGGCATCTTTCTTGATGATGATGTCAGACGGGTCCAGCATGCTACGCCTTCAGTGGTGGGGGTTCGAGATTTAACGCGCACGTCGCGCCATTGGCTCCGCGCCGATGAGATGTGGTATTGGCCTGAACTCGTGGTGGCGGGCTCGTGCGACAAGAATTTCGCGGCGCATGTCGGGCAGTGCGTCATCTTCGACTTCGCAGCCCGGGCAATTCTGACTCGGCAACCTGCAGATTGGCACGACCACATGAACCGGCGCACGGGTTTCGTTCGAGTGGCCAGCAAGAATCTCGCACGTCTTCGCTGATTGTTCGGGCGCGGCCTTCACGTGAATAATGTATGTCGAGTATTGGCCATTCGTTCGTGCGCTGCGGGCCTGCGCCAGGGACTTGGGAGGTCCGCGCCCGGAAACGTTCGGACCACCGGGAAGAACAGTCTGCGGCGGTTCGGCAGCAATCGTGAACTTGTTCTTCGTCGGGACAAGATCACCGGCAAGGTCCGGCCGGTTCAATTCATGGCAGGACTGGCCGAACACGGCCGTCAAGACACCTTTTTCCGCGCGTCGCGCAAGGCCCGCCCCGCCAAACCCATTGGAACGAAAGATCACACATTTTATGCCCGTGTCGTTTGGACTGGCCTGGATTGCAATCGCCGCGCCGCCGGTCACGCCGAGTGCCGTCAGACCGATCGCGGGTCTTGTCGGATGCGGCTCTGACATACGCTGATTGCATGTCCTGGCAATCGTCGTCGCTGCCGACACGAGGACCTGCCGCAACAATTCGTTCAGACCGGGAACATCCACAGGTGTGGGAACAAAGATAAGAATATTGTATGCCAGAGCCAGGCACGGATTGGACAAAAGGGGCGCAATCAGGACCTTTGGATGCAACGTCGGCCGCGCACCGAAAATCCGCATCACGACTTCGCCACCGGTCCCGCAGTCGAATCCGATCACGACATTGACCTCACCCGCTCTCTTGCCGGTGAGCGTTTGGCCAACACTTACGGCATCCGCGGTCATGTGACGGTTCCTTTCGGTACAACCGACGGCGAATGCCCCTGTTTGCCGGGAAATGTCGACAAGAAATATGATCACGCCGAACCGCTCCGGCGTGACCTGCGGGAAGCAGGCCATCGCTTTTTCGGATTCCGTGAAACGATCAGTGTGGCCGTAGACGGCATCAACTAACCTTTGACCGCGCCGGCGGTCATGCCGGTGATGATCTGACGTGACGCAAACAGGGTAAACAGGATGGGCGGCAAGGCCAGCAACATTCCGGTGGCCATGATCATGCCCCACTCGATATTGAATTCGCTGGTATTGTTCACGATCAGGATCGGAACGGTCTTGGTGTCCCGGTCGGCCAGTGCCGAGGCCAGGAGATACTCGTTCCATGCAATGCGGAAAGTGAAGATTGCAGCGGCGGCCAGCCCCGGTTTGATCAACGGCAGAACAATTCGATAGAACACTTGAAATGGACCCGCTCCGTCGATCCGCGCGGCCTCTTCCAGCGAACGCGGAACCTGTACGATAAAGCTCTGCAGAATCCAGATCACGAAGGGCAGGTTCATGGCCACGTAGATCAGGATGATTCCCGAATGGGTTCCGGCAAGACAGACATCGCCACGTCCGCCAAAGACGTCGCGGACCCAGGCACCGACGAGCGTTTGCTTGTCTATGCAAAAAACGTTGTTCCAGAGGCCGAACACTGGAACCAGCAAGACTGCCGGCGGGACCATGCGCACGGCCAGCGTGGCGAGCGAGACGGCGTCACGCCCCACGAACCGGAAGCGGACAAGCGCATAGGCCGCCATGCAACCAATATAGAGCGTCAGTGCAGTGGAGATCAGTGCAATGATGATCGAATTGATAAAGGCCCCGCCGAAACGGATTGAACAGAAGTCCAGATGATCGGGTTCATACCAGAGAATGTCGCAAAGGGCAGTTTCGTAGTTTTGGATCGTGGGTATGAAGAACAGAGCGCTGGTTCCGGAAATTATGTCGATGTCAATCTTGAATGAATTCGAGAACATCAGGAACACGGGCCCCACCGACATGAAGGCCAGCGTCACAAGCAGGGCATAGAACGCAGGGTGCTGACGATCACCATGTTGCCTTTCAGCCATCTTGCTTATCCTTCCTTTTCAGCACGGCGCCCTTCGCGTTCCGCGCGCGCCTCTTGCCATCGCGTAAAGGCAAGCATTCCCAGCGTCAGAAACAGCAGCAGCAGCAGCAGATAATTCGACATCGCCGCTGCCTCGCCCAGTTCCCGGAACTCCTGGGCTGTCCGTGAAATCCGTAGCGCCAGGATCTCGGTGGCGAGCCCGGGTCCGCCTTCCGTCATGACCAGAATTACTTCGAGCACCTTGAAGGCGTCGATCAGGCGCAGCAACATGGTCACAATCAGCACCGGCATCATTAGCGGAAGCTTTATGTACACGATGAGTTGCCAGCTTGACGCCCCGTCAATTCGAGCTGCCTCGAGCGCAGACCGCGGCAATGACTGAAGGGCGGCGAGCGCAAGGATGAATATGAAGGGGGTCCATTGCCAGATGTCCGCGACTATGACGGACAACAGGGCGTGTCTTCCCAACCAGTCGACGCCGTCCAGTCCGAAGGTTGAGAGCCACCGGTTGAAGGTACCATCCGTGGGATGATACACGAAACGCCACATCAGCCCGACAACCACGGGCGCGATCATCATTGGCAAGATGAAGAGCGTCCTCAGAAAGGACATGCCTCGCATGTTGCGGTCAAGCATTAATGCCAGACCCACGCCAATAATCATCTCGAAGAATACCACAGAGATGGCGAATCTCAGTGTAACGGAAACGCTCTCCCAGAACGTGGCATCGAACCAAAGCTTGGTGTAATTGCCAAACCCGATGAACTCGCTTTCCGACAGGGTTTGGCTTGGATCCCAAGCCCGGAAACTCCCATAAACCATATACAACAGAGGAAAGAACAGTGCGATTGCCATGATGATCGCCGCTGGCGCCAGAAACTGGTACGAAGTCGAAATGCTGAGCTGGAAGCGTTTCACGGAAATACGGACTGCCAAGGGAAACCTGTATCGGAGAGCGTGGCCCACGAGTTGCCGCGGGCCACGCAGAGGTCTAGGTCACTGCCAGATGTAGTAGCCTTCCTCGTCCATGAGTGCGCGGGTGCGCTCGGCCACACCATCCAGTGCTTCTTGCGGATCAAGCCCCTCGGTCAGAACCTTCGACATGGTCGTTCCAATGTCCGCGTTGATCCTGCCCCAGGGCGGGATGATCGGGCGCCAGTCCGGATCGGCATATTTGAGCGCTTCCCCGAAAGTGGCTGCAAAGGGATACTTTGCCTGAACCTCCGGATCAGCATAGGTCGAGAACCGCGACGGGTTGCCACCTGCCATGGTGATCAGTTTGTCCCCTTTCTTCGAGGTCATCCACTGCATCAGCAGGAATGCCGCTTCCTTGTTCTCCGCATTTGAAGGTATCGCAATGCCGAAGCCGCCGGTCTGGCTGCCGCGCCGGACACCTGCCGGATGAAGGGCGTAGCCGACCTTTCCGGCAACCTGGCTCTTCTTGGGATCCTCGAACCCGGGTGCAAATGCGATGGAATCCATGAACATGGCAGCCTGGCCCGTTGCAAAGGCGTTGGCGGCTTCAGACGGACCGAATGCGCTGCTGCCTTCTGGTCCGCAATCGACGATTGTCTTCAAGGCGTTCGCAGCAGCAAGTCCTTCGGGACTGTTGATGATCGGGTTCCATTCGTCGTCAAAGACACGACCGCCGAGTGGCGCCAGGTGCAGCAGGAACGCATGGCTGGCCTGATGGCCAGAGGCCGCTCGCGATGCCATACCGCCCATTCCCGGTTCGAGTTCCGGGATCTTGCATGTCACGTCCAGCAATTCGTCATAGGTCTCCGGAACCTTCAGTCCGTGCTTTTCGAAGATGTCCGCGCGGTACATCAGCACTGACGTTTCGGAGCCTGACGGCAGGCCGAACAGTGAACCCGTCGGCCCTGGCAGATATCCCTTGGCGCCACCAGCTACACCGATGTTTTGCACATAGCCGTCAATCAGGTCTTCGGCGTCATAGCTCGGATCGGCCAGCTTCGGATTCATGAAGTATTTTGCCAGGTTTTCGAGCTGGTCTGCATAGACATAGTCTGCCTTGGAAAACACCACATAGGAGATGAGGTCGTAGGTGCCTTCTTCCTGCGCCAACTCCAGTGTCTGGCGTTCACGCATCTTGAGATAAGGAAGCTGGTCTACCTCTACCTCGATTCCGGTTTCCCTGGTGAATTCGGGCAGTACCTTCACGACAGAGTTATAGTGTGGAAATGCGGGGAAATTCACGATGAGCGTTGTCCCGGCATATTCCTCATATGGATTCGCGAACGCGACTGAAACCGGCAGAACCAGCGCTGCCGCTCCCGCGATTCCAAGGCTTCGAACGTGTTTCAGCATCAGTTTCTCCCTCTTGCCGATTGGGCTGGCATTCAAATTGCCAGTGCGGTTGATTGATCAAAAAGGTGAACAAACTCGTTATTCACCGCGAACCTCACCGTTTCTCCCAAGGCGATCGGGGTCTCGGATTTGACTTCAACGGTGAACCTGGCCTGACCGCATTCGCAGATCAGCACGGAGCGCGTTCCAACATACTCGGACACCAGGACCTTGAGGTCGATTGTGCGTCCCGGCACCATTTCGGGTCGATACGACAAGTCGGACGGGCGAATTCCGAGAACTGCGTTTCTGCTGGGCCGCTTGCGCGCGCGAACGGAGAGTTCGCCCACGATCTCAACCCGAATATGTCCGTCGGTGGCAAAGATCTTGCCGTCGGTCTCTTCCAGTTCCACATCGAGGAAGTTCATCGGCGGCGTACCGAGAAACCCGGCGACGAACCTGTTTACGGGGCGCTCGTACAGGTCCACCGGCGTGCCTTGCTGATGAATATGCCCCTCGTGCATGACGACGATTCGATCTGCCAGCGTCATGGCCTCGACCTGGTCATGCGTCACGTAAATCATGTTCTTCTGGACACGCTGGCGCATCAGTGCCAGTTCAGCCCGCATCTGCCCGCGCAGTTTGGCGTCAAGATTGGATAGCGGCTCGTCGAACAGAAAAGTCGAAGCGTCGCGGGTCAGGGCCCGTCCCATCGCAACGCGCTGTCTTTGGCCACCTGAGAGTTCTCCGGGCTTTCGGTGCAGGTAGTCGCTCAGGCCCAGCATCGCGGCAACCTCGCGCACTCTGGCATCTATTTTGGGCTTGGGTTCCCTCTTGAGCCTCAGCGCAAACGACATGTTGTTCGCGACATTCATGTGCGGGTAGAGAGCATAGTCCTGAAAGACCATTGCCAAGTCGCGGTCCTTGGGCTCCAGATGACTGACCGGCCTGCTGTCAATGTAGATCTCACCTTCCGAAACGGTCTCGAGTCCGGCAATCATTCGAAGTGTCGTGGACTTGCCGCAGCCGGACGGACCCACAAGAACCGTGAACTCGTTCGGCTCCATATGCAGGTCGATCCGGTGCAGCACCTGTACGGCGCCATACCTCTTGACCAGTCCACACAGCTGCAATTCGGGCATCTGGATTGTCTTGTTGCATCCAATAGGAATGGTATGCATACAAAAATGAAAGTCAATATCCAATTTGGAAAGCGAATCTCGTATGGCTGTGTCGTGTCGAGATGTACTGTCGGGCTTGCGGATCATTCGGTCCTTTCGGATCGCGCGGCCCTTTTTTGTGATCGCACTGTCGTTTGCGGCCATGGTGCGATTCCGGGTTTGCAAGGTCCTGGAATCGGCGTCGGTTGCGGAATCGAAGCACTGCGACTTCACGAGCGTACGAAATGACAGCACCGCCTGACCGTGACCGCGGTCCCTGCGCTAGCTGCATCGCGACATGCGTTGGTTGACGAGCAGCCTGTTGGAACTTTTCGCCAAGTCGGAACCGATCGGGTTTCCGGCATCGCAAACCTACCAGTATCGCGTGCGATGCCGGTTCCTGTGAAAGAATGTCAGTGCGGCGCGACAATCGGGGCAATACGGATGCACACCCTGATTGTCGCGCTGTAGTCAGTTCCTGTCCGAGGTCCGCACCCGGCTGCGTCCCATGTCAAGGCAATGGCGGATAGCGTCGACAATCAACTTGCCGACGCCGTTGTCGTCATGGCGAAGGATCCGCCAGTTTTCAGGCGCGTCAACGCTGATGGCGGCGAATTTCAGGTTCGGCGCCTTTCCGAGCCAGGGCCAGACTTTGCCGGCAGGCTAACGCTTGAGGCGTCCCTTCCCAGCCTCCGGCAGCGGGCCGAAGCAGTAGCCTTTCAGGCCATCGCCTTAGGCGTCCGGGAACGGAACAACCTGCAGAACACCTCGCGCCAACCGGTTTCCTGCGCTCCTTCGACCCGTTTCGCCATGCATGTCGGGCATCATGCTGTCCAGAGAGATCAACACGGATGTTGTGCCTTCGGGCCTGTCCTCCAACGCTCAGGCCGATCGTCCCCCTCAAGGGGCACGATCGAGGCACCCATGCCCGCACGACGGCCGGTAGCGGCAGTGAAACACTCGGCTCGCCGCGACAACCAGACCCGTCGGAATCCGCTATCAATCGCCGGGAATCGGCGAATTCAACACCCTCTGATGGAAAATACTGCCATCCTGAAGGTCGTGAAATACGGCCAAGAGTGAGGCGTCACGCGAGACAGTTCCGGCAAGGGACGGATCCGACTTCAGCAGCGTCACGGCATCTGTGGCAGGTAATCGTCCCGGCAGATGTCCCAAAGACCTTCGTCAATCCCGGACGCACGCGCAGACTGCGCCCGGGTGACGTCGCCGTCCAAATGGGCTCAGATCAATCCTTGCACTATCCGTCTCAGAGTGCTGCTGCTTTCACGAACCCCTGTTGCGGGATTGACTTCGAAAGAAGCAGTCTATCACGTTGGACTGCAAGGCTCAGGACATGCCAATCCGGGAACATTCGACCGATTTCCGGAACATTCCAACAAATCGCTGGAATTGTCCGAAACGCGAATCACTAAATCACACAAAAACAACAGGTTACAGTTCCGCAAAACCATCATGTGAGAGTCGCCCCACCAATTTGGCTTTGCACGCCCATTTGCGCTAAATTGAGAGGATACAAGCGCGGGAGCAAGAACCTGATGGCGGAACGTGAAAGACCAGCGGTAGTAGAACGTGGCGGGACCGTAGCGCGGATCGAGTCGGCGTTGGTCGAAGACATTTCCACGGGAGCGTTGGCCCCTGGCGAACATCTGGACGAAGTCGGGCTTTCCGAACGTTTTGCGGTGTCGCGAACACCGGTACGCGAAGCCCTATCGCGCCTGACTGCACAAGGCATTCTGGTGCAAGGCAAGAAGCGTGGCGTCCGTGTGGCAGAGTATTCTCCTGAACAACTGGCGCATCTTTTCGAGGTCATGCACGAAATCGAAGTCGCCTGCGCCCGGATCGCTTCACAAAGGATGACGCTCCTTTCCCGCGCCGAAATAATCGAAAAACAGGACATTTGTCTCATGGCCGCCGAGGCGGGAGACCTCCGCGCCTACCTGATAGCAAATGAACGGTTCCACGAGGCAATATACAGAGCCACGGGCAATCCCTACATCGTCGAGATTGCATCGGAATTTCGCCGCCGCACCGGCCCGTTTCGTTCCAGGAGATTTGCGACCAAGGAGGACCTTCTGGGTTCCGCGCAGAGCCACAAGATACTCATTGATCACCTGTTCTCTGAAGATTCCAAGGTGGCGTCCGACGGGATGAGGCATCACATGGCGAACAGCTACCTGACCGTGCTGAGGGCGAACCTGGTGTGAGTTCGGAGTTTTGACTTGCATTAGGATGCAAAAACTGCATTTTGCATGCAAAATAGACTCACCACACAGGAAGCTGGGACATGGGTATTGCGGAAACCAGGATATACCCCATCAATACCGGCTGGCTCGAGGCTGATCTGGGAACGTATGTGTTCTGGAAGGGGCCAGCCGGAAAGAAGATCTGGCAACCGGTCTTCTGCCACTACGTCGATACCGGCACGCAAAAGATCCTTATCGACACAGGCCTTTGCGATGAAGCGCGCGCTTCAAGATATCACCACAAATGTGAAAAGCGGGGCTGTCTGCAAGTGCACGAACATCTTGAGCAGGTGCTTGGCGTTCACCCCGACGAGATTGATGCCGTCGTCTTTACCCACTTGCACTGGGATCATGTGCAGAACATGGTCAAGTTCAGAAATGCCCGTTTTGTTGCGCCAAGGGCCGAGATCGAAATGGCCTATAATCCCTTGCCGCTCTATTATCGCACGTACGAAAGCGTCTACCTTAATGTCAGGCCGGCCTATTCGGAATGTGTTTTTGAAGCAGTCGAAAACGAGTGCGAAGTTTTTCCGGGCATCACGATGTTCCATACGCCGGGTCATTCCGTCGGGCACATGGCCGTGAGTGTCGCCACAAGCGTGGGCGAGATCGTCGTGTGCGGCGATGCGATCTTCAATTTGCGCAACCTGGAACCCAACGCGGCAGAGGGTTGGCGTTACTGGGTGCCGGCGCGTTTCGTCAACAGTTACGAAGGATGGAAGTCGGTCGAGGAAATCGACAAACGTTCTGACTACGTACTGCCCTGCCACGACAGGCTGGCTAACGAGCGATCCAACGTATTTCCATATGACGGCATGCCCTTGCGAAAGAGGCGACAGTTCATTCCCGGGTTCAAATTCTATTTCGGCGACATGCCGATGGACACTGCCGAAAGGGCTGCAGCGGCGATGAACCCTGAGGACGTAAAGGATTATCTGGCTTCCCTGACCCCGCCGTCGCCGAACATGTAAGCCTTTGTCGTTGGCGCAAGCCCGAGGCGTCGGTGCTTCAGCGACCTGTGGCTCGATCCGGCCGGTAGCCTGCAGACGAAACTTCAGTGCGCCGAGTAAACCGTGAAGGCGTGATGGCCGTTTCCGCTGACTATTGGTGACAGGGTTTCCGGGTTGCGAGCGATCAAATGGTGCCAGACGCGGCTGGTGATCTTGCCTGGCCTGATCGTGGGTGGCGGCCAAGAACCCGTCTGATGGGCCAGTTCTGGAAGTGGATCGTCCTCCAGTTCCTGGCGATGGGCCAGATGAAGATTGTTTCTTGAGGCAGTGCAGTTTTCTTGAACCAATTCCGGCATTTCCTTGACCAGGGTGGTGCCCACTTCCAGTTTACGCATTACGTACTTGTCAGATCGGTGGCCCCGTCGAAGCATGGGGTTTCGCGGAACGCTTCCGGCAGGTCAGCGCGGTAGCTTTAGTTCTGCTCCTGGCCCAACGGCAACTGCCGCTCGAACCGGGAAAACAGCCGCGACAGAACCCCCAGATATTCGGACGTCCCTTGACCCATTCCAGCGGATTGTTGCGTCCAAGCCGAGGGTGGTAAATCAACGTCATGACCCTGGTCAGCGTCGTGCTGTCCGGGAAATGGCTGCTGCTGTCAGAAGGTTTTCGAGCGACGGCGAGCTCTGATGGGCTAACCGCGGTTTTGTGCATCGGGTGTCGCCGGACTAGAGAGATAGACCTCCATGCACTCGCGATGCCAGGCCAGCGAGGTGACCGGTCTCGTCTCGTGCGTACCGACTCTGGCCACCTTATCTCGTTCCACTTGATTGACGATCGCACTGATCGCCGCCTTGAGCCTGGCCTGGACCGGTAGAACCGCCGGATCTTCGGCTACATTCTTGATGAGGCAACGGATCGGCCGAAACTAACATTCTCAGATGAGGCAATGCAGGTAGTCATCTTGGTTGTCGCGCCGCACCTCGACGTCTCCTTCATCGTGCCGGATAGCAGGCACAGACAAGTCGCCAAAGAACAGGGCATGGAGTTCGGCGGGGTCTGCTGGTCTGCCGAACAGATACCTGGTGGCGGGGCGTCAAGTTGCAGGACGTCGGTTTTGGGGTCAAGGAAGTCTCTGCATTCGATATGTTGCAAACGCTCTGCTTCGGTTGGCAACATTCGGTGGATCTGTCGCGACTGTGCAAATGTGCCCGGTGATCTGCCACTCAATTCTCGTCAGCAGAGCTTTCGGCCGCAATTGAAGCTGGCTTGTCCCGCGATATCATGGTCCCCGCACGATCAGTCCGATGTCCGCTGGTAGACGTGAGTCCAGACTCGGTTCGAGCCACTGACAGCCCCGGTTATTGTCTCGATCCGGCCTCCGTCCTGAATCCGAAGGGTAAACCGGTTTGTCGAGACACCGCGCGAGGCGTGTTGTTTCACCGTTATCCGATAGCGGCCGTCTGCGGCATGTGTGAACCAGATGTTTTCCACAGGTTCGCGAGTGCTCGAAGACTGGCGGAGGTTTGCGTCCACATCAAGCTCACCGGCACATGACCAGTTTTCCTCGATCTTGTTGCTGTAGTAGATCTCGTCACCACTCGGGCATTTCGCATAGAGATCGAGATCCGACAGGGAGTTCCAGGCCAGCGAAAAGCTGAGTTCGCCCCGCTGCGCGTCCTCACGTTCAAGGCGTTCCTCGATCTCATCTGCCGGTTCCTCGACCGGTGGGGGAGGTTCCGGTGGGGGAGGTTCCGGCACAGCTGCCTGCGCCTGACACTGGCCCTGCAGAATGGCGATCCGGAGTTCTGCTTCTGCGATTTCGCTCTCCAGTTGGACCCGCCTTGCGGCTGCGCCGTTCGCCTCGGCGAAGACGGCGGCCGGACAAAAGTTCAGGTTGCCGCCGAACGGTGTCCGGACCCCGCAGGGCAAAATCAGAAGCCAGAGCAAGTAGGCGATCATGAAGCCGAGAAGTATCCAGCCGAGCCACCAGACAAGCCACCACGGAAACGCAGTGCGGGGTGCAATGACAGCCGCAACAGGAGGGGTTGGGGCGGCAGGGGGCGGACCGGGAGGCGGTCGGCGCGGCACCATGGCCTTGAGTACGCTTTCGACCGGCGCCTGTGTGTCGCGCCGATGGGCCCAGTTGACGAGGACTGGCTGGTACGACGATTCCTCGGACCCATCCTTGCGCTGCACATAGATGCAATGTTCGTCAGGAACTTCGAGAAGGTTCCGAAGGGCTTGGGACAAATTCCGGTCATTCGGATCGCCCCGGGATTCGATGCGTGCCGCGAGATTCTGGATGTCGGCCATGAGCCGGCCGAGTTCGTCTCGTGCAACGGCCTGCTCCGTTTCAGGAAGTTCGATCAGGAGCGAAGCTTCGCCGCCCTCGGAATACCAGTCCGTTTGTTCGCCATCCGGAGATCCCACCGGTTCCGCAAGGAGACCGGCATGCCGCTCTCCAAACTCCGCTAGCAGGACGCCCCTTAGGAGTTCGAAGGAACGCTGCCCTGCAGCCCCGAGCGATACGAGACTTTCGGGCGTGGTTGACGCTATCCGTGTGCTCGGCAACTTTCGGTCATCCGGTTACTGTTGTTCAGGCGTTTCGGCGATGTCCACCGCGCCGGACGGAACGGCCATCGCCTCGCAGCCACCGCTGTCCTCTGATACGTCGAAACCGTTGCTTGAAAGGAACCGGATCAAGTCGGTCGACGCGATGGAAAAATTCAGATGGCGTTCGTCGGCTGTCCGTCCGAATGTGTTGACGCCAACGGCGCGACCGCAGGAATCGACAAGGGGGCCGCCTGAATTTCCGGGCGAAATCCGCGCCGTGTGGATCAGGACGCGGGTCACGTTCGTGAAGTCCTGCTCCGTGTTCACGATGCCCTGGGTGACACTCATGTCGGGTATCGCGGTGGCATCTCCCGACAACAACGCGTGATAAGCAGGATCGGTCTCGATGATCGCACCCGGGTAACCGGCCGCGACAACTCTCTGGAGTTTCAGGGTCTCGGTCGTGCTGCGGAGTGTGAAAAACGGCTGGCGTACGCCATCGACGTGCAGGATCGCGAAGTCCGTACCGGTGATCTCCAGTGGGCCTTCGGAGACAAGGACCCTGGCTTCGTGCAGACTGCCCAGGGCCTTGCTGGTCACGAAAACGGAACCCCCGCCTGCGGAGCCGGCGACCACGTGGTGGTTTGTCACCACCAGATCCGGTGCCACGAAGAAACCGCTTCCGATGTTGCCGGTCGTGGCACCGTCCGCGAGCACGAACACGGTTTGCGTCTCGAGGAGATCAAGGAGGTCGGTCGGTCGTGAGGTGATCGTGCCGTCATCACCTGGGACGCCCTGGTTCACGGCAACCTGTTTGGGCCCGGTCGGAAGCCAGGGCTCGCCGGTCACTGGGATGGGGACATCCGGATCCTGAATCTCCCCATCCGTAATGACGGGCGGCATCGTTCCATCCGGAAGATGTCCGTCCGACAGGATGAGCTGGCCCTGATCCGTACAGGTCGCTTCGGCGATCGCGGCCTCCAGGGCCTCGGCCCGCGCTTCGAGCGACCGGTTGATGTCCTCCGCGATTTCGGTCGACCGCGCGTCGTCGACCAGGACCGGCGGCGGCGGCAGGGGGAACAAGCGTGTGCCGGGAACAAGGAGCCAGGCCAGCGCCGATCCTGTGAGCAACAGGAGAATGACGAGCGGCGTCCAGTGGACCCATCCGCTACGCCTCGGTGCGGCGTCGATCACGGCGTGACCAGGCGGTTCGGGCGGCCCCGCCGGCGAAGCTGTCGGCGTGGCTCCCCGTGACGCCGCCGTAGCAGTCAGAGCCGCGGTCGCGGCAGCGGCACGTGGTTCTGGCGCCTCATCCACGTTCCGGACGGGAGCGGGTGTCTCCCCGGCCACCCCGGCCCGGGACTGCCATTCCGACGCCGTCAGAGGTGGCGCGGAGGACAACGGGAGGAATCGCCCGAGCGTGTCAGCGAAGTGCCGATCCCTGCGGGGTCGCGATTTGGCCACACCCGGCGGAACCGTTCCCCAATTGACGAGGACCGGGTTCCCGTCAACGACCCAGATGTCATCATCGGACCGTACATGGAGTGCGGCCCCGACGAGGAGCCCGTAGTCCGGGTCGTTGAAGAGGGAACTCAAGGCTACAAGTCGTTCGGTAAGCACCGATTCAGCACGCGCGCGCTGTTCGGCGTCGAGCGCAGAGAGCAGTCGTCCCTCTCCCGACCAGGGAACGTACCAGGATACGGTGGGTGGCGCTTCATCATTTCCCCGGCTGAGAACTGGTTCTGCAAATACGTCAGCGGCCTCCTCCGAAATCCGGGACGCAATGATCTCCCGGAGCGCCGAGTGACTTTCCAGCGCATTCCGCCCGGAAACTTCCAGAATTCCCTCGCGTTCAAGCGTTGTCTTGGTCAGAAAACTGTCAGCCATGGCGCCAATCTCCTAAGGTCGCCGGATTCTCACGTCTGATGTTGCCGGACCTCGTTCTGGTTGAACGGTCTTGCATGCAGCCGTTCCGTCGGGTTCGAGGTCGCAGGTCGAAACTCGCCGAAAGATGTAACTCCGGTCGGAACAATGCACGTCTCCTTTGTCGTGGATCTCAAGTTTGCCGGCGGCATTGAATTGTGCCGTAGTTTCCTCCGTGCAGGTTGTTCCATTGTCGAACCTGATGGTCTGATTTCCGTTTCCGGCGGAATCAAAGCACATGTCCCAATCGCTGACCGTCGAGGTCGCTCCCGTCGTGACTTCGGTAATCTGATAAAATGAATCCAGTGCCCAACAACCCTCGAGCAACCGGATGTCCTGTTCTTGCCATTGTTCGGCATCCAATCCGCCTGGAGGTTCCGGCTCGGGCGGCGGCGGCGCAGGCGGCGGCGGTTCGGGCCGACACGACATTCTGGCAAGGCGGGTTTCGAGTTCCGAGACCCGGTTCTCGAGCAAGACTTGCTGCCCGAGAGCTTTCTCGAGTTCCGTATTGACCCCGGCCGCAGCAACCTGGCAACCGGACAATCCCCACCGAGAAAATGGCAAGAGGGCACCGCAGGCCTCGAGGAGTATCAGAGCCGCAATTCCGATGACGCCAACAAGAATGACTGCCATCACCAGGGGAGCAGGCCCTAATCTTGGAGGGAATCCAGACTTACGCATCTGAGGCAGAGCCCGACGGAACGTTCCGACCGCACGGGACCGGGTCATCAAGACGCCTGTTGGCGTTGCGGACACGGATCATGCGGGAAGCGCGCACTCGCAATGTGAGCTGGATCCATGGGACGTCGAACCCTTGGCGAATTCCGCAACGGGGCGGTTCGCCCCGATTCCGGCGGGTTCCCTGCTGGAATTTTGTCCGGACAGAATCATTGACTTGCATCGATTGACGCTAACATTGATTGAACGTAGCGGCTACCGCACCAGATCTGGATGTCGCAGGAGCCTCGCGCCCCGGTTGCTTGCGAGGGCTTATCCATTTGATTCCGTCCAACGTTCGTTCTGACGATGGCCACGGACAGAACCGAAGCCGATGATGGGCAATGAAGTCCAGACCGATTCTGCCCATGTCGTTTGCTGATGGCCACCACGGTTTGTCCGTCAGGGTCCAAGGTCCGCCAATACGGCGTCGCCGATCTCACGGGGCAATCGCGGCCTCCAGGAGTTCACTCTGAGACATGTCGCGCTTTTCGGAATACAGTTCGTAATCGCGGTGGAAATCCTCCAC
Organism: Paracoccaceae bacterium; assembly: GCA_028874915.1. Lineage (GTDB taxonomy): Bacteria > Pseudomonadota > Alphaproteobacteria > Rhodobacterales > Rhodobacteraceae > JAPPHA01. Next base: position 75,360 of record JAPPHA010000116.1, read on the forward strand.
CAGTGTCAACATTCGGTCCTGCCCACTGGCCCGCAGTTCCAGTCGGAGTGTATCGCGCATTCCGATCAGCAAGTCCGGGTCGAGGGACGAAACGGCCGACTCAAGGGTCTGGGCGTAACTTCGGAGCGCGTCGGCGCGAATCGGTTGAAGCCTGGCGATCTCGGCCTTTGCGTTGTTCAACTGCTCGCCCAGTTTACTGCGTTCGTCCGCGTCGTTCGCCCGGTTGACCCTGACAATCAGGAGTGCCTGCACACGCCCGAACCGTTCGATCGCCCGGTTCGAGTCGCGGATGACCCTGACCAGCACTGCGCCGTTCATGAGCGTGGACCTGAGGATACGCAACTCTGCTTCCTCTCGTCTCCGGCGATCGTCGCGGATCAGTTCCCTGAGTGACAGGAGACGTGCCTTTCGCCGCTCGTCCGTTTCGCCCTCGATGGCACTGGTGACTTCCGCGATGGGGTCCTCGACGTCTCCCGCCGGCCCTCGAAAACTGTCCATCCAGCTGTCCTGGATCCGTGATACGCGTGCGTCCGAAACACTCACATGGGTGGACAGCACGAATCGTGCACCGAAGGTGTCTTCAGCCGACGGGTGGCCGTCCGTGATCCGGAAGAGTGGCCATTCCGAGCGTCGTGCGCTGTACATCTGTTCTGCCGTCGACCTGTAGGATGCGCCACGCGTGACCACTCCTCCGGGCTGGCCGTGTGGACGGCCCAGCACGTTCATCCGGAACGGCTCCAGGATAAGTTCCTCCGCATTGCCGTAAACGTCAAAGAGCCCGAGCGGGTTCGGTCGTCGCGTGCCGACCGGGCGCGGCTGGCCCCGCGACGACCCGTGGTGCCAGGCATAGAAGTCGATGCCTTCCTCCATCGGGAACAGCCGGGAACCGAATGTCGACGCCTCGACGCGGACGCCACCCCGGGTCGCGTATTCCCATTCTGTTTCCGTCGGAAGTCGCACGAAGGCCGGGAACCCGTCCTCCACGGGAAGGCTCGCCGATGCCTCGGCGCGCAGCCATTCCGTATACGTCCTGGTAAGGTCGACGGCATCGAACCAGCTCAAACCGAGTTTCGGGATCCGGCCACGGATCGACGGTTCCGCACAGTCGTTCCGGATGGCCGCATGTTGATCGCTCGTCAACTCGTAACGCCCGATGAAGTAGTGGGTATTCCCGGTACCGACTTCGCTGAAGGCCCCGCGTAGGTACGCCTTGACAAAATAGTCCAGGTGCCCGCTTTCCGGATCGGACGCGCCCAGCCGGACCAACCGGTCGGAAAGCGGGTTTCCTGCTTCCGCCGGAACGGTGATCTTCTGGAACGCCATGCCCCCGCCGCACGGCATCGGGAGTACGAGATCCGCCGGAATCCCCCTTGCCGCTTCCGGATCGTAGAACTCGACCGGCCAGGATGGCCCTTCGGCAGCTGCAGTTCCTGGCAGCGCCGGCAGGACAAGGAGAAAAAGAAACGTGTGAAGCCTGTCGAGGACCATGATCAACGTGTTCTCAGAGTGATCGCCGGGTCGATGCCGAGCGCAGTCCTGACAGCAAAGAGCGCGGCGGTGAGCACGATTAGGAGTGGCAGGAGAACGGCGAAGAGTGCGGCAAGGGCGCTGAGTTCGATCACGCTTTTGCCGCCAGGCATCCGATCCGCGAACATGGCGTCGGCAATGAACGCCGCCGCCCAGAACAGAACAAAGGCGCCGAGAATCCCGGCCACCCCGATGGCGAAAGCCTGAACGAGTGGGACGAGGGCAATCTCGCGGCGCCTCAAGCCCACGAGCATCAGCGTCGCAAGGACCCGTCGCTTGCGGTCCACTTCGGCCCAGAAACTGAACAGGAGAGCAGCTCCGAGACCGACGACGGCCGTGCTTGCGATCAAGAGGAAGGCGAGGTCGAGATTTCGACCGAGTGCGAGCACACCCTCGATGTCCAGGGCACGCGAATGCGTGCGGACGCCGAAACGGTCCTGGATTCGCGCCTCCAGAGATGCCACGTCCCTGAGACCCCGGGCATAGAGGCGCAGTCCTTCGAAACTCGTTGTCCGTTCGGCCAGTGGCCGACCCTCGGCCAATCCGAAATCCGGCAGGGCGTAACCATCGTAGTAGGCTTCGATCAGGTCCATTTCGACCGGGGTCATGAGGACCGCGTACCCTTTCATCTCGTCCGGTTCGAGAATGTCGACGACGGTTGCATCCAACAAGAGCGGACCCCGCCGTTCCGAGCGCGCCACGATTCGGATTCCGGCCCCATTCTCGATTGTCAGCTGCTCGGAGAGCCGCCGCGAGACTGCGACCTGTCCTTCCGAGACCTTTGCACCGTCTGAGAGCAGGGGATCCCCGGGTCCGCTCGGGACCAGCGTCGCTTGCGCAATTCGGTCACCACCCGGTCGTTGAATCAGCGCGTTGTCGGAGATCGCTCGCGTTTTCAGCGCGACGAAGGCTGCCTCGGGCCAGCCCGCGATTTCCGCCCGGTCGTCTTCCGAGAAGGCGTTGTCGCCCTGGGTCGTCACATGAAGGAGGTTCGGGTCGCTGAGAAGGTCGTCAAGGAGGGCGCGATAGATTCCCGACTTCACGCCAAAGAGGACGAGAAGCGGAACAAGCGCTCCGGCCAGAATCGCAACGTTGCAAAAAAGATGGATGCGTTCGTGCCAAAGCGAGGCAAGCGCGATCCTTGCCGCCAGGATCATGAAGGCGCCCGCGCGACGCGGCTCGTTGTCCGTCCCGGACTGCCGGCAGCGGGGTCGACAGCGACGCGAAGGTGCGAAACCGGAAATCGTTCGGCAAAACTGGCGTCATGCGTCGAGACGACAACTCCGGCGCCTTCGTCCCGTGCAGCCTGCATCAGGAGCCTCAGGACAGAGTCGCTGAGTTCGGGATCCAGTGCCGACGTGGGTTCATCAGCGATCACGAAGGCGGGCCTGTGTGAGAGCGCCCGGGCCACGGCCGCCCGTTGCTGTTGGCCGATGGAGAGTTGGCCGGGCTTGTAGCGGCTCACGGAGTCGAGTTCGAGTTGCTCGATGAGGCGCGAGACGCGGGCCGTGTCCTGACGTCCCGTGATCTCCTGCGAGATCGTGACGTTTTCGCGAACCGAGAGGAACGGAAAGAGGCCGCCGGTCTGAAGCACGAAGCCAAACACCCGGGCACGAAGATCGGCAAGCCGCCTCCGGGCGTCCGTCCAGAGCGTTGCGAGATCCTCGGATTCACAGCCGGGCTCCTCCAGTCTGTATTGCCCGCCCGGATCCGGGCACAGGAGGAGGCCGAGGAGTTCGAGAAAGAGCGTTTTCCCGGAACCGCTCCGTCCGGTTACGGCATAGGCCTCTCCAGCTTCAAGCGTGAGGCCGTCTTCCACCGAGATCCGGAATTCGCGTCCCGGCTCCCGGAGCGTGGCGCCTAGGCTCTCGAGAACGATCCGCATGTCCTCACGGAAGTGCCTTCAGCGGCATTGCAAAGACATGTTCGCCGTCGGGCGCACCGTCGTAGAGTGCAATCCAGTTGCCCGGATCGTTGTGCAGCCGTCGGTAGAGATCGGTCTTCTGGCGCAACTCGTCGATGATTTCCCTCCTGAGCGTTCCGGCATTGGCCCACCGGTCCTCGGTGAAGTCCATGATTCGGCTCTGGTAGGGCAGGTTCGCGAGGAATTCGCCGACGGCTCCGCCGAGCGTCTCGAATTCCGTGTTGACCACGAGATCCGGGTTTACGGCGAGGCGAGAAATCGCGTCCCTGAGGCGCCTGAACGACAGGTTTTGGGATTCGCTGCTCTGCGCCGATTCCGCGTGTTCCACGATCTTCTCAAGGACGCTCGCAATCGTCGAGAGTTCGTTCTTGGTAATGAGGAGCCGCGGTGTGAGCGCCCATGCCTCGGGGGCTTCGGCAGCCCGGTCCGTGATCCATGTGGAGAGGACTTCGGGTGCCGCCGTTCCCCGCCGTTCCCCGAGGAACCGGAGCCGCATGGCGTAACCGAGGTTGACGAGCGACGGATCGATGTCCTCTGCAACGGGTGCCCTGCCCATGGCGATCCGGACATGGTCGAGAAGCGCATTCACGATGGCCCGCACCTGCGCGTCGAAGGCCGCTTCGGATCCCTCGTCCACGGCAAAATAGTAGGTCTCCTGGTCGAATTGGGAGAGCGCCCTGTACTGCCGTTCCGCGTAGCGATGATTGCCTTGTCCTGCCGGCGTCTTGAGATGAAGGGTGAGGATCGCGATTCCCTTGTTCTCGGCGAGCGTCTGGACATCTCCGGCGCTGATGTTCGTCCGTGCATTGGGATCGCCCGGACCCTTCGGCCCGGCGTCGGTCACGAGAATGATGTATTTTCCGGCAAACGGCACGCCGTTCTGATCCCAGTCGGTCTCCAGAATGGCATCCTCAACACCGGCAAGGCTGTCCTCATTGAAGCCGACGCTGCTGACGCGCGCCGTGTCGGTATCCGCGAGTGCTGCGACGATTGCGTCTGACCCGATGTCCCGTTCAAGCGCTGAGAGAACCCGGGTCCGGTAAACGATTCCGGGTGCGGCATCCGCATTGTCCCGAAAGCCGATGGCCCCGAAATGGATCTTCTCGCCGATGTCGGAATCAGACACACCCGCCATGATGTCCTCGATCGCCCGGCGAGTCGTGCGGATATAGGGATCCATGGATTGCGTTGTGTCGATCACGAACATGACGCCGGCATCAAATTCGACCGGTTCCGGTGCCATTGCGGGTCCCTCGATCAATGGCAGCGAGGCGACTCTCATCAGAAGGAGCGGTGTGTAGTCGAGCGGATGAAAGTCCTCCGCGAAGTCCAGGATCGGCATGAGGTAGAACCGTTCCCGAATGTCCACGTACTCTCCCGGCTCCGCGGCAAGGACTCCTCGCTCCGGGTTGAGCCGGTCATTGTCGGCATCCGAGATCAGCTGTTCCTGCACAGCCCGGATTGCTTCATGGTTGAGCAGCCATTCGAGGTTTCCCCGCGTGTCGAACAGGACCTGCCGGTTCCGGTTGGTCGGGTTGGTGAAAGCCGCGACGATGTTCTGTTTCCAGTCGATGGATCTTTCAACTGATATCCAGCCGGCTGGCGGTCGTGACGGTGAGGTTCCGACCCGCAGCCATCCGTCCCGATGTTCGTAGACGTAGAGCGGCTGGAAAGGCTCGTAACGGCCGGTCCGCTCGCCTGCCGGTTCTCCATGCACGGCTGCACCTGGACGTGTCAGCACCCTCTGGTAGATGGTCGTGGCACCTTCCACCAACAGCGGTCGTTCCTGCGCATGGGCGACGGGCGGGAAACCCGGACCCGCAAGTGCCGCGCCGAGGGCGATTGCAGCAATGCAACCCTGCAAATGTGCGGACATGTAATTCCCTCCTATCGGCAGTAGTCGGCAAAGACGGATTCGTGAAGAAGGTCCTCCTCCGGCGTGAGTTCGGTACAGACCCTCTCGAGGTCAGTTGCCGCATCCGCATTGCCTGCCGCCTTGGCTCGCGCATAATATTCCGTAGCACGTGCCAAATTCGGCTCGAAAGTTACCGGAATACCCGTTGATTCCGTTCCGTCATACAGCTGGGCGTAAATATAAAGTGCGTTCGGGTTTTCCGCCGCGACCCCGCTATCGAGGACCCGAAGCGCTGTTGTTCCACTGACCTCGCCGAGACAGTCACCGAGTGCCGCAAACTGGTCGTCAAAGCTGTCGCTCCAGCGTCCTCTGAAACCCTCTTCCGAGCAGTCGGCTCTGCCCGCCACCTCTTCCGGAGGAGTCGGCTGGTCGAATATCTGCCACGCGAGGTAGGCGGCTGCGGCCATGACGATCACAATCAAAAGGACAAGAAGGAACAAATTCCGTTTTGGTTGTGCCGTTTTGAGTTCGTCTTTCGGTATTTCCGGTTCTGGGGAGGTTGGTTTTGGAGAGGGTTCCGGCGTGGATTCCGGCTCCGGTGGCGACACTCGTAGATCGCCGGATGTCGGTTTCCCGGTCAATGCCGGATCCGGCCGGCCGCCGGGATCGAATGTCCCCGAACTGGCTTCCGGAGGTGAGTGGTGAATGCTGTCGGGCCAGATGGCACGGGCGGTTCCGGAACGAATTCGAATCTCAAGATAGGAATCCGGGTCTATCTGGTCGACGACATCGGGTCCAAGTCGGATCTGTCGCCAGCCGCCACCGGCATCGATCACCTCAAAAACACCTGCTGCCGACTGCTCGGTCCGCCAGCCTCCAGGCGTGAGCCAGAGATCCTTGCGAAGGTCGCGGATCATGAGTTCGACAGAGGCGTCGCTCCCGTCACTCGTGAACTGGAGAACGGCATAGCCGCCTGCAGGATGTCCCGGGTCAGGAAGGAGTTGGATGTCCATATCAGCGGATTGATTCAATCTGTTTGTACTCTCGTGTCTGCGGTGCTGCCGAGTCGCTCGATTTACGGGTCTGACAGAGCCACTGCCGGTTGTGTCGACGTCCTTTCCGATGGAACTGACGCTGCGGTCCTGATCGTTCGATGGCGGCGTCCGGGAGAAGTTCGGACGTCATACGAGTATGGAATTCCCTGGTTTGCATGAGCAATCAGAGGGCCTGTCTTTCCCGAAGTCCGGCGAGAATTCGACCTAGCCTGATATTCTGTTCAACATTCAAGCTGCCGTCGTCCCCATGGAGTGCATTCTGCCGGAACATGTCGTGGAGGGCGAACACCCAGTCGTCTCTGTAGTCTTCGGCATGATTGACAGGGATTGCCGGAAGGCCGGCCGCAGAAAACCGGACCGGCTCTTGCCGGAAGACCGGCCGGGTGTTTCCGTCGCCAAGGCTGGTCGTTGGGCGCATGTCTTCGTCGACGGTCTTCTGACCGAGCGTCTCGACGAAACGGTTGATTTCTTCGGCACAGACAAGCCCCGCCGGGACTGCCTGTGCACGGGCGGAGAGTGAATAGTTGACTTCCTTGAGGGCTGCCATGATCCGCTCCTTCATGCCGGTCCGCTTGGCCGCATGTATCAGTTCGCCAATGAGCGCATTCGCGTCGGCGCGCGAGATTCCCAGTCGATTTGCGGTCTTCGCGTCGTCGCCGATTCTGCGCATGGTCTCGATCCAATACTGGATTGCCGTCGCGGCCTGAAAGCCTTCACGCGTCATGACGCGGGTCTCCTTTGGCCTTGTATCTTCCGCAAGGGATGGGCTTCGTTCCCGGACTGCCATGGAGGTCGCCAGCCGCGGACGGGGTCTTGGCCTCGGGCGCGGGCGTCCGGTCGACATGTCCTCCTCCGTTCGGCTGCTGGCTTCGTCCTCGCCAGCGGGCTTCGAGCCAATACGAACATCGTCAGGGACACGTGCGATTCGGGCCGCGATGTCGTCCACACCCACAGTCATTGATCCGAGGAACGCACCCAGCCGCCCCTTGTCGAGGATTCCGTCGAAGGCATCGATGACCTGGTCTGCCGCTGCCATCTTGTCCTCGAGTCTCTGTTCGTGATCCTCCGCGACATGGTGAACCACGAGTCGATCCAGGATGTTGCGGATGACGATCTCAAGCTGCGCTGCGATCTGACGTGTCTTGGTTTCGGGGTGACAAACCCCTGCGAGGCGAGAGAGAAGGTGCGTGACGCCGCCGTCGTTCAACGCAAGCGCGGCGTCCCACGCTTTGGCCGGATCGGCAAAATGCCGCATAACGAGGGGCGCCGAATTGTGTCCGCGTCCAAGCTCTTCAAGCCGGGCTCGCTTTTCCGGAATAATCTCCATTTCTCGCCACGGTTCGCGTCCCCGATCGTAATGGATAATGGCCTCCGCATAGAAAATAGGGTTCCGGAGCCAGTAGCAGTTCTGGAATGAGGAATCGGGCGTCCATTTCTGGGGCCAGCTGTCCGAGACAGGGCCGAACTTCTCGAACGATGCAGACAGACGGCGCTGGAACCGTTCGGTAGGGTTGTCGTCGGATCCGGCAACATCGATGAGATGCTTGTCGAATTTGGTGAGCACGAAAAACAGTATGCATTCTCCGGCATTTCGCTCCTCAGGTGTCGAACCGTGGGTAAGTGCGATCCAGTTGGCAACGAGGCTGGGAAGGTCGATCGCCTCCATGTTGCTGTCCGGAATGCAGAGAAGCATCGAAGTGATTTCCTGGTAGGAGACATAGCGGTCGAAGAGGTAGGCCACCTTTCCCCGGAGCAGGAGCTGGGGCACCGTCGTTTCCGCCTCGCGCAGTGTTTCCGCGAGCGGTGCCTTGAATCGGTTCCTGGCTCCCGGAAAGTCGAGAAGATCAGTGTGATCGAAGAGATCCGACGGCTTGTCCCGAATCGGCAGTACGAGTTCCGATGCGAGCGCGCAAATCGTGGCTCGCGGCATGTCGATCCGTTTCCCGGATTCGAGTTGCAGCGGGAGGGGCGCCCGATCATCTGGTCCAAAGAGCCCCTGAAGCGTTTTGACGTCGATGATGGAGTCTTCGCGTGGAACCAGGGCTGAACGCGGTGCAAATACGAGATCGCCTTCGCCGCAGGTACGGCGCGCCTTCGCGAGCGTCTCGTAGAGTTCGGTGAGTGGTGTGTGCCTGGCCCAGAGGATCGAAAACAGTCCTGCGCGGTCTGTCGTGTCCAACCGGGGTGCGATCTCCGCCGCATCTTCCCAAAAAGGCGCGAGGGACTTCGCGTAGGCCGCGTCCCCAAAGTTGGCCTCGATGTATTCGCGGATCTCCCAGACTTCGTCCTCTGTCATCCCGCCGGTAGACTGCGCTGCGGCTCGTCCCCTGCAAGCCTCGAGTTGTGCCTCGATCTCCGCGGCGTCGGGCGCAGGCTCCTTGCGGTCGCCGTCCATGTAGAAGCTGTTGAGGATGGTCCGCACGATGTCCGCCTCACCAAGGAGGCGGATCGGGATCGGAAAACCCTCGGGGGTATCCAGTTTTGTCATCGTGAAACGGGTGACAAGCCCGGTCGACTCCCCTTCCCCCTCGGGATTGATCTGACTGATGTAGTCAAGCTGTCCGTCAGGACCCGCGTAGTCGGCGACAAGCCGGCCTCCTTCAGGGCGGGCGAGAACGGAGACGAGGTAAGACTTTCCGGCTTGGCTCGGACCGAAAACGCTGACGCACATCTTTGATCTTGCGGCCCGCGCGAGTTTTCGAACGCGGCGCCTGTCACGGTGGAGCGCCTGAATGATGGACTTTCGCTCGTCACCGATGAGCGGGTCGTTTTCGCGATCCGCGGTCCAGGCGAGCGCGTCGTCGATCAGGGAGGCGATTGCACTCGCGTGTCTTGCCACCTCATTCGTCACTCGGGCATCCAATTTCCCGCCTCCTTCACTCAAGTGCGAGCACGCCTGAGTCCAGCCAGTAGTCATCCACGAACCCGAGCGTATGGAGGCTGAGGCGGATGTCCGAAGTTTTCATTGGCGTATTGTCGGCCGCCTCCACATACGTGACCTCGAAGGCTTCTTGTGCCGCCTCCCGGCGAAGAACGTCATCGGCCTCGTTCCCCTCGTCATCGTCGATAACCGTGCGTTCCAGCGTTACTGATATGGGCGCGGCCTGCCGTTCCGCCGCAGCGTTTGCAAATGTGAGGTAGTAAAGCGGAGTCGTGATCCATCGTTCGAGCGGCAATTGGCGCGAACCGATGTGTACCGGCGTGAAAAGTTTGACCGTCGCTTCCTCATCTGAACCCGCCGACGAATCCAGATCAATGTCGCTGAAAATGACTCGGGACTCCAGTATCTTTCCGTTCCGCTCCATTTCACCGATAAAGCGTGCGGTCGAACGCATCCTGAGATTGTCTGTCATGACCCGAAAGTTCGCGATGCTGTTCCGGGCCAGCATGGTCAGCATGCCGCCGACGGCAACCGTGCTCTTCGGGTCGCCAATCCTGTCCGTCGCCGGATCCCGGTACGGAAACCAACTGCCAGCCCGGTAGTCGTGCATCGTGACCAGCCGGTCGGGCATCACCGCCATCTTCTCCTCGACGAGGTTTCTGAGCGCTGGCAAACGCGATGGTCTGCCGGTGAGGAGCAAGATGTCGCAATCCAGGTGTGCGACCACTTCCGAGAGGTTCCCGAAAGCCTCCTCGAAAACACTGCGGACAACCCGGCCAAGGGCCTTCTGGCTGACATTCAGTGTGAGGTCCGCGAGGCGCCAACGCCTCGCCCCGGCTTTGTGTAGGGGTTCCTCAAGATAGGCGAGGAGCTGTGGCGGCAAAGCGAGTGGCGGCCTTGTCTCGTCGCCACCGTTTGGATCCCGCTTTTGTTCACTTTCGCGAGTCCCGAATACATCCGTTGTGGCCAGGTTCACCATCTCGACTTCACCGGTCTCCTCCGACTTCTCGAGAAGCGCAGTCGCAAGTGGTGCGAGAACCCGGATGGCGAACTGCCGTCGCCGCTGGATCGTCTGCTGGTCGATTCCGCCAACATCGGCCCCGAAGAGTTCCTTGAGGCGTTCCCGGACGCCGACACCTCCTGCGGCCTCCGCAGAGTCCCGGATCTGCGGAATGACTATGTCTTCGAGGACACCCTTCACCAATTCGTCGCCGGCGATGCGGAATCCTTCCCGGAAGACCTGGACCGGGTGCAGGACTCTTCCCTCCTCGCTATAGTAGGTGGTGATCATGAGGTCTGTCGTGCCGCCACCGATGTCAATGCACGCAAGCCGTACGGAGGCCGTCGGCGTCTCCCCTTCCTTACGCGGTCGTTCCTTTCCTCTGAGTCGGAGATAGTGGTCGATCTGCCCCTCGAACCGGTGAAGGATCTCGGCATAGAGATAGACGAGATGCGTGCAGCTGGCTTCATCCCATTCGACGATGAGCTCGGGTTGTCCGGTTGTCACGGACGCGGTTTCCTGGAGGCCGTTCATCGACCACAAGAGCCGGATCGCGCCTTGGGCGCGAGATCGGATGATCGCTTGTTCCTGGACCTGCGTCGCTGTCGGCAGTGTCAGGATCACTCGCCTGAGGCGGCGGGGCAGGTCGGACTGCGCCCGTCCGGCCCGCGAGGCGGGATCGTTGATCTGCACGAGCGCCTGGGCGATGAGTTCGCCCAGCATGAAGCCGAAGAGCGAGGAGCGCGAAAACCGCGAGCGGAGTGCGGGAGAAAGGAGCGCCCGATTGCGCTTGCGGAGCTTTCGTTTCTGATCCGATTCGACCTGCGCGATCACATCACCGGCCTCGTTCAGCCTGACCATGGCAGCCTTGGCCACGCCCGGGAGTTCCTGCCGGTTTTCGTGGTTGTGGAAACGCCACTCCTGTTCGATCTCGGAATCGTCCCACAGGTAGCGTTTTGGCGACGAGAGGCCCGATGTCGTCTCGGTGCCCTCCTCGTCTCCGATAAGCCGCATGGCCTCGGGGCCGATCCTGACAAGGCTCGGCCAGAAGAAGGCCTTGTTGCGCCCGGACGCGCGTGAAAAGCGTTCGGAACCGAACTCGGCCTGGCAGAACTCGACCCGGCTCTCGAAGAGACCCGAATACTGCAGTTCCGGGCGGCCGAGATCGCGGAGTTCGAGCGGGAATGACTTCGCGAGATCGATCCCGTGCTGGTCGGGGAAACTCTCGATGAGGATGCCGCAGGTGCGGCAGTTTCCCACGTCAAGGACGAAATCAACGTCGACCGGGCGAACCGCGTCCCGGTCAGACACGGTGTCGGCGAGCCTGATCCTCGGGATCCGGATCACCGTCTCAATGGCGGCGATGCAGGTGAGGTAACGCGCCCAGTGTTCCAGGCGGTGCGGAAGGTCTCCCTTCTCAATTGGCCGGCCGGGTCGCTGGGCGCGCTTGTAGCGCATAAAGAGATCTTCGAGCCACTCCGTGACCCACATTTGCCAGTCGCTCGTCCGTCCGTCCGGATCGGCCGGTGCAGGACGCCGCAAGAACCATCCCATTCGGGCAGGATCGCTCACAAACCGGAATTCCCGTCTGGCCACCGCGTCCGAATGCGTCGGCGCGAGGTAGCGTCCGGCAACGCTGTCGTCGTCCGTGACAAGCGCCGTATCCAGGCCTAGTTGGACCCGATGCGTGTGGCCGTCCGTGACCTCAGGCAGTTCGACGATCCGCATCCGTGCCCAGGTTGACGGACCGGGGTCGTAGTGTTCCTGCCCCGGGACCGCTCCCCCGTGCTTCAGTCGGAGGACCGGGACGGGAATCCACTTTCCGAGAAAAGGCTCCAGGGCTGCGACGGACCGAATGGCGTATTCGTCATCATCGTCACGTCGTCCATCCTCGATCCGGGCGTCGCGGTCCTCGTTGCCGGTATATGGGATGAGGCTCCATTCCTCGAGCTGCCCGTCGAGCTGCCCCCGGCGTTCGACGTAACGCAAAGGACGGATTGCCGTGAGCGCGTCAATGCTGAACCCAAAGTCGAGAATCTGGACACCGGAGTAGGGAACAATGGTGATTTCGTCTTTCCAGTCGCAGACTGGACGGATCGGCATGATCGACGGATTTGCTACCATTTTGCCCTCCCGACGATTTATGCTGCCAATTGTGTCTTTGGGTGTCAACGCGGAGGGCCTCAATCGGAGGACTGGCCCTGCGCCAGCCGGCGAGGCCAAATGCCGGGAGTTGATCGAGACCCGCTGAAACCAGCCGGAACAGTGCAGATGGTCCAGCCGATCCACGCACGGCGGTGCCCGCACGCAGGGATCGCCGCGGCGACTGCTGCCCGGGTCAGCCCATCTTCGTACCGGTGGGCCAAGATTCGGTGTGTGTCGTCAAGGGTTGGAGTGGCAACACGGTGGACGTATGTCTCGGGCTGTTCCGGGAGGTTGTCCGCTCGCTTCGGGTGCTGGAGTTCGAATGAGATTGGACCGGGTTATCCATGACTCTCTGTCGCCCAGGGGACATCCTTGGGTCCAATCGGCCGTTGCTTGATTGAGCCGATGCCATGGTCCCTTTCCTGGGAAATCCTGCTCCAGTTCGAGATGCGACGCGCTGGCGGAACAGGGTGTGACACGCTAATCTCCGGAGTATGAATCCTGCGGCGTAGCTCTTGTTTTGGCTACGGTACGGAAATTGTAACATTGATGGGGACGAAATGCGTACGAGGAACACCAAGGGAAATCGCCAGGCGCACGGGTTAGCGGGTGTGTTCCGTGGCTTGGTGTTCGTGGTTCCTTTTGCCTTGTCGGGTGTCTCCGTACTGGCGTCCGAGGATGATGAGGCCTGGGCGCAAATCCGCGACTGTACCGACGAGATTCAGGTCGAACTCTTCATGCTGGAGTTTCCTGACAGTCCCCACGTGGCGGATGCGGAAGATTGCCTTGACAGGTTGTCCGGCGACGCGGATCAGTCCGAAACCGAACCCGCGGCGACGGAACCAGGCCGTGTGATCGCCGGCCTTCTCGCGGAGTGTGAGGAACACTTTGCGGCGAACAGGTTGACGACCGGGCGGGGTGGGACGGCCTTCGAATGCTACAGGGAGGTCCTGTCCCGGGATCCGAACAACCGTGAAGCGCGCGCGGGACTTCGGAACATCGCCGACAAATACGTGCGCTGGGCGAATTCGGCGGTCAATGAAGGCAATACCGCGAAAGCCCGGTCATTTCTCGACCGTTTGGCGATGGTCGATCCGGCAGATTCGCGGATAGCCGGAATCCGGAACGCACTCGCTGAATCGGATGCCGCGGCCGCGGCCGCCGCAGCCGCCGCGGCAGCGGCAGCGGCACAGCAACAGGAAGTCGAATCAGCGGCCACAAGGGAAAGGGACACACGGAATCGGCTTGCCACAGTCCTTGGACGGGATTTCTTGGTGCGAGGCCGGGACGAGAACGGCTGGACAGACCTTCACTACGCGGCGGCACTGGGCCTTACGAGTTTGGCAAGGTCGCTCCTTGATGCAGGTGCGAATCCCAACGCCCGGCTCAGATCCGATCAGAAATCTTTCACTGGTGGGCTCCGCGACCGGCTCGCCAGGCTTGGAGCCGATGACATCAGCCGCTGGGAAGCAACCGGTCAGACGCCGCTCTCGGTGGCCGCCTATGCTGATTCCCGAGGAGTTGCGGACCTGCTGCTGGCGAGAGGCGCTGGCGTGAACAACCCGGATTTCATCAAGCGCACACCGCTGCACTTCGCGGCCAGCGGTGGCGCCGCTTCCGTCGCGGAATTGCTTCTCGGTAGACGCGCGAATACGGAGGCGGGTGACGTCAAACGCCGAAAACCTTTGCACTATGCGGTAAAGTCACCGGACATCATGACCGTTCTTCTCGCGCATGGGGCGAACATCGAGTCCCGTGACGAGAAGAAACGCACGCCGCTCCATTTTGCGGCGATCGCGAACTCTGCGAACGGTGTCACACTTCTTCTTGACCGAGGCGCTGACATCCATGCGAAGGACTACAAGAACCGGACCCCCATATTCTTCGCGGCAAAGGACAATTCCCTGGCCGCCGCACGGGTCTTGCTGAAACGCGGAGCCTCGGTCGAAACACGTGCATTCCTGGGCCAGACACCGCTGACGGTGGCGAACGACGTCAGGATGGTCGAACTTCTCCAACGCTACAGGTAAACCAGCAATCTCGGCCTGGACTGGTGGAACACTGGTCGGCTGACTTGCGTACCCGGTCAATCTCGCGTCGCTGACGCCCGTTACCGTGCGGCTTGGAGACGTCCCCACGCCGAGGTGTCTCTCAAGGCGGCGTTGTCCTGCGCGAGGTCCCAGGGCGTGAGGCCATTGGCTGTCACGGCTTCCGGGTCCGCGCCCGCATTCAGCAAGACGGAGACGATGTCGGACGATCTGTTCGTCTTTGCTGCCGAATGGAGCGGGGTCCATCCTGTTTCCGAGACGATGTTCGGAGGCACACCTGCATTCAGAAGGATAGTCAGGATCCCGGTTTCGTTCGCATGTTCGGCCGCCCTGTGGAGCGGGGTCCATCCGCCTTCCGACCTCGCATTCGGATCGGCCCCCTTGTCGATCAGAAACTCGACGATCCGGGGCGTTCCGCTGAAGGCGGCCGCAAGGTGGAGCGGGGTCCATCCCCTGTTCGATGTTTCATCAACGCTTCGTCCTGCAGCAAGGCAGCGGCGAACCTCTCCGAGCGCGACATGCCTGAAAAACCGTACGGAAATCCAGTCGTCGCAGCGCGAGGGCCGAAGCCGTTCCCGCGTCAGTGTGCCGTCGAGCGCGGCGTTGTCCTGGGCCAGGTCCCAGGCGAGTGCACCCGTGGCCGTTCGGGCCCTGATGTCCGCTTCGGCGTCGAGCAGCGTCTGAACGACATCCGGCGAACGGCTTTTGCTGGCCGCGACGTGGAGAGGGGTCAGGTTGTCGTCACTACGCGCGTTCAGTTCCGCTCCAAGGGACAGGAGCGTTTCGACGGCGGATGGTTCCGAGTTGTATTCGGCTGCCCGGTGGAGCGGCGTCCAGCCATCGTCCGATCTGGCACCAACGTCTGCACCGGATTCGACCAGAGTCGTCAGGACACCGGCGGTCGCGCTGAACGCAGCAGCAACATGCATGGGCGTCCAACCGCTTCTGGACCGGGCATGGACGTCCGCGCCTTCGCCCAGACATAGCTCGACTTCACGCGACGATACACTCTTGAAGAACTTGATGGAATTCCAGCTGGCACAGTCAACCGGTTGAAGTCGCTTTCCGGCGCTGGAATCCCTGACGATCGCGTTTCGCCGGGCGTAGTCCCAAGGCAGTTTGCCGGTTCCGGTCGCGGCCAGCTTGTCGGCTCCGGCGTTCAGCATGATCTCGATGACATCCGGATGGCGGCTGAAGGCGGCAGCGAGATGAAGGGGAGTTTGCTGGCCCGGGGTCCGTGTGGCGATGTCGACGCCACCGTCCAGGCACCGCCGGACCTCACCCGGTTCTGCGCGCCGGAAAAAACTAGGAGTATTCCAGTTCGTGCAGGATTCGATCACGACGCTGTCTGACGGCGACATTGTCTCTCCACGGCTCCCGATGACCAGGTCGCCACTGGCATCGCCCGGCCTCAATCGGTCGAGGATTCTGCCGTCCTGAAGTTGCGCGTTCCACGAACGAGCCAAATCCCAGGGCCGTTCACCGTCAAGGTTTTCATGAAAGGTGTCCGCGCCCGCATCGAGCAGAGCGTCAATCACTTCGGGTGTTCCGTTGATGGCCGCGGCCCAGTGAAGCGGCGTCGCTCCGGACGAATCGCGTGCCGCCAGGTTGGCGCCGTTTTCGATCAGAACTCGAACAACTTCGGAAGACGACCCGAACCCCGCCGCAAGATGAAGAGGCGTGGCTTCGCCGGCAGACTCGCCGGAATCCGTCGCGTCATCAAGAAAGACATCAGCAACGTCGCTGTGCAGCAACTCCGGCAAACTCAACTCGGATCGGCTGTCGATCCTGGCGCCCCGCTCCCTGAGGCAATCCCGGACGTCTCCAGGGGTGGCAACCAGGAAGAAATGCGGCGAGTTCCAATCGAGACATGATTGCTGTGAGCTTGCCAAGTCAGGGTCAAGGCAGATGATCAGGACACTCACCAGGGCGGTTTGCTTCGATTTTGTGAACGCTGTCATGTTTCCTTGGTGACGTCGGAATGGTCCCGGAGAACCATGGGCGAAAAAAACACTGCCGAGGATGATCCGTTCGTACTCAAAGGGTTGGACTCATTCAACCGACAGGCGCAACTCCCCGTTTGGCAATACACCCCACGACGGTTCTTTCGGGAAGGCTGTTCGGCCGTGAGCAGATTGGGGGCGGTCTCGATCGTGACGAAATGGCCCCGGACGGCAGCAACCTTTCATGTCACTGGCGTCCGTGAGGGCGCGACGGAGGCACGACGTCCCGAACGTGATTGGGTGACGGCAACGGAAATGCCGAGCCACAGGGAAGGGTCGGTGCGAACCCGCCGGTCGGTACCAGCCCGATCGACGCCAGACCCTGTCCGGCTGACGTACGACCGGACGCCGTGCCGAATGCCGATGCAGGCATTATTTCGTAGGACAGGCCGGAACGACGGACTTCGGTTTCGATCTTTCCGGTGCCGCGGGATGCAGACCGGCGTTCCGGAGAGCGTCCAGATTGCTCTTGCGTTGCATTCCCACTAGATTGCACCGCCACGGGCGGCGTTTCATGTCACCGCGGCGCACACGGAATCCGGATTTGACCGGTGGAGACTGACGGCAGACCTATCATCGAAATCCGCAACGTGGACAAGTTCTTCGGCGGATTCCAGGCGCTTGCGGAAGTCAGCCTCACCGTGAAGGCTGGCGAAAGGGTGGTCATCTGCGGACCGTCCGGGTCCGGAAAATCGACACTGATCCGGTGCATCAATCGCCTCGAGGAACATTCGGCCGGGCAACTGTTCGTCGACGGGATCGAATTGACCGACGAGACCCGGGACATCCGGGCCATCCGAATGGAAGTCGGGATGGTCTTCCAGCAGTTCAATCTCTTCCCGCATCTCACTGTCCTCGACAACCTCATGGTTGGTCCCATGAGAGTCCGGAAGATTCCGAAGGCCGAGGCGGAGGCGAGGGCACGGACGTACCTTGATCGTGTCCACATCCCCGAACAGGCGGACAAGTATCCGGCGCAACTCTCCGGAGGACAGCAACAGAGGGTCGCCATCGCCCGGTCGCTTTGCATGGAGCCGAGGATCATGCTTTTCGACGAGCCGACCTCTGCCCTTGACCCGGAGATGATCAACGAGGTCCTGGACGTGATGGTCGAACTCGCGGAGACAGGCATGACCATGGTCTGCGTCACGCATGAGATGGGCTTTGCCCGAAAGGTCGCCGACACGATGGTCTTCATGGAGGACGGCCGGATCGTGGAAACGGCGCCGCCCGACCAGTTTTTCGAGAATCCGTCGAGCACGCGGTGCCGGAAGTTTCTCGATCAGATCCTGGATCACTGAGACGGGCTGGCGTGGCGAAGTTTTCGGGACAGGCTCGGAGCCCGGCACCGGGGATCGAGCGCAACGGCAGACGCACAGAGCGTTCGCGAGCCCATGCGGCGTCCCGTCTTGTCCGGATGCTGCTCCGGTCGAAACCGGTGGCGATCGCCCTTTACGCAATCGTCGTCTATCTGATTGTGCGGGCGTCCCTCACCGGTGCCGAGTCCATGGGATACAACTGGCAGTGGTACCGGATCCCGGCGTATGTCTACAGCCTGACAGATGACGGTTTCCAGTTTGGCGAGATCGTCCATGGGCTGCTCCGGTCCATCGACCTGTCGATCAAGGCGTTTGTCCTGGCGACGCTCGTTGGCCTGTTCATCGCCCTTCTCAGGCTTTCCGGCCTGCTGGTTGGATCCGGTGTCGCCCGAGTCTACCTCGAATTCGTACGGAACATTCCTCTCCTGGTCCTCCTGTACCTGATCTACTACGTCATCGGGCCGATTTTTCGATTCGACAGGTACCTGGCAGCGATCATCTGCCTTGCCGTCTATCATTCGGCAACGATTTCCGAGATCTTCCGGGCCGGGATCAATTCGGTTCCAAAAGGACAGTGGGAAGCGGCGAAGTCGATCGGAATGTCGACGGCGCAATGTTACCGGTTCATCATCTTGCCGCAGTCCATCAAGGTCATGCTGCCGCCGCTCACCAATGAAGCGGTTCAACTCATCAAGAGTTCGGCCATCGTCAGCGTCATTGCCGTGGCGGAACTGACGACCATCGGCCGCAACATCATTTCCGAGACCTATATGAGCTTCGAAATTTGGTTTACAGTGGCAGCAGTCTATCTGGTCGTCACGCTGATTCTGTCGATGGGTGTGTCGGGCCTCGAAAGACGGTTTGCGGTAAAAACCTAGAGACTGGCGACAGACAGTCTCTGGACCAAAAATGGAGGGAATACAGTGATTATCTCAAGACGAAAAGTTGGTATAGTGTTGGCCGGGGTTCTGGCCCTGGCAATCGCAGCCCCATCCACGGCGCAGCAGGCCAGTCAGGCTCTGTCGTCGGAAAGCGTCATTGAAACCATCAAGAAGCGGGGCGTCCTCAAGATCGGCCTCTCGCTGTTCGTCCCGTGGTCGATGCGGGACAAGCAGGGCGAATTGATCGGCTTCGAACTCGATGTGGGTCGGCAGTTGGCTGCGGACATGGGGGTCGAGGCTGAATTCATCGTCACCTCGTGGGACGGAATCATCCCGGCGCTGGTGGCCGGCAAGTTCGATGCCATCATCAGTGGCATGTCGGTGACGGCGCAGCGCAATCTGACCGTCAACTTCACGGATCCCTACGCCTATTCCGGGCTGACCGTGCTTGCCAACCAGCAGATGACCGACGGATTCACCATGGAGGACTTCAACAGCCCGGACGTGACCTTCACGGCCCGCCGGGGCGCCACGCCTGCGACGGTCATCGCGGAGGTCTTCCCGGACGCCGAGTTGCTCCAGTTTGACGAAGACCGGGCCGCGACTCAGGAAGTTCTGAACGGCAATGCCCATGCGACCATGGCGGCGCAACCCACGCCGAACCGGGAGGCCAATGCCTATCCTGGCACACTGTACGTTCCGTTCGAAACGCTGTGGGATCCGCGAGGCGAGGCGTTTGCCATCCGCAAGGGCGATCCCGATGCCCTCAATTACTTCAACAACTGGATCTCCCATCAGTGGCGGATCGGCTGGCTGAAGCAACGTCACGACTACTGGTTCGCGACAGAAGACTGGGCTGACCAGATTCAGCAATAGGAACCGAAAACCAGCGGCCCGGCCCGGGCACAATCCGGGCCGGGCCGGAAGACGGTGGTGGGTGTGACCGAGGGGTTCAGACGGCTCAAAAAACGGTTGCACTGGGCCGACGGCGTCATTCTCGCGGCCCTTGCCGCATTTGCCCTCTACGTCTGGTTCCAGATCGAGGGAAAACTCAACTACAACTGGCGATGGGAGCAGATCCCCAACTATCTCGTCTACTATGACGAGAGTACGGGCGGCTGGGCCACGAATGTGCTGATCGAAGGTCTGATCACGACCGTCCGAATCAGCATCTACGCCAGTTTTCTCGCAATCATCCTCGGCGTCGTTCTCGGGGTCGCGCGAACCGTGACCAATCTGACCGTGCGGATGCTCGCCCGCACCTATCTGGAATTCCTGCGCAACATTCCGCCCGTCGTCGTCATCTTCATCTTCTATTTCTTTCTGTCCGAACAGTTGGTCGCGGCCATGAACATCGAGGCCTGGTCCTATGGGGTGGCCCGGCAGGAGAACAACGGGATCTGGGAGTTTTTCTTCGGCGACATGCGCCGGTTTCCGTCGTTGATTTCGGGAGTCATCGTGCTGGCGCTTTTCGAGAGCGCCTTCGTGGGCGAGATCGTCCGCGCCGGGATCGAGTCCATCGACCGGGGGCAACGTGAAGCCGCCCGTTCCCTCGGAATGAGTTGGCTCGATGAAACCCGGTTCATCATCATGCCCCAGGCGCTCCGGAAGGTCCTGCCTCCGCTCGCCAACCAGTTTATTTCACTGATCAAGGACAGTGCCATCATCTCGCTCATTTCCGTTCAGGACCTGACGTTGCGGACCGTAGATCTCGCCATTTCGACGGGCATGATCTTCGAGGCTTGGATCACGACGGCGGCGCTCTACTTCGCCCTGTGTTTCAGCCTGTCGTTGTTCTTCCGGCGGCTGGAGGCGCGGGGCCGGACGGCACAGTGATCCCGAGATGTTCGCGGTTTCATTCCCGTCACCCGACATGTCGATAGAGAGGAATGTGACCGACATGTCGCCGTTCGGCTGTGGTGACGGCGGCGATGGTCGCGTCAACGCTGGCGACCTTGAAGCGATGTTGCCCATTCTGCGACCAGGAAACGGGACAGGGTCGCTCGTAGACGGCTCAGGCCTCGGGCCCGCGCAACGAACGGAAAGGGTTTTCGCCGAACCTGGCTCTTTCCAACGTCAGTCCGCTACGCCGAGGCTGCCAGATCCCGGCTGCGCCACTCTTGCGAGACAATCGTCGACAAAATCCGCACAGGATGTCTCGACAGCCAACTCGAATGCCGCGTGGCGTTTCAGAAGCAGGGCCTTGAGCCCAAACGCCTGGGTGAAGGTCACGCCAAGTTCCGGAAGCCCGTCGAAATCCAACGAAGTCGCGACGGACATCACCTCGCCGGCATCGGGCCCCGAGACCGAACGAAAGACGAATGTGTCCGATACGACCTCAATGAGCAAATCGGGCGGGAGGCGATGTGTCCGACTACGCTCGATCAGTTCATCCTCCAGCTCGATGTTTGCCCTGAGAAGCCAGTGTTCGCGTCCGACCCAGTAGATTTCGGCGCCGGCGCCTGACGTTCGCGTATTGGGTGTGTCCGGCAGGGCAATGGGCATCGCGGCGGCAAATGCCGCCACGTCTTCGGGATTCCCCTTTAGGTCGAGAATTGCGCTCGTCGGCAGTCTGGAAAATGTCGACCGGTACCGCATCGTCAGCCCCTGAGCGCGGTGCCTGAGGGATCGTAGAAACAGGGTTCCACGATCCGGGCACGGACGATCTCGCCGCCGATTCGGACGTGGGCGTCGGACCCCTTGCGGGCGCGGCCATTCTCGATGAGGGCAAGGGCGATGGAGCGGCCGCACGTCCCGCTCCAGACGGAAGCGGTCACGAACCCGACGGATGCCTGCCGGCGTCCGTTCTCGGTGATCGGCGCTCCTTCAGGCAGCACTCGCTCCGGATCCTCCGTGTGAAGTCCGACCAGTTCCCGTCGGGGCCTTCCGGATGCGCGGCGAAGGAAAACCGATCGCTTGCCGATGAAATCGCCTTTCGCAGCCGGCAGGATCCACGCCATGCCCAGGTCAATGGGGTCCGTGGTTCCGTCGACTTCATGGGCGGTCGACAGGAACCCCTTCTCCACCCGCAGGACATGGTTGGTTTCGGAACCGATGGGCGTGATCCCGAATGGCGCTCCCGCCTCGAGGATCCGGTCCCAGAGGTTGCGCAGGTTCCGTGGCCGGACATTGATCTCGAAGGACAGCTCGCCGGTGAAGCTGACGCGCGCGACCCGTGCCGGATGCCCCGCGACGGTTCCGTCGCGAAACGTCATGAATGGGAAGGCGTCCCGCGAAAGATCGATGTCGGTTTCGAGAGCCGCAACGACTTCCCGAGCCCGGGGACCGCAGACGGTCGCGTTCATGTGTTGGCATGTGATGTCCGTGATCCGCACCGACCACTCGGGACGGTCGAACGCGAGGAATTTCCGGATATGCCGATATACGGTTTCGGCATTGGCGGTTGACGTCGACATCAGGAACGCATGGGGGCCGGTTCGGAAACTGACGCCGTCATCCAGGATCCGCCCGTCGTCGGTCAGCATGAGTCCGTATCGGCCCGCCCCTTCCCCAAGGCCGGAAAAACGATTGGTGTACACCATGTCGAGCAGGCGGCCGGCGTCGGGTCCCTTGATGGCAAAGGTGCCGAGTGGAGATCCGTCATAGACGCCGACCCCGGTCCGGACGGCACGGGCCTCCCTGTCGACGGCCTGCACCATGGTTTCCCCGGACCGGGGGAAGTAACCGGGACGACGCCAGCGGGCGCCTGCCTCATACATGACTGCACCCTGTTCGATCGTCCAGCGGGTGAGCGGCGTATGGCGGTAAGGCAGCACGGCCGAGCCCTTCCGGTCACCCTGGATCGCCCCGAAGGAGACCGGAGCCACCGGCGCGCGGAAGGTCGTGACACCGACATCGCCGATGTCCTGGCCGGTCTCGGTCGCGACGGCGGCGATAACATTGACGTTGCCCGTCCGGCCTTGGTCTAGGCCCATTCCGGCCGTCGTGTAGCGCTTCACGTGCTCGATGGCCCGATAACCCTCCCTGACCGCCAAACGGATGTCGGCCAGTGTCACGTCGTTCATGATGTCGACAAAGGCGCGGCCACTCCCTCCGGCCGCGTCCGGGTGCCACCAGGCCTCTATGCGGAATGGAGCACTGTCGCTTGCCGCCGGAAGATCGGGTCTGGCCTCGTACCCGAGTCTCGCGGCCGCCTCCGTGCCGGCGGCCGCTCCGTCCGCGATGGCTGAGGCGAGGTCGCAACGGCCCGCCGCACTCCCGGCACAGAGAAGAGATCCGGACCGTCCCGAGGGCAGGAAGGTGGCGGCCGGGTGATCGAAACGAAGGGGAAGCCGGGCCTGCGACCACAGCTGGACCGACGGGTTCCAGCCGCCCGAGACCGCGACGAAATCGCAGGAGACCGTAACGGCCCGGTTACGTCCCGATCGGGTGATGGCCCGGATCGCACGGACGCGTGTCCGGCCGACGACACCTGAGGGCTCGGCGGCGTCGAGGACCCGGACATCCGGGAACCGGCTCCGCCAACGCTCAGCGGTGTTGGCACGGGTGTCGACGATGGCGGCAATGTCGATTCCGGCCCGAAGCATGTCGTGTGCGACGTCGGCGGTGCCGTCGTTGTTCGTGACGACGACGGCCCGACGCCCCGGGCCGACGGCGTAACGGTTGATGTACGCCTGCACCGCGGACGCCAGCATGACGCCGGGCCGGTCGTTGTCGGGAAACACGAGCATCCTCTCGATGGCGCCCGTGGCGATGACGGCCTGGCGGGTCCGGACGGCCCAGTTTCGCTCAAGCGGTCCGTCTGTGCCCGAATGCTGTTCGCGCACCATGAACAGATTGTGCTCACGGACCGCCCAGACGAGTGCGTTCTGGAGATGCACGACATTTGTCATGCCTGCGAACGCGGCCGCGGTGTCGACAGCCCATTCGGGGCCGGGCTTTCCGTCGACCTCAAGACGGCGATCGAGCAGGCGGCCTCCCGGTTCGGGATTCATGTCGGCGATCATGACGCGGAGACCGCACCGAGCTGCAGTCAGGGCCGCCATTAGGCCTGCGGGTCCAGCGCCCGCGACCAGAAGGTCGCAATGGTGATGGCGTGTTTCGAAACGGGTCCCGGGCGGCGGCGGTGTCCGGGGGGCATGTGCAAGCCCGGCAGCCTGCCGGATGAAGGGTTCAAACGTCATCCAGCTCGGCCAGATCAGGGTCTTGTAGTAGAACCCGGCCGGGAGAATGGGTCGAAGGACCTGATTGATTCCGCCGAGGTCGAACGCTGGCGATGGCCAGCCCTTGACGGACCGCGCAGCCAATCCGTCCACGAGCGGGATCATGGTTGCCGGCTCGTTGGCCGAGGCATCCGCGCCGAGCCGTTCGACAAATACCCCGGGTTCCTCGATTCCCGACGAGATAATCCCGCGCGGCCGATGATACTTGAAACTCCGCCCCGCGAGGCGAACGCCGTTGGCGAGGAGAGCCGAGGCCAGTGTATCGCCCTGGGACCCTCTCATCGTGCGGCCGTTGAACGTGAAGGTCAGAGGCCGGGTCCTGTCGATGCGGCCCCCCGTTGCAAGTCGGAAACTCTCAACCACGATCAACCGTCCCGATCCCGGAGGATCTCATGGGTCCGGGTGTCGCGGAGGATCTCCACCCAGTCACCGCAACCCCGTGCGTGCCACCACCGTTCCCGAACCGGACCGAGAGGATTGTCCGGCACCGTCAAGAATTCGACCCATTGACTGTCGCTGAGTGCTGTCGGGTCGTGGGGGCGTCGCGCTGACGTCGGGCCGCCGTAGACGAACTCGCGCTCGTCACGTGGGCCGCAGAAGGGACAGGGGATCACAAGCATGGCGAGTCTCACACGACCACGGTGGTTCCGGATTCGAGGATGAAGTCCAGATGCCGGAACCGGTCCAGCGTAAAGGCCTCCATCAGCGGATGAGGGGTCCCGGTCGCCAGGAGATGGGCAAACGCAAGACCTCCGGCGGGTATGGCCTTGTAACCGCCCCACCAGCCGGCGCTCACGAAGAGGCCGGTGAGCGGCGTTGCCGACAGGATCGGCGATGCATCATGGGCGATATCGAGATGTCCACCCCACTGACGCAAAAGCTTCACCCGCTGGAAGGTTGGAAACAGTTCCAGCATGGCGCAGACTGCGTCTTCGAAAACGGTTTGCTTGACGTCTCGGCGGAAGGACTGTCCGGGATCCGGCGCCCCACCGATGACCAGTTCGCCCTTGTCCGACTGGGACAGGTAGACGCCGAGGTCGGGACAGTTCACGACCACGTCCACCACCGGCTTCATCGGCTCCGAAACGAAGGCGGCCAGATTGAAACTTCGCAGCGGAAGCCGGAGTCCGGCTGGTCCGGTCAATGTGGTTGTGTGGCCGGAGACAGCCAATCCCACCTTCTTGGCGGCGATGGGTCCGCGGTGTGTCCGAACGCCACAGACGGCCCCGCTTTCATTGGTGATCAACGCCGTCACTTCGGTGTTCTCGTGAATCTCGACGCCGAGGCCGTTCGCGGCTCTGGCATAACCCCAGGCGACCGCGTCATGGCGGTTCACCGCTGCGTCCGTGTGGACCATTCCTGCAAGAATGGGCAGCCGCGAGTCCGGGCCGCCGCCGGTCAGGGCCGGGATCCTCCGCCGAAGTTCCTTCACCCCGATCTGCTTGTACGCGGAGCCGTGCAGGTCCATCGCAAGCTGTCGCCGCCGGATCTCTCTCAGCCGGGGCCAGGTCTGGATCACGTCAATCATGCCGCGCCGCGAATGCATGAGGTTGAAGTTGAGTTCGCGCGACAACCGTTCGTAGAGAGACACGGACCGGACGTAGAATGGGATGCTCTCGTCGCGCAGGTAATTGGATCGGATCGTGAGCGTATTCCGGGCTACATTGCCACCGCCAAGCCATCCACGCTCGACGACCGCCACGTTACGGCAGCCGTGGTTCTTGGCCAGGTAATAGGCGGTCGCAAGGCCGTGACCCCCGGCCCCGACGATGACGATGTCATACCGATTCGAGAGAGGCCGCGACTGCCAGGCAGGGCGCCAGCGCTTGTGGCCGCCGACAGCACCAAGCGCAAGCGTCGCCAGCGAATAACGTTGTCGTATAGATTTCCGCATGGTCCGTCGCGTCGTCACTCCGATTCCCCTGTCATCCCCGTTCTTTCGGCCGGTCGTCAATACCAGCAACACCCACGCGACCTGGCGCCGCCGGTCGCATCGGGTGCTGCGAAGTATCCCGAGTGCACTGCAAACTCGGGGTGATTTCGGAAATCTGCGGGCAGGGCGAATTTCGATCGGAAGTGGTCATGACGCTGTTGGCAGCCGGCGAACGGCCGGGTCTCCTGATCGTTTGACGTCGACCTGTTCCCGCCTCGGAATTCCCGGCCGTTTGCCCGAATCCAGAATTCGCCGCGCGGTGCTGTGGCCTGAGAGAACCGCGGTCTGGATAATCCCGGGGGCGAGACAGTCACCGGCGCGGTAAAGTTCTTTCGGCCTGTCCGGTCCGGCCAGCTCGGCGTGAAGGCTGTCGCGAGGCGATCGGGCGCCGACCAGTGCCAGGGCGAAGGCCCCGAATGTTACCCGTTCTCCATCGAGCGTCCGGGTGAAGCGACAGTTCGCCCCCAGCGTCACGTTCGGGACCAGCGGGATACCGAGGGCTGTCAGGCGTTCGATGATCCGGGGCTGGTCCAGCGTGGTTCCGGTCCAGGTCGCGATCTCGGGCAGGGGTGTCACGTAGACCACCTCGTGGCCCGACGCATGGATTGCCTCTGCAACGACGCTTGCCATGTAGAAATGGTCGTCGTCATAGACGACATACTTGGACGGAATGCCGTCCTGGTGCCGGCCGTCCATCACATCGTCCGGTGTCAGAACGGCGGTTTCACCGAAGTCCACGGCATCAAATCGGGTCGATCCCACGCCGTCGCGTCGCCATTTGGCGCCTGTAGCGAGCGTGACAGTATCGGCCCCGAAGGCCAGGACGTCTTCTGACGACATCGGACTTTGCAGGAACAGGTCGGCGTCGGAACTTCGCAACAGTTGCTGCAAACGAAAGTCGCGCACGCGGGCCCAGCTGGCGAGTCCGGGCAACCGGGCCTCGCGGGTGGTCCGACCGCCTGCTTCCGTGGCAGAATCTGCAACCGTGACCTTGTGCCCCGCACGCATCAGGGTCACGGCGCATTCCAATCCAGCCGGGCCGGCGCCGATGACCAGATGCGACCGCCGGCCCACCGAGACGGGTGGGGCCTCGGGGTGCCAGTCTTGTCGCCATTCCTCGGAGATCGTCGGGTTTTGGGTGCAGCGAATCGGAACGCCGTAGCTGTCCATACTGACACAGACATTACAGCCAATGCATTCGCGGATGTCCTCGATCCGGCCGTTTCGGATCTTGCTTGGCAGAAAGGGATCTGCGATCGACGGACGCGCCGCTCCGATGAAATCGAGCCGGCGCTTTCGGACCAGGTCTACCATCAGATCCGGCGACGTGAAGCGGCCGACGCCGACAACGGGCCGCGAGGTGACGGATTTTACGAAATCCGTGAAGGGCAGCTGGAATCCTTCCTCGGCAAAACGGGCAGTGGCGCTGTCTTCGGGCCAGCCGGACAGGTTGACGTCCCACAGGTCGGGCAGTTCGGCCAGGGCTTCCACGACATCGCGGCCTTCGCCGTCGTGGCGGAGACCGCCGGGTTTGCTCGGTTCTGCGACACTGAACCGGAGAGCGACAGCCCGGTCGCCGGCGGCGACATCGAGAGTGTCTTCGAGGACCTCCCTCAGGAGGCGGAGTCGGTTGTCCAGCGAACCGCCGTAGGCGTCGCTGCGCTGGTTGGTCCGGACGGAGAGGAAATGACTCAAGATAGACAGGTCATGGGCGGCGTAGACATAGAGAATATCATACCCGGCTTCACGGGCCCGTTGGGCTGCGGCCCTGTGCGCGGCCCGGAACGCCCGGATGTCGGCTCCATCCATGGCCCGAGCTTGTAGGGGAATCTCCGGGCGGAGAACTGGCAGGGATGCGGGTCCCTTCACCGGGACTCCGGTCGTGAAGTTGCGGGCACGCATGCCGCCATGGGCGATCTCGATGGCCGCGAGGCTCCCGTGGCACTTGATGGCCTCGACCTGGGCCGCGTGCCGCAGGCCGTCACTGTCGTCCCAGATGCGTTCCATCGGATGGTTGGCCATGTCGGAGTCGGGGGCGATCTCGGTGATCTGAACGGCAACCGTGCCCCAGCCACCCTCAGCCTTCATTCCCCGGAGGGCAATTGCACCGGCGGGTTGGGTCCATCCATGTCCCGTGGCGTGCGGAACCGCGTAGAACCGGTTCGGGGCCGTTACCGGCCCAATGGTTACCGGTTCGAAAAGGATGTCGTAACGGCTGCCGGTCATCGGGCCGCAGTTGCCACGGTCCCGTCTGCGACCCAGGCGTCGAAAGCCGCCAACACCGCGTGTGCAAAGGCCAGGTCGTTGATATGGGAATCGATTTCGATGAGCCGGACGGGCGGACGGATGGCTGATCGCATTTCGTCGAGGAAGGCGGCCAGACCGGCAGGATCATGGGCTGGCTGGCCGGGCCGATCCCACTCCTCGATTCCCTGGGTCGTCAAAAGGACCTGGACAGGCGCGTGGGACTGGGCAAGGCGACGGCCCATCTCGCGGGCGGTTTCCCTGCGTTCCTCATTGTTCAGGGCCGAGGACTTGATCAACCGGTTGTGGGCGTGGAAGGGCCGGTCGGCATAGGCTTCGGGGATGTCCTGCCAGCCCGCGAAATCGATCAGGTCGAGACAGCCCGGCGCCACGAGTTGCGGAATTCCCGCCCGCCCTGCGTTCAGCATCCGGTCCTCACCGGCGTGGACTACCGAACCCGCCAGGAGATTCCCGAGTTCGGGAAGGGCAAAGTCCATGACACAGGCGAATCCGCCCTGTCTGGCGATTCTTTCATAGGCCATGCCGCCCATGCCGGTGGCGTGAAAGATTGCCACTTCGAAGCCGCGGTCCTCCAGCGCCGGTTTCAGGAGTTTCATGTAGCTCAGGCACGACGACCCGAGGGACGTCATCCCGACGACGGGTCGCTTCGCATCGGGCATCCGGGCCGCTCGGGCCGCGCCCAGCACGGCCCCGGCAGCCTGGCTCAGCGAGGACTGGCAGACCGAATTCAGACCGTAGAGGCCGCCGGCCCAGAGGATCATCTGAATGTCCGGCGACAGGCGGTCGGCGGGGATAAGGGAGGAAAAGGAGACCGTCGACACGACGTATTTGGGAACACCCAGGGGAAGGGCCTGGCAGACGTCCAGCGCCAGATCGGTTCCCATGGTTCCACCCAGAATGATGACCCCGTCCATCCGGCCGGCCGCGTACAGTTCTGCGGTCTTGAGTGACGCTCCGCGTGCCATGATCTGCATCGCGTGATTCTCGTCGGGACTGCCGATGGCCTCCAGAATCGAGCTTCCGGCGGTTTCGGCGACCACATGTTTTGAAATGTCGCGGGCGTCCGCCGGGTCCCCGAGAACGCTGACGTCCATGGTCAGGACGCCGCCGCCCTGGTCCCGGATCCGGTCGGCGATATAGGTCAGTTCATCCTCTTTCGTGTCGTACGTCCCGACCACGAGAATGGTCTTGTCTGTCACCGTTGGGATCTCCTGCTGGCCATCTGGCGGTCGAACGGGTCCGGAAGAGGTGCTCAATCCTGCCCTGTACCGTGAGAACGACCATAGAGGTGCAGAAACGGCCGTTCAAACCTGAAAGTTGCGCGTCGAAGGCCGTGGTTTCGCCTCCAGGGGCGGAACCGTATGGACATTTTCACCGCTGCACGGACCGTTCCGGCCGACCTGGCGAGATGAACCGTTTGTCGCCAATCGGCATCCCGGCGGATTTCGCGAGGGTCACGGGTATCGGCTGCCACAGACGGGCCAAGGCTTCGTTCACCGGCGTTCGGCCAGCTCAAGAAACGGGACCGGGCGGAATCACTGACGCTCGGGTTGAATAGAGAATCCGGACGGGGGGTCTTGCAGCTGGCCTCGACTTCCAGCCGTCCCGACGTTGCCCGGCGGAATCGTCTGGCCTCCCAGGGTCGTTGCCGCGTCAAGCGCAGAAAGCAACACCCGTGTCCATTTCCCGAGATTTTCTGACAATCCCTTTCCATGGCGGTCGTTGACGGCCTGCTTGGCAAGCCTACCCCTGGTGTTCAGGATCATGTCGAGATTGTACCATGCCATGATACAGACGACCTTGGGTACGGCGACTTCTCGATCCTGTTCGCTTGGCGCACAGGAACGCCATGCTGACGTCGACGGTTCTTCGCTCCACTCTCGGAAAACGGCACAAACGCCAGCGTCGTCGCACGGAACCCCGCTTCGCGGGCGGGCAGGCCGGAGTCGTTTGGGGAGCCCCGACGTGTGGCGGTTGACGGCCCCGTGTCGACAAGAAATCCGGTCTGCGCCGACATTCCGGTTGAATTGTGGTCATGCGGTCGCCATAGGACGTGGGGAGTCGATGGCTTACTGGATTTCGGCGTGAATGAATTCGGATTTCGGGCCGGTGCCGTCAACCTTCTGTGCAACTGTGCAGGTGGCAAGGCGGGCGATACTGTTCTGATCGTCGGCGAGTCCGGTTCAAGTCCGTATTTTGAACCGGAACTCGTGCAAGACCTCGCCCATGTGTCCGAAGACCTGGGTATGCAACCCGTTTGCGCCCTGGCCGAACCGGTGGCCTCGGCGGACGACTTCCCAACGCGCGTCACGAAGTTGATGAACGACTCGGATGTGACCGTGTTTCTTTCGCGTCTGGGCGATCAGGTGCGGTTTCTCCCGGTACCGACCGGAGGAACGATTGTGATGGCCTATACTTTGACACGAAAACACCTGGCATCGGCGTTCGGGACCACGAACTATGCCGTGACCGAATCCCTTCTCAATCGCCTGGTCGCGGTGATGTCGGCGGCATCCCGGTATCGAATCCAGTCACGCAACGGGACCGACCTGCGCAGCGATATCCGGATCCACGACGCCCGGAGCGACTTCGTGCCGTTTACGCTGAAACTGTTTCCGACGATGATTTTTCCACCAATCGGGATTTGCGGGTTGAGCGGGACCCTGGTCATTGAGCATTTCACGACGTCGACTTCGACGCGGGCGTATGATGATAGCGTCCTGATGCTGTCGACGCCGATCCGCGTCACGGTCGAGGACGGGCGGATGGTCAATGTAACCGGAGACCCCGACATGGTCCGGGCGTTTCGTGAGCAATGCGAACGTGCCGCCCGGATCACGGGCGGCGACCCGTTTCGGTTGAACTCGTGGCACGTCGGCGTCAATCCCTTCACGTTTTTTGATGGTGATCCGTTCGACGACGTTGAGCGCTGGGGAACCGTGGCTTTCGGGTCTCCGCGATTCACGCATTTCCATGCCGCGGGACGGGATCCCGGCGACCTCGCCATCAACCTGTTTGACGCCAGTATCGGCTTTGACGAAGACTGGATCTGGAAAGACGGGCGCTTCGCGTTTCTGGATGGGCCGGACATCCGCGCATGGCTCGACGAATCCGGCCAGAGCCATCTGACGTCCAGCGTCCGCCACGACATAGGAATCTGACGGAGGCCTGTGCCACGTGGAACGGCGACAGGTCGCCTGGGTCGAGACCGTGGATGAACGGGATGCGGCCGGAAACGTGGCCGCAGCCTACGCCCGTGTCGCCGGACCCGACGGGAGAGTGGAAAACCTTTACAAGGCCATGTCGCTGACACCGGCGGTGATTGGACCCGCGGACGACCACTACCGAGCCCTGCTTCATGATCCTTCATCCCCGCTTGCGCCCTGGCTTTCTGAACTATTGGCGACCTATGTCGCCATCCTGTGCGGGAGCCGCTACGCACGAGTGAACCACGGACGGAACTTTGCAGTTTGTTTCGGCGACCACAAACAGTCCGAGAGAATCCTGGAAGCTCTGACGCAAGGGAAACTCGAGACAGCAGGACTGGAAGCCGACGCGCTGGAGGCGCTCGCCTTTACCCGGAAACTGAGTCTCGCTCCTCAAACGGTCTGCCGGGAGGACGTCGAGCGCCTGCGTGCGGCAGGATTTGACGACACGGCCGTCAGCTACATTGCTCAGATCGCCGCATCCTTTGCCTATTGGGCACGCATCACTCTCGCCCTCGGTATTGTTCTGGATGAGGGCATCGAGCCAACCGGTTCGGCCAGTTGACGGCACGTCCGCGGCCCGGATTTATTTCCCAACAGGACGTGCATTAGGGTCGCAGACGATTGATCGGCAATGGGTGCAGACGGCTCTTTGGGCGTCTTGGGAACAGACAACGACAACCTCGGCGCGAAGATCTACCGTACGCTGAAGACGCGACTCATCGTCGGTGACGTCGCCCCGAACGACTGCGTGTCAATCCGCAAGCTGGCGGGTGAATTCGGTGTTTCGACGATGCCGGTGCGAGAAGCCCTGGAGCGGCTCGAGTCCGAAAATGCACTCGCGGGTTCGACAAAGCCGAGCCTACCGGGTGCCGGCGGTTTCGCCTGCGGACGTGGCCGATGTCTTCTTCGTGCGGGCAACGCTCGAAGGCGTGGGTGCCATGCTGGCGATCGATCACCTGACCCCCGCCCATCTGGGGCGTTTCCTCATGCTCCTGCCACCAAGACAACCGGTTTGGGTAACATTCTTGATGAGGCAACAGATCGATCAAAGGAAACAATTTAGGTTAGGCAAAGCGGTCTCACCCTGATTGTCGCGCTATACCCGAGATCGACCCGGTCGTGGAAAACGAGCATCAGGCCTTTGTCGTCGAGCGGGTGCAGGAGATACGATCAGCGTGACCGCGGCTGCCCGTGCCTGTCTGCATTCTGTCTGGTGCCGATCTTGGACACGGGGTAGTCATCTGTGATCACAGGTGATCGGGCCGGAGGATACCGTGGAATTCGAGAACGGAAGCGATGTCGAAAGGCTTCGCAGCAGCCTCGCGGCGCTGGCATCAACCGCCAGGGCAGACGCCAGAACCATGCCGCCGCTCCTCTACACGTCTCCCGACTTCCACGAGTTGGAAAGGGACGAACTGTTTCGAAAGGAATGGGTCTGCATCGGCCATGAGGGTGAAATCCCGGTGCCAGGTGACTTCTTCACGACCGATCTTGTCGGCGAACCGCTTCTCGTGTGTCGCGACCGTAATCGTCAGGTCCGGGTTCTCTCGAATGTGTGCCGCCACCGTGGAAACATCGTTGCCGAAGGTTCGGGCAACAGCCGCAGTTTCGTCTGCAGCTATCACGCCTGGACCTATGACCTGGATGGATCTCTGAAGACCGCACCGCTCATGACGAACGTCAAGGGTTTCGACAGGGACAAGTGTGGCTTGCACCAGTTTTGCTCGGAAATCTGGAGCCGCTTCATCTTCGTTAATCTTGATGGGAACGCCGACCCTTTGGCGCCACAACTGGAAACACTCGACCGAATTCTCCACAACTATCACCATGAACAGCGCCATCTGCTGTTTCGTGACACGTGCGTCTGGAACACGAACTGGAAAAACCTCACCGAAAATTTCATGGAAGGGTACCACATCTTTGCGACGCATCCCAAAACACTCCAGCCGATGACGCCGACTGAGCTTTGCAAAAAGGTTCGGGGCGAAAACCGGTGGACGGCCTATCGTTCCTATTACCACCCGGATTTCCCGCCACGGGGCCCCTTCCACGATGACATGACAGAAGATGAGCAGCGCAATACGGTTCTTTTCAACGTGTTCCCGAGTTTCGTGGCTGGGGTTGCCGCCAACTACTCGCTCCATCTCTGCCTGCTTCCGAAGGGTGCCGGAAAGGTCGGAATCCGATGGGGCGTTGCCGGGTTCAAGGCCGACCCGGAAGACCCGGAAGTCGTGTCGTACGTGGAATTGTGCAAGGCCTTCAATGAGGAAGACCGCGCCAAGCTTGAATCGCTTCAGACTGCACAGGGCACGCGGTACTATACGTCCGGGCCTCTCGCACCGGATGACCTCGAAGGCACCATCTGGGACTTTCTTCAATACCTGGCGAAGAAACTCGCTTGACGGTACCCTCTGGGCCGCAGGATTGCTTTCCGTCGTCCAGTCGCCCTCCATGGACGACAACCGGTCCAGCGGCGACAGGTGCGTGCGCCCGAGCCTGCAGATTCACGCCCGGTTGTCAGGATCTTCCCGCACGGCGCGTGGTGTCCTCAGCGCGATGACGGGCGGAGTGATGATCGTCTCGTTGTTCGCCAACGGCCCGTGCCCCTTTGACTTGGCTTGCTGAGCAATGCTTTTCAGTCCCCGCAGCTTGTCGCTACCGGCTACGGCTCGCGCGTCGCTGTCGTAGTAGTCAAACCAAGGCAGGCCGTGAGCGGCGTAATCCTGCGCCGTGGGCGGTTCGATCGGCGGCGGTTCGCCGGTGACTGCCGTCCACTGCGTTGAGTTCATCAGGGCGACGAAGCAGCGGCTGCCATTGCGCTGGTCCCAGGCATCGAGCCCGTAGGGATCGTCGTAAATCTCCTGCTTCATCCGTCCGCCCGGTGCGAGGCCCATGGCGTCCCCCGCAAATGCAGCAGGAGAATACAGGATGTCACGGCGCTCCCTGGCTTGCGCTGCCATCATCGCCTCGTACCGTTCGGCCTTCATGGGGTAGGCTACCAACTGCAACCCGCCGTGGATTGCGGCACCGGTCAGCTGCTCCTCCACCGTGTAGCCCTCGCCAAGCGGCATGGCGACGAACTGGCGGATCACCCCCTGCTCGACACAGTACCCGTCCAGCCAGGGTTGCTCGGGGAGCACCGCGTAATCCTGCGGATCCCGGTTCAGGTGGCCGGTCCAGGAATCGCCGGTGATCGCGCAGATCTTGCCCGTCGCCACTTTCACGGCAAACGGATAGTCCGAGTCGAAATCGATCCACAGGGCCTCCGCCTGGTGCATCGGCGCGATCACGCCACCCCGGACCTGCCACGCTTCAGGCAGGCGCGAGGCGTAGTCATCCAGATGCCGCAACGGAAACGTGCCGAGCCCCGGCGGCAGCGGATAGTCGTGGCCGTCGTCCGGGATGCGCAGCGTCCGCTGAAAGTCGATGCTGCAGCAAGCAGCGGCGTGGACCTCGGGGAAGCGGAATTCCAGCCGGTTGTTCTCAAGCACGATCATTGAAGTATCTCCTTACCAATTGCCGTCGCGCACTTCGCGCACGACCCTCAGCACCGCTTCATCGGGCGCTTCCTTCAGTTGACGGATCAGGTCCGCGAACAGGCGCGGGCGCCGGCGGATAATGGCCTGCAGGTCGGCGGACACTTTGCCCGCAAGCGCGAGCATGACGTCCGGGTCTTCGCCCAACTCCTTTGCGAGGCGCACCGTCGTCGCCTCCGAGGGCGGTGCCACTTCGCCGCGTTCGATCTTGCTGAGGTAGGCCGGTTCGATGCCGACTCGCCCGGCGACCTGGCGCACCGAAAAGCGCCGGTCATTGCGGCGCAGACGTTCGCGGATCGTGCGGGTCGTGGAACCAAAGTGCGTCATGTGTCATACTTAGTACACATCCCGACGACTGTCAAGATCTGCTGCTTGCCGGACGCAATTGGACCTGACCCGTGCGACTGGCCCTGCCGGCATTCCAGGATCCGGCTGCTTCTCGACCGAAATTGCGTCGAAATGCCTGGTAATCCGGCTGAACCAACACGTTTTCGTACCGGATGGTCGCGCACATACCTGAAAAAAAGGAACATTCTCCTGACCAGGGAATATGTTGCAATTCTGCAAAGACGCTTCGCGTAACCCATGCAGTCCACGGAATCCGTTGAAAGGCCCGACACGGTAATGAATGCACCGTTGCCGACTTCGGGATTTTGTGGCAAGGTGATCGTGCAAGCGATGCGATCGTCCGGCTGGCCATGCGCATGTGGGAACAGTCGCGTAAGAGAACACGCAGCGGTTTCGTCGACCTGCGCTATTGGAACTATGGACCGTCAGTTTTTTGGTTTTTCACTGTGACCTGCGATTATGGGATCACGCGATCCAATGCCGACACGACCACAATGCTGGATAGACGGTTGGACGGAATCCGGGCTCGGGATCAGTCAGATGATCCTGCTGAACTCTACTGGCTTGTCCCCTTGACCCTTGACGTCAAGACCTTGGGGTTGAGGAGAAGGTGGTGGAAACGCCGTTTGAGCGGAACTCGTGCGCCAGTCGGCGTGTTGCGATCCCGGACGGATCCAGAGTTGAATTTACGCCGGGACGAACTGGCGGCATGGTCTGGAGCGCCGGGTTCGTCTCCGTGACGGCATGGCGCGGACGTGACGGCCGGGAAGATACCGACGCGATTGGAGGATGGGACGAATGAGTCAGATTCCGCGGGAAGTGCTGACACCGATCACACAAGCGATGAACGAAGGCGCGCTCACGCGTCGGGAGTTGAAGATGCTGATGCGGCGTTCCGACGTTCCGGCGTTCCTCCACCTGTTGTTGTTTTTCCTGGTCCTCTTGGGAACCGGGTCACTCATCTGGGCAACGATGGGGAGCTGGCTGGTCATTCCCGCCATGTTCCTTCACGGAATCGTCTGGGTCCATCACTTCTCCCTGCAGCATGAATGCGTGCATTACACGGCATTCCGGACGCGGTGGCTCAACGAGCTTGTGGGGAACTATTGCGGGCTCGCAATTCTCCTGCCGAACCGGTTCTTTCGTTACGAGCACTGCGATCACCACACCTATACTCAGTTGCACGGGCGGGATCCGGAACTGATCGAACTGCCCATTTCGCTGGGCCGGTATCTGTCATACGTGTCTTCGATCCCGTACTGGTTTCAGAAGTTTCTTGAGTTCGGGCGTCATCTGGCCGGCCGATTAACTCCGGAGGAAGAACAGTTCATTCCGAAGGAAGACCGGGCCTCCATCATCATCGAGGTTCGGGCGATGGCGGCGGTTTATGCTGCCATTTTGGGTGCGAGTGCCTATTTCGGCTGGTGGGGCGTCCTCTGGTACTGGTTGCTGCCGCTGTTCTTGGGTGAACCGGTCATGCGGGCGATCCGGATGACCGAACATGTCGGTCGGCCGAATGTCCAGGACATGACGGAAAACACGCGAACCAATCTGGTGTCACGTCCGATGCGGTTCCTCTGCTGG
Source organism: Paracoccaceae bacterium (assembly GCA_028874915.1). Taxonomy (GTDB): domain Bacteria; phylum Pseudomonadota; class Alphaproteobacteria; order Rhodobacterales; family Rhodobacteraceae; genus JAPPHA01. The sequence goes on from JAPPHA010000116.1 coordinate 112,056, forward strand.
AACATGAACTATCACGCCGAACACCACTACGCATCGTCCGTGCCGTTCCATGCTCTCCCCGAACTCCACCGAAAACTGCAGGGGTTCGTGCATGTAGAGGACCGGGGCTACCTTGGCGCCCATATCGACATCCTGTCGCAGATTGTCGGCCGTACACCCAGGCTTGGTACCACCGCATCCGAGACCCACGAAGCCGTGTCCGGGGCGAGCGGCTCCTGAGTGCGGACAGGCCGTGAACGCGGACCGTCGCTGGGAAGATCTGATCGCCGTTTCTGAACTGGAGACCGGCGACGTGACTCCGGTTCGGTGGAGAGGACGGGACCTGGCCGTTTACGACACGGTGGATGGCGTTACCGTCAGCTTGGCCCGCTGCACCCATGCCGGTGCCAATCTCTGCGACGGATATTTTGACGGCAAGTATATCGAATGCCCGCTGCATCAGGGCTTGTTCGACGCCCGAACCGGGCAGGCGAAAGCCCGGCCAGCCTGGCGAAACCTGCGGATGTTCGACGCCCGCGTTCAGGGAGGAATTGTCCAGATCCGGGTCTGACCGGGTCGTCGGCCGTGCACCCTGCCTTCCGGTCCCGGTTATCGGCTTCGCATGAGACCGGCGCGTTCCGGATCCGCCCGCTGAAGGCAAAGGGGCGGAAGCCCGTCGAGGATCCTGCCGACATCCGCGATCACCATTGATTGCATCCGCAGGTAGGAGGCTTCCACGCCGCCGGCGAGATGCGCCGTGAAACGAACGTTCGGCACACTCCGGATCGGGGAACCGGCAGGGACCGGCTCGTCAGGAAAGACATCCACGGCGGCCCGGAAACGACCCTCGGCCGCCATCTCCAGGAAGGCTTCGAAGTCGATGACCTTCGCCCGGCTGGCGAGGACCACGACCGCGTCTGGCCGTACGAGACCGAGCCGTCGGCGATCGATGAAGCCGGAGTTCTCCGTGGTGACCCCGGCCAGCAAAAAGAGGAACTGGCTGTTCGCGAGAAGGTCATCGAGCGGAGCCGGTTCGACTCCGGCGCGGCGAAGCGCCGTATCGGCGACCCAGGGGTCATACGCCCGCATCCGACAGCCAAAGGGGCCAAGGAGGGGCGCCAGCGTCCGGCCCAGATTGCCGAACCCAACGAAACCGACGTCAGCGTCGAACAAGGTCTCGGCATTCCGGTTGCCGGCGATTCCCCAGGATTCCCGGCCGTCACGGAACAGCCGGTTGCCCTCATCGAACTGGCGGGCGAGGCAGAGCGCCTGGGCCAGGCAGTACTCGGCAACCGCCGGCGCCATTGCCGGTGCTGCCGAGAGGACCTGGATCCGGCGACGGGCGGCAGCCGGGTAGTCGATATTCGGTTCCCAGTTGCCCTTGACGTTGATGATTGCCTTGAGCTTCGGAGCCCGGGCGAGTCGCGATTCCGGCATCGCCGTCTGACCGATGATCACGTTGACATGGGGGAGGATCGATTCGACCAGGGCATCCGGAGCCCGGGATCCAAAATGGGCAACCACGCGGCCGTGACGGGCTAAGGCGGTCCGGGTTTCTGCCGTGTAGATCATGGCCTCGGTCCGGGGATGTGGATCGAGGAGAATCAGGACATCATCGGCCACGGAGACGCGGGTTCCGGAGCGCCGGATGGTCAGGGAGGTCGGTCGCGCCGGGGCCGGGCGCAATGGAGGCGGATCCGGCAGAAAACGGCCGCCCGCACGGGTTCCGCCAGGACGTCCGGAGGGAGATGCGGGATGGGCGCGAAGGCACGGTCATTTCATGCCGGTGCTGGCAATGCCGGTGGTGATGAACCGCTGCAGGAAGGCAAAGACAAAGATCACCGGAATCAGGGTCACGACGGTCATGGCGAGAACGTAGTGCCATTGAACGTCGAGTTCGCCCTGGAATGCGTTGAGGCCGACTTGCAGCGTGTAGACCTCGCTCCGGTTGAGCACGATCAGTGGCCACAGGAAGTCGTTCCACCGCCACATGATTGAGAAGATCGCGAGGACGGCGATCGCCGGGGCAGCAAGGGGCAGCACCACGCGCCAGTAGATTGCCCATTCGCTGGCCTTGTCCATGCGTGCCGCCTCGATCAGGTCCCGGGGAATGGTCAGCATGTACTGGCGCAGAAGAAAGACGCCGGTCGGCGTGGCGGCACCGGGCAGGATCACCCCCCACAGCGAATTGATCATGCCGAGTTCTGTGACCACCAGGTAAACAGGGACCAGGATGACCGTTATCGGAATCATCAGGGTTCCGATGACGAAGAGCATGATCGCGTTCCGACCGCGGAACTCGTAGATCGCCAGCCCGTAGGCAGCCATGGAATTGATCAGGAGCGTCACGGCCGTCGCGACGATCGTGACGATGACGGAATTCTTCAGGTAGGTCAGAAAATTGAACCGTTGGAGGGGTGCCGTGTAATTCTCCCAGGCGACGCGGAACTCGCGGACGGCCTCCCGTCGGTCGATCGGAACCTTGATCCGGGCGTCCGGATCAGCCGGATCGACCATCTGGGCAATGATGCCGATCCGCCGAATCTGGGCCAATTCCTGTACCGAACCGTCGTCAAGGGTCACCTGGTAGAGCGGCAGTGGCTCGTCATAACCTTCGACAGCGACCTCGATCTGCCCGAGCGGCAGGAGTGTGGGAGGAAACTCGAGAAGACCGGAGGCGGTCTTGAAGCTCGACAACGCCAACCAGATGACCGGGCCGAACATCAGGAAGACGCCAAGCGCGAGATAGCCGTAGGAGAAAACGTCGGTCCAGTGAAGCCGGCCCCGGCCGCGGGTCGCCGTCAGGAATGCAATTGGGGTGACCCGGGTTACGGCCGGTTCAGACATTGGTGCTGTCCTTGCGCCGTACCGCCGCCAGCTGCGCCAGGGTCAGGGCGAAGAGGACCACACCGAGGACAACCGATGCGGCTGAAGCGAGGCCGAAGTTCTGAACCTGGTTGCTGAAGCCCGTGTTGTAGATGTACTGCACGATGAACTGCGTCGCCGTTCCGGGACCTCCGCCGGTCAGGACAAACACCTCATCGAAAATCTGCACCCCCTTGATCAGCGCCAGCACGATAACAACCAACATGTTCGGCCAGAGAAGGGGCAGTGTGATCCTCCAGAAAACCCGCTCCCGCTTTGTACCGTCCATTTCCGCCGCTTCGTAGAGATCCGGAGGAATGGCCTGCAGCCCGGCGAGGAGAATCAGCGTGTAGAAGCCCATATGAGCCCATATCGACACGAAGATTGCCCAGAACATCGCCCATTGCGGGCTCACGAAGAACAGGATTTTCTCAAGGCCGATGCTGACAAGAAAGGCATTCAGGATTCCGTCGCGAAGCAGGATCCACTTCCAGACCAGCGCCACCACCACTGGCGACAGAAGCACCGGAAAAAAGTAGACGGCCCGGAAGAACCCCCGGCCGTAAATGTCGCGGTTGAGGATCAGTGCCGTGATCAGCGAGAACAGCACCAGAAAAAAGACCTGGAATGACACGAAAACGAAGGTGTTGAAAATTCCGCGCCAGAACCGGTCTTCCCGGCAGGAGCCTGAATCCACGAAATTCTCGCAATCAAGCAGGAATCCGTATTGCTCGGTGCCAACGTAGACGCGATCGGAAAGGAACAGATTCGTGCCACCCGTCAGCGAGAAGGCGAAATTGACGAAGAGCGGGACGACGACAAAGATTCCGAAGAACCCGAGATTCGGAATCAGGAAGACATAGGGCATTCGGCCGATTCCGGCCACCCGCTGGACGGCGCGCAACGGATAGTCGACGAGCGCGCCCAGCAACCGCAGTGGCGCCCATGCGATGTCGGCAAGACTTGGCCTGGGTTGAACGATGGACATGTCCGAACCCGGTTGGAAGGATTCCGCCGGCAAGGACGCCGACGGGAACTGGGGGTCCCGGCCCGATTGGACGGTCGGGCCGGGACGGCGTGCGGAGATCAGTTGCGTGCCTTTTCGGCGAGTTGCTGTTCCACGTCCTGGGTCATTCGCTCATAGGCTTCGTCAAGGGTGATCTCGCCAACGATCGCCTCGCCGAGGCGGGAAATCAGTGCGTTGAACATCACCCGGTTGCTCGGATAGCCCTGAAGCGCAAAGGCGATGGGCGAAATGGATGGCACGGCACCGGCAAAGGTTTCGAGCGCATGCTTCGCCCGGGGATCGTCGGTATCGAAATCGACACCACCCGCGGCAAGACCGAGATGGCCGGGAATGAACAAGGTCCGACCGTAGAATTCGGCCAGAACCTTTTCACTCGACAGATAGTCCATCAGCTTGCCGACGGCATCAGGATGCTCCGTGTCCTTCATGGCGACGAGCGCCGCACCTCCGGGCATGCCGGAGCAGGCGGCCGGGCCGCAGGGGGCGGGTACGGCCCACCAGTCGAAGGCGTCGCCGATCTTTGAAGCAAACTGCGGGATCTGCCAGGAGCCGCTCATGTACATGACGACCTGCGCGTTGGCGAAATCTTCATTGGCGCCGAGATAGGAAGACCCCGAGACCGAACCCCAGAGTTCCTTGGCCATGGTTCCATCCTGGTGCCAGTCGTGGAGACGTTGGGTCATCGACTTCAACCCGTCGTCGACCAGCGCCGGATTGCCCTCGGAATCGAACATCATCGCGCCCATGGAGATGGCGGGGCCGGAGACCCGGTGGCCTGAACGGTCCCAAGCCATCGGAATCGGGATGTCGAGCGCATCGGCGACTGTATTCACGGCCGTGGCCCAGTCATCCCAGGTGGCGCCGTCGCCCGGCATGTCGACACCGGCTTGTTCAAACAACGTTCGGTTCACATAGGGGCCGGTCACCGTGAGCTGGGTCATGAAACCGGAAATCGCGGAGTCGTCACCCGGCTGGCGAAGCCAGCGCAGGAACGGTCCGAAATTGGCCTCCCAGTAGGCCGGATCGGCAATGTGCGGCGTCAGGTCGAGGTAGTGTTCCGACAGCCCGCCAAGGTCCGTGACCCGGGCGATATCCGGGCCTTCCCCGGCTGCCAACTGGACCGGCAGGCTCTCCAGAATGGCCTTGTAGGGGACCACGTCCAACGTGACGCTGACGTCCGGGTTGGCTGCCTCGTACCGGTCGAGGATCTCGCGCATGACTTCGCCCTCGATGCCGTCGTTGTACCAGGTCATCCGCAATTCGGTCTGACCCGAGACGGCGGTGGACATCGCCGACAAGGCGATGGCGCCGGCGGACATTGTCAAAAGGAACCGTGAATTCATTGTGAATCTCCATTGCGTTTCATCGAAATGCCGGTTCGCCTGACGGCGGACCGTGCGGGCATCCGGTGATAGTAATGCACCGTCTCTGTTATGCACAACATTCAATCAGGCTGTCCGAAAAGCCCGATTGCAATACACGCCCTGCGGAATCGGATTGATCCAAGGTCGGCCGCTGCCGTGATGTCGCGGGATGGCCACAGAATGCACAACGGACCGGTTGCACCGCCACGCGGGCCAGCGTACGGACGCTGTGGCAACCTGAGCGAAACCGGCCTGAATCCGGGAACGATCGGGGCCGGACAGGACGGAGGGACATGCGGCAGCTGTGGAGATGGTTCGGCCCCGCCGACGGCGTCTCGCTTTCCGATGCCCGTCAGGCCGGAGCCGAGGGGATCGTGACAGCACTCCACCATGTGCCCACGGGCGACGTCTGGACACCGGAGGCGATCGCCGAGCGGCAGCGGGACGTGGCGTTCCTGGAGGATGGTCGGTCCAGCGGTCTGGCGTGGGAACTCGTTGAGAGCCTGCCGGTGTCGGAGGCCATCAAGACCCGCTCCGGGGACTGGTCGGGCGACATCGAACGCTACTGCCAGTCCCTCGAGAACATTTCTGACGCCGGAATCAATACGGTCTGCTACAATTTCATGCCGGTTCTCGACTGGACCCGCACCGACCTGGCGGCACCGATGGCCCATGGCGGAACGGCGATGCGCTTCGATCTGGTCGTATTTGCGGCCTTCGACCTGCACATCCTCGGCCGGTCGGGTGCCGTCAGCGACTACGACGGTGCGATCGTACGCGAGGCAAATGCGCGGATCCGGACCCTGGACACGATCGAACGGTCGAAACTTGCGGAGAACATTTCCGCCGGCCTTCCGGGCGCCGAGGAACACTGGTCCCTTGGATCCCTTCGGGATCGGCTCGAAGACTATGCTGGTCTGGGTCGGGACCAGCTCTTCCAGAACCATGTTGCCTTCCTGGAAGCCGTCGCTCCCGTGGCGGAACGGGTCGGGGTTCGCCTCTGCTGCCACCCGGATGATCCGCCGTTTCCGCTTCTCGGCCTCCCGCGGGTGGTCTCGACAGCCGACGACTATCGGGCCCTTTTTGATGCCGTGCCGAGTCCCGCTGTCGGGATCACCTTCTGCACCGGCAGCCTGGGTGTTCGACCGGACAACGACCTTCCCGCCATGGCCAGGGAATTTGGTCCGAGACTGTTCTTTGCCCATCTGAGAAACGTCAGCCGGGATCGCAATCGGATTCCCTGCTCGTTCTTCGAAGATGAACATCTCGAGGGGGACACCGACATGGTGACGGTGATCGATGTCCTTCTCGCTGAAGAACGTCGCCGCGCCGCAGTCGGTTGCCCGGATTTCGAGATCCCGATGCGTCCCGATCATGGGCAGGACATCCTGTCCGATTCCGGATCGGGCAGCCAGCCTGGCTACCCGGCTGTTGGCCGATTGAAAGGGCTTGCCGAACTCCGTGGGGTGATGCGGGCGCTTCAGGCCGTGGACGCGCGAAGATCCGGCGTGTGACGCGTGCCGCACTCCTGGACCGGTCCCGACGGAATGGGATCGGACAAGGCAGGCGCGTGCTGCCGGGAAGTCAACGGACGGACCCGGTCGGGGTTCGGCGCGGATTCGGGTCCGAAAATGTTCAATTCCCGGCGGATTCCGGATAAGGTCCGACCTCGTGTGCCGACGCGAGGCTGGGACTGATGACAGAAATCGTCCTCGAGAACGTCTACAAGTCGTATGGTTCGGTGGAGGTCATCCATGGCGTCAGCCTGCGGGTCGAGAGCGGCGAATTCGTTGTGTTCGTCGGCCCGTCTGGTTGCGGGAAGTCGACCCTCCTGAGAATCATCGCCGGTCTTGAGGATGTGACCCGCGGGGACGTCCGGATCGACGGAGAGTCCGTTCGCCATGTCAGCGCCTCGGAACGCGGGTTGGCGATGGTGTTTCAGTCCTATGCGCTCTACCCGCACATGACCGTCTACAAGAACATGGCCTTTGGTCTCGAGAACTCGAAACTGCCGAAGACCGAAATCGATCGGCTGGTGTCGGAAGCTGCCGAGATGCTGCAGATTACCCCCTATCTTCAACGACGCCCGAAGGCCCTTTCAGGCGGGCAGCGGCAGAGGGTCGCCATCGGCCGGGCCATTGTTCGGGATCCGAAGGCTTTCCTGTTCGACGAGCCATTGTCCAATCTCGACGCCGAACTCCGGGTCGCCATGCGCAAGGAACTCTCTGCGCTCTACCAGAAGATTGGCGGCACGATGATTTACGTCACCCATGACCAGACTGAGGCCATGACCCTGGCCGACCGGATCGTGGTCCTCCAGGACGGGGTGGTGGAACAGTCCGGTCGACCGCTCGATCTCTACAACAGCCCGCGCAATGTCTTCGTCGCCGGTTTCATCGGGTCCCCGAAGATGAACCTCATGGACGCCCGTTCTGTCGAGGGCGCATTTGTCGCCGGGTCCGACCGGATCGAGGTTCCTCCGGTTGACGGTGTGGTCCCGGGACAGGAAGTGACCCTCGGCATCCGCCCGGAACACCTGGAGGTCGCCGATCCGGAGACGGCTGACTTTGCGGCCCGGGTCGATTTCTCGGAACAGCTGGGCGGAGAGACCTATTTCTATTGCACAGTCGAGGGGATTCCGCAGCTCACCGTCCATCGCATCGGACAGCACCCGGTCCGGAATGGAGAACATCTGCATCTCAGGTTCGACCGCCGGCAACTGCATCTGTTCGACGCCGCCGGACAAGTGATTGCCAACGGCCTTCCGGAGTGACGCGACCCTTCGGTTTTGCTCTCGTCGGAACCGGCATGGCGGCTTTGCCGCATGGCCGGGCGCTGGCTGAACTCCATCCGGACCCGGGAATGATCGCTGTCCATTCCCGCCGTGCCGCCGGTCGCGAGGCATTTGCCGCCCAATTCGGATTTCGGCCGGTCGAACGGTTCGAGTCGATCCTCAACGACCCGTCGATCGACGCAGTGATTCTGGCGACGCCGCCCGACCAGCGGCGTCCGCTGGTGGTCGGACTGGCGGCAGCCGGCAAGCATATCCTGTCGGAAAAACCGCTCGAACGCAGTACTGCTGCTGCCGGCGGCATTGCCGGCATCTGCCGGAATCAGGGCGTCCGTCTCGGCGTCGTATTCCAGCATCGTTACCGCCCGGCGGTGCGGGCGCTGGCCGAGCGGCTGGCCTTCGGTCACCTCGGTGCCATCCGTCTCGTCCGGGCCGAAGTCCCGTGGTGGCGTCCGCAAAGTTATTACGATGAACCCGGGCGTGGCAGCCTCGAACGGGACGGCGGCGGGGTGTTGATCAGCCAGGCAATCCATACCCTTGATCTCCTGTTGTATCTCGTCGGTCCGGTCACCGAGGTCCAGGCCCTGGCTGCGACCTCCTCCTTTCACCGGATGGAGACCGAGGATTTCGCCGTGGCCGGATTGCGCTTCGCCTGCGGGGCGCCGGGATCGGTCCTGGCCACAACGGCCGCCTGGCCCGGAACGGGTGAATCGATTCGGCTCGACTGCGACTTGGCCTCCGCAATCCTCGGTGACGGGCAACTGCGGCTCCTCTGGCGGGACGGGCGGGAGGAAACGATCGGACAGCGGGCCGGAACCGGCAGCGGGGCCGACCCGATGGCCTTCCCCTACGACTGGCACCGCGACCTGATCGCGGCATTCCGGAATCGGGTTCGGAAGGGTGAGAACCCGGAGGTCTCCGGTGAGGACGGCCTGGCCGTCCAGGGTCTGATCGAGGCGATGATCCAGTCCTCGGCCGAAGGAAAGAGGATCCGGTTGTCGCATTCGGGCGACCGCCTGCTGCCGTCATGCTGACGCTGGGCGTCATCGGCGTCGAACACCGCCATATCTATGGCCAGCTTGCGGGCATGCTGGCGATCGGTTGCCGTTGCAAGGGATGGTGGACGGACGGCGAACCGCAGCCGGTTGCCGGATTTCGCCGACGGTTTCCGACCGTCCCGCGCTTTGATGACAGGCGACGGATCCTCGATGATCCGGACATCGATCTTGTCCTGATCGCGGACGTCCCTGTGCGCCGCGCTGACCGTGCCATTGAAGCCATGGCGGCCGGAAAGGATGTGATGACCGACAAGCCGGGCTGCACATCAGTCAGGCAGCTGGCCGAATTGCGCCGGACCGTTGGCGAGACCGGACGTATCTGGTCGGTCGATTTCTCGGAGCGCTTCGAGGTTCCGGCGGTGACACGGGCGCTGGAACTGATCCGGCAGGGCGCGATCGGACGTGTGGTGCAGACGGTCGGACTGGGGCCGCACCGGCTCAATCGGGAGACCCGACCGGGCTGGTTCTTTCGAGAAGATCAGACAGGCGGCATTCTCTGTGATATCGGGTCGCACCAGATCGACCAGTTCCTTGTCTTTACCGGCTCCCGGACAGCGGAGATCGTCGCGGCCACGGTGGGGAATTTCGCCAATCCGGAAGATCCGGGACTTCAGGATTTCGGCGAGATCCTGATCAGGGGCGACGGCGGATCGGGGTATGTGCGGGTAGACTGGTACACGCCGGATGCGTTGCCGAACTGGGGCGACGGACGGCTGACCGTTCTCGGTACCGAGGGCTACATCGAACTCCGGAAGTACGTCGATGTCGCCGGCCGGCCGGGCACCGATCACCTGTTCATCGTCAATGGCGAGCGTTGCGACCATGAAAACGCTGGCAATGCCGATCTCCCGTACTTCCGCGATCTAGCCTGTGATGTCCGGGACCGCACCGAGACCGCGATGCCCCAAGACCACTGTTTCCGGGTTTTCGAGCTGGCGCTCGAGGCCCAGAGAATCGCCACCCGCCTTGGCCACGGCGGCTGAACCGTTGCGGTACCGGGTCGCCATTCTCGGCGGAGGAGTCGGTGCCGAACATCTGGAAGGCTGGCTGACGCTCGGTGACCGGTTCCGGGTGGTCGCGATCTGCGACATCGACCGGGAACGGGCGGAACGTCTTGCGGCGCGGGCGAATCGGGCCGGAGGCCGCGGAACGCGACGGAACTCCGGGACCGTCGGGGCCTCGCGGATCACCGGCGACATCGCCTCGGTTCTGGCGGATCCTGAGGTGGACATCGTCGACATTTGCCTGCCGCCCGCCCTGCATGCGTCGGTTGCGACCGATGCTCTCCGGGCCGGAAAGCACGTGATATGTGAAAAACCGTTTGCCGGATGTCTGGATGCGGCCGACCGCCTGGCGGAAGAAGCCCGGGCGGCGGGACGACTCCTGGTTCCTGTGTTCCAGTATCGTTTCGGGCCCGGCATCGCCGCCCTCCGGCGCCTGCAGGCCGACGGACTGGCCGGGACCGCGCTGGCCGGATCGCTGGAGACGCACTGGGACCGCCGTGCCGGCTACTACCGGAATTCCTGGCGGGGTCGGTGGGACGGAGAACTGGGTGGAGCTGTTCTGACCCATGCGATTCACATACACGACCTTGCGACCGGGATCGCCGGGCCGGTCACGGAACTGTCGGCATTTGCGTCAACACGGGTCAACCCTGTCGAGACCGAAGATTGCGCGGCCATCTGCATGATGACCGCCAGCGGAACCATGCTGACCTCATCGATCACGCTTGGCGCCTCCCGAGACCGTTCACGTCTCCGTTTGATCTTCGAAGGGTTGACCGCCGAGAGTGGAACGGCTCCCTATGACCCCGGCGGCATGGGCTGGCGATTCACGGCAAGGGCAACCGAACACCAGGATCGCGTCGACAGGCTGGTGGCCGAGAGTGGTGGTGTCGATACAGTCATGCAGCGAGGATATGCCGGTCTGTTCAATGCAGTTGCGGACAGCCTTGATGGCCTTGACGACGGCGATCGTTGTCCGTTGCCGACGCCGAGTGACGGCGTGGCGTCGATCGAACTGGTGAGTGCCATCTATCAGGCTGCACGAAGCGGTGAACGGGTGAGGCTTCCTCTCGACCGGGATCTCCCGATCTGCCGGACCCTGGCGCCGGTGATTCCCGCTGGCGATCCGAGCGGAGGTTGACGTGGACGACCGGCTCAATCACCCCGACCGTCTGTTTCCTGCCGATCCGCGGTCACGACAAATCGCCCGTGAACTGTACGCGTCCATCCGGGATCTTCCGATCGTCAGCCCGCATGGCCACTGTGATCCGCGATGGTTTGCCGGGGACGCGGGTTTCCGGGATCCCGCAGCCCTCCTGGTTCAGCCGGACCATTATGTCCTTCGCATGCTCGTCAGCCAGGGCGTTCCGCTCGAGAGCCTGGTGTCGATCCCCGAAGCCGAAACCGGAGACGTCCGGCAGCGGCGGATCTGGCGGCTTTTCGCCGAGCGGTATCATTTGTTCCTCGGCACGCCGACCCGAATGTGGCTCGATCACGGATTCGAGCATCTCTTCGGCCTGACCGAACCGCCTGGCGCCTCGAATGCCGATTCGGTCTTCGACAGGATCAGTGACATGCTGAGGCGGCCGTCATTCCGCCCTCGGGCGCTTTTCGACCAATTCCGCGTGGAATTCCTTGCGACTACCGAAGACGCTCTCGACCCGCTTTCCGAACATTCGGCCATCGCTGGCTCGGGGTGGCCGGGCCGGGTGGTCACGACATACCGCCCGGACTCCGTGACCGATCCGGACCATGAGGGATTCATCCGGAACCTTGAGATCCTGTCCGGGATCACCGGGTGCGACGTCTCGTCCTGGGACGGCTATCTCGAAGCGCACCGCCGGCGCCGGGAAGTCTTCAGGAAGCACGGGGCGGTCGCCACCGATCATGGGACGCCCCTGCCGGTGACTGCCGATCTGTCGGATTCAGAATGCCATTCGCTTTGGGAACGGGTGAGGACCGGCCGTGCCGACGACCGCGATGCCGAATGGTTTCGGGGACAGATGCTGACTGAAATGGCCCGGATGAGCGTTGAGGATGGCATGACGATGCAGATTCATCCTGGGTCCTGGCGCAACCACAGCCGGGATGTCATGGCCCGTTTCGGCCGCGACATGGGTTTCGACATTCCGCAGCGCGCCGACTTCGTCGGCGGTTTGCAACCGCTCTTGAATGCCGTCGGTCATGAACCCGGGCTGAGGATCATCGTCTTCACCCTCGATGAGGCGACCCTTGGCCGCGAACTGGCGCCGTTGGCCGGCGCTTACCCGGCGCTCTTCCTGGGGCCGGCGTGGTGGTTTTTCGACAGCCCGGACGGGATGCGTCGGTTTCGGGAGATGACCACGGAGACGGCCGGTTTCTGGAACACCGCCGGGTTCAACGATGATGCCCGGTCGCTGGCTTCGATTCCGGCCCGCCACGACATGGCCCGGCGGGTCGATTGCGCCTTTCTTGCGGAACGGGTGGCCGACCACCGGCTGAGCGAGATCGACGCCCATGCGATTGCCCGAACGTTGACAGTTGAACTCCCGAAACGCGCCTACGGCCTCGAATGACGCGCTTTCCGCCCGAAGTCCCCGGGCGCATCCGGCTTACGCAGGCGGCCCTGGCGGGTTACCGGGGTCCGGCACAGCTTCCCGAGTATGACCGCCGGACGGTTCGTCCAGGAATCCTCCACCTGGGTCCCGGCGCATTCCATCGTTCCCATCAGGCGGTGCATGTCGACGATTGCCTGCGGCGCGAGCCCGGCTGGGGAATCCTGGGGGCAAGCCTGAGGACAGGCCGGGTTTCGGAGGCCCTGAATCCCCAGGACTGCCTCTACACGCTGGGTGTGCGCAGTGCGGAGGGGCTGCGACCACGCATCATAGGTTCGGTCATCGGCCTGCTGACGGGCGATGCGGGCCCCGAGGCGATTCTGTCCGCGATTGCCGCACCGGAAACCCGGATCATCTCGCTGACCGTGACCGAGAAGGGTTATTGCCGCCTGCCGACGTCGGGCGCGCTCGATACCGACGATCCCCTGATCGCGGCCGAACTCTCAGGGGCGCCGCCGACGTCCGTTCCGGCCGTGCTGGTAGAGGGATTGCGCAGGCGTCGGGACGACGGGGCCGGGCCGGTGACGGTGATGAGTTGCGACAATCTTCAGGAGAATGGCGCTGCGCTGAGGCGGGTTGTGACGGAATTCGGTGCCCGCGTTCGCCCGCACCTCGTCAACTGGATCGGCAACGAGGCGAATGTCTCTTTTCCGAATTCGATGGTCGACCGGATCACTCCGAAAACTGGCGAAGCCGATATCGCCGAGATTTGCGCGCTCACTGGATTCGACGATGCCTGGCCGGTGATCACCGAGCCGTTTTCGGACTGGGTTCTGGAGGATCGCTTCGCCGCCGGTCGTCCGCGCCTGGAAGACACGGGAGTCCGTCTGGTCGCAGATGTCCGTGTCCATGAAACGATGAAACTCCGAATCCTCAACGGAACCCACTCGATGTTGGCCTGGCTCGGGCCGATGCTTGGCCATGACACCGTCGCCGACGCCATTGCCGATCCGAGACTCTCACGGTTTCTCGACAGGGTGGTCGTGGAGGAGATCATCCCGACAGTCCCGCTGCCTCCGGAAGAGCTGAAGGACTACTGGCGCCGACTTCGCAGGCGATTTGCAAACCCCGCATTGCGGCATGCGCTCGGTCAGATTGCCATGGACAGTTCGCAAAAACTGCCGCCGCGGCTCCTGGCCCCGCTCCGGGAGCACCGCCGCAACGGTCGGCGTCACGCCGGTCTGGCGCTGGGCGTTGCCGCCTGGATTGCTCGAGCCGCGATGACCGGTGGGGCGGACCCCGATCCTGAAAGAAAGCGGATTGCCGAACTCGCCGGGTGCGAACTGCCGGACATCCGTGCATTCGTGGCCGCAGTCCTGGCGCTCGAACCGGTGTTCGGACCCGATCTCGGCGCCGCCCCGGACTTCCGTCAATCCATCGAATCCTCGGTGGCCGACCTCGTCGACCGGGGCGCTGCTGCCGTCCTCGACGAGATCTCAGCGAAAGATTCGCGTTCTTGACCGCGGTCGGCCGGGAAGGAGACGGCAGCGGCGCCGGTTGGATCAATTCATGACTTTCGCCTCAGCTTGGCCTCCGCTCCCGGCTGGTTCCGGAAGGATGACGGCCTGCCCGCAGCGAGCCGACTCCTGCGCGGATTGGGCGATCGTGACAGCGTCCTGCCGCACTTCGGAATCCGGACCGAAGGTTGCGGCGACCTCCGTGTCGGGCAGGAGCGCGATGTTCCGGATGCGCTCCTGGCCCATCATGCCGCCGCCGATGAGACCGTAGCGGACGGTCTTCTTCCAGCCTGAGTCCGGAGTCGCCCCGGTCCGCACCGATGCGGCCCCGATCACGGTTGCGACGGTCTGCGCGTCTCGGCGATCATCGAGATCATTTCGAACATTACGGCCGCCGCCACCATGGCGGTGATCTGGTTGGGGCCATCCTTGGTTGGCATCAGGCACACGACATCGCCACCGATGATGTTCATTCCGCGGACGGCATGGAGAAGTTCGACGGCTTCGTCGATCGAGAAACCGGTCGTCCCCGGCTCGAGGTTGGCCACCGCCGGAGCGACCGTCGGGTCGAGGCAGTCAAGATCGAAGGTGATGTAGACCGGATGCCCTGCCAGCCGGTCGCGAATCTCGGCGAGAACATCGGCGGCGCCACGCCGCCGGTAGTCGGCCATGGTTACGATGGAGTAGCCGTATTCATAGGCCGGCTGCAGCCAGTCGAGCGTTCGCGGGTGACCGCGGAGCCCGACCTGGACCGATCGTTCGGGTGCCACCTGGCCCTGGTCCGCAAGATAGGCCGCCCAGTGGGCTGCCGACTTCCGGGCCCCGAGAAAATGGTCGATCCGTGTGAAGACATCGGTATGGGCGTCGAGATGCAGGAGCGACACGGCCTTGCTGTCGGCGAGATGTCCTCCGCCCAGGGACTGAAGCACGCCGCCGGTCACCGAATGATCGCCGCCGACTGAAACCGGGCGAGCCCCGGCGCGGTCAACCCGGGCGAAGAATTCTGTAATATGCTCGATGCAGTCTTCATTGTCATTGGCCCGGGGCAACGGGACATCGCCGACATCGGTGATGACCGCCAAGGACCACGGATCGATTCCGAAGGATCCGTGAACACGCCGCTGAAGGGCCGAAACATTCCGGACGGCCCGGGGTCCGAGGTGCTGGTCCCGTTCCGTGGTGCCATTGCCAGTCGAATGCGGAATCCCCGCGAGGGCGATGTCGCTGCCTTCGGGTTCACCGGCCGGGCAGCGAAACAGGGTTGGAATGCCCCACCAGTAAAGGGTGTTCATCATGCTGGCGTCATGGTCACGAGCCATGGCGGTGGATCTCCCCGATTCAGGTTGAATTGCGATGCGGCCCGGAGGGCGGAATTGCGTCTCGTGGTCTCAGGTTCCGCAGAAGGTCCGATGGACGCGTTCTTCCGGCCGTGCGGGTTGCTCCAGGTCCTGTACGGCCGGCCGGTCGGAAAAGGGAGAGGCCAGCGCCTCGACGAGCCGGTGGAAGGGACCGTAGTCCCCGGCCATGGCGTCCCGGATTGCTTCCTCGACCCGGTGGTTTCTCGGAATGAGCACCGGGTTCTCCCGCTTCATGGCCGTGATTCGGACCGGGCGCGGAGTCGTGCCAGATTCAATTCGCTGCCGCCATTCCGCCAGCCAGTGGTCGGCATCTGTGGCGGTGTCGAAGAGCCCCCTCAGGACGTCGACAGCATTGTCGGGGCTGGCCGTGCCATCGCCTTCACGTCTTCCAACGTTGTTGCCCGGCGTCCCGTCGTTTCCGTCCCTGTCGGCAATTCGGGTCAACTGGCGGAAGAACTGGGTGAAGTCCACGTGGTTCGACGACAGGGTCGTGAACGTGGATTCGATGAAGGTCCCGTTTTCCGGCCCGTTCTCGTCCAATCCGAGCTTTCGCCCGAAAATTGCGACCATGCTGTCCGAGCACTGGGGCCGGAACCTGGCAAGAGTCTCCCGGGCCTTTTCGAGGGCCCGGTCCGGATCATCATCGAAGAGCGGCAGCAACGTTTCGGCCAGGCGGGCCAGGTTCCATTCGGCGATGAGCGGTTGATTGGCCCAGGCGTAGCGTCCGGCGTGATCGATCGAACTGAACACCATTCCTGGATGGAAGGCTTCCATGAACGCACAAGGCCCGTAGTCAATGGTTTCGCCAGCCACCTGCGTGTTGTCGGTATTCATGACTCCGTGGATGAACCCGAAACCCATCCAGCGGGCCACAAGGCGAGCCTGGCGCCGGATCACGCCCGCGAACAGGTCCAGATAGGGCCGCGCGGACTCGGCGGCGTCCGGGTAGTGGCGGGCAAGCGTGTAATCGGCGAGAGCCCGGACCCCGTCGCGGTCCTGGCGGGCGTGAAAATACTGGAAGGTGCCGACCCGAACGTGGCTCCGGGCCACACGGGTCAGAACGGCCCCGGGAAGTGGCCCTTCGCGATAGACGGTTTCACCGGTTGTGACGGCGGCCAGAGCCCGCGTCGTCGGAACCCCGAGCGCGGCCATGGCTTCACTGACGATATATTCGCGGAGGACGGGGCCGAGAGGGGCCTTGCCGTCGCCCGCCCGCGAGAACGGCGTTCGTCCCGATCCCTTGAGCTGAATGTCGCGACGAACGCCGTCCTTTCCAACGACCTCGCCGAGAAGCAAGGCCCGGCCGTCGCCCAGCTGCGGGACCCAGCCACCGAACTGATGTCCGGCATAGGCCATGGCGATGGAATCGGCTTCTCCGGGGAGGGTCCGTCCGGACAGCATGGCGAGACCTTCCGGCGACGCGAGCCAGCCTGTGTCGATGCCCATGAGGGCGGCGAGCTCCGCGTTCAGCCGGATAAGGGACGGATCCGGCGGCGGCTCCGGCCGGACCCGGGCGAAGAAACGATCCGGAAGCCGGGCATAGCTGTTGTCGAAAGGAAGCGGGGTCATGACCTGACTCTAGACGATCGGGCACCCTGCCGCATCGGGAATCCACAGGTCCGGTCGCGACGGTCGCACCGGGGCTGCGGCGGTCAAGGATCGGCCGGTTTTCGCCAGATCACCGGAAACCAGTCCTCGCGAAGGCGCTGGCCGTCGATCATTTCGTGGCCGGGGAAGGGCGGAGAGGTTCGACCGGGACGGGTGACATAGCGGGCGTCTGCGCCCAGCCAACGCAGCGACAGGACTCGCCGCCGGCTGCCACCGGGATTGCCCCGGGCGCCGTGGAGGGACCGGAAGTGAAACAGGACCGCATCGCCCGGCTCCAGCGTCCATTCGAGCAGCCGCAGGTCGTCGGGTTCGGTGTCCGGATCCGGAACCGGGATCCAGTCCGGTCCGTCTGTTCCATAGAAATCGCTGTCATCCGCCCATCGGACGGGATTGACCAGCCGGTCCCAGCGGTGGGACCCGGCCACAAGACGCAGGCTCGCTTCTCGCACCGGGTCGACCGGGATCCAGATGCTGACGGTCTGACGGCCGTCGACGAAATAATAGGGTGCGTCCTGATGCCAGGGCGTTGCCTTTGGCGTTCCGGACTCCTTAACCAGGACATGGTCATGGAAGAACTGGGCGATGGGAGACTGCATGACGGTTGCCGCCAGCTCCGCAGCGGGGCTCATGCGAATCACAGATTCCAGTTCCGGAATACGCCTCCAGTTGCAATAGTCATCGAAAAAGCGGCCCTCGCCCTCCGCCACCGCGTTCTCCGACGCGTATTCGCCGGGCGTGTCCATATTCCGGTGGATTCCGGCGGCGATCGTTTCGACCCAGTCGGAAAAAACACCCCTGACGACGACCGCGCCATCGCGGTCATAGGCTTCGATCAAGGATGTCGGGATCATGGAGGCGCCTGTGTCTCGGACGTGATGCGTCGCCACGTCTCAAGTATGCGGCGTGCGGTCATCAGGTCGAGATGGGCGCCACCGCCATTCTTGAAGAGGGTGATTTCGTCTGGCGACGCCCTGCCGGTTTTGCCGGCGACGAGATCGTACAAGTCACCGCGGATGTCCGTCTTGGACATGATGCCGGCAGCCAGCGGGATCAGGAACTCCCCGGAATGTCCAAGCGTGGTCTCAAGGCTGTCGGCAAAGAGGCTCGATCGGGAAATGGCGTCGTCATCCACTTCCCGCATGTCCGGACGGTAGGAGCCGATCAGGTCGAGATGCTGTCCGGGGCGGAGCCATGCCCCCCGGAGAACGGGCCGTATTGCCATGGTGGCGCCGCAAATGATGTCAGCTTCCCGCACGGCGCCGGCGAGGTCCCCGGCCACGTCGATATCGAGTCCGGTCGGGGCCTCTGCCACCAGCGTCACGGCACCGGCCGGTGTCCGGTTCCAAATCCGGAAGGTGGCGTCACGGAAATGGCTGGAATAGGCACTGACCAGGGTTCGGGCCACGGCCCCGGCGCCAAGGATAAGGATTCGCCGGGAGTCCGGCCGCGCAAGAAATTGCGCTCCGAGAAGCGAGTCCCCGGCGGTTTTCCACCGGGTCACCAGATGGAAGTCGAGAATGGCGTCCGGTATCCCTGTTCGGTCGTCATAGAGGGTCACGCGGCCGTGGATCGTCGGCAGGGAATCCGCGGCATTGCCCGGGACGACGGTGGCGGTCTTGACGGCGGCGCCGAGCCCGTCGATCCACGCCGACCGGGTCAGCAGGCCATCGGATCCGCGCCGGACAAGGCCATCAGCGATCGCGGCCCGGGGCCGGCGATGGCCGGCGCGGAGTGCGTCCGTGACATCGGCCCAGGCCAGGTGGGCCTCGATATCTTCCGGACCGATGAAGGGTACCGTCATGTCGGATCCGGCATCGGATCGGCTGCGGCTGCGGCGGCCGCGGAGGCGGTGAGCAGACCCCGGTCGACGAGGCAACGGGCCAGGCCTTCAGGAGAGCGGAAATGGTGAGTCTGCCAGCCACGGGCCCTGGCGGCCTGGATGTTCTCCTCTCGGTCGTCCGTGAACAGGAGTCGGTTCGGGGGTACGGCGTGGTTGTCCTCAAGAATCTTGTAGATTGCCGGCTCGGGCTTGATGACACCGAGCTCGCCGGAGATGAATCGGGCGTCGAATTCGGTAAGGAACGGCCAGCGATGTTCGGCAAGCGCCAGGGTCTCCCGGCCGAAATTGGACAACGCCACGACGGGCATGCCGCTTGACCGAAGCGCCCTGAGGAGCCGGACCGAATGCCAATGGACCGGTCCGCAGAACTCCAGCCAACGATCATGCCAGAGGCGGATTTCGTCTTCGAATTCCGGATGCTCGTCGGCCATGCGACGGATAGTCGCGCGAAATGGGGCGCCGCGGTCGAGTCGTTCGTTCATGCCTCGAAGGTCGACATGAGCAAAAAGTCGCCGGCGTCGGTCAATCCCGATCGCCCGATCATAGAAGGGCTCGGGTTCCCAATGGAGGAGAACGTTTCCGATGTCGAAGACGACTGTCTCGATCAGCCGTTGCGTCGACGAATCGGTCATCCGCCAGCCTTCAGAGCCTGCCGAGCCCGTTGCGTCCGGAGGGCCGTCTGACTGAAGTGATCGCGCGGTCATTCCGCCCGTCCCCGGATGCGGGCCCCGGGGTTCGCGCAGAACCGGCCCACGTTCTTGCCCTTTGGCCCGTCACCGGCCGTGCAGAATGTCGGCGTGATGTCGAATGTGATCCTCCATGAACGAGGCAACGAAGAAATAACTGTGATCATATCGAGGGTGCCTCCGGATTCTGGCGTCCTGGCCGGAGACGGCAACCGCTTCCGCAAGAGCTTCCGGCCGCAGATTCTCGATGAACGGGTCGGCGTCTCCCTGGTCGACCAGAATCGGGCCGGGAAAGGGCGATTCGCGCATCAACAGGGTGGAATCATGCGCTCGCCACAAGGCACGGTCGGAACCGAGATAGGCTGCAAACTGCCGCCGACCCATGTCGGATTCTGTCGGATTGGCAATGGGGGCCAGCGCGGAAAGGGAGCGATAGGTTCCGGTTCGGGTCATGGCGATGGTCATCGCGCCGTGGCCGCCCATGGAGTGGCCGGTGATGCCCTGGGCCTCGGGGTCAAGCGGGAATTCGTGGAACAGGAGTTCCGGAAGTTCTTCGGTCACGTAATCCCACATGCGGTAATGCGGAGCCCAGGGCGCTTCGGTGGCGTTGACATAGAAACCCGCGCCTTGCCCGAGGTCGTATTCGGGATCGTCGGCGACGTTCTCGCCGCGGGGAGACGTGTCCGGAAAGACAACCGCGACTCCGTGCCGGGCTGCCCAGCCCTGTGCGCCGGCTTTGATCATGGCATTCTCGTGGGTGCAGGTCAGGCCGGAGAGATACCAGATGACGGGGACCTTCTGGCCGGTGTTCGCGGCCGGCGGCAGATAGAGACCGAACGTCATCGGGCAGCTGCAGGCTGATGAACCATGGGTGTAGACACCCTGGACGCCGCCGAAACAAACATTCTCGGAAATCGCTTCGAGAGCCATTGTCCGTCCTTTCCTCCGTCCGGAGCCCGGACCGGCCGGAACCGCGGACCTGGTTACCCGGTGGGGCAGTCGGACGTGTTCGGGGATTCCCGAAGGTCTCCGCACCCGCCGGGCGTGATTACGTCATCGACAGACCCGGAACCAGTGAAATCGCCAGCGACAGAGTCAGGATACTCGCACATGTTGACAGCAGGATGGTCGCAGAAACGCGCGCCGGGGCCACCTGGAAGTGGTTTGCCAGCAGGTAGACATTTCCGGCCGCCGGCATGGAGGCCGCGACGATCATTACCGCAGCCGCGAAGGGATCGACATCGAAGACGAGGAGCGCGAACACGGCGACCAGCAGCGGATGCAGGATCAGTTTGGCGCCCGCAAGCCACAGCGAGACGGCGATCCGGCCTGCCGAATGGAAGGCCAGGGACGCGCCGATGGCGAACAGCGCTGTCGGCGTTGCGGCCCCGCCGAGAAGAAGCAGGAAATCGTCGAACGGGCCGGCGAGCGGCAGGTCGAACGCCGACCAGGCGAGACCCGCGGCCATGGACATGACCATGGGATTTCGGGCGACGTTGGCCAGGATCCGAAGACCTGCCGCAGCATCGACCCGGCCTTCCCGGGACACGGTGATCACGACAACTACCAGGGTTCCAAAGATGACGAGGTCAATGGCGAGCGTCAGGATCACCGGTCCGGCCGCCGCGGGGCCGATGAGAGCGACGAGCATGGGCAATCCGAGGAACCCGGTATTCCCGATCACCGCACATTGTGCCTCGATGGCCGCGACGGGAGGACTTTCGCCGCGCAGTCGCGCGACGGCCGTGATCAGCAGGTAGAGAGTCGAACATCCCGCGAGATAGGCGAAGGCAAATTCACTGTCGAAGGTCTCGGCGATCGGCAGCGTGGCGGCGAAGCGGAACAGCATTGCCGACAAGGCGAAGTAGAAGACGAACCTGGCCAGCCAGTCGGAGGCCTCGGCCCCGAACATTCGTGTCGCTGCCGCCAGATAGCCACAACCGACGACGGCGAAGAAAGGCAGGATTCTGAGCAGGACGTCGATCATGCCGGAATCCTTGGGGCCATCCCGAATCCGGCGTTCCGGCAATCGCGGGCCATCGGATCGGCCGCGTTGACGGCGGCGCGTGTTGCACTCATCCCGATGACCCTAAAGGCGGTGCGAGCCGATCCGGTCTCACTGAGGGCCATACGAGGCTGGTCGGCTCGACGTCACGATCCGGCACTGATTACAAGGCTGGCCCTGTGGCTCGGCCGCCGGAACGCGTCCTGTCCGGTCGGCCGCACCGTGTGAGGGGAGAATTCAGAACTCGACGACGGCCCGGATGGACTCTCCGGCATGCATCAGATCGAATCCCCGATTGATTTCGTCGAGCGCCAGTGTGTGGGTGATCATCGGATCGATCTCGATTTTCTTGCTCATGTACCAGTCGACGATCCTCGGCACCTCCGTTCGTCCCCGGGTGCCGCCGAAGGCCGTTCCGCGCCAGACGCGGCCGGTGACCAGCTGGAACGGCCGTGTGCTGATTTCGGCGCCGGCGGGGGCCACGCCGATGATGACGCTCTCGCCCCAGCCCTTGTGCGCGGATTCGAGGGCCGCCCGCATCACCGAGACGTTTCCGGTGGCGTCAAAGGTGTAATCACCGCCGCCGCCCGTCAGGTCGACAAGATGGCCGACGAGGTCGCCGTCGACGTCGTTCGGGTTGACGAAATCGGTCATCCCGAAGCGCCGCCCCATCTCCGCCTTGGCCGGGTTGATGTCGACGCCGACGATCTGGTCGGCACCGGCCAGCCGGAGCCCCTGAATGACATTCAGCCCGATGCCACCAAGCCCGAAAACGATAGCGTTGCTGCCTTCCTCGACCTTGGCCGTATTGATCACGGCACCGATGCCGGTCGAGACGCCGCAGCCGATGTAGCAGATCTTGTCGAATGGGGCATCCTTGCGAACCCTGGCGACCGCGATTTCCGGCAGGACCGTATGGTTGGAAAACGTCGAACAGCCCATGTAGTGGAGAATCGGTGTCCCGTCGGTCATGGAAAACCGGGACGTCCCGTCCGGCATCAGGCCCTGGCCCTGCGTGGCGCGGATGGCCTGGCAGAGATTGGTTTTCGGATTCAGGCAGTATTCGCACTCCCGACATTCCGGGGTGTAAAGGGGTATGACGTGGTCGCCCGGTTCGACTGTGGTGACCCCCGGCCCGACCTCGACGACGACTCCTGCGCCTTCATGGCCGAGGATCGCCGGGAAAAGCCCTTCGGGGTCCGCTCCCGACAGGGTGAACTCGTCCGTATGGCAAATTCCGGTGGCCTTCACCTCGACCATGACCTCACCTTCCTTGGGTCCGTCGAGGTTCACCTCCATGATCTCGAGCGGCTGGCCCGCCTCGATAGCAACTGCTGCCCTTGTTCTCATGTCGTCCCTCCGTGATTCGGGACCCGGATTGTCATTGGAGCCCGGTGTCCGATCGTTCCCAGCGTTGAGGGCGAGTGCCAGGTCCAGCCGCTTCGGGTCGCCGCCCGAAACCGGAAACCGTCGGCACCGCCCCGGTGTCGTCGTCCGTCCGGTTATGGCAAGGAAGCCGGGACTTCGCAACAATCGCGAGTGTCGGTGCAACCGGCGGGAGTCCCGGCACTGTCGGTGACGGGCTGACTTGTCGACGGGCGGAAAGCCGATTATCCCTTTCGGCTGTCCGGGCAAGAGGAGCCCATGTTTTCGTTCGTCCAGGCCCGGTCGGGTCCGGGCGGATGGCGGATTTCCGAAGAAGCGGACCGTGACGACGGGATCAGGGAGGCCGGTGCATGTCACATGTTCTCGCCATCGACCAGGGGACTACGTCCAGCCGGGCCATTGTCTTTGATGGATTGCTTGCGCCCGTTGCTGTCTGCCAGCAGGAATTTCCCCAGATCTTTCCGCGTTCCGGCTGGGTCGAACATGAACCGGAAGCCATCTGGACCAGTGTTCTCCAGACATGCCGGGGCGCCATCGAACAGGCTGGCGACGTCGAGATTTCGGCGATTGGAATCACCAACCAACGGGAAACAGTCGTCGTCTGGGACCGGGCAACCGGCGAACCTGTCGGGAACGCAATCGTCTGGCAGGACCGGCGAACCTCCGCGTTCTGCCGGGAGCTCAGGGCCGCCGGGGCGGAGGCGGATGTCGTCGACCGGACCGGATTGCTGCTCGATCCCTATTTCTCGGGAACCAAGCTCCGTTGGCTCCTGGACACGGATTCTTCCGTCCGCAGACGTGCGGAAGCCGGGGATCTGCTGTTCGGCACGGTGGACAGTTTCCTGATCTGGCGACTGACCGGCGGCGCGGTCCACGCAACCGATGCTACCAACGCGTCGCGGACTCTTCTCTACAACATTCACGACGGGTGCTGGGACTCGTCCATGCTGGCGCTGCTCGACGTTCCCTCGTCCATGCTGCCGTCGGTTCGGGATTGTGCTGCCGACTACGGTGTCTGCCTGGCCGAGCACCTGGGCCAGGCGATCCCGATCACCGGTGTCGCCGGCGACCAGCAGGCGGCAACAGTCGGTCAGGCCTGTTTCCGGCCAGGGATGCTCAAGTCGACCTACGGAACGGGCTGCTTTGCCCTGCTCAACACCGGCGCCGACGCCGTGCGTTCCGGGAACCGGCTGCTCACGACAATCGCCTTTCAGTTCGATGGCCGGCCGACATTCGCGCTTGAAGGTTCGATCTTCGTCGCGGGGGCGGTCGTGCAATGGCTGCGGGACGGTCTGGGAATTATCCGATCGCCCGAGGAGACCCGCGCCCTGGCCGAGGCGGCCGATCCGGGCCAGGAGGTGACGCTGGTTCCGGCCTTTACGGGAATGGGGGCTCCCTACTGGGACCCCGACTGCAGGGGAAGCCTGTTCGGCCTGACCCGCAACACCGGTCCCGCCGAACTGGCGAAGGCAGCCCTGGAAAGCGTAGCGTTTCAGACACGGGATCTCTTTGAAGCCATGAAGAGCGACTGGTCGGGACCTGCCCGGGCCGGCCCGGAGGAAGAGGACACGGTTCTCAGGGTCGACGGCGGCATGACGGCCAGCGATTGGGCGATGCAGGCTCTCGCCGACCAGCTGGCAGCTCCGGTGGATCGTCCCAGGATTACCGAAACGACGGCCCTCGGCGCTGCCTGGCTTGCCGGCCACCACGCCGGACTGTATGGAAGCGCGTTGGCATTCTCGGAATCCTGGGCGCTCGACAGAAGGTTCGAACCCGTGTTGTCCGAAGCAGACAGGGACAGGGCGTATACGAGATGGCGAAACGCGGTCGAACGCACCTTGTCGGCGCCGTGACGACGGCCCTGGTCCTGACCGTGGCTCAGTCCGCGTGTCAGCAACCGGACCGTGCCGCGACTCCGGTCGAGGTCATGGGCGAGGAGATCGCCGGGAATTGCGGTCTGGAGGCCTATCAGGATCTGGTCGGGCTGCAAAAGGGGATGCTGGACTATTT
Source organism: Paracoccaceae bacterium (assembly GCA_028874915.1). GTDB lineage: Bacteria > Pseudomonadota > Alphaproteobacteria > Rhodobacterales > Rhodobacteraceae > JAPPHA01. The sequence continues at coordinate 137,088 of JAPPHA010000116.1, forward strand.
CAGCTTTCCCGAACGCCACCGGATCATCGAGCCCGATTCCGCCGTGACGACGGACTTCGTTCCTGAGCGGTTGAACGTCGTGGTTTCAGAAGCGGGGGTCGTTACAGACCTGTCCTGCGGTTAGCAGAGTCCCCGGGACTTCGTGCGTTCTGAAGAGCCCCCGCGGCTGACCGAGAGCCGGTCCTTTCCGCAGCGGGCCTTGCCGTCCCGCACCGTGACCGGCATCAGCGTCGATTCCCCGATGAAGTCGGCAGTGAAGGCACTTGCGGGGTTGTGATAGATCTCCTCTGGTCCGCCCAACTTGTGGTGGCGCCCGTCGTTGATGACTGCGATGCGGTCCGACATGGTCAGCGTCTCCTTGTGATCATGGGAGACGTCGACGGCGGTCGCGGAAAGACAGTCATGCAGGTGCCACAACTCGGTCTGCATACCTCGACCCGGCCCGAGTCCGGGGCACCGGGTTCGAGCGGTCAATGATCCGTGCCTGTCGTGTGCAACGCATTCCGGGAACCGGCGGCCTGACAGGTGGACACACGTTGCCAGGTGGTCGCAACGCCGACATAGCGCGGGCTGTCGGCAAGGTCCGTGATTCGGCCGAAGTCGCCCGGATCGCCAGAGACTATTTCGCCTGGGTATCCGTTTCAGCCGGCATCCCCCGAGAGAGGTGGGGCAGGAACGTCTGGACAACCGTCGCATAGGCCTGCCGCTTGAAGGGGACGATCCGCTCCACGAGTTCGTCAAGGCGCAGCCAGGTCCAGGCGTTGAATTCCGGGTTGCCCGTGGCGATGTCGATCACGGACTCGTCGCCGAGAAGGCGCATCAGGAACCAGGACTGGCTTTGCCCCCGGAATCGGCCGCCCCAAAGCTGCGGAATCATTTCGGGAGGCAGGTCATAGGACACGAGATCGGGTGCCTCGGCAATTATCCGAACGGCAGTCGCCGGAATTCCGGTCTCTTCCCGGAGTTCCCGGAACGCGGCATCCCGCCGGGTCTCCCCGGTGTCGATTCCGCCCTGGGGCATTTGCCAGGCGTCAGACGGGCCGTCGATCCGGCGCCCGGTGAAGACCAGGTCGGACCCGTTGACCAGCATGATGCCGACACAGGGCCGATAGGGAAGCGACAGGATGTCGTTCGCGGTCACGGCGACGCCGGCAGGATCGGGTGACTCCCGGGGTTCACCGTAGAGAATGCCGGCGGTTCGGTTTGGCGGTCCGGGCCGCAAGAGTCACGGAGTGGCAAAAACAGACAGGCCGTGCAGAACGTCCAGAGCGTAGCCAAGCTGAAAGTCGTTGTTTCGGATCTCGGCCAGTTCCTGCTGCCGCTCGACCTCCTTGTCGAGCATCTCCTGGACATCGTCACCGAGGTTCTCATTGGTCAACGAGCCCGGAAGACTGGACTCGGTCCGCATGAAGCGGTCCACTATTTCGTCGTCTTCGGTCGGTTCCACGGCCGGGCGCTGTTCGACAAAGACATCGGGGTAGATGCCTAGACCCTGGATGGAGTGGCCGGATGGTGTGTAGTAGCGGGCGGTCGTCAGGCGGATGGCGCCGTTCTCGTTCAGGGGCAGAACCGTCTGGACGGAACCCTTGCCAAAACTCTTGGTTCCAACGATCACCGCGCGGTGATGGTCCTGCAGGGCGCCGGCGACGATTTCCGATGCCGAGGCGGAACCGCGGTTGATCAGCACGACAATCGGCTTGCCGTCAGCCAGGTCTCCGGGCGAGGCATTGTACCTGTGACCATCACCGAGAACCCGCCCCCTGGTCGAGACAATCTCCCCTCTTTCGAGAAAGGCGTCGCTCATCTTGACCGCCTGATCGAGCAGTCCGCCGGGATTGTTGCGAAGATCGATGATGAACCCTTCGAGTTCGTCGAGTCCGCCGACAGCTTCGACCTGCTTCTCGATGTCTTCGGTGAGATTGTCGAAAGTCTGCTCCGTGAATGACGCCACCCGAATCACTATCGAATCGCCGATGACACGCGACCTGACCGCACGGATCTTGATGATGTCGCGGACGATCAGGACATCAAAGGGTTTCTCTTCGCCTTCCCGGCTGATCGTGACGGTCACTTCCTTTCCAACCGGACCCCTGAGAGTCTCGACGACTTCATTGAGCGTCTGGCCGAGGGTCGGCGTGCCGTCGACCTGGATGATGAGATCGCCCGCTTCCAGCCCGGCCTTGGCGGCCGGTGTCCCGTCAATGGGAGAGACCACCTTGAGAATGCCGTTTTCCTGGGTCACTTCGATCCCGACCCCACCGAATTCACCCTTGGACTGAATCTGCATCTTCTCGAAGTCTTCGGGTGGCAGGAACCCGGAATGAGGATCGAGCGCCGAAAGCATTCCGTCGATGGCGCTCCGGATCAGTTCAATGTCTTCGACGTCATCGACATAGGTCGAGCGCACGGTCTCGAAGATGTCGCCGAACAGGTCAAGCTGTTCATAGGTCGTCGCGTCGAATGTCTTGTCCTGGGCCGTGGCAACACCGAGGAACGATACGGAAATCGCTACCCCGGAGGCTCCTCGGGCAATCGCTGCCAAAACCGGATTCGTCATCCCTTTCCCCCTGTCCTCGACTTGACTGCCGAACATTCGTTACCGAACCCACAACTGCCTGCCGGTGAGTCAGCGGCGAATCTCGCATGCCTGACGCCGGTTTTCCAGTGGCTATCGGTAACAATGCCTGCAGGTCGTGCGGCTGGATGCGGCCGATTGGCCGCTCTCAGATCAGTAGATTCCGCCCGGTCATGCCGGGCGATGGGTCGACACCTTTCAGGTGAAGCAGCGTCGGCGCCAGATCGGCGAGGCGCCCACCGGCAGCGAAACATGCATTTCGCGGGCCGTCGACCAGCGCCAGCGGCACGGGGTTCGTGGTATGGGCAGTGTGAGGGTCGCCCGTCTCCGGGTCGATCATCATTTCGCAATTGCCGTGATCCGCTGTCAGGAGCAGGCTGCCGCCAACCTGCCGAAGGGCCTTGAGAACTCTCAGGAGGCCCTGGTCCACGGCCTCGCAAGCGGCGACGGCGGCGTTGAGGTCGCCGGTGTGTCCGACCATGTCGGGATTGGCGTAGTTGACAACGATGACGTCCTGACATCGGCTCTCGAGGGCATCCACGACCGCGGTGGTGACGCCGGACGCCGACATCTCCGGGGCCAGATCATAGGTCGCGACCCGCGGGCTCGGGATCAGCACCCGGTCCTCGCCCGGAAAGGGGGATTCCTCGCCGCCGTTGAGGAAATAGGTAACATGCGGGTACTTCTCGGTTTCGGCAATGCGGACCTGCCGCAAACCGGCCTCCGAAATCCGGCTCCCGAGCGTGCCGGTGACCTGCGTCTTCGGGAAGATCCGGTCCATGAAGGCATCATGGGCGTCCGAATAGGGGACAAAGCCGCTCATCACCGCGAGTTGCGGTCGGCGACCGGTCCCGAAGGCTTCGAACCCGGGAGACCCGATGGCGGAAAGAAGCTGCCGGACCCGGTCAGCACGAAAGTTCACGCAAAGCAGGCCGTCACCGTTTCGCATTCCGGCGAATTCACCAATCACGGCGGGTGGGATGAACTCATCGGATACGCCCTGGCCATAGGCAGATTCAATGATACCGGCCGCCGATGCGTGGCGAGTTCCGTCTCCCCGGACAATGGCCTCCCACGCAAGCCGAATCCGATCCCAGCGATGATCCCGGTCCATCGCATAATATCGGCCGGACAGTGTTGCGATGGCGATCCGAGCCGCTGCGATGATGGAACCGGATCCTGTCCCGGGTTCCGACCGGGTCCGCGCAATCGCCGCCTCAAGCCGTTGGAGCGAAGCGATTGCCGACCTGGGCGCCACGTCACGGCCGTCCGTGAAGGCGTGAACGGCGACGGGCAGCCCGGCGTCGGCAAGGACGGTGACTGCCTCGATCATGTGCCCCAGCCGGGAGTGGACGCCACCCTCCGACAGGAGGCCGAGGACATGGGCAGTGCCGCCGCTGGCCCTCAGTTCCGCAACGAATCGCTGCATTCCCTCAAGACCTGCGAGATCGCCGGAGGCGCAGACACGATCTATCCGCGGCAGGTCCATCTCGACGGTGCGGCCGGCGCCGATGTTCATGTGGCCGACTTCGGAATTCCCGATCTGGCCCTCGGGCAGGCCGACGTCGGTCCCGTGGGCCGCGAGGGTGGTGGTGGGACAGCCGGCCATGATCTGGTCATAGGCGTGTGTTTCGGCCAGGCGGACGGCGTTTCCGTTGGTCTCTTCGCGAAGCCCCCATCCATCGAGGATACAGAGGACGACCGGGGGTCTGTTCATGATCCCGGATCGCCGCCCGGTCCGGCGCCGGCCCGAGCCGGTCGCGTCGGTTTTGCCGCCGCGATCATTGTTCACGTCGGCCGCGGTGATAGGCCGTTCCGGCCAGAATCGACGCCGCCCGATAGAGCTGTTCGGCAACCATCACTCTGCAGAGCATGTGCGGCCAGACCATCCGCCCGAATGCGATCGTGGCCCGGGCCTCCTTCAGGAGGCTGGAATGCAGGCCGTCGGCGCCGCCGATGAGGATGGCGACCCGGGAGCAACCGTCCTGTCGCCATTCGTCCAGCATCCGGGCGAATCCGTCCGACGTGAGCATCCGCCCGGTTTCGTCCAGGGCAATGATCCAGGCGGACTTCGGGATGACTCCCCTTAAGCGCCGGGCCTCGACACTCCGGTTCGGATGGCCGCCGGTTTCCACTTCCACGACTTCCGACGGTCCGAGCCCGAGGCCTCGGCCAAGCCGGTCGAAACGTTCCAGATAGTCGCGGATCAAGGTCAGTTCCGGCCCCTGGCGCATACGCCCGACGACCGAGAGCCGGACAGGCATCAAGAGGCAGGATCCTTCAGGTCGGGGTCGTCGAGGTTTCGAAAAGCCACATGTCTTCCAGCTGGTAAAACGCCCGGACTTCCGGGCGGAAGACGTGAACAATGACGTCTCCGCAGTCCATGAGAACCCAGTCGCTGGCCTGCTTTCCCTCCATGCGGCAGACGAGTCCCGGCCCCTGCTTCAACCGGGTCGAGAGCTTTTCGCAGATAGCCGACACCTGGCGTGACGACCGGCCCGATGCCACCACCATGTAGTCGGCCATTTCCGACTTGCCTCGCAGGTCGATAGAAATGACGTCGTCGGCCTTGTCGTCGTGTAGGGATGTGAGAACGAAATCGAGCAATTCCTCGCTCGGCAGGGAACTTGCGGCAAGATCATCAGCCGCATCAACACGTCTGTTCAGAACGCTGTCCTCCATGCATCGACCGGGACGGCACCCAATGTCCGTCACCGGCGACCTGACCCTACCAAATGCCGGAGTCACTGCCAATACCGTGACGAACGTGGGTGCCGTCGCAGCCCGGTCCGGAATCAGGGCAGGGCGATCATACCTCTCGGGTGCCAGTCCGGACGCAGCACGAATTTCGATTTCAGCGCCCAACTGGTGGCTTCAGGCGAGCGCCGGCGCTACAGGCCTCGACCGTGTCGATTCCCGAAATCCGGGTGAAGCTCGCGGGCGTCGCCTTCGGCGTCGCTCCCCACCCCTTCGCGACCCGGATGCTGGAATGATTCTCCACCTGCCTATACCATTCCCGGAACCGGCCCGCCTTCTGGAGGATCCGGGCACATCCCATCAATCGTCGTGGAAACGACGCCCCATGTGCGGTGTCCACGTGGCCGTTGCGGCATCTCGAACCGGTCCCGACGCCCCCCTGGACGGCCGGTTCCTTGGGCTTTCACCTCTCGCCGACGCCGGGAATCTCACCCTGATTTTCGCGCCGCACGATCGCCTGGTCGGCGGCGTGCGAAGGCGAGGCACAAGGATTGGAAACGTCACTTCCAGAAGCGGATTGATCGGCTCGCCGTCTGCATCCGCAACCGGTCGACGACCCGCACCCGCGTGTGGCCTGCGATCTCGTCCAGGCCTTTGACGTGATTGTCCCGCCGTCCTCCAAGACGAAGGAAATGAGCTTGAAGTCCGACCGCAAGATCAGGACGAAGACCGTGTACTCGATGCTGGGTCCGGCGCGCTTCCGGTTCAGGCGGAAGTCGGCGTGGATGTGCCCGAAATTTGGCAAGCGGCTCGTCATCGAGAATGAGGCCTGCACGAGCAGAACACGCGCCTGGGACGGCTTTGTCGATCAGCACGTTGGCGGCGCGAATGCAGTCACGGACGGCACGGTCTTCGTCGACCGGGACATGAACGGTGCAAGGGGCATCATGCTGCGCGCGCTCAACGGCAAATTGTGCCGTTTACCGAGGTTTCTGTCCGCCGATAGAGTGATGACAGTTGGGTACCGCCGATCTATGATGGTGCGCAGGATCGCCGCGTTGTTTCCCTTTGCGCGGTACACCGGATCGCATGGAACCATGAACGGCATTTTCAATTTGGCCGTCCCGACATGCTCGGGAGCCGGAGAACTGTGCCGTCGGGCTGCGAGCGAAGTACGCCCCATCAGCACTGGCGTTCCTTTCGGTACCTCCTTCATCCTTGGGCGGTCCGAAACGACTCGCGCGGGCATTCGGACAAGGACATTGGCACCGCGTGAAGCCCGCTGCGGGCAGGAGTCGGCGTGAGGCTCCCGACGGTTCGCATCCGTCGCGCCGGACCGGTGGATTCCACGTGAATCCCCAGGGACTACCGACGAATACCCAGGAGATCCGCGCGGTCATCTCGCGTATCCCGCGGGTTGAACTCGCCTGCCTACCGACGCCGCTTCAGGAAGCGAGACGCCTGTCGGAGATTCTGGGAGGGCCGCGCATCTTCGTCAAACGGGACGATTTGACCGGGGTGGCACTGGGGGGCAACAAGACCCGGAACCTCGAGTTTCGCCTTGCCGCCGCAAAGGCGTCGGGGGCCGACCTGATCGTGATGGAGCTGGACCAGCAGTCCAATTCTGCCCGGTTGACCACGGGCTGCTGCAATCGCCTCGGCATGGATACGGTCCTGATCCTGGAAGGCTCGGAGCCGGACGTGGTTCAGGGGAACCTGCTCTTGGATCATCTTCTCGGAGCCGAGGTACGCTTCGCCTCGTCGCGTTCGGAGCAGTTGCGGATGAGCCGGGAAGCGGTGGCGGAGGCTTGGGCCGCCGGCCGGACTCCTTGCCTGCTGAACGACATTCCGATGTTCGACGAGGGATCGGCGATTGCGTATCTGGAGAGTGCCTGTGAAGTCGTCGAGTCACTCGAGGTGCAAGGCCTTGCGCCGGATTGCCTGTACATGTCGTCGTCCGGCAAGGGACAGGCCGGTCATGTCCTCGCGCAGAAGTTGCTGGGCGGCTTCCGGGTACGCGGTATTACGGCGACTGACGAGTTCGACATCCCGCCGCGCGGCGCGGCGATCGCAAATCGCGCGGCTCGAACGCTCGGCCTCGACATCACAGTGGCGCCCGAGGATTTCGTCAACGACGCCGACTATGTCGGTGCCGCGTACGGAATCCCCAGCGAAGCCGGTAACGAAGCGGTACGCCTATTCGCGAGAACGGAAGGAATCGTGCTCGACCCCATTTACACCGGCAAGGCTGCGGCCGGAATGATTGGTCATGTCCGCCGCGGCGACTTCAAGAGCGGGGAGATCGTAGTTTTCGTCCACTCCGGTGGGACGCCCGCAATTTTCACGCACAATCATTTATGGCTCGACAACAAGGCCAAACCACAAGGAGGAGAAAAACCATGAAATCCAACCATAACCGGGCCCGTCGCCTCATGCTCGCAGGCGTAGCGGGCGCTCTCGTGGCGTCGACGGCGGCTTTGGCCGGACCGGACGACAACACGCTGGTCTACGGCCAGAGCCTGTCGATTACAGACATCGGCCCGGCGTACAACGCATTCCTGCAGTACCCCTCGGGCTACGAGGCCGGCTTCGTGCTCTTTGACCGGCTCGTCACGTTCGATGACCAGCTCCAGTTCAATCCCCAGCTTGCAGAGAGCTGGGCTATCGCCGACGACCAGAAATCGGTGACGTTCAAGCTTCGCGCCGGGGCTACGTTTCACGACGGGACTCCGATCAATGCAGAGGCGATCAAGTTCAATGTCGAACGGATGATGGATCCGGAGATCAACACGACAAACCGCCCGCTGTGGGATCCAATCGCCGGTGCGGACGTCGTCGACGATCTCACCGTGCAGTTGCGCACCCACGAGCCTTACGCGCTCCTGCTCAATACGCTCGCACATGGCTCCGGCGCCATTCTCAGCCCGACGGCAATCATGGAGAACGGGCAGGAAAGCGAGACCCAGAGTCCTGTCGGCTCCGGGCCCTACAAGGTCGAGTCGTTCAATCCCGGGCTTGAGCTCGTGCTGGCGGCTCACGACGGCTACTGGGCCGGGAAGCCTCCGCTCGACCGGATCATCTTCCGCTACGTCCCCGAGGCGGCGACGCGGGTCTCGGCGCTGCAAAGCGGAGAGGTCGATGTGATCGATGGTGTTCCGACGCACCTGATCGCGCAGGTCGAATCCGATGACGGACTACAGGTCCTTACATCTCCGTCGCTTCGTCCGATGGGGCTGGCGATGCAGACCACTATCGCACCGCTCGACAATGTCGACGTGCGGCGGGCGCTGAACCACGCAATTCCGGTGGGCGCCATCGCGGAGAAGCTGTTCCTCGGCCAGGCGAAGGCGTCGAATTCGCCGATTGCGTTCAACACGGTCGGGCACCACGGAAACGCGCCCTACGCCTACGACCCCGACAGGGCGCGCGAAATGCTCGCCGCCGCGGGACTGACGGACAGCGACGGCAACGGTCTCGTCGAGCACGACGGCGAAGACCTGTCCTTCACTCTCCTGGTTCCGGACGGCGTGTTTGCCAACGACGTGCTGATCGCGGAGACGGCTGCCGCGGCATTGCAGGAAGTCGGTGTCGGCGTGGAGATCCGCAAGATCGAGAGGAGTTCCTTCTGGGATACTCTGCGTCTCCCGGTTGCAGAAGCGGGATGGCAGATCGCGATGTTCGGTTTCAACCCGTCCAACGCATCGGGGCTGTACCATCTGGATTCGATGTACACCTCCAATCCCGACAACGCCGGTCGTCCGGCAGTCTGGAACATCACGCGCTACGCCAATGAGAAGGTGGATACCTTGCTGAACCAGGCGAGGGTGACCGTCGACGGAGATGCGAGGGCCGCCATCCTCGCCGAGGCGCAGGACATCATCTGGAACGAGGCGCCGTACATCTGGCTGCAGGTCAACAATATCATCTCGGCGGCGCGGTCAGATCTCATGGGCGTCGAGGTCTGGCCGGTGATCTTTACGATCGTCCGAGGAGGCCATTACTAGCGACGTGGTTCAACGTCCGGTTATCGCGGGGGCGCGGCTGTGCCCACTCTTGCGGGCACGAGCCCGATACTCCGGTTCCTGGGGCTTCGGGTTCTCCGCGCACTCGCGATCGCCTTCGCCGTCGCAACAATAATCTTCTTCCTCTTCAGCCTGGTCCCGGGGGACCAGGCTGCCTACCTGGCCGGTCCGGGGTCAACGCAGGCGGAAATCGACAAGCTGCGCGAATCGCTTGGCCTGAACGATCCTCTGCTCGTTCAATATTTTCGCCACGTGACGGGCCTGTTGCGGGGTGATTTCGGGACGTCGGAAGTTTTCAAGTCGGACCCGCTTCCGTTCATACTCGAGCGCATTCCGGCAACCCTGGCCCTGACCGCCGCCGCAATCGGTCTGACCATCCTGATCGGTATTCCGGCCGGCCTGATCTCGGCCATGTTTCACACGCGGGTTCCGGATCTGGCGATTTCCGTTTCGGTCGTCGCGCTCTTGGCAGTTCCGAATTTCTGGCTCGGTCTCCTGCTGCTCTCCTTTTTCTCCGTGCAACTCGGATGGCTTCCGAGCTTCGGCTTCTCGGAGCCTGCAGCGCTGATCCTGCCTTCCCTCGCGCTCGCAGCTCGGCTGATCGCACTGGTGGCCCGGATGACACGCGGCGTCACCATCGACGAACTCGGCAAGGACTATGTGCGCACCGCCCGATCCAAGGGGCTCTCCAGGACGGCCATCCTTCTCAAGCATGTGCTGCGCAACGTGATGATTCCAACTCTGACCGTGATCGGCCTGCAGACCGGGTACCTCCTCGGCGGCTCCGTCGTCATCGAGCGGTTATTCGCCTGGCCTGGTATAGGCGATCTGATGATCAACGCGATCGGGCAGCGGGACTACGCGGTTGCCCAGGCCGTGACGATTCTGTTCGTTATCGCGTTTCTCGTCATCAATCTGGTCGTCGAACTCCTCTACGTGCTGATCAACCCGCGCATGAGGGCTGCGTGATCACGCCCGTGCCGGCAGTGGCCTCGGGGGTGCGGCGCGGCGCATTCGTGGCCCGGTGGCTGCGCCAGAACGTGTATCTGGTCGCAGGGGCGTTCATCCTCCTCTCCTTCCTGTTCGCCGCGCTCTTTGGCGAGCAGATCGCACCGTACGGGGCGGATCGGCAGAATCTGCTGAAAGCTCTCGAGGGGCCCAGTTCCGCCCACTGGCTGGGGACCGACCCGCTCGGCCGCGACCTCCTGAGCCGGGTTGTCATCGGCACCCGGCACACGCTCTCGGTCGCCCTGATTTCCGTAGGGCTATCCTGCTTCCTCGGCGTTCTGCTCGGGTTGATTTCGGGATTCATGCACGGTCCGCTCGCGACGGTGGTTGACGCGGTGGTCGACGTGGCGCTGACCATCCCCAACATGATCCTTGCCATCTCGATCGCGGCCGTCATGGGCGCCGGGCTGACCGGACTGATCATGGCGATCAGCATCTCGTTTACTCCGCCCATCGCGCGGATCGTGCGTGGTCGAGTGATGGAGATCCGGGAAGAGGACTTCATTGCGGCAGCCCGCACGATCGGCGTCCGGTCCTGGCGGATCCTGTTGCGACACGTTCTGCCGAACGCGTCAACGGTTATCGTGATCGAGGCGAGCTTGCAGGCCGGCCAGGCCGTGCTGACGGCAACCGCGCTGGGATTCCTGGGACTTGGTGTCCAGCCGCCGACGCCTGAATGGGGGACGCTGCTTGGTTCGGGGCGGGAGTACCTGCACGTGGCACCGTTCATGGTGGTCGCACCCGGACTTGCGATTTCGCTTATGGTGCTGGGCTTCAACCTTCTGGGCGACGGGCTCCGCGACTGGCTCGATCCCCGGGTCGGCAACTGAAGGAAATTCGAAAACATGCGCATTGTTGATTGCCACGGTCACGTCTTTCCCCCGCTTGCCGGGCCTTGCGGCTTCTCGAGCAGCGCCGAACATCTCCTCTACCTGCAGTGGGCCATGCACACGCATACGAACCAGCCTGTGATACGGACCCGTGACGGCCGGGTCATGACGGAGCGGCACCTCTGGAGCCCGGATGACCCAACCGAGGCTGGCCGCGTGGAGGGGCTGGACTTCCGAGTGGACGGCAACGGCCGGTTTGCGTGGAACGTGGATGACGAGCGATACCATGTCCAGTTTCTCAGTCCGGGGACACGGCATCTCGAGAGTCCCGCTGAGACGATCGTCGCTCAGATGGACTATGTCGGAATCGAGACGATGGTCCTGCAGAACGACCACATCTACGGAAACTCGGCGGAAATGTTCGCGGATGCCATCGCGCAACATCCGGGCCGGTTCATCGGGCTTGCACAGGTGGAAGAAGGATTCGCCTGGCAGGATGGCGAAATCGCACGCCTTGAGCATCAAGTCGTCCGCGACGGGATGACCGGGCTCTATTTCACGCTCGCAGGCTTCATGCGCTCGGGATGGAAGGAAACCTATGCCGCCCGGTCCTTCGATGATTTCTGGGGGACGGTCGAACGCCTCGGTCTACCCGTTTTCTGGGTCCACCCGGGCGAGACGCCTTGGGGCAGCTTTCTCGAGGAAATGGACCGGTTCGTCGGCTGGCTGGAGCGGTTTCCCCGCATTCCGTCTGTCATGGTCCACGGCTGGCCCACTGCGCTCTTCGACAACGGTTCGGGACGCATCAAATGGCCGGGCGTCGTTCAGCGAATCCAGGACGAGTTTCCGGTATTCACGGAAGTGCTGTACCCGATTTCCTGGGGGCGCCGACACGCCTATCCCTACGAGCTCGCGCTCGATCATGTCCGCCAGATCCATGATCGGTTTGGTGCGGGATGCATGATCTGGGGTTCGGACATGCCGAACGTCGAGCGCTATTGCACCTATCGCCAGAGCCTCGACTACGTTCGGCTCCACTGCGATTTTCTGACCGAGAGCGAGCGCGCCGCGGTGTTCGGCGGCAATTGCCGTTCGCTCTTCGCGCCAGGTGCCGCCGATTGAACGATCCGGTGGAACATACATCCGCGGATACGGACGGTGTCCGTGCCCGGGAACCCCTCCTGGCGGTTCGCGATCTGGCGGTTCGTTTCGAAATGCTGCGCCGCACCATTTACGCGGTCAACGGCGTTTCCTTCCGCGTTCACGAAGGGGAGACATTTGCGATCGTCGGAGAGTCTGGCTGCGGCAAGAGCGTCACTGCGCTGTCGCTCCTGAAGCTCCTTTCCATGCCACCCGCCCGCATCACGAGCGGCTCCGTCCTCTTCGATGGCGAGGATCTCCTCGAGCTCCCGGAAGCCCGGCTGCGGGAATTGCGCGGACCGGCCGTGAGTTACGTTTTCCAGGAACCGATGACTTCGCTCAATCCGTCGATGAAGATCGGATGGCAGATCGCAGAGGCCTGTGCACTACATTTCGGTGTTGGCCGGGAGGAGGCCCTGACGCGAGCACGCGACCTGATGGAGCAGGTCCAGCTCCCCGACGCTGACGAACGTCTCGATGTCTATCCGCACCAACTCTCAGGGGGCATGCGGCAACGGGTCATGATCGCAATCGCTCTCGCCTGTTCGCCCCGCCTGCTCATCGCCGACGAACCGACGACCGCCCTTGACGTCACGATCCAGGCCCAAATTCTCGATCTGCTTGCCGATCTTCAGGAGCAGACTGGCGCCGGCATGATCCTGATCACCCACGATCTTGCCGTCGTCGCCGAATACGCAGACCGGATGATGGTCATGTACGCGGGCCGCAAGGTGGAAGAAGGCCCGGTGGACGAGATACTCGCCAACCCCCGGCATCCGTACACTCATGGGCTGTTCCAGGCTGTCCCGCAGCTTGGGTCAAGCCTCGGTGAAGGACCCGCGCGACCACTTTCGGAAATTCCCGGGGTCGTCCCGCTCCTCGACCGGCCGATAGCCGGATGCCCATTCGCTCCGCGGTGCGCATTGGTGATTGACCGGTGCCGAAATGAGGCGCCGCCCGTCGCCGAATTTGCTGACGGTCACTATTCGGCCTGCTTCAGGAGTGACAGGGTCGGAGCGGTCGAATGAGCGACAGCGTCCAAAGTGGCGAAGCCCTCCTCGTGCTCGACGGCGTTACAAAGCACTTCCATGTTCGCCGCGGTGCGTTTGGCGCAGTGCAGGCCACGGTGAGGGCGGTGGAAGACGTCTCGCTCGAAATACATCCAGGCGAAGCCCTCGGACTGGTTGGCGAAAGCGGTTGTGGCAAATCCACCGTCGCGAAGCTGATCACCTGCCTCCACCGGCCGACAGCAGGAAGGATCCTGCTCGGTGGTGTGGCGATTTCGAGTCTGCCCGAGAAACAGTTGCGGGGCCTCCGGAGGAGGGTGCAGATGGTTTTCCAGGATCCCTATTCCTCGCTCAATCCCAGGATGACGGCGGGCGAAATCGTCGGGGAGCCTCTCCGGGAGCATTTGCCGGTCTCCGCAAGGGAACGCAGGGATCGGGTGGCTGCGCTCTTCCGGCAGGTCGGACTCCGGCCCGAACTCGCGGCGAACTACCCCGATGCGTTTTCCGGCGGGCAACGGCAGAGGATTGGAATTGCCCGCGCGCTTGCGTTGGAGCCGGAACTTATCGTTGCGGACGAGCCGGTCTCCGCACTCGACGTCTCGGTGCAGGCGCAGGTCATCAACCTGATGGCGCGCCTTCGGGGTGAGACGGGCGTCGCATACCTGTTCGTTTCGCATGACCTCGCGGTGGTCGAACACATCAGCGACCGCGTAGCGGTCATGTACCTCGGCCAGCTCGTCGAAATTGCGCCGAAGCGGACGCTGTTCTCCGGGCCGAGGCACCCCTACACCGAAATGCTGATGCAGTCGGTTCCCACGATGGACCGCCGGCAGAAGGCGCGGCGTTCGGTTATCGGAGAGGTGCCGAGCCCTCTCAATCCGCCGTCCGGTTGCCGGTATCGGACCCGTTGCCCTCTCGCCGAGCCCCGGTGCAGCGAGACGTCACCCATCCTGCGGCGCGTTGGCGCGGGCCACCTCGCCGCATGTCATGTTCGGGCGTCCGCAGACGAAGGCTGAACCCATCCGAATTGTCCGGCGACTCGTTTCAATGAACTACGCGAACCTCGGGCCGGCAAACCCGGTCAGGCCCGGACTGCGCGCTCGTAATCGTCCACGATTGTGCGGGTCAGTTCACCGACCTCGAATCGATAATCGCCGATCTGTCCGACCGGCGTGACCTCGGCGGCCGTGCCGGTCAGCCAGCATTGCTGGAATTCCTCGAGTTCCGCCAGTTCGATATGGCGTTCCTGCACTTGGACTTGTCGCGCCTTCAGGAGCCCGATGACGGTCTGGCGCGTCAAACCGTCCAGAAAACAGTCCGGCAGCGGCGTGTGCACGATGCCGTCCCGGACGAAGAAGATGTTGGCGCCGGTGGCCTCGGCGACATACCCCCGGTGATCGAGCATCATGGCGTCCGAACAACCCTTGGCCTCGGCGGCATGCTTGGAGAGTGTGCAGATCATGTAGAGCCCGGAGGCCTTGGCGAAACACGGAATTGTCTCGGGAGACGGGCGCCGCCACGTCGAAATGTCGAGTCGGGCTCCCACGGACTTGGCGTCACCGTAATAGGCGCCCCAGGTCCAGGCCGCGACCGCCATCCGCACGGGGTTGCGTGCCGAGGTGACTCCCATGTCTTCGCCGGACCCTCGCCAGCAAACGACCCGGACATAGGCATCCGACAGGCCATTTTCCTTCATGACCAGGTATTTGGCGGCCTCGATTTCGTCAACGCTGTAGGGAATCGGAAGATCGATGTCGCGGCCGGACTTGAGCAACCGTTCCGAGTGATCACGACTCCGGAAGATGCGTCCCGAGTAGGCGCGTTCGCCCTCAAACACCGACGAGGCATAATGCAGCCCGTGGCTCAGGACATGGGTGTTGGCGCCTCTCCACGGAACGAGATCTCCGTCCAGCCAGATGACTCCGTCGCGATCGTCATATGCAGATCCGGCCATGATCCATCCTACCCTTCGCTGTCATGCCCCGCCATGCCTCGGACCGCGATGTCCGGGGCGCCGTTCCGGGTCGGGTCTTTCGGGACCAGTCTTGCCGATTCCCTCTGGCTATGTCAACAATTCTGACATATTATCCAGTTCAATGCAAACGGTCGGGACAGGCCCCGGTCGGGGTCGGTGGTGCCGGCATCAAGGATCGGGAACGAGAACCGGAATGCAGGACCAACCCGTGATTCCGAGACAGGCCGGCAGGGAGCCGCATCTCTTCCTGACCGACGACCAATTGCTGCAGGGCATCGAACTGATGTTTTTTGCCTATCGGGAATTCACGTCGGATCCGGACCGAATCCTCGAACGATTCCGTTACGGCCGCGCCCATCACCGCGCAATTCACTTCATCAATCGGAGCCCGGGAATCACCGTCAATCGGCTGCTGACGATCCTGGGCGTGACCAAGCAGTCGTTGAACCGTGTCCGGCGTCGGCTCATGGCCGACGGCATGATCATCAGCCGGGTCGGCACTGAAGACCGGCGGGAACGGCACCTCTATCTGACGGAAAGCGGGCGGGCGCTTGAACGTCAGCTGTCGGAGGCTCAGCGCCGGCGCATGCGTGCTGCCTACAGGGCGGCCGGGCCCGACGCGGTCCAGGGGTTTCGGCGCGTCCTCGAAAATATAATGGACGATCCGGTGCGGCAACTGGCCCGAAGCCTGGGTGAGGACTGACATGGTCCGCCAGCCGCGGCCTCACGTCCTTCTGGTCGATGACGACCAGCGTATCCGGGATCTCCTGAAGAAATATCTGGCCCGGAATGGCTACCGGGTGAGTGCGGCGCGGGACGCGGACCATGCATTCGGTCTCATCGGCGGGCTGGTTTTCGACCTGATCGTGCTCGACGTGATGATGCCTGGAGAGGACGGCATCACGCTGACGGCGAGGCTGCGGGACGCTGGAATCCCGACGCCGATCCTGATGCTGACCGCACGGAGCGAATCGAGTCAGCGGGTCATGGGCTTTGAGGCCGGTGCCGACGACTATCTGGGAAAGCCGTTCGAGCCGCGTGAACTGATTCTCCGCATGGCGGCCATTCTCCGAAGGATTCCAGAGCCTGAGGACGGAGAGGAGGAACCGCCCAGGATGCTGCAGCTCGGAGATTGCCGGTACGACGTGATGCGGGGGGAACTATGGAAACGGGACACCTATGTCCGCCTGACGGCGACGGAAACCCAGTTGATGCGGATCCTGTCGTCTCAGCCACGTCAGGCCGTTTCCCGAGCCGAGTTGGTTGAAGCGCTGGGACGTTCCGGCGGCAAGACCCAGACTCGGGCCGTCGATGTCCAGATCACACGTCTGCGGCGAAAGCTCGAAACGGAGCCCAGGTCTCCTCGATATCTGCAGACAGTCAGGAAAGCCGGATACGCGCTGGTTCCGGACTGACGGGTCGGAACTGTCGGGACGGCCCCCGGCGTCGACGGCGGCCAACGGTCGAGGCAACGGGTTCAGGTCGGAAAGGCCAGGCTCCGGGACATGGCGTCGGCGGCCTGTCCTGCGAACCGTGGAATTCTCTGGCGCGGAACGACGCCGTTCTCAAAAGCCAGCGAAAGTGCGCCTGCATCCACCGGCACCGATTTGAAACCAAATGGCACATGCCGAAGACAAACTGCGCCCCGGTGCTGGCAGGCCTCCAGCTCAGCCACCTTCGTATCCTCCAGGGCCAGGTCAGGTCCCGCACCGCCTCCTGCGTTTGATGCGAAACCCGCACAGCGGTCAGGTTTCCGAATCGAAGAAGACGCGCAGGCGTCGCCACATCCCGACGGCCCGATTCCTCCCGTTCCCCGGCTGTACACAGGAACCGGCTCGGCGCCTTTAACGAGCGGTCGTGACCTGTCGCCATGATCTCCCGATCGCCCGATAAACTCAGTGTTCTCCGGACCGGCTTCAGTGCAAAAACTGATTGCCGCACCGCCAGAGCCCGGCAACGGCCACCCCAATCGTTTCCCTTGTGGACATCCGGGTGCACATGTGTGCACTACCCCGACATGACCTGTCTTTCTTGATGTGCACCCTGTTCTCGAACGAGTGAACGTCCTGACCTCGAGTACAGCCCCGATCTCAAGTCCAGGGCGGGTCAAACCATGAATTTCAATTTGGCGACAATCTGGTCGGACGTTTCCTGACCACCTTGAGCTCGACTGTCTGCAAACGAGTTCAATCCATCGTTTTCCGTAAACCGCGAAGCTTCAGGAAGACTTACGCATGCCATTGATTCCCAGGCTCACCGCTGAGGCGAAGCTGACTTTCGGAAAGTCTGCATTCGCTCTGATCGGCGTTCAGCTTGCCGCCTACTTTGGAGTATTGTTGCACAACGGCATTATTGCCAGCCTCCTCTCCGTAGCATTCCTCGGCCAGGTTGCCGTGATTCTCGGCTATGCCAGTCTTCTCTCCGCTGTCTTCAGCCTTGGCTGGCCGCAACTGATCTTGCGCGATGTCGCCAGGAACCGAAACTGCGAAGCACTCCACAAAGTGCTTCTGTCGCAAGGACTGTTGGTTACCCTGACCGGCCTCGGCGCGATGTCGCTCGTTGGTTTCTGTGTCGCCCTGGCACTTGGCGTGGAGGTTCCCAATTTCGTCTGGCTGGCGTGCCTGATGTCTGCAACGACGATCTGCGTCTCGCTCTTCGCCGCTGTGATGGAAGGCAACGGTCATGTCCTGTTGAGCCGCTGCATTTCGGGTATTCTGCGGCCCCTGATCATCATTCTTGCGGTCGTACTCATGAGTGTCGCGGGCGTAACCGCGCACATGACCGGGTACTTCATTGCGCAGGGAGCCTACCTGGTGCTCTTCGTTGTCATTGCCCTGTCGTTGGGTGCCCGAGTCATCGTGCGAATCGATCCGGGCACATCCCCGCAATGGCGTGCAAACCTGTCGGCCGAAAATATTCAGGTCCTGACGATCTCCGGCTTCAATGTCCTGATCCTGGCCACAGATGTGCTGGTGTTGCAACTGTTCGAACCCCTGAGTGTGGTGGGCAATTATAGTATCGTTGTTTCAATGATGTCTCTCGTCGCCATCGGCATGGGGGCCGTCAATTCTCTTTTTCTTCCGTCGTATGGCCATGCGGCAAGCAGGAATGACTGGCCGGCCGCTCGGGAGATGTTTGCGACGTCGCGGCGTATTTCGTCAATCTGGTCCACCGTCGCGGTGAGCGTGGTCGCCCTGGCCACAGTCTTTGCGGCGCCGGTATTCGGCATTACGCCGGACTTTCATGCCGCGCCGGTCATTGTCTTCTTTCTAGGCCTGGGCCAGGTCATCAATGCCGTGACAGGACCCAATACCAACAGTCTGTTTGTCGAAGGAAAGACATTCTTCATTGCTGTGTCACTCGGGATTGCGGCGCTGATGAACGTGTTGGGCAATTTCCTGTTTGTGCCCTGGCTCGGCGCAGTCGGCGCCGCTTTGTCGACAGGAGTATTTGTAAGTCTCGTGCATGTGCTCCAGTTCGCATACGCAAGACGTACGAGCGTCATCCACAATGCCTGACAATTCCGTTACCGGACGGAATGCCGAAAACCAGACGGGGCCACTCGGCAAACGATGCCAGGCTGGATTTCCTCGGCTCGCCAGTGAGGGAGGATTTTCGGAACAATTGCTTCCCTGCAAATGCAGAATTTAATTCACTTGCGAATTCCACGCCCCAATGACAACGCAGAAACCGCCATACGGGCAAACTGGATCGGCACGGCGTCGCATGGTCAGGCGACATCCGTCGTTATGTTCAATCTCGCGCAGTCGTTCGTCCACGCGATCGACCGGATTCTCAATCGCCGCGAAGACCTTGGCTCCATTTGCGGTGATACGTATCGGCGCCCCAAACGGGTCGGGCAACTAGGGCGGCAGGGACGGCCGGAGTCCCGACGGAGCACTCAGCCAAGATGTTCTCGGGTGCCTTGCCGGGAAACCGGGCTCAATGTCGGATTCCTGAACGCCAGCCCAGGCCGGCCGGCAGGTCCCGGAATCCTGGCAGTCCCCCAGTGGCGCCATTCATCGCATTTCAGATCGGCATCGACATTGGCATCCGGGCCTGAAGTCGGTTTCGGGCGTCTCCTGGCTCAGGGCAGTCCACGTCAGGGCCCGTAGAGCTGGACGCCGGGCGAGAAAGCCACAAATTCGGGGTTGTGGTAACCGTGTTTGCCATAGGTAAGCGGAGCCATTGTATCCAGGGCGAACACCTTGCCGCCTGCGTTGGCGAGGACCGCCTGTCCGGCCGCCGTGTCCCATTCCATGGTCGGACCGAGCCGGGGGTAGAGGTCGGCTTCGCCGGCCGCGAGGAGACAGAACTTCAGCGATGACCCGGCCGAGCATGTTCGTCCGATCCGGCCGTCATATTTCCCGATATAGGCCGAAGTCCTGGGATTACGGTGGGACCGGGATGCGATGACGACCAGAGCGTCGTTGTCCGGGTTCGAAACCGCAAGCGTCCGGCCTCCGGAATTGCCATTGATGGTGCCGGCGGCCGCCGCAATGAATTCGGCTTCCGGGTCCATCCTGATCTCTTCCGATGTCCCGTCCGGCCAGGTGAAAAACAACTGGCCGTAAGCCGGTGCGAAGACGACCCCGTGGACCGGCATTGTGTTTTCCACCCAGGCGATGTTGACGGTGAAGTCCCGGTTTCCGGAGACAAAACTCCGGGTGCCGTCCAGGGGGTCAACAATGAAGAAACTGCCGGAGCCGGATTTGTGCGATTCCTGTCGCTCTTCGCTCACCACGCGGACACCAGGAAACGCCGTGCCAAGACCATTGCTGATCAACCTGTCGGCCGCAAGATCGGCTTCCGTGACGGGACTGGAGTCCGGTTTGTGCCGTGCCGACACATCGCCCGACTGAAACGCCGTCAGGATGCCGGCGCCGGCCGCCAGTGCGAGATCGATCATGGTTCTGCAAATTCGTTCCGGGTCCATCGTTTGGGAACCTCTCCTGTTGGGACTTATAAAGGAAGGTTGACGCCATCAGGCGGCCCTCCGGTTGATTTCGCGGTTCACAGGCCCGTTGCCCCGGCAGCCTCCCCGCGCAGACGCCCCAGTCACCAAGGCCAGTATGTTCGCCGCTGCATTGAGATCGGCATGATCCGCATGGCAGCACGCCACGCACTCGAAACGATCCCGCCTCTTCCGTGATCCGGCGTCGACGACGACGCACGATGCGCAGGTTCGGCTCGTATAGGCCGGGTCAACCGCCACGACACGGCGGGCCTTGTATTCAAGCATCCGTCGGAGACCGCCCCAGCCGGTCTCCAGGATCACCCGATTGAGACCGGCCTTCTGGCGCACGTTGCGCCCGGGCTCCTCCACCGTGCCCTTCGCACTCCGCGTCATGCCCGCCGTGTTCAGATCCTCGATCACCACGGTCCCCGCCGTGTTGGCGAGAGCGCGGCTGGTCCTGTGGTGCCAGTCATGACGTTTCATGGCGATGCGCCGTGTCGTCCTGGCCAACCGCTGGCGGGTCCGATCCCGCCTCCGGGAACCGCGCCTCTGTCGCGCAAGCTGCTTCCGATAGCGCCGAACGCGGGCATGGAGCCTTCGGGCATCCGGGGCCGGGAATATCCGTCGGTCACTCGTCGCAATCTGCCCCGCGTTCATGTCAACGCCCACGACATGGCCGTTGTCCGAACACTCCACCGCCGGGACACGATAGCAGACCACCGCAGTCCATTTCCCACCCTCGCGCTTGAGCACAGCGCTGACGGGTTCGCCGTTGGCGTAAGGATCTCCGCCCCGGCGGCGGACAGTCATCCAGCCAAAGCCCGGAACGCGGATACGGCCGCCGTCGACTTGCACGCCCGAAACAATGCCGATGCTGTTGAAGCGGCGGTGTCCCTTGAACCGGGGAAAGCCCGCACCCGCCTGTCTTCACCCGCCGGAAGAACCCCTTGAAGGCCTCGTCCAGGCGCTTGAGAGTGCCCCGCTGGATCGCCACTGCGGTGTCAGCCATGCCGGGCAAGGCGCTGCGGCAGACCGTGAGCGACTTCGCCTGGTCGATGTAGGTGATCGACCGACCCGTCTTTCGGTAGCAGTCGATACGCTCCTCCAGCGCCGCGTTGTACAGCTGCCGCTGGGCCTCGAGCGTGCGGTCGAGCCAGCGCCAGTTCGACCTCTTCTGCGGAAGCAGCCGATAGGTGATGTTTCTGAATTCTGTGGTATCGTCCGCCACGCGCGGTTGACCCTCCTACGGTCATTTGGTGTGGAGCAGCGCACGATGCTTCCCGCACGCGCGCACTACCACCGTCAACCTTTCTTTGTAAGTCCCCTCCTGTTCGCATCAAACTATTGATTCTCGCCTCGGCCAGGCACGCCACGGCCTGCGCATTTGCCCGGCCGCGGCCCTCCGGTGCCTCGGCTCAGTCGACGACCCGAAGTGTGATGTTGATACGGCCACCGGTCGGAAGCAGGTCTGAACTTCCGAAACGGATCCGGTCGATACCGTGATACAGCCTTCGGGCCGGTCCGCGCAGAATCGCGACATCGCCTGATTCCAGCCAGGTCGACTCGGTCCGGCCGCCACGCGTCAGGTTGCCAATCCGGAACAGGGCCGCGTCACCGAGCGAGATCGAGACGACGGGCCATGAGAAGTCTTTCTCGTCGTTGTCCCGGTGCATCCCCATGCGGGCACCATCCCCATAGTAGTTGATCAGGCAACAATCCGGCGCCCGGGTCTCCGAACCGTGTCGCCGCCAGACTGCGAGCACCGATTCCGGGATGTCTGGCCATGGCTCGCCCGCAGGATGGAGATTTTCGTAGCGGTAACCCCGGCGATCCGAAACCCATCCGAGCGTCCCGGCCGATGTCATTCGAACAGACATCGGGCGGCCCCGGGGCGTTGTCGGCGAGAACAGCGGAGCCTGTTTCACAACCGTCCTGAGGTCGTCCACAATCTGCGCCTGAGCCCGCCGGTCCAGTTCCGACCGGCAGATTTCGGCTTCGCGAATCCGGATGACGTCCTGCATGATTTTGGCCGCTCCTTTCTCGCGGGCGCGCCGGTCGGTTTGTCAGGAACCGTCCGGGACTGCAACGGGACCCGGAATGCCCGACGGATCGTGACACGACCGTCATTTGCCGGCAAAGACGGCGACGGCTGGTCTTCGGGTCTCGGTGCTGACCTTCCCAGGTTGGCCTTGGGCCGGGCGTCAGATTTCCTGGCTACGCTTGAAGGGTCAGTGAAGCGTACCTATATAGCCCGGTGAACGCGGCCGACGCATTCCCGGCATGACTGGACCGTGACCGGTCGTCCGGATCGGACAGCCGATCGCCGGCCCTGCCGGGTGCGGCAAACATGGGCTCGGGAATTCGGACAGCGGAATGCGGACCGCGGCAGAGTCGAAGGGACAAGGAATCAAGATGTCAAGAGTCATTGGAATCGATCTCGGTACGACGAACTCCTGCGTTGCCGTCATGGACGGGACGCAGCCACGGGTTGTCGAAAACTCCGAGGGTTCGCGGACGACCCCGTCGATCGTGGCGTTCACGGACGAGGAAAGACTGGTTGGCCAGGCCGCCAAGCGGCAGGCGGTGACCAATCCCGAAAACACGCTGTTTGCCATCAAACGGCTCATCGGCCGTCAGATCGGCGATCCGGTCATCAAGCGCGACACCAAGACGCTGCCCTTCACGATTGCCGATGGCGGAAACGGCGATGCCTGGGTCGAGGTCATGGGCGAAAAATTCTCGCCGTCGCAGATTTCGGCATTCATTCTCCAGAAAATGAAGGAGACAGCCGAAGACTATCTTGGCGAGGCTGTCACCAACGCCGTCATTACCGTGCCGGCCTACTTCAACGATGCCCAGCGCCAGGCCACAAAGGATGCCGGCAAGATCGCGGGTCTCGAGGTTCGCCGAATCATCAATGAACCGACCGCGGCAGCGCTGGCCTACGGGCTCGACAAGGAAGGCGGCAAGACCATTGCCGTCTACGATCTCGGAGGCGGAACCTTCGACATTTCCATTCTCGAGATCGACGACGGGCTGTTCGAAGTGAAGTCGACCAACGGCGATACGGCGCTCGGCGGTGAAGACTTCGATCTTAGAGTCGTCGAGTACCTGGCATCCGAGTTCAAGAAGGAAAACGGCGTCGACCTGACAAAGGACAAGATGGCCCTGCAGCGGCTGAAGGAAGCGGCCGAGAAAGCGAAAATCGAACTGTCATCTTCGCAGCAAACGGAGATCAACCAGCCGTTCATTTCCATGGATCCCTCAAGCGGGCAGCCGCTTCATCTGGTGATCAAGCTGACGCGTGCCAAGCTCGAATCGCTCGTCGAGGATCTGATTGCGCGTTCGATGAAACCTTGCCAGTCGGCGCTCAAGGATGCCGGCATCATCAAGGCCGACATCGATGAGGTGGTCCTCGTCGGTGGCATGACCCGCATGCCAAAGGTCATCGAGGAAGTGACCCGTTTCTTCGGGAAGGATCCGCACAAGGGCGTCAATCCGGATGAGGTCGTGGCCATGGGCGCGGCCATCCAGGCCGGCGTTCTGCAGGGCGACGTCAAGGACGTCATACTGCTCGACGTCACTCCACTCTCCCTCGGCATCGAGACCCTTGGCGGCGTTTTCACCCGGCTGATCGAAAGGAACACCACCATACCGACCCGGAAGTCCCAGGTCTTCTCGACGGCCGACGACAACCAGAATGCCGTGACAATCCGGGTGTTCCAGGGCGAACGGCAGATGGCCACCGACAACAAGCTTCTCGGCCAGTTCAACCTCGAGGAGATTCCGCCGGCACCACGCGGCGTGCCGCAAATCGAGGTCACTTTCGACATTGATGCGAATGGAATCGTGTCCGTTTCGGCAAAGGACAAGGGGACCAACAAGGAACAGAAGATCACCATTCAGGCCTCGGGTGGCCTTTCCGAGGATGACATCGAACGCATGGTCAAGGATGCGGAGGAAAACGCCGAGGCCGACAAGGAACGTCGCGAACTTGCGGAAGCCAGGAATCAGGCTGAGTCGCTGATCCATGGCACCGAAAAGTCGCTTGCCGAGCATTCTGACAAGGTTGATCCGGCAACGGTCGAGGTGATTGAACTGGCTGTCAAGGCGCTCAAGGAATCGCTGGAAGGCGGGGATGCCGAGACCATAAAGTCGTTGACCAGTGACCTCGTCGAAGCGTCCATGAAACTCGGGGAAGCAGTCTACAAGGCCCAGGCCGAGAGCGAAGAAGGTCCGCAGCCGGATGGCGATGACGGCGAAACACGTCCGGTGGACGACGACATCGTCGATGCGGAATTCGAGGATCTCGACAAGGGAAAGAAGTCCTGATCCCCACAGGATGACGGAACGCCCCGCCGGCCCTCGCGGGTCCGGCGGGGCGTTGGCGTCAGGCAGACGCTCATGGCGAAACGCGACTACTATGATGTTCTCGGAGTCCAGCGGGGCGCCAGCGATGCCGACATCAAGAAGGCCTATCGCAAGAAGGCCATGGAGTTGCACCCTGACCGGAACAAGGACAATCCGGATTCCGAACGGCTGTTCAAGGAGATCAACGAGGCCAATGACGTTCTGAAGGATCCCGAGAAAAAGGCCGCCTATGACCGGTTCGGTCATGCCGCATTCGAGGGCGGGGGGCCGGGCGCCGGAGCCGGAGGCGCCGATTTCGCGTCCGCCTTCTCCAATGTTTTCGAGGATTTCTTCGGCGATTTTATGGGGGGCAACCAGACCCGCAGTCGCCGGGCAATGCGCGGGTCGGACCTCCGCTACAACCTGCGCGTGTCCCTCGAAACGGCATTTTCCGGCACCGAGGAACGGCTGTCGATCACGGGCTCCACTGCCTGCGAACGCTGTTCCGGGTCCGGGTCCCGGGGTGGATCGGAGCCCGCCAGCTGCCCGACCTGTAACGGTCGCGGGCAGGTTCGGGCTCAGCAGGGGTTCTTCACTGTCGAACGAACCTGCCCGACCTGCCACGGGCAGGGGAACGTGATTTCCGATCCGTGCCGGTTTTGCAGCGGAAGCGGACGGCAGGACCGCGAACGGGCGCTCAGTGTCCGGGTTCCTCCGGGCGTCGAGACCGGAACGCGCATCCGACTTGCCGGCGAGGGGGAAGCCGGGCTTCGAGGCGGGCCGCCCGGTGATCTCTACATCTTCATCGAGGTCGCCGATCACGCACTGTTCGAACGCGACGGCACCAATCTGCTGTGCCGGGTTCCGGTATCAATGATCACGGCGGCGTTGGGTGGCGAGATCGAGATTCCGACGATTGATGGCGGAAAAAGCCTGGTCAGGATTCCGCCTGGTACCCAGGCCGGGCGGCAGCTGCGATTGAGGGGCAAGGGCATGCCCGGGTTGCGAGACAGCCGGCGGGGAGACCTGTTCCTGGACCTGGCTGTCGAGACGCCGGTCAATCTGACGCCACGGCAGTCGGAACTCCTCCGTCAGTTCGAATCCGCCGGTGACGACAACAACCCGGATGTCACAGGCTTTGGCCGAACCATCCGACAGTTCTGGGACCGGGTGAAGTCCGGCTGAAGGCTGTATGGGCTGCCGGCTCGCCGGCAATGCCCAGGCGGCTCAGCCCGGAAGTCCGGCAGGTGCGCATCATTCTGCCTCGCCCGAGGCGAACACTGCCATGTTCATGATGTCGTTGACGGTCGAGTTTGCCGAGCAGAGCTTGACCGGTTTGTCGATCCCCGAGAGGATGGGCCCGATTATCGTTGCGCCTCCCATCTCCTGCATCAGTTTCGTCGAGATCGAAGCCGAGTGCCGGGCGGGAACCACCAGAATATTCGCCGGCCCGGACAACCGGCAGAACGGATACTGCTGCATCACTTCGGAATTCAGCGCAACATCGACCGTCATTTCTCCGTCATACTCGAAGTCGACGCCCCGGCGATCCAGAACGCCGGGCGCGAGCAACATTTTCTCTGCCCGCTCCGAAACCGGATACCCGAAATTGGAAAAGCTCACGAAGGCGACCCGGGGTTCGATCCCGATGCTTCGCGCGACGCCTGCGGCCCGTTCGGCAATATCTGCCAGGTCTTCCGGTTCCGGCCATTCGTGGACCAGCGTATCTGCGATCATGACAATCCGACCCCGAGTCAGGAGGACCGAGATCCCAACGGCGCCATCGCCGGGCCCGACGTCGAAGACGTAATTGATCAGATTTAGAATGTTGGCGGACTTCCGGGTGGCGCCTGTGATCATTCCGTCGGCATGACCGTGCGCTACCATCAGCGACGAGAAGACATGACGGTCGCGTGACGCCAAGCGATGACAGTCGGTCTGGTCGTATCCCTTTCGCTGCAGCCGCCGGTAGAGAAACGACTTGTAGGTCTCAAGGTGGTCGGTCATGGCAGCATTCGTGATTTCGACATCGCCGACCGCATTGCCGAGTCCCTGGGACTCCAGCCGCCGGACGACATCGTCCTTCCGGCCGACGATGACGGCCTGACCAAGACCCTGCCGCGCATAAACCACTGCGGCGCGGACCACGCGGTCATCATTACCCTCGGCGAAGACGATCCGGGCTTGCCGGTTCCGCGCCCGGGCATAAAGCCCCTGCAGAATTGATGCGGTCGGGTCGAGCCGTGACTTCAGGTCCAGTACATAGGATTCCATGTCGGCAATCGGCCGGCGGGCGACGCCGGTCTCCATTCCTGCCCGTGCCACGGCCGGCGGAACCACATGAATCAGCCGGGGATCAAACGGTGTTGGAATGATGTATTCCGGACCGAAGCGGAGTTTCCGACCATAGGCCATTGCAACTTCATCCGGAACATCCTGCCGCGCCAGTTCGGCCAGGGCCTCGGCGCAGGCGATCTTCATCTCGTCATTGATGGCCCGGGCGTGGATGTCGAGGGCGCCCCGGAAAAGATAGGGAAATCCAAGGACATTGTTTACCTGGTTCGGATAGTCCGAACGACCGGTCGCAACAATCGCGTCTGACCGAACGGATCGGGCCTCTTCCGGAGTGATTTCCGGGTCCGGGTTGGCCATCGCGAAAATCACGGGATTCGGGGCCATGGACTCAAGCATCGATTGAGTGACGGCCCCCTTGGCCGAAACCCCGAGGAACACGTCAGCGCCGACCATGGCCTGATCAAGTGTCCGCAGGTCGGTTGCCGTGGCATGCGCGGACTTCCACGGATTCATCCCTTCGGTCCGGCCCTTGTAGATCACGCCACGCGTATCGCAAGCGATGCAGTTTTCCGGCCGCGCGCCCATCGTTTTGATCAGTTCCAGGCAGGCGATGCCAGCCGCACCGGCACCGCTCAACACAATCCTGCAGTCGCCAATGAGCTTGCCTGAGATCATCAACGCGTTGATCAAACCTGCGGCACAGATAACCGCGGTCCCGTGCTGGTCGTCGTGAAACACCGGAATGTCCATCTCGGCCTTCAGGCGCTGTTCAATGATGAAACAGTCCGGAGCCCGGATGTCCTCGAGGTTGATTCCACCGAAACCGGTCCCGAGCAGACGGACGGCGTTGATGAACTGTTCCGGATCCTCGGTCGCGAGTTCAATGTCGATGGAATTGATGTCGGCGAAACGCTTGAACAGGGCTGCCTTTCCTTCCATGACCGGTTTGGAGGCCAGCGCCCCGAGATTGCCCAGTCCGAGAATGGCGGTTCCATTGGAAACCACCGCTACCATGTTGCCTTTGGTCGTATAGTCGAACGCCAGTTCAGGATTTCCGGCGATTTCCTGGACAGGAACCGCCACACCCGGTGAATAGGCGAGTGACAGGTCCCGTTGGGTTGCCATTGGGCAGGACGCAATCACCTCAAGTTTGCCTGGCCTGGGTTCCTGATGGTACTGGAGGCTTTCCTCCGGTGTGAATCGCGTGTTCTGGCTCATATCCGGGCCTTCAGTCTGAGTCGGAAGCGGAATCCGTTTCCTGTCGGTCCCTCTTGAGGGAAAGCATGCGGAGGACAAGCGGAATCACTCGAAACTATAGTTGTTGTCGTGTCTTCCGGCAAAACAATTCCCGAAACGCGTCCCGAAGTGCCGAAACCAAACCGTTCAAAGGGGATTCCACAGGTCCCGGTTCCGCACCAGAATCGTTCAATCATCTCGACCACGCCTGCATTTCGGGTTCCGAGAACCGCCGCCGCCATGGTCGATTGGCCCGTGCCCGACCGGCTGGCCCTGTCCAAACGAAGGCGAATTCGGACGCCGATTGCACCGAGGTCAGGCGTCTTGTTGCTGTGCAGCCATGCCCGGTTCGGATTTCGGGCGACATGATCTCTCGAATCACCCGCCGGTTCCCTGATTGAGACTGACCTCGTGTGTCCAGGTCCAGCAGCCAGTCTCGCAGTTCTTTCGGGTACCTCTATCGTTGACCATTTCCAGAGGCGGAGACCGGCGGCCAGGATATGGGTATTCCCGGTGGTCAGGGCGTTGGCTGGGTTGGTTGACGGTTGCGGCACTCTCGTTTTTTGCTGTCTTGGACACGGTTTCGTCGAGCGAGGGCGGCAATCGGAATCCCTGTCCGGGATGAAGGGGACAATTGTGTCGTTCTGAGAGTGCGACGGACCTGCTGGAAACGCAGGTTAACGGAATCCCACCGCCGCAACGCGGTCGGTCCTTGCCCCCTTCACGCCGGGGACATCCGCCTCCAAACGGAATATTCGACGCCAACCAATTCCGGAATAACCCGCGAAACCACGACATGCCAATTGACTTTATGAGACCCGAAACCTCGACAAAACCGAAACCTTGACGCGAAACTTCGAGATTTCTATCCTGCCAAGAGTTTGGAATGGCTCCAAGCTTGAAGCATGCTTTTTTAAACGGCGTGGTTCTCGATGCATAAACGAGGAGGGTTAATCATGAAGACTTACAGAACCGTGTTATTGCGTTCGGCTTCCGCTTTGGCGGTCGGTGCATTCGCGATTCTTAACGCCACGGGCGTCGTCGCCGAAGATCGGTGTGACGATCCTCGGGTTGCAATGGCAATCGAGGAGGGTGAACTGATCGTCGTCGCGAGCGTCTTCGAGACACCCGAAACGCAAAACGCGCATCGCGAGGGATTCTTAAGCTATTGGTGCCTGCCCGACGATTTCAAGGTGTCCTATGACATCAGAAACACGTCTGGGACAATTGCTCGAATCGAGGCGGAAGTGAGCCAGGGCGTTCCGATTTCAGGAGACGTGACGACGATGCCAGCGATCACATGGCTGACCGATGCGGTCGAGCGTGGTCTGATCATGGCATACGAGTCACCCGAATACGAACACATGAAACTGCCGGAGAGGATCGGCCTGAACAACCGGCCGTACTGGACGTCGGACATGTACATGATGTTCCCGATGTGGAACGGCAACGAGTTGCCCGATCTGGAGATCACGAGTTGGCATGACCTGCTGAAGCCGGAATTGAAGGGCAAGATGAGCCTGATGGACGGTTCGACCCTGCAATCGGTCGCCCTTGTGTACCACTACCTGAAGCAGAGGCTGCCGGAGGACTACTGGGAGAAGCTGGCGGCGCAGGACGTGCTGATCTCGTCGACGTCCATGCACGGCGTTGAGATGATGATGTCGGGCGAAAGGCCGCTGTCAATTCTCGGAGTCTCGGCCGACGCCAACGTGCTCTCTGACCAGGGCGCGACCCACATCCGGACGGCGATCCCCAAGGAAGGAGTCATGCTTCAGGAGCAGGCGACGGCAGCCTTCGCCGATGCACCCCATCCGAATGCCGCTCAGCTGTGGATCGATTTCCTCAGGAGTCATCCCGGGCAGCAGATCTTCGAGAAGTTCGAAGGACGAATTCCGGGCAGGGAAGGCGTACCCAGCAGTTTCGCTCTGACGCCAAACGCCGACGACATCGGCGACGCGGCTTTCGCTCCCGATTATCGGGAGATTGCTACGAACACCGACCTTGTGCGGACGGCTCAGGAAGAATTTGCAGCGATCTTTGCGAAGTGACGCGCAAGTGGATCTCGCGTTTCGCCTGACCCCCCCCGGTCGGCATTCTTCGGAAGAGGTGGAACGCGACGTGAATCCGGAATGCGGGGCGGCGCCCTGGTCGCCGCCCCTTTACAATGTCTTGTCGAGGCAACGGCCGACTCCCGGGAGGACCAGGTGACGGCATACGTGGAGGTACGGGGACTCCGCAAGAGATTCGACGAAACCTGGGCCGTCGATGACGTGAACTTCGAAGTCGAGAAGGGCAATCTTCTCGTACTTCTTGGACCCAGTGGATGCGGCAAGACCACCACGCTGCGATGTGTCGGCGGACTGGAACAGCCGGAATCGGGTGAGATCGTCATCGACGGCGAGGTCATGACCAAAGTGGACGAGGGGCTGTTCGTTCCGCCCAATGCGCGCGGAATGGGTATGGTGGCCCAGTCCTATGCCATCTGGCCGCATATGAGCGTCCACGAGAACGTGGCGTTTCCTCTACGAATGAGGAAGGAAAACAGTTCCGAGATCTCGCGCCGCGTCCGGGACGCACTGGATGTCGTCAGGCTCGGTGACTTCGGTAGCCGGAACGCGACGGACCTGTCGGGGGGACAGCAGCAGCGGGTCGCCCTTGCGCGCGCGATCGTCGGCAATCCCAAGGTCCTGCTGTTTGACGAGCCTCTCAGCAACCTCGACGCGAAACTTCGCGAGGAGATGCGCTATCTGTTGAAGGACATCCAGCGCGGCATCGGGACTACCGCGATCTATGTGACGCACGATCAGGCGGAGGCGATGGCCCTTGGTGACGAATTGCTCGTCATGAACGCCGGCAGGATCGAGCAGCGTGGCGATGCACGTTCCCTCTACAGCGAGCCGAAAACGCGGTTCGTGGCCGACTTCATAGGAGTCGCGAATCTCCTGAAGGGCAGGATCGAGAGCGGCAGGCCGACCGAATCGCGCTTGATCGAGGTTCGACTGGATGGCAAAGACGGCGACTCCTGCGTTCTCCACGTCTCCAGCGTCACAGAGACGCTGAGCGGCGATGTGACTGTGGTGGTGAGGCCAGAGTGGATGAGGGTGCACAGGACGAAACCGGAATCGGAGGAAAACCTGATCGGTGGCAGGGTCCACAAGAGTCAGTATCTGGGCGACCGGACGGAGATGCTCGTCGACACCGGATTCGCGCGGATGCGGGTGTGGGTGGACGGTGACCAGGCTGTCGAGGATGGTTCAGCGGTCCACCTCGAGATCGACAACGAAAGATGCGTTGCGCTGCCGGTTGGTTGATGCCGGTCGTCACTGAATCGGCCGAGGGTCCGAACATGCCCGGCCTCTTCCCTCGACCAGCCGGGCCCGTCATCATCGACGCTCCCGAACCGACTGCGACAGCCTCCTGTCAGACTGGGCGACAATCACTCGAACCCTCTGGGTCGGCAAGGGGCTTGCCGAAAAGCGGTATGCGCAAATCTCGCGAGATCTACCGGACGACAGCATGGCTAATCGGCTGTCATCACGTGGGCGGCCGTTTGGCGGAATTCGACCGTCCCATCCGCGCCGTGCCCCGAACGTGCCGTTTTCTTCCGCTCCGCCGTGCGGTGAGACAGGTCGCATGACGGGATCTGCCGCCTTGCGCACGGCCAGGAGGCTGATCAGGGGCGAGCTCCGGATGGACAGGTTGGCCTTTTGGGCCGCCGCGGCCTTGATTTCGCTCGCGATCGTGTATCCGGCCTCGATGTCCGTGTACGCCGCCTTCACCGAGTCAGGCGTGTTCAGCCTTGGCGGATTCGCGAGAATCCTGGAGCATCCCACCGTCGGACGGGAAATCGTCACGACGATTCTGTTCGCGACAGGCGCGACCTTCGGCGCAGCGGTGATCGGAGTCCCGCTGGCATGGGTCAATGCGCGCACCGATGTTCCCGGGCGCCGCCTGCTTGAAATCCTGTGCGTCGTACCGTTGTTCATTTCGGCATTCGTGGGGGCCATGGCCTGGCGGCTTCTTCTCGTGCCCAGGGCCGGAATGTTCACCCGCCTCATGACTGACTGGGGATGGCCGCCGGAGTTGCTGCCGGATGTCTACTCCCTGACGTCGATGATCGTCATCCAGTCGATCTTCTACTCTCCGTTCATGTATCTGTACGCAGTCGCTTCGCTCAGGCAGATGGACCCAAGCCTGGAGGAAATCGCGCGCATCCACGGGGCCGGCAACTGGCAGGTGCTCCGGCGCGTGACGCTGGCCGTCAACGGACCGGCGCTGCTCTCCGGAATGGTGCTGGTGTTCGTGTTCACAGTGGGCACTCTGGAAATTCCCATGGCCCTCGGAGTTGCCGGCGGGAACTACGTTCTGGCGACGCGCATATGGTCACTGATGAGCGACTATCCGCAGGATGTGACCATGGCGGCATCACTGGGGATTCTCGCGATCCTGATTGCCGGCACCGGAATCTGGATACAGCGGAGACTGCTGGGCGAGCGCCAGTTCACCACGGTCACCGGAAAGGGATATCGTGCCAGCCGCATCCGGCTCGGAAAGTGGCGTTGGGTCGCGTTCGGGCTGGTTGTATCCTACGTCACGATCGCCGTGATCGCGCCTCTTCTCGTGCTGGTTCTGGTCGGCCTCCAGAAGTACTGGGCGGGTTCGTTCCAGACCGACCTGTTCACGCTGGACAACTTTCGAAGCGTCCTCTTCGAATACGATGTCACGAGACGCGCGATCGCCAATTCCCTGTTGGCGTGTTCGGTTGCCGCCACCGTCGCGGTGCTTCTGTCGGCAGTACTGTCGCAGATGAAATCGAGAAGTGGCGAGTCCGTCATGGGACTGCTGTGCCTACTACCGATCGCAATCCCGGGGGCGATCTTTGGGATGATGGTTCTCTTCGCGTTCGTGAGGACGCCGATCTACAACACGCTCGGAATCATCATCTTCGCCTACGTCATCGGCTACTTCTACCTCTCCTACCGGACGATCTATTCGGTCCGAATGTCGATCCACGACGAACTCGAGCAGTCCGCCCGTATCCACGGAGCGACCTGGTGGCAATCGACCCGGAGGATCCTGCTTCCGCTCCTGAAGCCGGGCGTGTTCTCCGCCTGGTTGATGATGTTCGTGGTGTTGGTCAGGGAGTTCTCGTCGGTCATGTTCCTTTACCGCAACGGAACCGAGGTCATGTCAGTCGTCTTCTTCCTGCTGATGGAGCGTCATTCGGCGAGACTTGCGGCGTTCATGGTCATCCAGACCGTCATCCTGCTGGTCGTGATGGCGATATTCCAGAGGATCAGCTACCGGAACTCCGACACCATTGCCGTCTGACAGGTGCCTCCGCCGGGGCGACCGCGCGAACCGCCCCTTTCAGCCGACACGGAGTCTCTCGGTCTCGATGATGGCCTCGACGGTGATCTCCACCCTGGCCTTGGGGACGCCAAGTCCGGCCACCTGAATGAGCGTACTTGCGGGCCGGTTGTTCCGAAAGTACTTGAAGCGCTCGTCGGACGCTTCGTAATACTCCGCAAGATCGAGCACGTAGGTCGTCGACGTAACGACGTCGTCGAATGTGGCTCCGACATGACCGAGCCCAATCCCAATGTTCTCGCAAGTCTGGCGCAGCTGCTCGCGCATCGTCTTTGCGACAACGTCGCCGTTCGGCAGCCGCGGTGTCTGGCCGGAAAGATAGACATGCGTGTGCGTCTCGTCGCTGACCACGATGATCGGAGTGTACAAAAGTTCCCCGTTTTCGACGCGTGCCCACATGTCATCCGGGTTCAAGAACAGTCTCTTCACTATCGGTCTCCTCCTCAGTTTCTCGGTTCCCGGTCAGACCCGGTTCACGAATTCGCCGGCTGCACCTGCGTGCCGGTCGGTATCGTCGGTTCGGTTCGCTTGCCGGATCTCAACCTTCGATCACGGCGGTCAGGTCATACAGGATCCGGCATCCCGGCACGAGGACAGGGCCGTCAGTGCGAAGGTTGGTGGTCGGTGGCAGCCGGTCGCCGAGCTCGGCCCGCCACGGCTCTTCCGCCTCCTGGAGATCATTGTAGTCGACATAAACGGCGCGACGTTTCACCAGATTGCGGACACTTGTCCCGGCGGCACGGCAAATCGCCTCGACATTCCTGAGAATGTATCGGGATTGAAGGCCGATGCCCGACGTGTGGAACGGAAATTCCGGATCCGGTCGCGCCTCGATGGCAAGACCTGCGCGGTAGTCAGTGGCCATCTGCGCGGAAAGGAACAGGTAGGGTCCTGCCCTTACCGCCTGCGGTTCCGCGCCCAGGGGTGATGGCGCATCGTCCGTCGAGATAATTTCCTTTCTGTAGGGGCCCCTGGGGTCGATCGCCACCAGTTCGATCTCCACAACCGTGTGCGGGACAGCCAAACGAGACTGAACGACGAACCGGGCCGGCGGATCGACCGGAAAGTGCTCTTGCCAGACCTCGTCGAACACGGCGAAGTCGGACATGCGCTCGAGATAGATCTCGGCGCGCACGACGTTGTCGAAACTGCACCCCGCGTCATCGAGAAGTTTCCTCAGGTACTCGAGCACGTATCTCGTCTGGAATCGCACGGGGTTGTGCCGGTACGGAAGTTCGGGGTGCGGGACGATCTCGTCGATCGGGCCGCGCGGCCCGGTGGATGTGGTTCCGCGCGTGAAAACGAAACCGCCACCCCGAACGGCCTGCGAATACACTGACCAACCGATCGCGGCGACCTGGCCGATGGCCTGGACGCTCCTGATCGGTACCAGTTCGCGGTCCAAATCCGCGTCCGAGGCGAGCACTGTCATGTCGAGACTCACGGTCGCCCCGTGCACCGGGAGTTCGGGAATGATCAGAAGGCTGCTCGGTGGGGCGGCATCTGCATCGAACCACTCCTTTCGAACCCGCAGCGCCATGTCGACCTCTCTCGGATCCGTGTGGTACGAGTTGATCTTGAGGCATCTCGGCAGCGAGGCACCCATTCGCTGCAGGGTCGTGTCCAGGTTCGCGTAGACGTACGACAGTTGCCGGTGAACGCTGGATCCGTGCCAATAGTAGTTGGGCAGAAGCTTGGCCTCGGCGGGAATGCCCAGTGTCGGATGAACCGCCATCTGTCCCCCGGTGAAGACAAGGTCCCCTGCGCGCGCCGCAATCGGTGGCGTTCCGGGAGGCCCGTCCGGATGATGCTGGTACTCGATCTTCATGTGCGGCGATCCTTCCCTGGCAACAGATGCTCAACGAACGATTCGGTTCGTGGGTGGCGATTTCGACCGGTCAGGGCGAACGCGACGCAATGTTTCCTGGATTTTGCCTGGCACCTGCCGGATCATCCCGTCCCTTCCCGCGTTCCGCCAGCCCTGCGTCGCCGCCACTCGAGAACCGCGAACGCGATCAGGACCAGCACCGTCAGCGACAGTATGGCGGCCGTGATCGGCCTCTCGAAGAAGGCCAGAATGCTTCCATCCGACTGCACGAGCCCTCGGCGCAGCGACTCCTCCAGGATCTTCGCAAGAACAAAAGACAGCAGCATCGGCGCGATCGCGATGTCGAGCTTGCGCAAGACGTAGCCGATTATTCCGAACGCGAGCATCACCGCGAGGTCGAAACTGCTCGATTTCACCGAGTACGTACCGACCACGCAGAACGCGACCACGATAGAGTAGAGCAGCGGCCGCGGGATGGTCATGATCCGAATCCACCAGCGCATCGTCAGACGCCCGAACACATAGAGGGCAACGGTTGCGAACAGGACGGACATGAACAACCCGAAGATCACGTCGCGGTGTTCGGAAATCAGAAACGGGCCCGGCTGCAGGCCCTGGGCTATGAGCGCGCTCATCAGGATCGCCGTGACGATGTCACCCGGAATACCGAACACGAGCATCGGGATCATGGCGGCGGCGCACACCGCGTTGTTGGCCGCCTCGGGAGCCACAACGCCCTCGTAGGCGCCCCTGCCGAATTTCTCGGGTTCCTTTGAGGCCCGTTTCGCCAAGCCGTAGGCGACCCAGGGCGAGGTCTCCGATCCGATTCCCGGAAGGGCGCCGATGAAGGTTCCGACCAGCGAGGAGCGAACGATCGTCCACAGGTGCTTCACAACGGACCTGAACTGCATCCCGGCACCGGCCAGATGGAGATTGACCGAACTCGAAACGCTCATCCGGCTTCTCCCGAACGATTCCATCTGGATGAGCACTTCGGTGATGCCGAAGAGTCCGGTCACCAGGGCGATGACGTTCAATCCGCCCGCAAGTTCGCGCAGGCCGAACGTGAGCCTTGGTGTGCCTCCGATCGGGTCCGTGCCGATCAACGCGAAGAACACGCCCATTGAGGCGGCGAGGACGCCCTTCGCGAGGGAACGGCCGGAGACATAACAGATCATGGTCAGCGAGAAGAGCACCAGCGCGAAGAACTCGTGCGGGCCGAACTGGATCGCGATCAGCGCCAGCGCCGGCGCGCCGAAAATCAATGCAACCGTTCCAAAGGCATCCCCGATCAGAGAGGCGTTCAGCGCCCCCATGATGGCGGAGCCCGCCTTGCCCTGTTTCCGCATCTCGTAACCGTCAAGAAGGGTCGCCGCGTTGGCCGCGGTCCCTGGGGTTCCGATCAGTATTGCGGAAATCGATCCGCCGAACGTGCCTCCCTTGAACAGGCCGATGAGGAACGGGATACCAATCAACGGCCCGACGAAGAACGTGAACGGTGAAAGAAGCGCCATTCCCATCGTCGCGCTCAACCCCGGGATGGCGCCAATCATGAGGCCGGCGACCGTGCCGGCCGAAATCGCCGCGATTGTCTTCCAGTTGAATACGACGAAAGCGGCGGCGAGCAGATCCTCGAACATCGACCTCGGTCCGTTGCTAGAGCAGGAGCCCTTCGGGCAGGCCTACGTGAAGGCCGAACCGAAACACCAGTCTCAGCGCAACCGCGACACCGATTGCGACCGGAACGACGATTGCCAGATTTCGGTATCCCCCGACGAAACTTGCGACTGTTACGAACACGACCGTGGACACGACGAACCCGAAGCTGACCACCGAGAGCAGGTAGATCAGGATCCCGGCAAGACCCGCGCCCGCGCGGAGGTAGGCGCCGGAATCAGTCTCGACCGCCGGCAAGGCGCCGGAGCGGAGCGGGATCGTCGCCAGCACGAGCAGTGCTGCAGACGCCAGCAGCAACGACGCTAGGCGTGGGAAAAAGACCGGCTCGAGCGCGACGTCTGTGGTGCCAGGAATCGAGAACGCCCAGCCCCGAACCAGGCTTGGCGCCGTGAAGAAGAGGAGCACGCCCACCGCAAGTACAATTGCGGCGAGCGCGCCCTCAAGCTTCCATCTCAAGAAATTGTCACGGTCCGGATGTGATTGTTCAGCCGCCCAAGGCCGCCTTCAGCAATTCGGAGGCGTTCTCCCAGTCCTTGCGCCACGAAGCCTCGAACTCGTCTACGATGAACGTGTTCGGGTCTTGCAGGGTCAGTTCGAATGCCTTGAGCAAAGCGGGGTCCTGCTTGATCTGTCGCATGGCCTCCTGCAGCCTGCCCACCTTGTCGTCAGAAAGGCCGGGTGGAGCGTAGATCGCGACCGATGATCCTGCGATCACGTCGTACCCCAGTTCCTGCATGGTCGGCACATCCGGAAACTGCGGCAGGCGCGACGCTGCGGCCACGGCCAGCGGACGCAGTGTGCCATCCTTCACGTAACCCTCGATCTCACCTGCGTCGTCGAACAGCAGTTCGCCTTCGCCCGCGATGATCGCCCTCATCTTCGGACCTCCGCCACCATGCGGGTTCCATTTGAACTTCGTGGGCGAGACTCCCGCCTGCTTGAGCAGAAGCAGCCACCCGTAGTGGTCCGACGTCGCGATGTCGGAGATCTCGATCGCGATCGGGTCACTCGCGGCCATCGCCGCCCCGACGAATGATTCCAGGCTGTCATACGCGGATGTGGCCCGTGTCGTCATGATCCACGGCACGAAGGAGACCTGCGCGATTGGTGTGAAATCGTCGGCATCGAGGTCCAGTCCCTGTGCGATCGGGGCGATGATCGCACCGCCATTGTCGCAGATCGCCAACTCGTAGCCGTTGGGTTCTGCTTCCTTGATGTACTGCATTGCGACCGTTCCGGATCCACCGGTCCGGTACTGCGGAAGCAGCGACTGCCCGAGATACTTCGAGGCAACGCGTTCGACCATTCGCAGATTGCGGTCGACGCCACCGCCGGCGGGATAACACGCCGCGACACTGATCGGCCGGTCGGGATATCCGTCCTGCGCGATCGCGGGCGCAGTGCTTACGAGTGTCGCGGCCAGAGCAGCGGACACACCAATTGTCACAAGTTTTCTCATTGATCCTCCCTCCAAGTGCGTTCTCATTCTCTCTTGGAAAATTCAAACGTCATCGAATTTAGCCTGACTTCACGCGTGGTTCAATGCCGTCACGTCGATCTGGGCTGCGGCCTCTTCGACCGGTCCCGGACCGGGAACAAACACGCAGTCGAAGGCCGGCAGATCTCTGGTTGCGAACAGGGGGCGAATGGCCTCGTAGGCGATAAGGTCCGCTTCCGTGCGAAGATAGACCACGGTCTTCGTGATCGCCTCCGGGCCGATTCCGGACGCGGCGCAGCACTCCCGGATGCGTTGCCATGCCCACCAGATCTGTGCCGGCACCGAGGGTGAGCTCGTGTTTGCTTCCAGCGAGCGCACCAGATCCGCAGCTTCGGGGGCGACCGTATCGGCGTTTCTGACAATGCGGCCGTCCGGTCCAATGCCCAGCATGCCCGCAAACAGCAGTAGCGGCCCCGCACGGACGACCGCAGGTCCCGCGAACGGGGCAGGCCAACGCCAACCGAGATCGGAACGGTCGAGCGTACCGGGACGCAGTGCCGTCGGCTCAATTTCGATTCGGCAACCCTTGTGACCCACCTCGTCGAATCCGACCACTGTCAACGCGGGAGCGCATCCGCCGAAAAAGTGCTGATGCACCCTGTGGAAGGTCCCGAAATCGCGAAGGTCGGCGAGATAGACACGAACGTGCACGATGTCTGACATCGCCATGCGGTTGCTCGCCAGGGCACGTCGAATCTCGTTGTAGACGAACCAGGTCTGAGCCGCGATCGGGCCGTCGCGCGCGTCCGGATGGCTGCGTCCCGTCTCCAGGAAGCGTCCCTCCTCCGGAACGTCGTCGAAACCGGCGACCACAGGTTTGCCCGGTAGCGCCGTCCTGATCGGAATGTGGCCGGCGAGGAACACGAGCGGCCCGCTTGCCGACATCTGCGAATAGATGGAGGCGGACGGGTTTGCAGCGTCTCCTGCCGGAGTCAGTATCCGGCGCGCGCCGAGGCAGTCACGGTCCTCGACATCGACCGCGATTCCTTCGATTCCGAACCAGCCGCCGCGCTGGCCCCCGACGGATGACACGCCGAGTCCGCTGCTCGGGGCGGCTTCGGGCTGCCAGATCTTCCGAACCCGTTCGAGAACCGGAAAGAACCGCTTGTCACGCTGCCACATGCGCTGTCGCAGGATCTGGTCACCCCGGGTCCCGGCACGTGCGAGCACACGCTCCAGATTGCTGTGGGCGCGCCATGCGTCCGCCGTCGCCTCGCCCTCCATCCCGTCGACCAGGACAAATCCCTGCGACGGTCTGGCGAACTCCGGTGGAACATCAGAGTAGGACGCGGTTTCGTCGCCCGGCAGGCCTCCTCTCACTCCCGAGGTGAACACAAACCCGCCGCCGCGCACCGCCGCCGGGTAGCCGGGCCAGGCGGTGAGTTCCGGTTCGGTCGGCACCTCCCTGCGGCGCATTTCGATCTCCGGGACGAAGCGATGCCGGCGGCATCGGGCCTTTGGAACGACACCAGCGGGCGGCCGGGTCGGCCACCGACGCCGTGCGGGTTTCACATCCCGAGAAGCCTAGTCGCGTTCCCGGACAGGATCAAGGACCGCTCGTCCTCGCTGAGGCCGGCGTGTTGGGTGACGAACTCGACCGGACGCTGGTATGACATGTCGAAGCAGAAATCGCTGCCAAGGACGACCCTGTCGGCGCCGACGAGCGAGATGAGGTAGTCCAGGGCCGGATGGGCGTGCGTGATGGTGTCATAATAAAACCGTCGCAGATACGTGTCGGGCGGGTTGCGCAAATGCCGGCATTCCGGGCGTACCCCCCATCCGTGCGTGATCCGACCCACCAGGTAGGGAAAGGTTCCGCCGGCGTGTGGCAGGCAGAACGTCAGGTCCGGAAACCTGTCCAGCACTTCGCCGAAGATCAGATGGGAGGCGGCGATCGCCGATTCGGTCGGATTGCCGATCAGGTTCGTCAGATAGAATTTCCGAAGTCGGTCGGGATCGACGACGTTGATCGGATGAAGGAACACCGCGAATCCCCGGTCCTGGATCGCCTCGTAGATCGGGAAGAAACTCTCGTCGGACAGTTCCCTGTCTCCGACCCGGGTGCCCATGTATATGCCCCGAATCCCCGGCGAGTCCTGGATTCGGGCCAGTTCGGCCAGAGCGATGTCAGGCACGTGCATCGGAAGAGTCGCCAGACCGACAAAACGGTCCGGGTGGGAGAGGTGGGCCTCGACGCAGGCATCGTTGAAGGCTTCCGACAGCCGCCTCGCCAGATCTGCGGGCGCCCAGTAGACCATCGGTTGCGTCAGTGACAGGGCATGGACAGACACGCCTTGTTCGTCCATCGAGTCCAGCCTTGCCGAAATATCGTAGTAACGGATCTCCACCGGTGTGATCTGTTTGCCGATGGCGATACTCGGTCCCTCGACTCCGTCCCACTTGCCACCGATCCCGAACTTGCCGCCCTCCTCGGCCACCAGCTTCAGATAGGCCTCGGGAAAAAAATGCGCATGGATGTCGATTGTCCTGACCTTCATTGTTCCCCTATCCTCTCGTGTCAGTCCGGTCCGAGCTTCCGGACCCGCCCGGGCGACGGCCCGTTTCGCGGAACGAGAGGCTAAAGGTCGCAACCGCCGGTGTCCAGAAATCGCCGGAGTGCCCCTGGTGGTGGAACATGCCCCGGATCGCAATTTGGGTTTCGTGCGACGGGACATGCCCCTATGGTACGCGTCCCGGTGGAACGCCGATACGCGGGGAGGGAACAATGGGCGAGGGTACGGAAGATTCCGGACCGGTCGGAGTCGGATCGATCGACCACGTGGCGTTGGCGGTCCCCGACTTGGACACTGCAATTTCGTTCTTTCGGGACCGCTTTGCCGCCGAGGTCAGCGAGGCCGTTACCCTGGCCGAACAGTCCATTCGAATCGCATTCGTGCGATTGGCAAACGCCGAAATAGAACTGATGGAACCATTGAGCCGGGATTCGCCGATTGGACGCTTCCTCGCTCGAAATCCAGCGGGCGGTCTGCACCACATCTGCCTTGCGACGGACGACGCGTCATCTGCCCACTCAGCATCCTTGGCCCAGGGGTTGCGGCCTCTGAACCCCCCGAGGCCGGGTTATCACGGGCGCCCGTTGTTCTTCCTTCATCCCAAGGCCACTTTTGGAATGCTGGTCGAGATCGAGGAGGCCGAGCGGGAACCCGATGACGCGCGATACCAAAACTGGAGAGAGCGATGAACGAGAACCGAGACGACAGTTACCGGGAAATCCTGTACGAGGTGAAAGACCACGTCGCGTGGGTTACGATCAATCGACCGGAAGTGCGGAACGCGTTCCGGGAACAGACGCTGGATGAACTCATCGATGCGCTTCGCTCGACGAGGGACGACCCGTCGATAACCTGTGCGGTCGTGACTGGATCCGGTGACAAGGCGTTCTCGGCCGGCGGCGACTTCTACGCGATGATGCGGCTGAATTGGGTCAATGCCGCGCACTGGAACGAGCGCATGCTCGGACTCGCGATGACAATCCGGGGACTTCCGATCCCGGTGATCGCCATGGTCAACGGATGGTGCATGGGTGGCGGACACGAACTGGCCTTGTGGTGCGACCTCGTGATCGCGTCGGAAAATTCGGTCTTCGGCCAGACCGGTGCCCGCGTCGGCGCTTGTCCGACGGTCGGGGCCACACAGTACCTGCCGCGGCTGATCGGTGAACGACTCGCTCGCGAGATGATCTTCATGTGTCGGACCTTCACGGCGGAGGAAGCGGTTCGTGTCGGACTGATCAACCGGGTCGTCCCGCAAGCGGATCTGCGGCGCGCCACTGAAGAATGGTGTGCGCAGTTCAAGTCCCTGAGTTCGCAGACCCTGAGGCAGACGAAGAAGTCCCTGAACCACGAGTCGGATGAACTCTACGCCTCCTGGCAGCAGGGAATGGAGCTGCTCGCGCATGTCTGGGGTTCGGAGGAAGCCATGGAGGGGATGAACGCGTTTCTCGAACGTCGAAAGCCGGACTTCCAGAAGTTTCGCGAGCGCAATCGAGAGACGGTCCGCGACTACCTCGACGGACTTGCGGCGGATGACAACATGGCGCCGCCCAAACAGCCGCCGTCATGACACGGGACCCCGGCAGGACCGGACCGCTGTCGGGAATCCGGGTCGTCGATCTCAGCCGGATTCTTGCCGGACCGTTCTGCACCATGAACCTCGGTGACATGGGCGCCGAGGTCATCAAGATCGAGCAACCCGGAAAGGGCGACGATACCCGGGGCTGGGGCCCCCCTTTCGTGGGCGGTGAGGCCGCATATTTCCTGGGAGTGAACCGGAACAAGCGGGGGATGACTCTGAATCTCAAGGACCCGCGTGGTCTGGAGATGTTGAGGTCACTCCTGCGGTCGGCCGATGTCATCGTCGAAAACTTCAGGACGGGAACGCTCGAGAACTGGGGGATCACGCGGGAGTGGCGCGAAC
This sequence comes from Paracoccaceae bacterium, assembly GCA_028874915.1. Lineage (GTDB taxonomy): Bacteria > Pseudomonadota > Alphaproteobacteria > Rhodobacterales > Rhodobacteraceae > JAPPHA01. The sequence goes on from JAPPHA010000116.1 coordinate 179,993, forward strand.
GGGAAGCGCCGCGCCTCGTGCACTGCGAGATCTCCGGATACGGCGATGAGGGACCGCGTAGCGGAATGCCCGGATACGACTTCCTGATGCAGGCGGAGTGTGGATTGATGAGCATCACCGGTGCCCCGGACGGGGAACCGATGAAACTCGGAGTCGCGATCGTCGACGTTTGCACCGGAATGTATGCGTCGATGGGAATCCTCGCCGCCCTCAACGACCGCAACAGAACCGGCCGCGGGCAAAAATTCGAGGTCTCGCTGTATTCGACCGGGCTCTCGATGCTGGTGAACGTCGCTTCCAATCACCTTGCCAGCGGAAGGGAGCCGGGTCGCTATGGCAACGGTCATCCGAACATCGTTCCCTATCGCGCTTTCGAATGCTCGGACGGCAGCATCGCGCTCGCGGTCGGCAACGATTCCCAGTTCTCCCGCCTCGCGGAGTGCCTGAACCACCCGGAGTGGTCCGCCGACGATCGATTCGCCCGCAACGCGGATCGCGTTCGAAACCGGGAAGCGATCGACGCCCTCATCTCCGAGGCGCTGGCCGAGCGCAGTGTCGACGCCTGTCTGGAGCAACTGCGCGAGCGCAACATTCCCTGCAGCCCGATCAACGGTGTGCACGAAGCGATCGCCGACCCGCAGACCGCAGCTTGTGACATGATTGCAGAACTTGAGCATCCGACCGCAGGGGCGATCCGAATGCTTGGAATTCCGTACAGTTTCTCCGACACGCCGGCCTCGGTCGAACTGCCGCCACCCCGACTCGGTTCGGACACCGAGGCGATCCTGTCAGAGGCGCTCCACCTGGATCCGGAAACCATCGCGAAATACCGGCGAGACGGTGTGATCTGACCGCGCGGCGCTTCGATGCTTCGGATATCGGAACTTGAATCGTTCGGAGTCGCGTTGCGTCTCGGACGATCCATGCCTATGTCCGGTGAGACGGTTTCGGTTTCACGCAATCTGTTGGTGCGCGTGTCCGACGGCGAGGGCAATGCCGGCTGGGGGGAAGCCGCCTCGGCACCGCTCATGACGGGTGATACACTTCCGGGAATGCTCGCCGCGGTGGAATCCGCCGCGCCTCGGATTGCCGGACTGGAGATCGCCTCCGCCGGCGACATACGCGGCCTTGTCGAGTCGATGATTCCGAAAAGCCCGGGAGCAAGATGCGCGGTCGAAATGGCCGTTCTCGACCTTGTCGGTCGGCGAACCCGCACACCGCTTTACGAAATCCTGGGAGGTCGCGTTCGCGACAGCGCGGCGGTTTTGGCGCTTGTTGCGTCGGAGCAGTACGAGACGGAGGTTGAGCGACTTCTGCAAAGCGGCGTTCGGGCGTTCAAGGTCAAGGTCGGGATCGACGGTGTGGCGGCGGACCTGTCGACGTGCCATGCGGTTCGAACCGCCGTGGGGAGAGACATCCGGGTCTCGGCGGACGCCAACGGAGGATTCGGCCTTGCCGACGCACTCGCGTTCGCTGCCGGAGCGAAGGACGCCGGTCTGGATTTCATCGAACAACCATTGCCGGCCTCGGACCTGGCCGGGATGGCCGCTTGCGTGGACGCGACGAGCGTTCCCATTGGCGCGGACGAAGGATTCCGCTCTGTTGAGGACATCCGCCTCCACCACGAGGCGCGGGCCGCGTCCGGAGGGAGCCTGAAGCCTCTCAAGATGGGTGTCGGGGGAGTCCTGGCCGCAGGTAAACTGATGAACGCACTGGAAATGAAAGTGAATCTGGCGGGCAAGGTTGCCGAGTCTTCGGTCGGCAGCGCTGCGATCGCCCATCTTGCCGTGACCCTGCCTCAGCTCGACTGGGATGCCAGCGCAACGTGTCAGTATCTTTCGACAGATCTTGCCGTTCAGCCAGTGGAGATCGTTAACGGCGCGCTCGCACCGTCAGATGCTCCGGGTCTCGGCATAGAGGTCGATCCGGACAGGCTGCGTGCTCTTTTCGTTGGGCAGGACGGCACTTGACGAGCGACCACCGCGCCGTTCGGCAATGCCGGCACGGCAGCGGATACTGCAGGCGTGAGTCCGTCCTCGCGGTGAGGCATCCGAGACATGCAAACCGATGCCGGAAGGACGTCCTCGCTCCAGCCTTACCGCATGTCTTGACCGGTTTGGCAGGAACGAATGCGGCCTCAAATGTGTTGGACGCAGTCGAACCGCCCTGAAGTCGTGAGTTCGCGAAAACCGACATTCGGTGGGTGGTTGAACACCCGTGACGCACGAACTTCGGGACGAGAACTCATGCCCCGACGACTCGCGGATTCGCCTTCAAGCCGGATCGACAATACGCGTGCGGGAAGCAGGTCTGCTCGGGGATGTTGAGCATCTCCTGTCCGGTTTCGTTTGTTTCAGTGGTCTTCAGGTAACATTCGTCTCGACCCGATTCACCTTACCGACCCTTCCGGTCTGGTCGGACGCCGTTCCAAAGCTGATATGATCGTTCCTCGCCGACGCGGAAAACGCCATGTGCCAGGACAAGCAATTTCCGGATCGATTTACGAGCGTAATACGGACGACAAGTCAGACTGCAGAATACAACCCGTAAGAAAATTCGACGCCACCTGGAAACGAGACATCGGCACTGGCACCACCGGGTGAAAACAAGCGGAACCGAATCCAGTCAATGACGCGAACTGCCTCGCCCGCCTTGCCGACCAGAAGCGGGCGCTCAGGGGAGCCGACAACAAGCGGTTTGCTCTTCAACGGGACCGATCGAGCCAACGAGGACAGTGTGTTTGAATAGCCACTCAGAATCATTGCAGTGCACGTAGCCGTAAGTTTCCGGTTGGTCCTTCGTCGTGGCCTCGGCGCCCGGCCCTCTGTGTTCGAACACCTTTCGCCTCGGTCCCTTGCAAGCTCGATGTCCTCTCGCCTCCTTGCATTCGGCACCAACAAATCATAACGACACGTCGCGCTGATGGGCTGTCGCATTCGGTTGGTCACTCGTCGCTTGCATCGGCTGGGGCCGATCAAGTCGGAACGAGGTGCAGCAATTACGTTTGCGGAAGAAAGAATTACATCAATACGTGGCAGTGTGGAATTGTAGAACTCCAAAGATGACGTCGATTTACGATGGAATCTGAAGGGCATCAATTCTTCTGACGGTTTGAACCACTTCGATGATGTGTTTATTGTAAGGGGCGTCAACGGAGTGCTCGTTCGCCAGTCGGACGCTTTTACAGGCAACGGTGTCGACCTCCATACGCCCGACCAAAAATTTAATGGAGCGTGAGCTATCGTCATTCCTGGTGTACGGGTGTGGCGCGCCAGGGCCGTGCAACGGCAGCAGCTGCGCAGGTTGCAGGCGAAGACCAGATTGGGTACTAATTTGGCTTGCGTTCGCACGATTGCGACGACACCATATGTGTTGCCGGGCCGCAATCAACGGGTCCGGTTCATTCAAGGGGGGAAACCAACATGAAATCTGGACACAAGCACGTTCTCGCAGCCGCTGGGATGATCGCCGCGATTTTCGTGGGAACCGGCGCATTGGCCGCGGAAATGACGAAAATCGCATTTCTCATGCCATGCACCCAGTGTGCCGATCGGTGGGAGACGAAAGACCGGCCTTTCTTCATCGAGGCGGTGAAGGCGCTGGATCCTTCCATCGAGGTTATTGCGCTGAACGCCGAGGGTGACGGCAACCGCCAGATCGCCCAGGGGGAATCGGTCCTCGCTCAGGGCGTGAAGGCAATCGTCATCAATACGATTGGAGAAACGACCGCGGTCCCGATCGTTCGCCAGGCACAGCGCGAAGGCGTGCCTGTCATCGCGTATGACGGCCTTATGGTCGGCGTGGTTACGGAAGGCTTTGTGACCTTCAACAATGAACTTGTCGGTGTGCTCCAGGCCCAGTACCTGGTCGACAACCTTCCCGAAGGCGCCAGGATCGCGATTGTAAACGGTGAACAGTTCTGTGCCGCCTGCCGGGCATTCAAGGTCGGTGCGCACAAGGTGCTCGACCCGCTTGCCGCTGCGGGCAAGATCGAGCTCGTCTATGAGGCCGAGGCGAAGGGCTGGCTTGCCGCGAACGCGCAGCGCGCGATCGAACAGGCGCTGACGGCCACCGACAATGGCATCGACGGTGTCGTCGCCGCGAACGATACGCTTGCGCAGGGCGTCATCGCGGCCCTCAGGGGCGCCGACATGCACGGCAAGGTTCTCGTGACCGGTCAGGACGCCAGCGATGCGGCGATCGTGAACATATTGAACGGTCTGCAGACGATGACCGTCTACAAGTCGCTTCAGCAACAGGCGGGTGCCGCCGCGCGCGGCGCCGTGGCGCTGGCCAAGGGCGAGGATGTATCGGAGATCTTTCCGGAAATGGTGACAACCGACTCGGGGGATGTTCCCGCGCTGCTATTGCAGCCCACGGTTGTCGACATCTCCAATATTGGCGATACGGTTATCAGGGACGGTTTCACCAAGCGTGAAGACGTCTGCACGGGGACCGCGGCTCAGGCTTGCACCTTCTGAATTGGATCCAGCCGGCGGAACCGCCCTGGAACTGCTTGAAACCCGGAATCTCAGCAAGAGGTTCGGCCGCGTGCAGGCACTGGACGGCGTGGGCATCACTGTCCGCGCCGGTTCCGTCCTGGCATTGCTCGGCGACAACGGAGCCGGCAAGTCCACGCTGGTCAAGATACTCTCGGGAGCCGTCAGGCCGGACTCCGGAGAAATCCTGATCGACGGCAAGCCACGGTCCATCACGACGCCGCGACATGCGAGCGATGCCGGCATCGAAACCGTCTACCAGGACCTTGCACTTTGCGACAATCTGAGTGTCGTCCAGAACCTGTTTCTCGGACGGGAGCGCAGCAAGGGAGTGGTTCCGTTCAGGCGGATGGTCCTGGACCGTCCGTCGATGGAACGCGAAGCGGCAAGGGCTTTCGAGAGCCTCGGCGCGAGGATGCCGTCCCTTCACAGCCAGGTCAGTAATCTCTCCGGCGGGCAACGCCAGGCCGTGGCGATCGCCCGGGCGGTCGTGTGGCGCCGCCGCGTTGTCCTGTTCGACGAACCCACCGCTGCGCTTGGCGTCGAGCAGACGGGAAACGTCCACAGGCTCATAAGGCGATTGCGCGACAGGGGAGTCGGTATCGTCATGATTTCACACAACATGACGGATGTCTTTGCCGTCGCCGACCACATGACCGTGTTGCGCCGCGGCCGCAAGATTGCCGACTTGGAACCCGGGTCCTGTACGCCCGACGATGTCGTGGCGAGAATAACGGGTAGTGACATCGCGGCGGAGTCGAGGCTCTGAGCAGCCGGGTGGAGCCTGCAGTTTCCGGCGTGCCGGACCCGTCCGGCGAACCGTCGCATGACGGCTTCGTCTCCAGGCTCAGGCAGGGCGAACTCGGGTTCATCCCGGTGCTGGTCGCGCTCCTCGTCGCGTTCGTCGTCTTTCACCTGGCCAATCCGTATTTCCTGACCCCGCGGAACATGTCGAATCTGGCATTGCAGGTCGGCGTGCTCGGCGTCATGTCGCTCGGCGTCAGCCTGGTGCTGTTTGTCGGGGAAATCGACTTGTCCGCGGGTTCGGTATCCGGGGTTTGCGCGGTGGTTCTGGTGCTGATGGCGTCGTGGTACGGCATTCCCGGCCCCGTGGCGATCGCGGCTGCGATCCTCTGCGGCGCGGCCATCGGCTGGATCCATGGCAAATGCATCACGGTGATCGGGGCGCCATCCTTCATTGTGACGCTGACCGGACTCCTCGTCTGGCAAGGCGTGCAGCGGATGCTGGTCGGAAACCAGATCGGGCAGGTCCTCATCGACGATCCCCTGGTGCTCAGCATCGCCTCGACCTTCATGCCGTTCTGGCTGTCCCTGCTTCTTGTCGCTGTCATTACCGCCTCGGCAATCGTCGTCTGTTCCCGTCGCTGGAAGCAGCAGCCCGAGGCCGCTCCCTTCGACAGGTTGGCGCTGCTCGGGCACGCGGCCCTGTTTCCGGCCATGGCGATCATTGCCGTTGCCGTGCTGTCGAACCACATGGGCGTGCCTGTTCTGCTTCTCGTCCTGGTCGGGCTCGCCCTGGTGTTGACATTTGTCACGGAACACACGCCGTTCGGGGTTCACGTCTATGCGGTCGGTGGAAATGCGGAAGCCGCCCGGCGGGCCGGGATCGACGTCGCGCGGACACGAGTAATCCTGTTTGCCGTCTGCTCGGCCTTTGCGGCGATTTCGGGAATCATCGCCGTGTCACGGCAATACGCCGTCGACAGCAACACCGGGGGAGGAAACCTCGTTCTTGATGCGATCGCTGCGGCGGTGATTGGAGGAACCAGCCTTTTCGGCGGACGCGGACGGATTCCAGGCGCCCTCTTGGGCGCGATCGTGATCGGGAGCGTCGCCAACGGACTCGACCTCCTCGGGCAGTCTGCAAACGTCAAGTCGATCATCACCGGGTTGATTCTGCTCGCGGCGGTCTCGGTCGATATGGTCGCACGAAAACGCAGGATAAGAACCGGTGCTGCCGGAGCGTGAACAGGGAATCAGGACATGACCAAAGACGGAGACCTTTCCTTCCCGGACGGATTCGTGTGGGGTGCTGCAACTGCGGCATACCAGATCGAAGGCCACAGGCGTGCCGACGGTGGCGGCGAATGCATTTGGGACGTCTTTGCACGCGACGGCCGTACGCTGAACGGCGACAATGGCGACATCGCTGCCGACCACTATCACCGCTACCCCGACGATCACGCCCTGGCCCGGAACCTCGGGTTCACCAGCTTTCGCATGTCCTTCAGCTGGCCGCGCATATCTCCCGAGGGTTCGACACGGCGCAACCAGGCTGGGTTCGATCACTACGACCGGGTTCTGGACTCGCTCCTCGAGAACGGCCTCACGCCGATGGTCACGCTTTACCACTGGGACCTTCCCCAGGAACTGCAGGAACGGGGTGGTTGGCTGAATCGTGACACTGCGTATCGGTTCGCGGACCATGCCGGGGCAGTCGTGGAACATTTCGGCGACCGGGTACCGTTCTGGATCACGACGAACGAACCCTGGTCCTGTGCGTTTCTCGGCCATGCCCGGGGCCTGCACGCGCCGGGCATGCGGGACTACCATGCCGCCGGTGTCGCCGCCCACAACCTGAACCTGGCCCACGGGTTCGCGGTTCCGGCCATCCGTGCCAACACCCGCGATGCGCAGGTTGGCGTCACGCATTGCCTGCAGGTCATCGAACCGTTTTCGGATGCGCCCGACGATGTGGAGGCCGCGAGGACAGTCGATGGCGAAGCGAATGGCCTTTTTCTCGAACCTCTTCTGAAAGGCAGCTACCCCGCGCACATGGTTCCTTACCTTCCTTGCCTCGAGGACGACACGGTCGTCCGCGAAGGCGACCTCGAATGCATCTCCGCCCCGGTCGATTTCCTAGGGCTGAATTATTATGTCCACGAAGTCGTCCGCTTTGACCGGACGATTCCGATTGTCCATGCCTGCCGCATGGCCCCGCTCGGACCGCTCACCACTATCGGCAGCGGCCTCCGTCCGGACGGGCTCGAGGAGATCCTTCTGAAGCCCGGGCGGGACTACGGGTGCAGGTTGCCAATTTACGTGACCGAGGTCGGCTATCTCTTCAACGATTACGTCAATCCGGACGGCCGTGTGAACGACATTGCACGCATCCGCTACTACGACGAGGCATTCCGCGCTGCCGACCGGGCCATGAAGAAAGGCGTCGACCTGCGCGGAATCTATGTCTGGACGCTGCTCGACGACTTCGAGTGGGACTCAGGTTACAGTTCCCGCTACGGAATCGTCTTCGTAGAGTACGGAACCCAGACACGCATCCCCAAGGACAGCGCCTATTGGCTCCGGGATGTCGCACGGCGAAATGGGCTTTCGGACCCCCCGGGTTATCGCGGGCCGGCGAAAATTGACTGATAAACGTGTCCCCGGTCGCTTCATTCAAACCGGGCATCGGTCGAGTCAGGGTGCTACCGGCGAGCCGGTGGAGGCGTCCGGATTTCGTGAACAGAGTCGGTCGAGGACACCAGGGTCCTGTCCACTGTAACGGCGCCGTCGGCGACCAGGAGGCTGGCCCCGCCCGTGGCGAGCTGCCCGGCCCGGTCAGAATTTGCCATCAGTAAGGCGTTACCGGCACAGGCGGTGATGCGTCCACCGAGGACGGTTATCGACATCGGAGCCGTTTCATCGAGATGAAAGTTCAACGGTGTCACCGCCGCAACAACGGAGACAAGCATGAAGGTCGTTGTCTTTGGCGCAACCGGAAAAACGGGTGAATTGACGTGGCGCAAGGCTGTTGAGGCCGGTCACGACGTCACTGTTTTTGGCCGGTCAGTCGAGCGCTGCTACACGAATGAACCCGTGACAAAGATCCAAGGAGATGTACTCGATGCCGAGGCGGTTTCCAGAGCCATCGCCGGTCAGGATGTCGTGCTGGTCTGCCTCGGCCCCGTCAACACAAGAGACAGGTCAACACTGAGTCAGGGTGCAAAGAACGTCCGGGCGGCGATGCGGTCCCTTGACGTTCACAGGGTTGTCTTCATCTCTGCCGCCGGAGTTGGCGGGAGCTGGAAACGCATTCCATGGTATTCGAAACTGCTGTTTTTGACCGTGCTGAAAACCATACTGTCCGAGCACGTCCGTGAGGAGGAAACCCTCCGCGACGATCAACTTGAATGGACGGCAGTCCGTGCCGCGGTCCTAACGGACAAACCGGAATCGGGCCGGATTCTGGCATCGAACTCCGTGCCGACCAAGACCATTCCGCGGGCCGATCTGGCACAGTTTCTGGCGAGTCAGATCGCCGGAAAGGACTACCTGAAACAGGCCATCTGCGTCACATCCGGATGAACTGTGGGCGTTGGAATTCGCCAGTTGCGTGATCATTGGGATGATTCCTGCCGGTAAACCAACGGATCGCCTGTCAACCGGCGATCCCATGCGATGCGTGCGCCGTTTTGTCGTCAACGTTCTATGGGCCGTCCCGATCGGCGGTGTGACATGACGTTCGAGTGATCGAGCCCGAATTCGTCAGGGTACGGGTCAGGTAGCAAATGCGTGTGATCAGCGAACCGTGCCCACGGCTCACCGGAGAAACGAAAGGTCGCAACCTTCTGTCGCAGGAAGGACATGATCGTGGAAGAGGCGGCGATAACCTCTTGTGGGGCGCTCCGCTGCCGACCCGGGGGTTTCGGCCTCTTCCCGTTCCGCAAGTCGCCTTTCCATAATGTCGTCCGGAACCAGGAGGTCGATTCGGTGCCGCGATGCCGACAGCCGGATTCGATCACCGGTTCGGGCCAGCGCCAGCGGGCCACCCAGGTCCGCCTCCGGTGTGACATGGAGAACGATGGTTCCAAAGGCCGTTCCACTCATCCGGGCGTCAGAGACCCGGACCATGTCCCGGACTCCGCGGGCGGCGAGCTTTTTCGGGATCGGAAGATAGCCGGCTTCCGGCATGCCGGAAGGGCTTCTCGGTCCGGCGTTCCGGAGAACCAGGATATCGTCGGGCTCGACATCCAGGTCGGGGCAATCGATGCGTTCCGAGAGGTCGCGAAGGGAATCGAAAACGACGGCACGGCCTTCGTGCTCGAGGAGTTCGGGGGTGGCCGCGGCGCGTTTGAGAATCGCGCCGTCCGGCGCCAGGCTGCCCCGGAGCGCGATGAGGCCGCCAACAGGCGAGACCGGGGCGGTCACCGTGCGGATCACGGACCGGTCGACCGGATCGGCATCCTGCGCACGGATGCGATCCGAGATCTGATTCCCGAGAACATCCCTGCATTCGGAATGGAGACTGTCCGCCAGCTCGCGAAGGACGGCGCCAAGCCCGCCGGCCGCGTGAAAATCCTCCATGTAGCCGGTTCCGACAGGTTTCAGGTCAACAAGAACCGGCGTGGCCTCCGAAAGCGCATTCAGACGGTCAGGGTCAAGCCGGACCCCGGCCCGTCCGGCAATTGCCGACAGGTGGATGACCGCATTGGTCGAGCCCGACACCGCCAGGAGAACACGGAGAGCGTTTTCGACGGAGGCCTGTGTGACCAGATCGCGGGGAACCGGGTACCCCGCGTTTGCCAGGGCCACCGACACCTGGCCGGTTGTCTCTGCCGCCCGCAGTCGATCGGCGTGAACCGCCGGAATGCTGGCGGTTCCGGGCAAGGAAAGGCCCAGAGTTTCACCGATGAGCGCCATCGAACTGGCCGTCCCCATGACAGCACAGGTCCCGGATGTGACCGCCAGTCGGCCCTCGACTTGCCGGATTTCCGCATGGTCGATGTCCCCGGCACGAAAGGCCGCCCAGAATCGTCGGCAATCGGTGCACGCACCGAGGCGTTCGCCCCGGTGCCTCCCGGTCATCATTGGGCCGGCGACCAGGAGGACGGCCGGTTTGCCTGCGGATATGGCACCCATCAGAAGCGCCGGCACGGTCTTGTCACACCCACCCATGAGCACGACCGAATCCATGGGCTGGGCCCGGATCATTTCCTCGACGGCCATCGCCATCAAGTTGCGGTAGACCATGGACGTCGGATGCAGGAAGACTTCGCCCAGCGACATGACCGGAAACGGGACCGGCAGCCCGCCGGCAGCGAGGACGCCGCGTCCGGTGGCAGCGATCATCTCGGGAAAGTGCCGATGACAGTTGTTGAAACCACTCTCTGTATGGCAGATCCCGACCACTGGCCGGTCGAGCATGTCGTCGCTGTAGCCCATTGACTTGACGAAGGAACGACGGAGATACCGGGCAAACTCGGGATCCCCGTAGTCAGTCGGATTGCGATCGAAGCCCCTTTGTCCGGTGGCCATGGGTGTCTCCTGACGGCGACGCGCCGGTCACGGCACGTCCGGTTCGGTCCTCGTTCCCGGACGTTATGCAATCCTGGCGACTCTCCGCAACTGGTGGGCGACAGGACCAAGAGAGGCTTCGGGACCAAACGGCCGAGCGAAGCGGGCTCTGTCGCCGCCTCCAAAAGGGTGGAACGCGGGACGGGAAACCGGCCCCTGCCGACTCAGTCCAGGTCAACGTCGACTCGTTTTCCTGTCTGCCCGGATTCCTCGGCAGCCAGTGCGAATCGCAGCACTTGCCGGGCATCAGAAGCCGAGAGTGCCGCGGGTTGCCCATTGGCCAGGCAGTCGAAGTAATGTCGGGTGGCCTGGACGAAACTCTGTTCCCAACCGGTCGGCATGTCCGAATGGGGGATCAGCCGGCCATCCCTGTAGTGGACAACAGGTGGCGTGTCCCCCAACCGGCCATGGCCGCAATTGACCCAGATGACGCCATGGGTCCCGGTGATCTCTACCCGGTCGTCCTGGGCGTAGTGCCGGGTGGCGATTTCGAGTTCGGGTGAATGAACAATTTCAAAACTGCCGATTCGGTTTCCGGGAAACAGGAACGACACGATCGAAGGTGCATCCAGGACGACGCTGTCGGCAACTTTGGTCCTGCCGATATAGGCGTGGACTGACTCGGGATTTCCCATGAAATGCCAGGCCAGGGCGAACTTGTGGTGGCCGTCGTCGAATACCAGTGGTCCACCGCCGGATGTTTCCCGCTCCAGGCGCCAGCGTATCGCCTCCCGGGGAACGTCCCAGGCTGTCCGGCTGGTCCCGGAGTTGCTCTTGATGCGAATCGAAATCGGATCGCCGATGGCGCCAGCGTCCAAGAGTTGGCGCGCCCGGACGATGGGTGGGAAAAAGATGAAGTTCTCGAAGACACGAAACGGCCGGCCGGAGGCAGCTGCGGCCGCCACAAGGCGATCCGCCTCCTCGAGCGATGTGCACATCGGTTTCTGAAGGGACACGGTCTTTCCGGCCGCAATGGCCTTCATCGCCACCGGAAAGTGGAGATGATGAGGCAGCAGAATCTCGACGAGATCGACATCGGGACGTGACAGGAGTGCGTCCACATCCCCGGTGACGAACACGTCATCGAGACCCCAGGCCTCGGCACGCCCGCGGGCGAGGGCAGTGTTCTGGTCACAAAGGGCGACGATCTTGGCCGGCGAATCGTTCAGATAGGCGATTGCGTGCAGGTCGGAGATTCGTCCGGTTCCTATGAAGCCGGCCCGGAGAGGCATCGCCACGCTGTTCAAGGAGGACGCACCCTGCGGTCGCCCCGGGACTGCGCCAGGATGATTCCGCCAAGTTCCAGAAGGCGGGCATCGTCGATCCGGACCGTGGGTCCGGAAATCCCGATCGCAGCGATCATTTCGTTTCGCCGATCGAAAACCGGCGCGGCAACGCAACGGATCCCGGACGCATATTCCTCGTCATCGATTGCGTAACCGCGTTCCCGGGTTTGTTGCAGTTCTCGCTGCAGTCTGTCGAGCGATGTGATGGTTGCCTGTGTATAGTATGTCAGCGGGTCTTCGGGCTGGGCATCCGAGAAGGCCAGGAACGCCTTTCCGAGTGCCGTACAATGGAGTGGTGCGAGCGAACCGATCGGATGATCGACCTTGAGAGGCAGCAGCGAATCGACCTTGTCGATGTACCAGACCTGCGACCGGACTCTCACCGCGAAATGGGCACATTCGCCCGTCCGGTCGACCAGAGCCTCAAGAATCGGTCGCCAGGAATCCCTGCAGGAGATCACGTCGTCGAGAGCATCCTGCCGGTCGTCCGCCAAACGTTGTTTCCACGCCAACTGGTAACGGCGTGATGAGTCCTGTTCTGCGTACCCCATGGCGACCAGGGTCTTCAGGATGTGCGAGGCATTGGACTTCTCGACTCCGAGTGAAGACGCGAGATCGGTCAGCCGGACGGGGCCACCGGCGGTCTCGAGGATGTCGAGCGCGCGCAGTCCCCGGGTGAGAGACTTCAGGACACGCATGGGGCCACAATTCGAACGCAGGTTTCCCGAACGCGTGCTCCATTCACCACGCAGGCATCCCCTCGGGTCTGCGCGCTTGGAAGAGCGGCGTATGGATTCACTGGCAGCACCGTCCCGGGTCGAGTTTTCAATACGAGATCGCCTATCATGGGTACCGCTTTGTGTTGACAAATGTCATATCATTGTACTTTGATGGAATCATCCGGTTGTCCGCACCAAAGTTCAGCTTTCGGAAACTCAAACCCAAGGAGGGTCATATGTCAATACAATTCACGCGCCGTGGGCTTGCGGCGGCGGTCGTCCTGCCGGTGCTCCTGGCAACCTCGCCTGCCATCTCGCAAGGTGACGTCACCATTACCCACTACTTCACCGGAGAGTTGGGAAAGAAGTCGTTCGACGAGCAGGTGGCGAAATTCGAGGCTGCGTCCGATTTCACCGTCAAGGACAGCCCGATTGGCCATGAGGACTTCAAGTCCGGCATTCTCGTCCGGGCTGCCGGGCAGAGTCTTCCCGACGTGTTCAGTTACTGGGCAGGCGCAAGAGTGCAATTTGTCGTCGATTCCGGAAGCCTGCATCCCATCGACGACATGTGGAACCGGGAAGGTCTGGACGATGTCGTGGCCAAGTCGGTCGCCGACAGCGCCACAATGTACAACGGGAACCGCTACCTGGTGCCGCTCAACTACCACTACTCCGGAATGTTCTACAACACGAACGTCATGGCCGATGCTGGCGTGACCGAGTTCCCGACGACGTGGGACGGGTTCCTGGAACTCTGCGAAAAGCTAAAGGGCATGGGCGTTACGCCGATCGCGCTCGGGTCGATGAATCGCTGGCCGGCGCAGTTCTGGTTCGACTACCTGCTTCTCAACACGGCCGGGCCGAAGTACCGGGCGGCCCTGATGAACGGTTCGGCATCCTATGACGATCCCGAGGTCGTACGGGCGATGGAAATGTGGGCCAGCCTGGTCGATGCCGGGTATTTCGTTCCCAATGCCAATGCCGACAACTGGACCGACGCTTCCGACCGTGTGGCCCGGGGCGAGGCGGCCATGACGCTCATGGGGACCTGGATCACCGGTTACTGGAACGGAATCGGCCTCATGGCGGGAGATGACTATGACTTCTTCCCCTTCCCGGCGATTGACGACGGGCTGCCCACGTCCGTGGTCGGTCCGGTCGACGGGCTGGTGATCTCGTCCAATGTCCAGAATGTCGCGGGTGCCGAGGCCTTCATCGCCTTCATGGTCTCGGATCCGGGCGTTCAGGCGGGATGGACAAAAGGTCAGGGCGCCCTTTCCGCCAACACCATGGTCGATCCGGCCGAATACAATGCAGTCATGCAGAAGGCCAACGCGACCGTGGCGGCGGCCGACCACTTCGCCTTCAACTATGACCTGGCGACGCCGCCTCCGGTGGCGGAAGTCGGATTGGCGATGTTCGCCGAGTTCATGAATGACCCCAGCCGGTCCGGCGAGATCCTGGCGGGTGCGGCAACCGCCGCTGCCGAGGCCTTTACGCAGTAGGTCCTGCGGTTACCATTGGCGGGCCGCCGGCCGCGAGTCGGCGGCCCGTTTCATGCGGAGGGCCTGATTGGAACGCGAAAACCGATTCTGGCGCATTGTGCTTCTGGCGCTGCCGCTGGCGGTCTTTGCCGTCCTCGTGGTTTGGCCGCTCTTCAGTTCCTTTTATTACAGCTTCACCAATTGGAATGGGTTCGATTCCCGCTACGAGTTTGTCGGATTCCGGAATTTCGCGAAGATCTATACAGACAAGCTGTTCCTGAATGCGGCCATCAATACGGCCATCTGGATGGTTGCCGCCATCCTGCTTCCGACACTTCTGGGCCTCGGCCTCGCCCTGCTGATCGACAGTCGGATCCCCGGCGGGACCATCTTCAAGTCGGTATTTTACCTGCCCATCTGTCTCTCGGCCGTTGTCGTGGGTCAGATCTGGGTCTGGATCTACCAGCAGGACTGGGGGCTTTTGAATACGGTCATCTGGACGGTGACCGGCGAACGGCCGGCTATCGCGTGGCTGGCCAAGCCGGAAACGGCACTCGGTTCCGTGATCGTCGCCTGGTCATGGCAGCAGACAGGCCTCTCGATGGTCATCTATCTCGCCGGGCTCGTTTCGATTCAGGAGGAACTGCTTGAAGTCTGCGAGATCGAAGGCGCGTCTGCCTGGCAACGAATCCGTCTTGTCATCATCCCGTTGCTGACGCCGGCAACAATCGTCGTCATCGCACTCAGCGTCATCAATTCCCTGAAGGGGTTTGACATCCTGTTCATCATGACCGGTGGCGGGCCGTTCCACAGTTCCGACACCCTGGCGATGCACATGTACAACGAGTCCTTCCGCAAATACCTGATGGGTTACGGAAGTGCGATTTCGGTGGTTCTTTTCCTGATTGCGCTGACCATCATCCGGATCTATTTCCGGCAGCTTCGAAAGCTGGACGAAATCCATGGCTGATCCAGGCGGTTTCGACCATTCCGGCGGAGGTGCTGCAGCCGACGCGGCCATCGGACCGGCACCGAGACCGTTTGATCCCTGGCCAGCGACAATCTTTGTCATCCTGCTCTGTCTTGCGGTGCTGTTCCTGGCGCCGACGCTCGGTGTTCTCCTGTCATCGATCAAGACCACGCGGGAGATTGCTTTTGGCGAACTCTGGATGTTTCCCGCCCGCATCTACCTTGGCAATTTCGCCGAGGTGATCGCCAACCCGGCAGTCCACCGCTACTTCGTCAACACCTTCCTGGTCACGGTGCCGGCCACGGCACTGTCGATCACATTCGGAGTTCTCGCCGGCTATGTCTTCGCCAAACTCCCCTTCAAGGGTGGCAATCTGCTGTTTCTGGCCATCGTGTCCGGAATGTTCTTTCCGCCGCAGGTGATCCTGATTCCGCTGTTTCGGCTGTTCAATGGCCTCGGGCTCATCGACACGCTCTGGCCGATCATCTTCATCCATACGGCGATGGGCATCCCGATCTGCACGCTTCTGATGCGGAATTTCTTTGCGACCGTTCCCGGAGCATTGCGGGAAGCCGCCATTCTCGAAGGCGCCAACGAATGGCAGGTCCTGACCCGGATCGCACTTCCGCTCAGCCTTCCGGCACTGGCAGTGCTTGCGACGTTGCAGTTCACCTGGATCTGGAACGACTTTCTCTGGCCCCTGATCTTCACCCAGTCTGACGAGAAGCGGACGATCATGCTCGGAATCGTCAATCTCAAAGGTCAGTACTCGGTTGCTTGGGGTGTCCAGGGCGCACTGTCGTTGATTGCCAGCCTGCCGACTTTGATCGTGTTCCTGTTCTTTCAGCGATACTTCATCAAGGGCATGACCATGGGCGCGGTCAAGGGATAGTGCCGGGGGAAGCCGTCGGGCACAGAGGCACGGAGGGAGACGATCGGAATGGCGGATGTCCGGCTGGATGGTGTAGCGAAGGCCTTTGGGTCGGTTCAGGTCATCAATGACTTGAATCTCGCTGTCGATGACGGGGAACTCCTGGTCTTCGTGGGACCGTCCGGATGCGGCAAGTCGACCATGCTCAGGATGATATCCGGCCTCGAAGACGTGACCCGGGGCCGAATCATGATCGGCGGGCGCGATGTTACCCATGTAGCTCCGTCGAGGCGGCGGGTGGCGATGGTTTTCCAGTCCTATGCCCTCTTTCCGCACATGAGTGTTGCCGACAATATCGGCTTTGGCCTGAAACTCGCCCGTACGCCGCCCGCAGAGATCCGTCGGCGTGTGGCCGAGGTCGCGAGGACCCTCCAGATCGATCCGCTTCTCGATCGCAAGCCCCGGCAACTCTCCGGGGGACAGCGACAACGGGTCGCCATCGGCCGGTCCATCATTCGCAATCCGGAGGTTTTTCTCTTCGACGAACCGCTCTCCAATCTCGACGCGGCGCTGCGCATTCGTATGCGGCTTGAGATTGCCCGGCTCCACAATCGGCTGGGCGTCACAATGATCTATGTCACCCATGATCAGACGGAAGCGATGACCCTTGCGGACCGGATCGCGGTCGTCAACGGCGGTTCCATCGAGCAACTGGGCTCGCCAATGGAACTCTACGATCGGCCCGCCAACCTGTTTGTCGCCCGATTCATCGGTGCGCCTTCCATGAACGTCATTCCGGGAACTGTCACGGTAGAGGGTGGGGTGCCGGCGATCGCCTGCGGCGAGACTCGGATCCGGCTGAGTGCCGGACCGGTCCCGCCCGGGACATCCGACGCGACTCTCGGCGTGCGGCCGGAGCATCTTTCCGCCGTCAACAAAGGCGAAGGCGACTTTGCCGGCCGCGTCGAAATCGTCGAGGACCTTGGTGCCGAGTCACTCGTTTATCTTCAGACAGGGTTGATGGCGGACTCCCTGACGATGCGGGTGACAGCGGGCTCCGGTCTCAGCGCCGGCGACGCCATTGGTGTCCGGCTCGACCCGGCTCGGCTCCATCTATTCGACAGCCGCGGCCTGGCCATCCGGTAACAGTGCCGACTCGCAGGTGGTGCCAGGGCCCGTCGAAGGCAGGCCTCGGAAACGGCCAATCCGACATGGCGCGACCCGTGATCCGATCCTGGGTGGTCATGTCTTTTCGGGTGTCCCGTTCAGTGGGAGCCGGGTGCGTTCGGCGACAACCGGCCAGTCCATGTGATCACGGACGAATTCCTCGCCGACATCGCGTGCAGGCAAATGGTCCCAACTCGTTCTCGCTCCCGCCCGCATGGCCGCGCGGACCGCTTGCCGTTGCCGTTGCGACGCCAGCACGTCACGTCTGAGCGCTGCGGAATCCCACCGCCGCGCCACGTCGGCGGCAAATCCTGCGGTTACGTGAGCATGATCAGGTGATTGCGCGAGATTCCGCTGTTCCTCCGGGTCGGACGGCAGGTGATAGAGTTGTGGCGGGTCGCAATCGCAATGGATGTACTTCCACGGACCGGTCCGGATCATGAAGACGGGATGGCCGGCCATTTCCGCGCAGTACTCGCCTATAGCCATGCGTTGGCGTTCACTCTCTCCACTGCGTCCGGTGTAATCGTCACCGGGCCAGTCACGACCGTCGACCGGATCATCTTCGCCATCCGTAGCTCCCGTCAGGAGCGGTAGCAGCGACCGACCGTCTATCGGCATGCCGAGTTCGGGTTTGTCCCTGCCTGTGGATGCGGCGATGTCAATCAGCGTAGGAAGGATGTCCACGAGAGAGCAGACTGTGGTGCTGGACCCGGAAACAATTCCGGGACCCGCCATGACCAGCGGTACTCGTGCCGAGTGTTCGAAAAAGTTCATCTTGTACCAGAGCCCGCGTTCGCCGAGCATGTCACCGTGATCGGCCGTGACAATCAGCACGGTATTCGCTGCGAGTCCGGTTTCCTCGAGCGCCTGGCGCAACGCGCCGACCTTGGAATCGACATAGGAAACATTGGCGAAATAGGCGTGTCGGGCCCGCCGAATCTCGTCTTCGGTCAGAGTGACAGTGCTGGCCTCGATGCCGTCCATGATCCGGCGACAAAACGGATCTTGGTCCTCCGGTGCGAGCGTGAGCGCAGGAAGATCGATCTCGGCGGTATCGTAGAGATTCCACCATTCGGGCCGTGCAACGTAAGGATCGTGCGGATGTGTGAAACTGGCCACCAGGCAAAATGGACCGTCCCGGTTCCGGGCGAAGTCGACGATCCGTCTTCGCGCCTGAAACGCGGTCTCTTCGTCATAGTCGATCTGAAACGTCGCGGCCGCCATGCCCGAGTCCCGAACCGTTTGCATGTCGTGGTACCAGGAGTCCATTCTTTCGTTCGGGCGATCCCAGTCCGGAATCCAGGTGTAGTCGACAGGGTACACGTCGGTCGTCAGTCGCTCTTCGAACCCGTGCAACTGGTCAGGTCCAATGAAGTGCATCTTGCCGGAAAGGCATGTGCGATAGCCCATCGACCGCAGGTAATGTGCGAAGGTCGGGATCGAGGCTGGAAACTCGCATGCGTTGTCATAGGCGGAAATTCTCGAAATCAGTTGTCCGGACATGAAGCTGGCCCGGGACGGCGCGCAGAGCGGCGAATTGCAATAGGCAGCATCGAACCGCATCCCGTCTCCGGCAAGGGCGTCGAGATGCGGCGTCCGGACCTGCGGGTGACCATAGGCCCCGGTAAACTGCGGCGCCAGCTGATCGGCCATGATCAGGACAATGTTCGGAGGGGTCTTGCGGTCGACGGCCATGGTCATCTCTCCATCAGGACTAGGGGTCGACACCGTGGCCCGGTTCGTGACCGCGCCTGACTCGAAACGGGTGCCAGAGTCACCATTCAACCCGCACCCCACGTACGTCAATACAAATTGGAACAACCGCTGAAGAGTTCGTGGCCAGTGTCGGAGATCGGAGACCAGGCGAAACGGTTCAGAAAACCCCAAGTCCCAAGATACTGGCGGTGATTTCCCGACGGTTCTTGTGTCGAAATGATTCCTCGCAGCGGTTTCGCCATCGAACGGGCATGCCCATGCAATTCGACGTCTTCGGGGCTCTGGCCTCGGTCTGGACCGCCGAGTCACTCCGGAAACGTGCGCGGAAGACACCGGATCCCCTGGGCGAACGGAAGGACGAAGTGGCGATGCGGTGTAACGTGTTGATGTGGAGGCAGCCGAGTCACGACCTGGCGCCTCGAGCCGCAAGATTCAGAGTCGCGCCTTTCGCGTGAACACCGGATGACGACCTGTCTCGAGCGTGGATTCGCGTTTAACGTTCACGACACCGGCCAGACACGTGGAGTGGCCGGAACCATGAGCCACTCCTGGACCAGGGGAAGACGATCATGAGAGTTGGATTTATCGGCCTGGGAAATCTGGGCCTGCCTCTGGCTGTCAGCACTGTTCGCGCCGGACACCGCACCAAGGGGTTCGACATCGATGGCGACCGGTTGGAAATCTTTCTGGAGCATGGCGGTGTTGCCGCAAACTCCGTCGCCGATGCGGCAAGATATGGCGAAGTTGTGGTCACCGGTCTTCCGGATGCGGCCGATGTGGAGTCTGTTGCGCTTGGAAGGGGCAATTTCCTCGATTCCATGGCGGTGAGTTCAGTCTACGTCGACATGAGCACCATCGATCCACACTCCACGCGGAGGATCGGGTCCGCATTCGAGGAAATGGGGATGGAAATGATCGACGCGCCGGTCGCCCGCACCCTCGAGATGGCCTGGGCGGGAAAGTCGCTCCTGATGGTTGGGGGAAATCCCGCCGCGATCGAGCGTGCCCGTCCGGTGCTGGATGCAGTGTCGGAGTTGGTGATCCACTGCGGCCCACTGGGCAACGGTGCCGCAACGAAACTCACAAACAATTTCCTCGCGAACGGAATCCTCGCTGTCGCGGTGGAGGCGCTCGGGATCGGCCTGAAGTCCGGTCTGTCCTTGGAAACCATCCTTGAGACGGTCCGGTTGACGGGTACGTTCAACAAGATGATGCTGGAGAACCTTCCCGCACATGCGTTTCGGGGAGAGTTCGAACCGGGATTCAGAAGCGTCCTTGCCCACAAGGACCAGCGACTCGCATTCCGGCTGGCGGAAGCCCACGGCATCCACGCGCCCTTGGGCACGGCGACTTTGGAGGTTCTTTCCGAGCTCGTCGCAGCGCACCCTGATCTCGACTTGTCAGCGATGCTGAAGCAACCCGAAATGCAGGCCGGGTTCTCGGCCCGGTTCGCGGCGAGCGAGCAAACAGGCGGGAATGTGGCGAGGCGCAACCCTTCGTGCGGCTGAATTCTCCCTTCACCCGCTCGGCGCGGCTTGAACCCCGCCGTCGGTCTACGGATTCCTCCTATGGCCGCAAACTGTCTTGGAGCTGTCCGAGCTCTTCACTCAGGTTCTCGCTGAACAGGTCAGGGCGCATTCCGGCCAGTTGCACCACGCGTCCGACGACCGACAGGACATGGGTCTGCATCGCGGCGCCCGCAGCGCCCGCATCTCCCATGGCGATCGCCTCCGCGATCTTCGTGTGCTGGCGCACGACTTCCGCCCGATCGTAGGATGCCAGGTACGTCATGTGGGCAAAGCGAATTCGGTCGGTCAGTCCGCGCAGGCTCTCGACGATCTCGTGCACCCGTTCGAGATTGGCTATCCGCATCACCTGCAAGTGAAACTCGCGGTCGCAGGCATGGAAGGCATCGGCGTCGCCCGTCTCGATCTGCTCTGCAAGCAGGGTCATACTCGAAATCAGCGCCTCCCGCTGGTCCGGTTCCTTCCGCGCAGCCATTTCCGCCGCGGTCCGTTCCAACGCTTCCCGCGCAACCACGAACTGCCGGAACGTGGCAAGATCCAGTCTCGTGACGGTCGTTCTTCTGCGGGGTGAAATGACCACCAGTCCCTCCCGCTCCAGGCGCTTCAGGGCATCGCGAACCGGTGTCCGACTTGCGTGAAGCAGTCGCGAGAGCTCGTTCTCGGACATGCGTTGGCCGGGCGCGAACTGCAGGGAGACGATCGCTTGGCGGATATTCTGATACAGGTCGCCGCCGGAGAGAACATCGCCAGACTCCGGATTTCCGCCCTTCGGCTGCGGACCGGTTTCGGTTGGCTTGAACCGCGCTGCGGGCAACGCTGGCATCTTCATAGCTGTGATTTCCGGCTCGCGGTGC
This sequence comes from Paracoccaceae bacterium, assembly GCA_028874915.1. Lineage (GTDB taxonomy): Bacteria > Pseudomonadota > Alphaproteobacteria > Rhodobacterales > Rhodobacteraceae > JAPPHA01. The sequence goes on from JAPPHA010000116.1 coordinate 201,403, forward strand.
TCCGCGGCGGCAATGTCAGCCGGCACCCGCCGTTCGGCAGCGCCTCAGGCGGTGCGCCCGGAATTGCGCCGGGTCCCGGAAGGCATCGGCATTGCGCTGGCGCAGCACGATGGGCTGTCATTGATCCCGCCCTGCGATCCCTGGCACACCTTCGTCGATGAAACCCTCCGAGCGAAGATGCTTCCAGAGCGTCGACGGGATCGGGAAGTTCATGAATTCGACATTCGCGGCGACTTCACCTGGGGTCGCTGCTCCGGCGATCACCGTGCTGACGGCAGGATGGCTCAGCGGGAACTGGAGCGCTGCCGCCTGCATGGGAACGCCGTACATTGCGCAGATGGCCGCAATGCGGCTGACGCGGTCGAGGACATCGGCGGTTGGGGTCGTGTAATTGTACCGCGCTCCCTTGACAGCTCCCGCGGCCAGAATGCCGGAATTGTATGGTCCGCCGACAATCATGCCGACATTCCGCGCAACGCATGTCGGCAGCAGATCGGGCAGGGCGCTCTGATCGAGCAATGTGTATCTGCCGGCCAGGAGCACGCAATCGATGTCTGTCACCTCCAGGAACCGGCGGCACCACGAAACATCGTTCAAGCCGACGCCAATCGCTTGTACGTCACCGCATCGACGCAATTCGCCGAGTGCGCGACAGGCGCCATCCAATGCCGTTTCGAACCAGCGCCGAGCATTGTCTTCGCCGCCATGCGAGAATGCATCCACGTCATGAATCAGCAGAATGTCGATGAGGCCAACGCCAAGTCGTGCCACGGACTGCTCATAGGATCGCATCGCCCCGTCGTAGCTGTAGTCGAACACGGGACGGAATTGCAGGCCGCCGGGCCGCAGATCGTTGGCGGATTCGCCGGGGCGCAACGGTTCGAGGCATCGGCCGACCTTGGTGGAGAGCAGGTAAGAGTCGCGGGGCCTGTCGCGCAGGACGTGCCCGCACCGATGTTCGCTGCGGCCGTATCCGTAGTAGGGAGACGTATCGAACAGATTGAGGCTGGCGCGGCAGGCCTCGCGAACCGTGTTGCCAGCGGTTTTTTCGGGAATCGACTTGCCGAATCCTCCGATCGTTGCGCCGCCGAATCCGAGCGCAGTTACTTCCAGGCCAGCTCAAGGAAACGATGTGTCTCCTTGATCTCCGCCGGGACCTATCCCCAGGATCGGAAGCACAGCACCCGGTCGGCATCGCGCATGAGCGATTCCGGTTGCCCCATGTCCTGTCCAAGCGCAAACCGCGAGGCCACGAATGCAAGCGCGGATGCCCCAGCTGAAATCCTCAGAACATTTCGTTTTGTGAACTCATTGCAGACCATGCTGATTCCTCCTCGGTTCATGTGCCGGTTCCAGCAGTCTCGTCGAATTGCAGGTTCAGCCCTAGCCCTTCCTTTCTTGTGACCAGGTAGGGCGCTGGGGGTTCATTCTCCCGACCCGGCGATACCTGCCGGACCAATCGTGGAGAGACTATATGCACGGCCATGCAAACGCAATACTTGTATACAAGAAGGACGATTCACGCCACGGCGGTTGCGCCGGGCAGAGCCTTTGCCCAGGGTTTCGCTGACATGGTTCAGAGTCACGCCGCCAAAAATGTCGGGCCGGGTTTTGTGACTTGTGGCCAGGCCAGGTGCCGGGAGTTACGTTGACGCGAGATCGAATTCCCAGGTGGGCATTGAAGCGGTTTCGACGTGAGCCCTCCCACCCCACGGTCCATCCTTTGGCCTTCAGACGCATGAATGGCTGGCTGGCCGGGCCTCCACAATCGACAATTCGAATCGTTGGCGCCCCGATTCCTGGCCTGGGTCCGTTGTCGGGCGACCGGTGGAACGTAGTTTGAACCGGATCCCGATACTCAGGACTCGCAATCCGTTCTTGATGAATCCGGGCGGCCATCCGCCGCTGCGGGATCGTCATTGCAATCGAGTCGACCGGATGTGGGCGGGTCTATGGCTTGAGACCGGACTTCGCATGTGGAACAAGCATCCGGAATCTGCGCAGATTCCGGGAGCCTTCTCACATGTCCATTCCCCAGACCGGCGGAGGCGTGATCGAGCGCCATGACCAGCTCGCGGGTTTTCTCGAATCCGGATGCAAGCCTCCCGAAGACTGGCGGATCGGCACCGAGCACGAAAAATTCGGCTTCGTAAGGGATGGCCTCACGCCACTCCCCTATGACGGACCTTGTTCGGTCCGTGCTATGCTCGAGGGGTTGCGGGACGGGTTCGGCTGGTCACCCCTGGAAGAGAACGGCAACATAATCGGCCTGGAGCGGGACGGGGCGAATGTTTCGCTGGAACCGGGTGGACAGCTCGAACTCTCGGGGGCCCAACTCCGGACCATTCACGAGACCTGTGACGAGGCCAATCGTCACCTTGACGAAGTGCGTACGGTCGCCGACCGGATCGGAGCCGGCTTTATCGGTCTGGGGGCATCGCCAGACTGGACCCATGACCAGATGCCGATGATGCCCAAAGGCCGCTATCGGCTCATGACCGATTACATGGACAGGGTCGGCACGCACGGCAAACAGATGATGTACCGGACCTGCACGATTCAGGTGAATCTGGATTTCCGCTCCGAATCCGACATGGTGAAGAAGCTCAGGGTCGCCCTCGCGCTGCAGCCGGTCGCGACTGCGCTCTTCGCCAATTCGCCGATTTTCGAGGGCCGCGATACGCATCACCAAAGCTGGCGATCCCGGGTCTGGCGCGATCTCGACGCCGACCGTACCGGCATGTTGCCGTTCGTGTTCGAGGACGGCATGGGGTTTGAACGCTGGGCAGAATATGCGCTCGATGTCCCCATGTATTTCGTCTACCGGGACGGGCACTATGTCGATGCGCTGGGCCAGTCCTTCCGTGACTTTCTCGAGGGCCGGTTGCCGGCGCTGCCTGGCGAACGGCCGCGTTTGTCCGACTGGGCGGATCATCTGACAACTGTGTTTCCGGAAGCGCGGGTAAAGACCTTTATCGAAATGCGCGGCGCCGATGGCGGTCCCTGGTGGCGGATTTGCGCGTTGCCGGCGTTCTGGGTCGGGCTGCTCTATGACGGGACGGCGTTGGACGCCGCGCACGATCTCGGTCGAAACTGGGACGCCGAGACCCGTGAGGCGCTCCGCATTGCCGCCTCCGTCGATGGTATCGACGCACGGGTGGGCCCAGTGTCCATGCGGGAACTGGCGGAGGAGGCCCTCGACATCAGTGAATCCGGACTCAAGGCGCGTGCCCGGCCCGCATCCAACGGGCTGGTTCCCGACGAGTCACATTTCCTGAATTCGTTGCGGGATGTGGTCGAATCCGGCAGCACCCTGGCCAGCGAATTGCTTGAGCGATTCACCGGCGAATATGGCGGTGACCCGTCCCGAATCTACGCCGACTACAGCTATTGACCGGCGTGGGTCCGTTCCGGTCTCAGATTTTGCCGATTCGCGGTTCTCTTCGGCCGAGCAGGCGCCGGATATTGGCGGCGTGACGAATCCAGAGACAGGCGGCAAGCCCCGCCGTGACGAGACCGGCTTCGACGCCTTCGGCATAGGTGATCAGCAGGGGGGCGACGACGGCGGCGACTAGCGCCGACAGGGACGAGAAGCGAAACGCAGCGGCAACCGCGAGCCAGGTCAGGCAGGCGCCAAGGCCGGCGGGAAAGTTGAATGCCAGTGCAATGCCCAGGAACGTTGCGACCCCCTTGCCACCCCGGAAACGCAACCAGACCGGAAACAGGTGCCCGATAAAAACGGTGGCGCCCGCCAGCCACGCGCCGCCGGGCCCGGCAAGGGTTGACCCCAGTAGAACCGCCAGAAATCCCTTTCCGCCGTCACCAATGAGCGTGAGCGCGGCCGCCAGGCGGCTTCCGGTCCGCAGGACGTTGGTGGTACCAATATTTTGGGAACCGATGGTTCTCGGGTCAGGGAGGCGCATGGCCCAGGTGACGACGATGCCCGCAGGAACCGAACCTAGGACATAGGCGAGGAGGGCCACCGTCCCGGCATCTGCGAACGAAAGTTGCAGGATCTGCATGATCGCGCCTTATCCGTCCCCGACGTATACCGTCTCGCCGCCGACAAATGTCATGAGAACCCGGCCCTGCAACCGGTGTCCGTCGAAGGGCGTGTTCTTGGACTTGGATCGCAACGAGAATCGGTCAAGGACAAAGGGTTTGGCCGGATCGAAGAGAACCAGGTCCGCCGGCGCGCCGGAGGTCAGGCGCCCGCTGTCGAGGCCGAGTCTCCGGGCGGGATGGAGTGACAGGTGTCGCCAGAGCCGCGGCAGTGACAGGGACCCGTCATGCACCAACCGCAGGGCAGCCGGCAAAAGGGTCTCCAGTCCGATGGCTCCGGACGCGGCTTCCTCGAAGGGCAAACGCTTCGATTCCTCGTCTTGGGGTGTGTGCATGGAACTGATGATGTCGATCTGCCCGTCGGCGAGAGCCTCAACAACTGCCATCCGGTCAGATTCCCCGCGTAGCGGCGGTTTCACTTTGAAGAACGTCCGGTAACCCTCGATGTCGATCTCGTTCAGCGTCAAATGGTGGATCGACGTTCCGCAAGTGACGTCGAAACCGGCATCACGCGCACGATGGAGCGCCGGAAGGGCAGCCGCCGTTGTCAACTGGTCGACATGGAACCGGACTCCCGTCATTTCTGCAAGTGCCAGATCACGCTCCAGTTGAATCCGTTCCGCCAACGGCGAAACGGCGGGCAGTCCGAGCCTGGACGCAAAGGCCCCCGAGGTTGCCGCTGCACCTGCGCTCAGGGTTGGGTCTTGGGCGTGGCCGATGACCAGCGCACCGCATCCCGCTGCATAGGTCAGGCAGCGGCTGAAGACCCGGTTGTCCTGAACGACGTTGTCGGCATCGCTGAAGGCAGCGGCGCCGGCGTCAAGGAGGAATCCGATTTCTGTCATTTCCCGACCGCTTCGGCCCCGCGTCAGCGCCGCCATTGGCAACACCCGAGCCGGGCTGTCCTGGACAGCCCGGCGGTGAACGAATTCGAGGATTTCCGGGGTGTCGATCGCGGGAACCGTGTCCGGTCGGACGACCATTGTCGTGATCCCGCCGGCAACGGCTGCTTCGCCGGCTGTCCTGAAACTCTCCTTGTGGCGTTCACCGGGTTCGCAAACCTTGACACCGATGTCGACAATTCCGGGCGCGAGGCAGTGGCCGTCGCAATCCACGACCCGGGCACCGGCATCGGTTTCCTGTCCACCGGCATCGGAAGCTTCGTGAATGGTGGCGATGACACCGTCCTTGATGGTCACCGAACCGGAAAACGCGCGTTCGGACTCCGGATCGATGAGCGTGGCATTCTCGAGAATCATCACCGGTGAGGGTCTCCGCTTCGGATGCCCGTCGGAAGGGACGCCGGCAGGTCCTCGTCCGGGGGCCTGCCCCGCCGGGACAGCATGAGCAGAGTCATGGCCGCCATGCGAACGGCGACCCCCATTTCCACCTGGTCGCGGATGACGGAACGAGAAATGTCATCGGCGATTTCGCCATCGATTTCGACACCTCGGTTCATCGGTCCAGGGTGCATGACGATTGCATCCGGCCGGGCCATTGCGAACTCGCGCGAGCCGAGCCCCCAGCGATGGAAGTATTCACGTTCCGAAGGAATGAAAGCACCGTCCATTCGTTCACGCTGGAGGCGAAGCATCATCACCACGTCGCAGCCCCGAAGTCCGGAAGCCATGTTGTCATGAATCTCGGCTCCAAACCGATCGATCCCGGTCGGCATCAAAGTCCGGGGGCCGACCAGTCGGATCCGGTTGTCGAATTTGGACAGCAGAAAGATGTTGGACCGTGCCACCCGGCTGTGGGCAATGTCGCCACAGATGGCGATGGTCAGGCGATGCAACCGTCCCTTCGCCCGACGAATGGTCAACGCATCGAGGAGTGCCTGGGTCGGGTGCTCATGCCGCCCGTCGCCGGCGTTGAGAACCGCGCATTCGACCTTGGCGGCCAGGAGGTCGGCGGCACCGGAACTGGGATGCCTGACAACCAGAAGATCCGGGTTCATCGCGTTGAGGGTGAGCGCGGTGTCGATCAGCGTCTCGCCCTTTCGAAGCGAACTCGTCCTGAGCCCCATGTTCATGACGTCGGCGCCGAGCCGCTTGCCGGCCAGTTCGAAACTCGACTGCGTGCGAGTCGAGTCTTCGAAGAACATGTTGATCTGGGTCAGGCCGGCCAGTGTGTCCGAATGCTTGGTGGATTGCCGGTTGAACGCGACATAGCGGTCGGCGAGGTCGAGAACGGATTCGATTTCGGCCTTCGAGAGATGCTCGATCCCCAGAAGGTGCCGAGCGGAAAACCCCATGAATCGCGGCCCTCAGAGTGCTGCCGGGCTTATAGCCGGGACGCCTCGGTGGGACAAGGCGCCAAGGTGGCGGCTGGATCATCGGACGAGGTCGGGAAAAGGTCAAAGGATGAGTCTGGGCGGACCATTGATTCCCGGCGTGAATTGGCCTTAGTTCACGATGTAAAGCCTGGCTTCGACACGCGCGTTGACTGCGGCAGCAGAGCGCCGGGTTTTCCTGCGAAGGCATAGGGACCGCCAGGCTCGGGGATGATGATGCTGGAAGAGGACCGGGCCGCTTACCTGGCGCTGCTGGAGTGGCAGCTGGCGATGGGGGTCGATGAGGCCATCGGCGATCGATCGGTCGACAGGACTCGCCCGTCCGCCGGGTGGGGCCGCGAATCCACGTCGGCCGGTTCCGCGCCCTTGAATACGGACCGGGTGCCAGACGAGATTCCAGCCACTGTCAGAGACATTGGGGGTTCGATGGGGCGACCTCCGAATCCCGACGGACCCGCTTCGAATGTGATTCCAAATGCGTCGCGACCGGCGTTTGCCGAGGACGCCGACGCGGTTATTGCGGTTGCCGAGGCCATGGCCGCGAAGTGCGGCGACCTTGACGCATTGCGATCGGCGATCAGTGTCTTCGAGTTTTGCGCCCTGAAAAAGGGCGCCCGCAATTTGGTTTTCGCCGATGGCGACCCGCGTGCCAGGGTCATGGTTGTTGGTGAGGCGCCGGGGCGGGACGAAGATATCCAGGGGTTTCCATTCGTCGGCCGTGCCGGCCGACTGCTCGACAACATGTTCGTCGCGATCGGTTTCGCGCGCGGGTCGAAGGATCCGGAAAACGCCCTCTACATCACCAATGTCTTGCCGTGGCGGCCCCCCCGAAACCGGGATCCGAATGCAGGGGAAATCGCCATGATGCTGCCCTTCCTCAGGCGTCACGTCGAGTTGGCGGATCCGGAACTCCTGGTCGTGATGGGAAACATCGCGTGCCGGGCCATCCTTGGCCGTCAGGGGATCACGCGCCTTCGCGGCCGGTGGACACAAGCTTTCGACCGGCCGGTGATGCCGATGTTCCATCCGGCAGCGCTCCTCCGTGACGGCCACAAGAAACGCGATGCCTGGTCCGACTTGCTGCGGATCCGGGACAGGCTGGTCCGATGACCGCTGAGGAACGGCCGTTCATTCCGGTGAGAATTGCCGTCCTCACCGTATCCGATTCCCGGACTCCTGAAGCGGATCGGTCCGGGGCCCTTCTCGTGGACCGGATCCGGGCCGCGGGGCATCGGCTCGCCGACCGGGACATCCTGCCCGACGACCGTCGGCAGATCGCTCGCCAGCTTCGTCGATGGTGCGCTGATCCTGAAGTGGATGCGGTCATCACCACGGGCGGTACCGGGCTGACCGGACGCGACGTGACGGTCGAGGCGCATCGGGACGTCTACGAGAAGGAGGTCGACGCGTTCGGGACGATGTTTGCCATGATTTCGGCCCGGAAGATCGGAACGTCGGCCGTTCAGTCGCGGGCCTGCGCCGGGGTGGCTTCGGGGACCTACCTTTTCGCACTGCCGGGAAGTCCAGGGGCGTGCCGGGATGGCTGGGACGACATTCTCGTCCATCAACTGGACTACAGGCATCGACCGTGCAACTTTGTCGAGATCATGCCGCGTCTCGACGAGCATCTGCGCCGCAAGTAGTCGGCCCGGGACCGAGCGGAACCCGGATCCGCGAGGAACCGGCCGAAAACAGGCCGCGGATCCTGCCGTGACGGATGTTCCTGGCAGGAACGTATCAGACCCGGGACCCGTTGTGCTTCGCGACCGGTATGCCCGGGATCCGCGGTGGCAGTGGAGGCGGCCATGAGATTTTTGATCCGCGGTCTCTTCGGAATCGGATTGCTGGCGGTCACGGCCGGGCTCCTGGTGCTGGCGGTCGGAACCGTCTACGACGCTTTCGAGGGCCGACAGGACGCCGGCAACCGGCCGCGGGCGGATCGGGAGAGGGCGTTTTCCGCCAATGTCCGTCAGATCACGTCCCTGTCAATTCGACCGGTGATCGAGAACCATGGAGAGATCCGGAGCGGCCGGACGCTTGAGCTTCGGGCGGCGTCCGGGGGGGCCATCGTGGAACTTTCGGAAAGCTTCCGGGAAGGCGGGATGGTCCGAAAGGGCGACCTTCTCTTCCAGACAGACCCCGCTCCGGCGCTGGCCAGTCTCCGGTTGGCGGAAGCCGATCTCGAGGAAGCCGCTGCGGAACTAAGGAATGCCGAGGTAGCCCTGGACCTGTCGGAGGCCGACGTCAGAGTCGCCGAAACCCAACTTGAATTGCGGCGGCGCGCCCAGATTCGGCAGGAGTCCCTGAAGGACCGGGGGGTCGGCACGGAAACGGCGCTCGAAACCGCGGGGCTTGCCGTTTCGGTTGCGGAACAGAGCGTTGTCGGAAAACGGATCGCCCTTTCTCAGGCTGGCGCACGGGCCGAGCGTGCCCGGTTGGCGTTGTCACGGCGGGTTATCGCCCGCGATGAAGCGGTTCGACAGCTAGAGGACACCTCGGTCCATGCCGGTTTCGACGGGGTCCTGACGGGAGTCAGGACCGTCCTCGGAGGTCTCGTCAATGCCAACGAAAAACTCGGGGACCTGATCGATCCAAAGGCTCTGGAAGTTGTGTTCCGGGTCACGAATCGGGAGTTTGACCGACTGGTGGCGGCCACCGGCGGGCTCGAGGCTGTCGATGTCGAAGTGATCGTCAGTCCGGAGAGCGGCGCAGTTCCCGCCCGGCTCGACCGCGTCGGCGCCTCGGTCGGGGACGGCCAGACCGGCCGCGAACTTTTTGCCACTCTCGGCGATGCTGGCGCATCCCGGCTGCGCTCCGGCGATTTCGTGACGGTCAGGGTTCGGGAACCGGAACTCAGGAACGTGACGGTCATTCCGGCGACGGCGGCATCCGCATCGGGCGAAGTTCTGGTTCTCGGGGAGGACAACAGGTTGAAAGCCGTTACGGCAGTTGTTCTCCGCAAGCAGGGCGACGAGTTGATCGTCGACGGTGCCGGGCTTGTCGGCGAAACCATCGTTCTCGAACGCGTTCCCCAACTCGGAGCGGGCATCCGCGTTCAGCCCAGGGAATCCGGTGCTCCGCTCTTCGAGGACCCGCCCACAGTCATCCTGTCGGCGGAGGAACGGACCCGTCTTTCCGAAGCGGTGCGGTCGAACTCCCGCATGCCCGAGGCCATCCGGAACCGAATTCTCGAACAGCTGGCCGCGGGAGAACTGCCGGTCGAAACGGTGGAAAGGCTGCGACGGATGGCTGGACGCGTGCCTTCCGGCCAGACCGGGGCCGGGAACGACAGCGGCGAAGGTGCGGGTGCGGGTGCTTCCAGAACCGGCGGCGGCGATGGCGGCGGCTCAGCGGCCGCGGCAACGGATTCGGCGGAGATTCGCGGGAGCGGTAGCCGGGGGAATCCGGGCCCGGAATCGGCCGCCGGTTCCGAGCCGATGGTGACGCTGACGGACGAGGACCGGCAGAAGCTGATCGCCTTCGTCGAAGGCAACAGCCGGATCCCGGAGGACCGGAAGACCCAGTTGTTGCGGACGCTGGCGGAACCTCAGGTTCCGAGCGGCATCGTCGACCGGATCCGATCGCGGATGGGAGGCTGAACGAGAGGCGTGGCCGAGTCCCTGCAGCCGGGTCCCCGGGGCATAATCGCCTATTTCACTCGTCACCGGACGGCGGCCAATCTGCTGTTGGTGATCATGGTCGTCCTCGGTCTGACGGCCATGACCCAGATCCGCTCCCAGTTCTTTCCGGATGTGGTCATCGAAAACGTTCAGGTCTCGGTTCGTTGGGACGGGGCTGGTCCGGAAGACATGGATATTGCTGTCATTGCGCTTCTGGAGCCGGTGCTTCTGGACATTGAAGGCGTCGAAAGCAGCCGAAGTACGGCGCGGGAGGGCCAGGCCACAATCCGGCTTGAGTTTGAACCGGGCTGGGACATGGCGAGGGCTGCCGACGACGTCAAGGTAGCCGTCGATGGTGTAACCGATCTGCCCGACGGCATTGACGATCCGGTGGTCCGACGAAGTGCCTGGCGGGACAGGGTGACCGACGTCATCATTTACGGCCCGGTTTCGACCGACCAGCTCGGGCGTTTTACGGACGAATTTGTGGCGAAGCTCTTTCGCAGGGGAATCACCCGGACCACGATCCGTGGCATCGCGGCACCGGAAATCGTCATCGAGGTCCCTGAAGCGGCGCTGATCCGGAATGACATCAGCCTCCGTGAGATTGCCGTGGCGGTCGGCGCAGAGGTGGAGGCCGACCCGGCCGGCGATGTGGCAGGTGGCGCCGCGCGGGTGCGTACGGGAATCGAGAAGCGGGCAGCCGAAGAGATCGGGCGCGTTGCCGTCAGGTCGTTGCCGGATGGATCGAAAGTCCGTGTTGAGGACATCGGCAGGGTTCTCGAATCGGGTGCTGGCAGAGATCGAAGCTACTGGGTCGGCGAGCACCCGGCGGTGTCGATTCGGGTCGACAGGGCCGACTTCGGTGATGCGATCAGCATGCAGGCGGAGGTCGCGGCGGTCGCTGAGGAGATGCAGGAGACCCTGCCGGAAGGCGTGACCATCACGTTGATACGTACCCGGGCGGAAGCCATCTCTGAGCGTCTTGAAGTTCTCTTCGACAACGGGCTGCTCGGCCTGCTTCTGGTTCTCGGCCTCCTCTTCCTGTTCCTCAATGCCCGCACCGCGTTCTGGGTGGCGGCCGGAATTCCGGTTGCCATGCTGGCGGCCGTGGCCTTCATGTACGCCGCTGGCTTGACCATCAACATGGTGTCGCTTTTCGGTCTGATCATCTGCCTCGGTTTCGTTGTCGACGATGCGATCGTTGTCGGCGAACACGCGGATTTCCGGCACCGGCGTCTGGGTGAGAGTCCGGCGATGGCGGCTGAACGGGCTGCGATCCGAATGGCACCCCTGGTATTCGCGGCCACAGTCACGACAGTCATCGCTTTTTTCGGACTGACGCTGGTTGGCGGCCGGTTCGGCGATTTGATCGGCGACCTACCCTTTACCGTCATTGTCGTGCTCCTTGCTTCGCTCGCCGAATGTTTCCTGATCCTGCCAAACCACATGAGCCATGCGTTGGTCTCTGTCGGGCGGCGGCGCTGGTACGACTGGCCGAACATGCTGTTCAACCGACTGTTTTCCTGGTTTCGGGACCAGATGTTTCGGCGAATCATGAGGGGGGTTCTCGCACTCCGTTACCCGATTCTTGCCGGGGCCGTGTTGCTTCTGGCGTGGCAGGGCGCGTTGCTGATCCGAGGCGATGTCGTGTTCCGGTTCTTCAACGCTCCGGAGACGGGTTCGGTTTCCGGCAACATTTCCATGCTCCCTGGGGCCAGTCGGGAAGACACGCTGGTCATGGTGCGGGAACTGCAACGAGCAGTCACGGTGACCAGCGAGGCCTTCGAGCAACGTTACGGAGTCGATCCGGTAACCTTTACGCTCGCCGAGGTCGGCGGAAACACGGGCCGTGGCCTTGCCGGTGCCGACAGCAAGGACACCGATCTTCTCGGATCCATCGCGGTCGAACTCATCGACGCTGATTCCCGACCTTATACGTCCTTCGCGTTCGTCGCTGCGTTGCAGGATGAAGTCAAACGCCACCCGCTTCTGGAGGCGCTGAGTTTTCGCGGATGGCGGCGCGGCCCGGGCGGGGACTCTCTATCCGTGGAGCTCACCGGAAGTGATGCGACAACGCTGAAAGCGGCCGCAGTCGCGACCCAGGAGGCGCTTCTGCCGTATCCTGAAGTCTCCGCGCTGGAAGACGATCTCGCCTTTGACAAGGAGGAATTGATCCTCGACCTGACCCCACAGGGCCGCGCTCTCGGGTTCACGATCGACGGGATCGGCGCGGAGTTGCGCGGACGCCTGAACGGAATCAATGCAGCGCGGTTTGCCTCGGGTTCACGAACTTCGGAAATCATTGTCCGCTTGCCGGAATCGGAACTCACGGCCGACTTTCTCGACCGGACCCGTATGCGGACCTCCGCAGGAGATTACGTCCCCCTGTCGGACATCGTCTCGGTATCGACGCGGCTGGGATTTTCCACCATCCGCCGGGTCAACGGTCTCCGTGTGGTTACGGTGACGGGCGATGTCTCCGAAGATGATCCCGAGCGGGCCGAAGCCGTCGGCAAAGAACTGGCGGAGCGCATCCTCCCCGAGATTGCTGCCGAGTATGGGGTCGCCTTCCGAATCTCCGGGCAGGCCGAACAGCAGGAACAGTTTCTGAACGACGCCCTGTTCGGCTACACCCTCTGCCTTCTCGGAATGTATCTTGCGCTCGCGTGGATTTTCGCCAGCTGGACTCGTCCCTTGGTGGTCCTGGCCGTCATTCCCTTCGGTCTGGTGGGCGCCATCTATGGCCATCACCAGTGGGCGGTTCCCTTCTCCATTTTCTCGGTGATCGGGCTCATTGGCTTGTCCGGAATCATCATCAACGACGCCATCGTCTTGGTTTCGACCGTCAACGAATACGCACGGAGCCGAGCCTTGGCCCCGGCCATCGTGGATGCCGCCTGTGACCGGTTCCGCCCGGTCCTTCTGACCACCCTGACGACTGTCCTCGGTCTCTTGCCGCTGCTTTACGAGTCGTCGCGTCAAGCACTGTTTCTGAAACCCACCGTGATCACCTTGAGTTACGGGCTCGGTTTTGGCCTTTTCATCGTCTTGTTGCTGGTTCCGTCCCTTTTGGGAGTCCAGGCGGATGTGGGACGGCTGTTGACCTCGCTGCGGCGCGGGCTTGTCGACCGGAGAACCGGTGTCGTCGGACGGCTTGTCCTGGCCACGGTTTCGCTCAAGTCCGCCGCGATCATCGCTGGGACGACCGGGTATCTGGCTTTCACCTCGGAATTGCATCCGGCGCTGGCGGAGCGAATTCCGCCGACCGTCCCGGCGGCAGCCGGAGCCGCTCTGGCCATGGTCACAGGGATCGTCCTGGTTCTGGTCGTCTGGATCCCACTGTCAGTGCTGCTTCTTCGCGGTGTCCGCCGTTCCAGTCGACGGGCGACCTGACGGCCACGAAATCGATTCCTGCGACCCGCACGGAACCTGTGACGAGGACTTTGTGCAGATCAGGGCGTCATCCCTGTCCGTCGCACCCCGGAATTTCGACGGCACCGAGACCGGTCAGGAGGGTGAGGAGCAGCCGTGACCGGTCGAGAATGAACCCGTCGGTTCCGAAGGGCCGGACTCTGGCTTTGGCCGTGATCACCGATCCGTCGACTTCAACGGCATAGGGTTCGATCCATGCCGGTGCCCCGGGCAATTCGAAGAGGGCTTCGACCTCGCGACCCGGATCGTCGGGTGCGCGGATGCGTGCGGTCACGAGAAAGCCGTGTTCCTGTTTCTCGATCCCGCATCCCAGATCGGAAAAACCGGTCCTATCAAGAGGATCTGGCAGTTGTCCAAGCGCCGATTCAATCAGTTGCCTGTGGGAACGGAGCGGACTTGACGTCGAATAACGAAGATGGGTCGTGACCGGGATGCAGACATCCCTGCAGACCCCGAAATCAAGACGCATGTCGAATGAGATTTCGGTGTTGCCGTCAGCCGGAAACAGCTCCAGTGGCAAAACCAATTCGTCCTCGTATCCGATAACCCGGTTCCCCACCGGACCGAATGCCCTGGGCGCCGGCCAGTGGATCTCCATCACGTCGAGGTTCCGGGACTGCCGCATGTCGAAACGGGGAGAGATTCCATTCACCCCTGGCTGTCGCCAGTAGGTCTTCCACTCCTCGGCCAGCCGAAACCGGACCGCCGCCATGTGGCTTCCCACAAGTGTGCGCCAACCGTGAAGGACATCGACCCTGACGATGTCCGCGAGGCCGGCATCTGTTTCAATCGCGTTGGTGGCCGCACCGGCGGATGGGAGGACGGCGGAGGATACGGCCATGAACAGGGCCGCGACGGCGCCGAAGCGGGCGTGAGGGAAGCGGCCGCGTCCGAAGGCAAAACCGCCCCGGTTGTGATCCGGGCTCGCCATCTGACATGCAATCTTGACCAACAGGGATCTCCGAACCGCTTCCGGCCCCCATAACGCCCGGTCCTGGCAATGCAAAGTCAACCTCCATCACATGCGGTTGACCACCGTCGTCGTCGCCACCGACAGTCTTCGGCCCGCAGGATCGAGATGATTTGACTTGCAACGGGCAGGGCGAGGGATCACTCTATCGTCATGGTCACGGGCAAGGAAGCGGAGAATTTGACAGGTCGGCTTCTGGTAGCCATGCCAGGAATGCTCGACCCCCGGTTCCATCGTGCCGTCATCTGCATGTGTGCCCATTCCGAAAACGGGGCCATGGGCCTGATCGTGAACATGCCGACCCGCGAGATCCGATTCGGCGATCTTCTCAAGCAACTCGACATCGAAGCCCCCGGAGAGCATCAGGATATGCCGGTCCATTTCGGAGGTCCGGTGGAATACGGTCGGGGATTCGTTCTGCACTCCGGAGACTACGGTTCGAGCGATTCCACCCTTGAGGTCAATGACCGTTTCTCGATGACGGCTACGCTGGACATCCTGCAGGACATTTCCAAAGGCGAAGGGCCTGCTTCCTGTCTCCTTGCGCTTGGCTATTCCGGCTGGGGACCCGGTCAGGTCGAAAAGGAAATCCGTGAGAATGGCTGGCTGATCTGCGAGGCCAGCGAGGATCTGGTGTTTCCGGAGCGGCATGATGGCGTCTGGAAAGCCGCCCTGGTCAGGATGGGAATCGACCCGGCGATGTTGTCATCGGCCGGGGGGACGGCCTGACCCCGTCGGCGTCGATCCCGGCCATGGGCCGGGGTCTGGACACAATGTCAGTCCGACAAACCGTTGGCGTTTTCTTCGGGAGACCTGCGGCCGGCCGCCGCTCGCCGCAGCCGGTCGTTGATGGCGTATCCCAGTCCCTGGGCCGGCACCCTGGCGACGGCGATTGACCTGCCGGTTCTCCGGGCCAGCAGGTCCAATCGGCGGAGGACTGCGTAAAGGCGGGCTGCGGCTTCGCCGAGGTCACCGGTCTCTGAAAGGGATTCGTCGCAGCGCCCGGCGGTCGGGCCGAAACCGAGAAACAATTCATCCGGGGCTGGCGCCGTCGCATTCAGTCGGAGGTCCGATTCCGGTGCGTAGTGGGAAGCCAATTGCCCGGGGGACTCGGTGTGAGTCACTCGGTCCGGGGACTCAAGTGACTCCTGGAGGTTTCGGACAGCAAGACGGCCGCCGACGGCCTCCTCGACCACCTCGCGGGGAATCGCACCTGGCCGGAGGAGGTCAATCGTGCGCTGATCCGGCCGTGGGGCAAGGACCGTGGACTCGAGGCCGAGGGGCGCTGGCCCCCCATCGATCACCGCATCTATCCTGCCGCCAAGTTCGGCCATGACATCACTTGCGGAGGTCGGACTGATTCGCCCTGACCGGTTCGCTGACGGCGCGGCGACAGGCCGGCCGAACCGGGCGAGGAGATCCGCGGCCACGGGATGGTCCGGCACCCGGACGGCCAGGGTCGGCAAACCGGCGCTGATTCCCGGAGCCAACCCGGAACCCGGCCGGAGGGGCAAGACCAGGGTCAGCGGCCCGGGCCAGAACCGATCTGCGAGGCGTTCGGCGACGGCGTCAAATATGACGAGGGCCCGGGCTTTCGGGACGGTGGTGACGTGAACGATCAGAGGGTTGAATCGGGGCCGTGCCTTGGCGGCAAAGAGATCGTTTACGGCGTTCGCGTCGGTGGCGTCCGCGCCGAGGCCGTAGACTGTTTCCGTGGGAAAGGCGACCAGACAGCCCTGAGCGAGACGCATTGCCGCGCAGGCCATTCCAGCGGAATCGGGTGCAAGGACAGCTGTCGGGCGTTCGGCCAAGGGAGTCGCTTCCCGGTTGTTCAGGATGAGACGGCAATCCTGCTTCCGCCGGATCGGCATGTCCTCTATATCGGCGGACGCCGGGCCGGAAAACCGGCCTCTGGAGGATCGCGGGATGGAATACCGGGCACCGGTCGGCGAGATCCTGTTCCAATTGCAGTCGATTGTCGGGTATCGGCAAGTGGCCGCAACAGAACGATTCCACGATGCCTCTGAGGACAGTTGCCAAGCCATTCTTGGGGAGGCCGCACGATTTGCCGAGGGCGTCCTGGCACCCCTGAACCGTGAAGGCGACCGGCACCCGGCCATTCTTGAGAACGGTGTCGTCCGTTGTTCACCGGGCTATCGGGAGGGCTATCGGGCCATCGCCGATGGCGGTTGGGTGGGGATTGCGGCACCTGCGGCTCATGGTGGCATGGGACTCCCGGTGACACTCCAGATGGCAGTCGGTGAAATGTTTTCCTCTGCCTGCCTGGCACTGGCGCTCAATCCGCTGATGTCCCAGGGCCAGATCGAGGCCCTTGATCGCCACGCCGACGAGGAGGTCAAGGCGCTCTTTCTGCCGAAACTGATCTCTGGCGAATGGACCGGCACCATGAATCTGACCGAATCTCAGGCGGGGTCCGATGTCGGTGCGCTCCGTTGCCGGGCAGTGCCAGGGGATGCGGACCGGTTCCTGATCACCGGGGAAAAGGTGTTCATCAGTTGGGGTGATCATGATCTGACCGATAACATCTGTCACCTGGTCCTGGCTCGGCTGCCTGATGCGCTCCCCGGTGTCCGGGGCATCTCCATGTTTCTGGTCCCCAAGATTGTTCCGGAAACCGACGGGCGGCCGGGCGTAGCCAACCGGTTGCGAGTGGTTTCATTGGAGAACAAGCTTGGCATGCATGGCTCTCCGACGGCGGTCATGGCCTATGAACGGGCGGAGGGATGGCTGATCGGCGAGCCCGGCAAAGGGCTCGCAGCAATGTTCACCATGATGAACAACGCGAGGCTCGGGGTGGCGGTTCAGGGCGTGGGCGTCGCCGAGGCGGCGACCCAAACTGCGGTCACGTATGCATTGGACCGGGTACAGGGCCGAACAGAATTGGAGGACGGCACCGGAACCATCATCGACCACCCGGATGTCCGGCAGATGCTGCTCCGGATGATGGCTTTGACGGCGGCGGCGAGAGCTCTGGCGCTCGATACCGCCCTCAGCATCGACATGGCGCGGGCCAGCGGCCATGCGCAATGGGCGGCACGTGAGGCGTTTCTGACGCCGATTGCCAAGGGATTTTGTACTGACGTCGGCGCGGAGGTCGCCGATCTCGGAATTCAGGTCCATGGCGGCACCGGCTACATCGAGGAGAGCGGAGCCGCGCAGCTGTGGCGCGATGTCAGGGTCACCCGAATCTATGAAGGAACCAACGGCATCCAGGCCAGCGACCTGGTAGGCCGGAAACTCTCCGACCGTGGAGCCGCGGCTCGGCGGCTTCTCGACGAGGTTCGGGCCACGCTTCGCCTGGCCGAAGGCAGCCTGGATTCTACCGGTGCTTCGAATGGCCGGGCGGAGGCCGGCCTTGCACCCGACTCTGTGCGCGGGTTGGCATCGTCACTGGCGGCGGTTGCCAAAACGACGAATTCCTTCGTCCGTTGTCAGAAAACGATCGATCGCCAGGCCGGCGCGTCCGCATACCTGCGGTCGTTCGGGCTGCTTCTGGGTGGACACTATCTGCTGCGCGGGGCCCTCGCGGCCCAATCGAACGCACGGACCCGTGCGCTTGCGGCGTTCTGGTGTCGCCGGCTCCTGCCGGAAGCCCGGGCGTTCGCCGAGGCGGCTCGCCCCGGTTCAGAGGACCTTTACCGGTTGTCTGCGTCCGGGTTCCGGGAATAGCTGGAGCCATGCGGCAATTCGCCCCGGTTCGTCACCCCGTCACGGAACCGCTACCCCCGGGGGCTGCAAGGAAGTCGCCGTTGGCGTCCTCTGGATCCGTCTGCCACCCCCAATGGCGCTGCCTCATGGTTAAGCAACGAACGGAACACTGAGTGTTTGATTCAACCCGGTTTGTTACGTATGTTGCGGTATGTGGATGACGACGACACGCCTTGCGAG
>JAPPHA010000104.1:0-8614 GCA_028874915.1 Paracoccaceae bacterium
AACGCGCATTCACCTGTCGCCTGAACGCGACAGTCCCCTGCGCGAGTTTTATGGAAATCACACCCTGCGTATTCGTGCATGCCAAGAAACGCGACGATTTGCGATGATATGAGTCGGAAGTTCCGGCTCAAGTTCCAAGGTCGACGGCAGGGTGCGCTCCAAGGCAAAAGAACCAGGGCCTGGGTTTCGCCAGCGGAAGGGGAAGGACTGGCGAAAAGGGCTCAAGGCGGAGAGGTTTGGCAAGGCACGGCCAATGGCGGAGGTTGTCCACAGGGGCGGCGCCGAGTCCGGGACGGTGGCGATCCGATGGACGAGGAATGCCAGGAGGCGGCTGGAGAGGCAGAGAGGGTTGGCATCGAGCATGACCGTGTCCGGGATCGGCAGGCTGCGGACTCGGGGTCGGCTGCATTTGGCTTGGGCGTCGTCATGGAGCCGGGGTTGTCCACATCGGCGAAAAGGGTTGGACCAAACCGCTGGACAGTCATCGACCGGCAACGGCATCCAGTTCGCGCCTGGTTTGATGCGATCTCTGCCCCTTACCTTATGTGATGGTGATGAAAAGCCTGGCCGGCCGCCATCGCGGCGCTGGAGCATTCAAGGGCAACTGGTGGCCGTTACCTGCCGACGATCGCGTCCAGCTCGCCGAGCAGTGGCAAGGGCGAGTGACTCGTTGGGCATAGGTGCCATTGAGCGGCCTCTCTGCGAGCATAGGCGACCACATGATGGCGAAGTGACCGGACAGGGAGTTGACGGACGATTTCGACGGTTGACAGGCTGTAGCCAAAAGGCTACAGTTCTTGCATGTTCGAGATGCGTAAGACCGAAACCTACCGGAAGTGGATCGACGGCTTGCGGGATGTTCGCGCCCGTGCACGCGTGCTTGCCCGGGTCGAGCGTCTGTCAGCGGGAAACCCGGGCGATGTCCGGTCTGTCGGCGGAGGCGTTTCGGAACTGCGGATCGACCTTGGGCCTGGCTACCGGGTCTATTTCACCAAGCGCGGGCGCGTGATCGTCATCCTTCTGGCTGGCGGGGACAAGAGTTCGCAAGGCCAGGACATCAAGGTGGCACAGCGTCTCGCGCGAAACCTCTAGGAGACTGTAATGCCCAAGACTGTCACTACACCCTATGACGTGGCCGAACACCTTCACACGGCGGAGGACATGGCTGCATATCTGGAGGCCTGCATGGCGGAGGCCCCTTCTGACGCGGCCTTCATCGCCAAGGCGCTGGGCGACATCGCAAGGGCCAGGGGAATGTCCGAGGTCGCAAGCACTGCCGGCCTGTCACGGGAAAGCCTCTACAAGGCGCTGTCAGGCGATCGCAATCCCAAGCTGGACACGGTCCTCAAGGTTCTTGACGCCCTAGGCCTCAAGGTCTCGTTCCGGCCGGATGCGGCTAAAGGGACAAGTGGCGCATGATCGTGTCCTGGACCGGCAAGCGGCGGATTCCGGGTCGGCGGCAGTTGTCCTTGGCATCGTCATGTACCTGGGGTTGTCCACACGGTGAAAGGCGTGGACGGAAGCGCTGGACTGTCATCGGTCGGCAACGGCATCCGGCTCTCGCCTGCCGTGATGCGATCTCTACCCCCGGTCATCATGTGATGAAGTGATTGGCCGGCCACCAACGCGGTGATGGCCGGTTCCAGGAAGGTCTGTGGCGTGCGACCCCAGGTCCTGCTGTCCGGGTCGCCGGCAGCACGCCCGAGAGGCAGCTATTGAAACCGGCCTCCTGCGCTGGAGGCCGTAATCCAGCGAAAACGGCCAGGCTCTGGGGCCGTAACGGGCCGTAGCGTCCAGCTCGTGGCCGATCGTGCGCATCAGGATGCACGCGCTCAACGATACGGGACGTCGCCAAGGTGGTTGAACGGAGAATCCACGTCCAGCACGCCTTTCGAGTAGTACAGCAGGACATAATATTTCCGTCCGTGCTGCATTCGTCCCTGCTTACAGTCGTTGTCCGCAGCGGCCCGCTTGAGAATGAATTCGGAGCGTAAATTGACCTTTCGGAAGATTCTGTCCATCAGGAAGCGCAGGCAGGGCCCGGCAACATCATCGCAATGCAGGTAGATCGATCCTTCCGCCTTGAGCACACGTCTTATCTCGAACAGCCGGACAGCCAACATGATGAGATATGACTGCATGGATTTCCCGTGTGCCTGCCTCACGGACGCGATCACGGAACAGGCCGCCGGGTTCCGGCCCGCAAGTTCGCCGTGCTCGTGATGGTCGACGTCGCTCAGCGTCCACGTGTCCTTGAACGCGGCGTCTGCTACCTCGGAACCGATCGGCGCGGCGTAGTCCCGGTTCGAGTTGAAAAGCGGATCGAGACAGATGATATCCACGAATGCGGAGTTCATGCTCCGCATGAAGGGCAGCTTGTCGCCCGTCCCGACCGTGCCGAACGCGAAGTTCGTGGCGTTCAAGGCCACACCACTTCACGAACACAGCGGCGGCACGGGTCCTTGCTTCGTCCCTGGCCGGGATTCCCGTTCCGCTGCCGAAGTGCCGCTGGGTCCGACCGAGGGCCGCGTTGGTTTCACGTCGCCTCCGCCGGATGCATCGCCGTCCTCGGCGCGTTCGTTGCTGCCGAGAACTCCGCTGCCGGGGCTGACGAGGCCGAGACTTGGCGCGGGCTGACCGTCGCTCCCGAGCATCGCTGTTCACCCTTCGACCGGCGACGCGACTATCGGTATCCGCAATCGATTGAAACCCGGATCGTTCGCGAACTAGGCATGGTCTACGGGCCCTATACCGGTACCTGTTTCACGTCGACCGGTGAGACCGACATCGAACACATCGTTGCCGTCAGTGAAGCCCATGATTCCGGTCTCTGCGCCCGGGACCGGGAGACCCGGAAGCGCTTTGCATCCGATCTTCGCAACCTGACCCTCGCCGCTCCGGCGGTCAATCGTCACCAGAAAAGCGGACGGGACGCGGGAGAATGGATCCCCGAGCGGAACCGGTGCTGGTTTGCCGGGCGGGTCGTGGAGGTCCGCCGCGCCTATGGGCTGACCATCGACCGAGATGAGGCCTCTTCACTCGAACGCATCCTGGCAGGCTGCGATTCGACGGTGATGGAACCGATCGCGTGTCAACGGCGATCCCGGTCCGGTGGGGCGCTGGCGGGATCGGACGGTGAACGGGACGTCAGTCACGTTCTTCAGCGCTATGATGACAACCGGAACGGACGAATCACCTGTGCCGAGGCTCGACGGCACGGGATTGCCCCGGTCCCCCGGAGCCATCCGGCCTACCCGTACATGTGGGATGCGGACGGCGATGGCGTTGTCTGCGAATGAGGCGACACGGACGGCCCGCCAGATTGACGGAATGTCCGGGAACCCGGGCCGAACGTGTTCAGGCTGGGGTCACCGACGGCGGTGAACCCTTGTCGCCGTTGGCGCGGGCGTGACGCGGCGCCACTTCGAAAGGCACGGAAGACGAGGGCAACACGACCATGTGCAATCTCTACTCCAACACAACGGCCCCGGAAGCGATGCGGCAGCTGTTCAGCGTCCGGGGACGGAACGACCATACGGGCAATGCCCAACCGCTCCCCTCGATCTTTCCCGGAAACGCGGCTCCGCTCGTCCGTTTGACAGGAGCCGGTGAGCGGGAACTGGTGGTGAGCCGGTTCGGCTGTCTTCTGCCGCAGCGGTCGAAACGGACCGGCAAACCGATTCTTCCGAAACCGGTGACGAATGCGCGGCAGGACAAACTCCTTTCGTCTCCGTTCTGGAAACAGAGTTTTCTGGAGCGGCGTTGCCTGGTCCCCGCGTCGGCATTTTGCGAGATGAAGGGCCGGCGACCGGCGGTTCATGTCTGGTTCGGCGTGACGGGCTCCGAAGGTTCGTCACCCTTTGCATTCGCCGGGATCTGGCGACAGTTCACCGGACGCTACCGGGACGAACACCAGACATTCACGACCCATGCGATCGTGACAACCACGCCGAATGCACTTGTCGCGACGGTTCACCCGACACGAATGCCGGTCATCCTCGACCCCGATGACTACGAGACCTGGCTGGCAGCTCCGGTCGACGTGGCAAATCGGCTCCTTGGCCCATTCCCGTCTGGCCGCATGGGCATCCTTGCATCAGGTGCAGGGATGACATCCTTTGATGCGGGCGGATCGGACGTTGGGGACGGTGGCGAATGAGGAGAGACCGGCCGCCTGTCCGGCGCCCGTTTCGGCGGTGGCGCCAACACTGAACGGTTCCGGGTCTACGGGGCGCCCCCGGTCCAGGCGGCACCGCCGCGGCGCGAGTCGCCGTAAGCTTCCGGTCCCCTGCGTGTTGTACGTGCCGCATGCACACCGCCGAAGTAGACGTTCCGCGTCCTCCAGATCCGGTGGTCGGGCCAGTCCAAGAGTGTCAGTCCAAGACGGTCGGGGTCGAATCCGCCCTCGATTCCAAGGCGGCCGCCGGATACGTGGAGGCGGGGGGCGTCAATTGCCGCGTCGAGCGACATGCCATGTGCGACCAGGTTTACGATGACCTGGAGGATTGCGGAGGGTATGCGCCGGGATCCACCGGAGCCGATCGCGGCGCGGGATCCGTCGGGCCAGGTCACAACGGTGGGCGACATCATGGACGTAAGCCGGATGCCCGGTGGCCAGCCATCGAGGCCGCCGGGGTTGAGCTCAGCCTCGCCGAGCATGTTGTTGAGCATGATGTCCGTTCCCGGAACGACGCACCCTGAGCCGATTCCGTTGGAAACCGTTGCGGACACCACGTTGCCGTGCCGGTCGATGATGCTGGCGTGCGTCGTCCCCTGACTGGCAATGCGGAGGCTGCGGATCTCCTCTCGCCAATGTTCGAAAAGTGCTCGATCGAATTTCCCGTTGGCCGGATCCCAAACGTCCGTCGATTCGATGTCCACGGTGCGGCCGATGGCTTTCGCCACCAGCCGTGCGTGTACGTCGCTTTCCTGGCGATGCGCACCGAGCCCTGCGCCGTCAAGGATCCCGAGCGCAAACGTGGTGAGCAGGCCGCCCGCCGCAGGCGGCGGGTTGATGAGCACCTGGGCGTTACCGAACCCGCTGACGAGTGGGGCGCGGATCTCCGCAGCATAGGATTCGAGGTCCGTTCGCCGCAATATGCCGTCGGAACCGGGCTCGACGATCGCCGCGGCGATCTCGCCGCGGTAGAAGAGATCCGGCCCCTCGAGTGCCAGGCAGTCCAGGACGTCGGCGAGTCCGGGCATGCGAAGGTTTTCTCCGGCACGGATAATCTCGCCCGGCGCCACGGCGCTGCCGAAGAGGGCGCGGCTCTCGCGCGTCGCCAGATAGGCCGGCCTGACCACCCTGAAGAGTTCGGCCTGGGAGTCGGTGACCGCGGTGCCCTCACGTGCCATCTGGATGGCAGGGGAAAGGATGTCCGCGAGCGGCATGCGCCCAAGGCGCTCGTGAACCTCGAAGATGCCGGCGACGACGCCGGGGACGGCAATTGTTCCCGGGCCGATCCAGAACTCCTGGATCTCGGTTCCGAAATGCGCATGGACACTGTGGAAGTCCACATCCTCCGGCGCGGGCGGACGCCGGTTCGGGGTCTGGGCAAAGAAATCGACGACAACGGGGCGGTTGTCTGCGGGTGCCGCAAGCAGGAAACCGCAGCCGCCGAGGGAGGCGAGGACAGGTTCACAGATGCAGGAAGTCGCGATGGCGGCGATCCAGGCATCGTAGGCATTGCCTCCGCCCTCAAGGACTTCGACGGCCGCCTGCGTGACCCGCGGATGTCCGGTGGCGACCGCAGCTCTTCCCGACATGACGGCGTCCTCCGTTGCCCCCGGGATCCAGTCGGACGTCCCGCCCGCCGGCTGCGGATTCGAAACCGGGCGGGTCACTTCCCGCGACCCAGATCAGTGGCGCCGGGTAGTCCCGTCTCGCGAGGGCGCGGCGCTCAGTCCCCCGACATGACCCGTCAGGCACATAGGCGACAAGACCTTCGATCTGCATGCCAGTCGTGAGGTCACCGTGCACAAAAAAACGGCTCGGGAAAAATGCGGCCGACTCGATGTCGTCCGACTTCCGTATCCGAAAAGTACCGGTGCATCTGGCCGAATGGCAAGCGGCTCTTCGACTTATCTGGCTCGCCGAACACTATGACACCCGGCTCCCCTGGGGCATCATCCTCCACGATGTTGAAGAATCTCTTGAGCCACCGAACTGCGCCGGTTTGCCTCAAGGGGACCGATTCACGGAAATGGTGCAGGCGCGAGGGACTTGGTGAACCCGTGAATTCGGTCACCGGGCGGCAAGAAGTGCGGTGATAACGATCAGGCGCTCGGATTCGCCAGAAAAAAGGGAATGACCCTGGACAGTTTGGGTCCGATTCCTCGTCACAGAAACCGGAACCGAGTGTGTGACCAGGAACGATTGGTGACGATGTCTCGAGCACGTTGCCTATGCAAGCCTGACGCATGGGTACGCTCCACCTCGGACAGTGCGAGACGGCCAATTTCCGGAGTGATGTAGGGCTCGACGATCTGCCGCAACGTCTTGAGCATTCCCGGGCGGCTCAGGCGCCGGCAACGACTGGAACGGCTCCGACCCCATTTGAGTCGGTCGATGATGGCGGGTCCATCCTTGCGCGCATCGTTCGGGTTGATGTTGCCATGCACGCCGGGCGTGACTTGCTTGACGCCACCCGTTCCTGCATCTGCACCATGTAGAGTCTGTTGACAGTGACGTTGACCCTGACCGAAACACACCAGTTTGTTGTTCCGGAAGACCCTGTCGTCACGTTCGACGCCAGCATTGATCCAACGTCCAAGCCTTTCGCGTCGGCGCCGCCTGGGACATCGTTAATAAGCGGTGTGGCCCGGCGCGAATGCTACCACGAAACCGAAGATTGGCGCGGTTCGTGATCGGCCGACGGAAGCGTAGAGGAGTTCAGACACGGGCGTTCCGGACCCTCAGCGCGTTCGGTGGATCCGTCGCTCGGCAACCCTGATGCTCGCCTCCGAGAGGGTCAGCCGTGCCGCGTTCTTGCCCGTTCCCTGCCATGAAACCTCCCTTCCCAACCGTGATCTACGGACAGACGTACCGTCGCTCGACAGGCACCTTGTCCAGGTGTTGGATTTGCCCACCGGCTTGACTCTCCGCCGGATTGACGTTCCTTTTCCGGGAGCCGGCCGGTGCCGGCCATGCACCAAATGCATAGGGAGGAAAGAATTCATGACATCGAAACTGTTGAACTTCATGGCGGCGTCGGCTGTCGGAGCCGGTGTCGCGCTCGCGACGGCGCCGGCCACATCGGCACCGGTCAAGGTGGGGGTGCTCGCAACCCTTGAAGGCACCTACACGGTCCTAGGAGAAGACGGGGTTCGCGGCCTCAGAACCGCGCTCGCCGAAGCAGGCGACATGGCCGGCGGCCGCGAGATCGAACTCTACATCGGGCCCACCGATGCCAGCCCGGACAGCGCCGTGCGCGCGGCCCGCAAGGTGGTCGAGCAGGACGGCGTCGATTTCGTAATCGGTCCGCTCTCGGGATCCGAGGGGATTGCGCTTCGCGACTACTCGAAGACCCAGCCTCACGTGACCTTTATCAACGGGATCTCCGGTGCCCAGGAGACTACCTACGTCAACCCGTCCGAGAACTTCTTCCGGTTCAACATGGACGGCGCGCAATGGTCGGCCGGTCTTGGCGACTACATCTACAACGAGAAAGGATACCGAACCATCGCCACCATCGGCGAGGACTATTCCTTCGTTTACACGCAGGTGTTCGGCCTGGCCCTGGAATTCTGCCAGGCGGGCGGTGAAATAACGGAACGCCTCTGGGTACCGCTCGGCACCAAGGACTTCGGTTCCATCATCGCTGCCCTGCCTGACGACGTCGATGCCATCTATCTCGGCCTCGGCGGCGGCGACGCGGTGAACTTCCTCAACCAGTACCAGCAGGCCGGCGGCGACGCCAACCTGATCGGCGGTACGATCATGGTTGACGGAACGGTCCTGAGTTCCAAGGGTTCGGCCAAGGAAGCGCTGATCGGCGTGCCGTCGTCCGGACCGCAGGCGGACACCTGGGACGATCCGGACTGGCAGGCTTTCGTCAAGTCCTACCAGGACACCTTCGCGCCCGAAGACCGCTTCCCGAGCCCGTCACTGCTGGCGACCGGCTACTACAATGCCACTACCGCCGCGCTGACCTGTCTCGATGCCATCGGTGGCGATCTTTCCGATGGCCAGGCCGGATTCCGGTCCTGCCTGTCGGGCCTCGAGCTCGACGCTCCAAATGGCATGATCCGGCTCGACGGGAACCGGCAGGCGATCGGCACGAACTTCGTGTCGGAGGTCGTTGAACTCGACGACGGGACGCTGGCTACACAGCTCGTGAAGATCAAGGAAAACGTCAACCAGACCCTCGGCATCGATCCCGATGCGTTTGCGCAGATCGGGCTTCCGAGCCGTGAGGTCCCCGAGTGCAAGACGTCCTACGAATAGGCGTTCCCCAGAGGATCCGTCCCCGGTCTCCCGCCCGCACGGGCGGGAGCCGGCGGCGCACGCCTTCGGGCCCCAACCCCCCCCAAACGCCGGGGGGGGCCGGGCCCCCGGGCCCCCCGGGCCCCCGGGGGGGTGGGCCAGGGGCCCCCCCAACCAAGGCCGCCCCCC
>JAPPHA010000104.1:8624-70353 GCA_028874915.1 Paracoccaceae bacterium
GGGGGTCGCCCTCGGGGTGGGCCCCCCTTGACACTCCCTCATTAAACCCGCCCCCCCCCCCTCGCCCCCCCCCGGGCCCCCCCCCCCGCGGGGGGGGGCCCCGGCGGCGCACGCCTTCGGCCCTGACCGCCCGAAAACGGCGGTCAGGGCCGTGACCCGGTCGCACCGGTGACCGAGGGATGATTGCCCTCGTCGAACGCCATCCCTGGCGAGCCGCCGTCGTCACCGTTGCCGTCGCCATCCTGCTGTTCCTGATTTTTGCCATCTGGCCCGCCTGGCTTGTCGGGCTGATCGGCCGGAAAAAGGTGTTCCTGAACGCGCTGTTCAACGGCATCACCCTGGGTGGGCTGTATTTCCTGGTCGCGAGTGGTTTCACCCTGATTTTCGGCCTCATGCGCAACGTCAATCTTGCCCATGGCTCGCTCTATCTTTTGGGCGGATACATCGGTTATGGCGTCGCCGAATGGACAGGCTATTGGCTGTTCGCCTTTCCGGTCGCCTTCATCGTCGTCGGCGCCATCGGCATCCTCATGCAGGTGGTTGTGTTCCGGAAGATGGAGGGCGAGGAATTGCGCCAGACGCTGGTGACCATCGGGCTCTCCATCGTTCTCGCCGACCTCCTGCTGTGGGGGTTCGGTGGCGATTTCTTCAACATCGCCGCCCCCAGCTGGCTGTCCGGTCCGATGGAGACATTCTTCGTCACCGGCGTGAAACGCTCCACCGGCGACCTGATCTTTCTCAAGTATCCGCTGGTGAGGATCGTCATCTTCGCGGCTTCTGTCGTGGTCGGCGTTGCAATGTGGTTGATGCTGAACCGGACCCGGGTTGGCATGCTGATTCGCGCCGGTGTGGATGACCGTGACATGCTCTCGGCGACCGGAGCCCGCATTCAGCTGGTATTCGCCGGTGTCTTTGCCCTGGGTGCGGGCCTCGCAGGAATCGCCGGCGTCGTCGGAGGGACCTTCCAGTCGATCGCTCCGGGCGAAGACATCCGTTTCCTTCTCGCATCGCTCGTGGTCGTGATCGTCGGGGGCATGGGGTCGATCACCGGGGCGGCTCTCGGCGCGCTCATTATCGGAATCGCCGAGCAGTTCGGTTCTGTGTATTTCCCGACTTATGCGGTGGTCCTGACCTTCCTCATCATGGTTCTGGTTCTCGCCTTCCGGCCGCGCGGACTGCTCGGGCAGGCCTGACCGGCATGGCCAGTATTGCGGATACCGCAGCGGCCCCGTCCTGGTATGCCCGGATTCCCCTCGCCTGGTGGATCACGGGCCTGGTTCTCCTGTTCATGCCCGCCTTTGCCGGAGAGTTCGTGCTCTACCAGATCTTCGGCTGGACCTTCATTCTTGGCATGATCGCGCTGAGCCTGATGTTCCTCGCCGGTTATGGCGGCATGGTGAGCCTGGCGCAGATGTCCATTGCCGGCTTTGCCGGCTACATGGTTGCCATCTTTGGCGACAGCGCCATCACCGACATCAGCCAGGGCTGGCCCTGGTATGTGACGATCCCACTGGCGCTCGTCCTCGCCGTGCTGTTCGCCACCGTGACCGGCTGGCTGGCGGTGCGGACCGAAGGCATCTACACAATCATGATCACCCTGGCGATTGCCTCGGCCTTTTTCTACTTCACCCGACAGAACTACACGATTTTCAATGGATTTTCCGGGTTCAACGGGGTGCTGCCGCCTCAGCTATTCGGCGTCGACTGGCGGCATCCGGTAGCATTTTATTACCTGACCCTCTTCTGGGCCGCCTTCTGGTTTCTCGCCACGCTCTACGTCTCGCGTGCGCCGATGGGTCTCGCCCTCCAAGGGGTCCGAGACAATCCGCGGCGGATGGCGGCGCTCGGCTACAACGTGACGGCCCACAGGGTTGCCGCCTATGCCGTCGCTGCGCTTCCTGCCGGCATCGGCGGCATTCTGCTGACGTGGCAGTCGGCCCAGATCTCTCCCGGAACCGCCGGAATCGGACCGGCAATCGACATCCTGGTCATCGCCGTCATTGGCGGTCTCAGGCACCCGGCAGGCGCGTTTATCGGCGCCTTTGTCTATGTCATTCTCAAGACATTCGCCCTCGACATTCTGGTGGTGCTCGGTTTCGACGGCGAGCGCTTCAATCTGCTTGTCGGACTTGGCTTCCTGGCCGTCGTCTTCTGGTCGTCCGATGGCATCCTCGGGCTATGGTCGCGATGGCGGACGAGTTGGGGCCGCGACCGGCTCCGTTTCCCGGGACGGCGGACCCCATGAGAACGCCCGGGAGCTTTTCCGATCGGCTGACGGCGACCGGAACCGCGAATGCGCTTGAACTCCGGGGTCTCAGTCGCAGTTTCGGGGCGCTTGTGGCACTCGAGGATGTCTCACTGACCTTGCGTCCGGGAGAGCGGCGAGCGGTTCTGGGGTCGAACGGGGCCGGCAAGACGACGCTCTTCAACTGCATCACAGGCGACCATGCGCCCAGTGCCGGCAGCATCCGCTTTTTTGGGGAGGACATCACCGGCTTCCCGACCCATGAGCGGATTCGCCGCGGCCTCCGGCGAACGTACCAGATCTCGCTCTTGTTCACGGACCTGTCGGTTCGCGACAATGTCTACATTGCCTGCCGGGGCGTGCTCCGGAGCCGGTTCTCGGCGCTGCGGCCAGGACGAAACGAAACGGTCATGGCCAGTACGGAGGCGCTGGTCCGGCTGGTCCATCTGGAGACGGTCATCGACACCCGGGTCTCGGAACTGGCTTACGGTGAACAGCGACAGCTGGAACTCGCGATGGCGCTGGCCGGCGCCCCGCGCCTCCTCCTTCTCGACGAACCGGCGGCCGGATTGTCGCCGACGGAACGGGGCGAACTGGTGGAGATCCTCGCGGCCCTCCCGGACCATCTCGGCTTCGTGATCATCGAGCACGACATGGACGTGGCGCTGAGAGTCGCCGGTTTTGTCACCATGCTGCACAACGGTCGCATCTTCCGCGAGGGGACGCCCTCCGAGATCGAGAATGATCCCGACGTCCAGGCGCTCTATCTCGGGGGTCCCGATGGCTGAGCGGCGGATCCCGGTCCTTGACGTGCGGGGCCTTCATGTCCGCTACGGGCAGAGCCCGGTGCTGCACGGAGTCGATCTGGCGCTGGACCGGGGCGTGCTGTCTCTGGTCGGCCGCAACGGCATGGGCAAGACCACCCTCTGCAACGCGATCATGGGGCTGATCCCGGCAACATCGGGAACGGTCAGCTTTCGCGGACGGACGGTAACCGGGTTGCCGACGGCCGAAATCGCCCGCGCCGGTATCGGCTATGTGCCCCAGGGGCGTCGCATCTGGCGTTCGCTCACGGTCGACGAGCATCTTCGACTGGCGGCGCGGCCGGGCGGCAACTGGCCGATCGACCGCATCTACTCCACGTTTCCACGCCTCGCAGAGCGCCGCGCCCATGCCGGCCGGCATCTCTCCGGCGGCGAGCAGCAGATGCTGGCCATTGGCCGGGCGCTTCTGCTCGACCCCTCGCTCCTCCTCATGGATGAACCGACAGAGGGTCTGGCGCCGATGATCGTCCACCAGGTCGAGGAGATGTTGATTCGCCTCGGTGAGGACGACGACGTGGACGTCCTGGTGATCGAACAGAATATCGGAGTCGCCTGCCGGGTTTCCCCCGAAGTTGCGATCATGGTCAACGGCCGCATCAACCGGATCATGGATTCCGGGGCGCTGGCCTCGGACCGTGAACTGCAGCAGACGTTGCTCGGCGTCGGCCGCCATGACGACGACACGACGACGCCGGAATCGGGGTCGGGAGATCCTACCTCGGCACCAGGCGGGGGCCGGAGCCCGGACTCGGCCGGCGCGCGAGGACCGCGGCGGATCTATCTCTCGAATCCGTCACTTCCGACACGCTGGTCACGACCGGTTCCCGTGCAACTCATCGAACGCTCGGCGCGAACGGAAACTCCGGTCCGCGAACGCCTGCCGGTCCGCCGGTCGCGGTTGGCGAGGAGCCGGGGCACGGTCTATGTGGCCGGTACGCTGGATACCAAGGGACGGGAACTGCGATTTCTCCGGGACCGCATCCGAACTGCCGGACTTGATGCCCGGCTCGCCGACCTGTCGACCGCCGGGGGCCCGTCCGGCGCCGACGTGCCCCCGCACGCCATAGCCGGCTACCACCCGCGCGGGGCTTCGGCCGTCTTCACCGGAGACCGCGGCCGCTCCGTTGCGGCCATGGCGGAAGCCTTCCGGCGCTGGACGCTGTCCCGCGACGACATCGTCGGGATGATCGGCGCCGGCGGATCCGGCGCCACGGCTCTGGTGGCGCCCGCGATGCGGAGCCTGCCGGTCGGAGTCCCGAAACTCATCGTCTCGACGGTCGCAAGCGGGGATGTGGGCCAGTATGTGGGACCTGCCGACATCCTGATGCTGCATGCGGTTGCCGACGTCCAGGGGCTGAACGCCATCACCCGCGATATCCTCGCCAACGGCGCCGCGGCCATTGCCGGCATGGTCGCCACCCGCATTCGCGAACCGCCGCAGTTCGACGTGCGTCCGGCAGTGGGGCTCACGATGTTCGGTGTCACCACGCCCTGCGTTCAGCAGATCACCGCGGCCCTGGAGGCCGACTGGGACTGCCTGGTGTTCCACGCCACGGGCACCGGGGGCCGCTGCATGGAACATCTCCTGGATTCCGGCCGACTTTCGGCCGTCATCGACATCACGACAACCGAAGTCGCCGACATGATCGCGGGCGGCGTGTTCGCCGCCGATGAGGACCGGTTCGGGGCGGTGATCCGGTCCGGCACGCCGTATGTCGGGGCCTGTGGCGCCCTCGACATGGTAAATTTCGGGGCGATGGAGGCCGTCCCTGACCGGTACCGGGGCCGGTTGCTTCACCCGCACAACCCGCAGGTCACGCTGATGCGGACGACGCCCGAGGAAAACGCCGCCGCCGGGCGGTGGATCGGCGGAAGACTCAACGAAATGACCGGCCCGGTCCGGTTCTTCCTGCCCGAAGGCGGCGTGTCGATGCTCGACCGGCCGGAGGATGCCTTCTGGGACCCGGAAGCGGACAGGGCGCTGTTTACGGCGCTCGAGGAGACGGTGCGGCAGACGCCGGACCGTCAACTGGTCCGGACACCCGCCAATGTCAACGATCCGGAATTCGTGGCCGAGGCCCTGGCCGCGTTCCGGGCGCTCAACGCGAAGCCCGACCGACGGGCCGCGGCCGCGGCCGGGGGCGGGCGGACGGGCTGAAGGGGCGGGCGAAGGAACCGGCGAGCCGTGGGGTCGGCCGTCGCCGGAATCGATGAAACGGGAGGGCGAACGTCATGGCCGACAGGGAGGGGATCCTGGCCCGATTGCGGGACAAGATTGCCGCTGGAGAGCCGATCATCGGCGGTGGAGCCGGAACCGGTCTCTCGGCCCGATGTGAGGAGGAGGGCGGAATTGACCTGATCGTGATCTACAACTCGGGGCGCTTCCGGATGGCCGGGCGAGGCAGTCTCGCCGGGCTGATGCCCTATGGGGATGCCAATGCAATCGTCATGGAGATGGCGGGAGAGGTGTTGCCCGTCGTACGGCATACGCCTGTTCTGGCGGGCGTCTGCGCCACCGATCCTTTCCGGGTGATGGGACGGTTCCTCGACGAGGTGGCGCGCGCGGGCTTCTCCGGCGTGCAGAACTTTCCCACTGTCGGGCTCATCGATGGCACCTTCCGCGCCGAACTCGAAGAGACCGGCATGGCGTTTGCTCTCGAGGTGGACATGATCCGGAAGGCACGCGAACGCGGCCTGCTGACGACACCCTACGTCTTCTCGACCGAGGACGCGGCCGCGATGGCGAACGCCGGCGCCGACATCATCGTCTGCCATCTCGGGCTGACCACCGGCGGCGCCATCGGCGCACGGAGCGCGCGGACGCTTGAACAGTGCCCGGCTCTCGTGGATGAATGGGCGGCAGCGGCTCGGGACGTGAACCCCGAGGTGATCATCTTGGTTCACGGTGGGCCGGTGGCGATGCCCGAGGACGCAAACTACGTCCTTGAGCGGGCTCAGCACTGCCAGGGCTTCTACGGTGCGTCCTCCATGGAACGGCTGCCGACGGAGACGGCAATGGTCGCGCAGACCCGGGCTTTCACCCGGATCGGGCGGCGGAACGGCAAGGGAGAAACGTCATGACCGGGGATTTGATCGGGCAACTGGTCCTGTGGCTGATCTTCGCCGTCATCGTCATTTTCATCCTCTACTGGGTGATGCACTGGCTCTACCGGCGGTCCACGAAGGAAGTGGCCTTCGTGCGAACGGGGTTTCTCGGCGAGAAGGTGGTGATCGACGGGGGCGCTTTCGTCTGGCCGATCATTCACGACATCACGCCCGTCAACATGAACTCGCTACAGCTTTCGGTGACACGCAAGGAAGATGACGCGCTCATCACCGGCGACCGCATGCGGGTCGACGTGGCGGTGGAGTTCTATGTCCGCGTGCGGCAATCGCGGGAGTCGGTCAGCCTGGCCGCCTCGACGCTCGGGCGGCGGACGCTGGAGCCGGAGCGGATCCACGCTCTCCTCGAAGGGAAATTCGTCTCGGCGCTCCGGACGGTGGCGGCGACCATGTCCATGGAAGAACTCCACGAAGACCGGAACACCTATGGTGCCCGGGTTCTCGAAGCGGCGCAAACGGGGCTCGACAAGAACGGACTCGAGATCGAGAGCGTGTCGATTACCGACATCGACCAGAGCGACATTGCCTTCTTCAACCCGTCGAACCGCTTCGATGCCGAAGGTCTGACCACCGTTATCCAGGAGATCGAGGACCGTCGGCGGCGGCGCAACGACGTTGAGCAGGAGACGATGATCCGCATCCGCGAACGCAATCTGGAAGCGGAGAAACAGGCGCTGGAAATCGAGAAACAGTCGGAAGAGGCACGGCTCGAACAGGAACGCGCCATCGAGTTCCGCCGCGCACAGCAGCGAACGGAACTGGCTGTCGAACGCTCGGCCCGGGAGAAGGAAGCGGAACAGGCTGTCCTGCGGTCACGGGAGGACATCGAGACGGCCCGCATCACCAACGAACACCAGATTTCCCAGGCGCGCATCGCCTCGGAGCGAGATATTCGCCAGGAGGAGATCGAGAGCCGCCGCGTTGTCGACGAGGCGGACATCGCCACCGGCATGCGCATCGAAACGGCGCGTATCGAACAGGAACGCACGGTCACCGAGGCCCGCATCGCGCTGGACCAGAACACGCGTGAGAAGGAAGCGGCCCGGAATCTGGCAGTCGAGCAGGCGGAAATCGCCTCCCGCGAAGAGGCCGAGAAACTCCGTATCGCCCAGGAACGGAACGTGGCGGCGGAGCGAATCCGGTCCGAACAGGAAACGCGCGCGCTCGAGATCGAACGCCAGCGCGCCCTCGAGGCCGAGGAGATCGCGGCCCGCGAAGCGGTGGAGCGGGCCCGTATCGCCCAGGAGCAGGTCCTGGCGGTCGAACGAATCGGCCGGGAAGAGACCACCCACACCCGCGATGTGACCCGGGAGCAGGTGGTCGAAGCGGCCCGAATCGAAAAGGCAGCGGCGCTCGAGGCGGCGCAGATTGCCAAGGAACGGAAGATCGCCGCCGAACGCATCGAGTACGAACAGGATGTCCGGTCACGGGAGATAGCCCGGAGGCAGCAGATCGAGACGGCGGAAATCGCCACGGAAGAGGCGCTCGAGGCCGCTCGGGTCGGCAAGGAACGCTCCATCGACGTCGAACGGGTGGGCGCCGAGGAAGCGGTCGAGGCGCGCCGACTTGCGCGCCGCCAGGCGCTGGAGGAACTGGAGATCGCGCGGGTCAAGGTCATTCGGGCCGCGGAGATCGCCAGCCAGGACGATATCGAGCGGAGCCGCATCGCCTCGGAGCAGGGGCTCGACGATGTCCGCATCGGCCATCAGACCCGGCGCCGGACGCTGGAAATCGAACGCGAGCGGCAGGTCGAGCAGGCGGCGATGGAGAAGGCGATTGCGGTTTTCCGCACGTCGCTCGAAGAGAGCGCCGCCGCCGTCGAGGCGGAGAGCGCAAAGGCGCTCGCCGCAGAAGCCGCCGAGAAGGTGGAGACGGCCCGGGCTGCCGAAGAGGCCGGACGCCGACGCCAGGTGGATGTAGTGATTGCCGAAAAGGCGGCGGCGGAAACGCGCATCGCGGCCGAAGCCGAACGCATCCGAGCCACCGTCGAGGCGGAAGCCCAGCGGCTGATCAACGAGGCTGAAAATGTCCTTACTGACGAAGCCCGGCATTCCCTGTTCCGCCGCAAGCTTCTCGAACATGTCGAAGGCATCGTGGCTGCTTCCACCCGGCCCCTGGAAAAGATCAACGACATCCGCATCGTCGAACTTGGCGGCATCGCCGGAGAGCGGGGCGGTTCCGGTTCGGCGCCCGGAAGCCCCACCGACGAGGTGATCAATTCGGCGCTTCGCTACCGTGTGCAGGCACCCATGGTGGACAGCCTGCTCTCGGATGTCGGAATCGACGGCTCCACGTTGTCCCGCCAGAGTCTGCTTCGTGAGGCCTCTGATCTCAGCCGCGTCCAGGGCGAACAGCGGCGGGCCGCGGAAGACCGGCGTCGGGACAGGGGCGGGGACCCCGGCTCCGAAGGCAGCCCGGATCCCGGGTCCGATGACGGCGATGGCACGGCGGGAGTTCCCTAGATGGCCCGGGTCTATATTTCGTCGGTTATCGGCGCCCCGGCCGCGCGGGTCTGGGAACGGGTTCGCGACTTCAACGGCCTGCCCGGCTGGCATCCGCGCATCCGCGACAGCCGCATCGAGGACGCATTGCCCGCCGACAAGGTCGGATGCATCCGGCATTTCCACCTGCAGAACGGCGACGTCATCCGTGAACAGCTCCTCGGCCTCTCCGACTACGACATGTTCTGCACCTACGGCATTCTCGAAAGCCCGATGCCCATCGAGGACTACGTGGCGACGCTCCGGCTGACGCCGATCACCGATGGTGATCGCTGCTTTATCGAATGGTCGGCCGAGTTCACCTGTGCGCCGGATGTGGAGGCGGAGTGGGTGTCGAACATCGGCACCGGCGTCTTCCAGACCGGGTTCGACGCGCTCAAACGGCATTTCGTGCGCTAGGCCCAGTCGGATGGTCCGGGTTCTCCGCAGCACCGTCATTGAGGCCCCGGCCGACGCGGTGTGGGCGGTTGTCCGCGACTTCAACGGTCATGACCGCTGGCATCCGGCCGTCGCGTCGAGCCACATCGAACGGCGCCGCGGTTCCGATGAAGTCGGTTGTGTCCGGAGTTTCCGTCTCCAGGATGGTTCCGAGCTCCGTGAACAGCTGCTGACGCTCTCGGACCTCGAGCAGGCGTACAGCTACTGCCTCCTCGATACACCGGTTCCGCTTTTCAACTACGTTGCGCATGTCCGGCTGGTGCCGGTCACCGACGGTGACCTGACGTTCTGGGAGTGGGAAAGCCGTTTCGACACCCCCAAGGGACGGGAGGCGGAAATGGCGGAACTGGTCGGAGAGCAGATCTACATGGCCGGTTTTGCTGCCATTCGAACCCACATCGGGCATACCGAGGCGCCTTCATGATCACTGTCGAGACCTTCGACACGCTGGCTGCGGCGTCGTCGGCGATGGCGGGTGCGGGTTCCGGCAACCGGGCCGGTGCCGGCGGCAGTTGCTACATGGGCGGCGGCACGCTCGTCATGCGCGCCGTCAACTATGGTGACGGCGACTTCAGCCGAATCCTCCGCAGCCGCGATCCGGCGCTTCTGAGAATCGAACCGGACGGCGGAGGTGTCTTCATCGGGGCCGGCGCCACCATGGCAGCGATCGCCGGCCACCGGGAAACCGCGTTCCTCGCGGAAGCCGCAACTGCCGTCGGCGGCCCGGCGATTCGCAACATGGCGACACTCGGCGGCAACCTGTTCGCCCCGCCGCCCTACGGCGATCTGTCGACGGCGCTCCTCGCACTCGATGCCCGCGTCCGCACGGCCGATGGTCAAGAGACGCCGATGGAGTCATTTTTTGCCAGGAGGCGCATGACCGGGCCGCTTGTGGCGGGGGTCACGGTCCCGCGTCCGGAGCCCGGCGTGCTCCGGTTCCGAAAGGTCACGCGGGTCCGGCCCAAGGGGGTTTCGGTCATGGCGATCGCCGTGCGGCTGCCGTTCCGGTCCGGCCGCCTCGCCGGTGTCCGCATCGCCTTTGGCGCCATGGGCCCGACGCCTGTCCGCGCCAAGTCGGCGGAATCGGCCCTGGAGGGCGGCGGGCTCGAAGACGCGCGCATCGCGCGGGCCGCCGAAACCCTCGCGCACGACCTGGCGCCGGCCGACGACGCGCTCGCCAGCGCCTGGTACCGGCAGGCGGTGGCGCCGGTTCATCTTGCGCGGCTGCTTCGCTCGGCGCGGGAGGGGTGAGGGGACCATGACGAAGACCGCCGTCACGTTCCGTCTCAACGGAGCCGAGACTGCCATCTTCGTTGATGGCGGCCAGAACCTCCTCGACGTGCTTCGCCGGGGTGTTGGCGATCTGTCGCCGAAATACGGATGCGGTCAGGGCGGTTGTGGCGGGTGTTCAGTGCTGGTGGACGGGACCCTGCGGCTCGCCTGCATCACCCTGGCCGAGAGCGTCGACGGAGCGTCCGTTGAGACGGCCGCGGGCCTGGCCGACGGGCCACGGCTGCATCCGTTGCAGAAGGCCTTCATGGAAGGATTCGCTGCCCAGTGCGGCTATTGCACCCCCGGCATGCTGATGGCGGCCCGCGCCCTGCTCGACGCGAATCCCGATCCGGCGCGCGAGGAGGTGGTGGAGGCGATTTCCGGGAATCTCTGCCGCTGCACCGGTTATGAGCCGATCATTGACGCCATCCTGGCGGCGGCGGCGGACTTGCGGGGAGGGGCGGCGCGATGACCACCTTCGAGATGCGCAAGGAATACTTCGCCGACGAACGGCCGGAGGACCTGAAGGAGATTGGCCGGCCGACCATCCGCCAGGACATCCTCGGCCACGTCACCGGCCGGTCGCGTTTCTATGACGATCATCTCTTCGACGGCCTTCTCCACATGCGTTGCGTGCGTTCGCCCCATCACCACGCCCGTGTCCGCGCGATCGATGCCAGCGCCGCCGAGGCCATGCCCGGAGTGCGGCGCATCGTCCGGTCCGGCGATGTGCCGAAGAACCTGAACACGCTCCTGTCGCTGCTTGGCTTCGGCCGCGACGACGAACCGCTGATCACGCCGGAGACGGTCGGCTACAGGGGTGAGCCGGTCCTCGCCGTGATCGCCGAGACCGAAGCGGCGGCCCGTGCCGCCGTCAGGGCGGTGCGGGTCGACTGGGACGTTCTGCCGCATGTGCTCGATGTCGAGGCGGCGCTCGCGCCGGATGCGCCGATCGTGAATTCGGAATATCCGAACAACAGCTTCGACTATCACGACAGGTACGACCACCAGAAGCTGCGCTTCGGCGATGTGGACCGGGCATTCCAGGGGGCCGAGCGGATTGTCGAGGGCCGGTACCGGATGTCGCCGATCGAGCAGGCGCCGATGGAGACCTGCGGGGCCATCGCGGTCCCGGAATCGAATGACCGTTTCACGTGCCATACATCAACCCAGGCCCTGTTCTTCTCGCTGGCCACGACCGCCAAACTGCTCGACCTTCCTTCGGCGAAACTGCACTTCATCGGCGGCACCGTCGGCGGCGGTTTCGGTGGCAAGGTGGACAGCGTGGTGGAGCCGATGTCCGTGCTTGGCGCCCAGCTCACCGGCCGGCCGGTCAAGTTCATGTGGGATCGTGAAGAGGAGATGCAGGTGGGGGCGCCCCGGGGTGCCGAGATGTGGGACATCCGCGACGGGCTGGATCGTGACGGGCGGATCATCGCCCGCCGGTTCACGGGTTATTTCGACGCTGGCGCCTACACGCGGTTGTCGTCCTACGCCGTGGTCAAGGCCGTGGGCCACCTGCCTGGCCCCTACACCATCCCCAATGTTGCCGCGAACGTGTACTGCGTCTTCACCAACCGCACCCCGGCGACCGCGATGCGGGGTTTCGGCATCACCGGGGTCGATTTCGCCATCGAGTGCCAGATGGACCGCGCGGCCGAAGCAGCGGGCTTGGATCCGGTCGCGTTCCGGATTCTCAATGCCTATCGTGACGGCGACATGAAGGCGCACCGCCGCCTGGCCAAGAACACCGCTCTCATCGAATGCTGTCAGGTGGCGGCGGAAAAGGCAGGGTGGCCGCTCGACGGTACGGCCCTTTCCCAGTCAAGCCTGAGCGGCGGCGGCGGCGCCCGGGCGTCCGTTCCGGAGACCGCCACGGACGGCGAGGGCCGCATCGGCGAGCGCCGCCGCCGGGCTCTTCCGGCGGAGCCGCTGGCTGGCAGCGGTCCGCGCGGCCGGCTTCCCGAAGGCACAATCAGGGGTTCCGACGTGGCTGCGGCCCCGCCGCAGCGCATGGACATGGGGCCCGGCTCCGGCCCTGACCTGGAATCGTTCGTCGTTCCGCCCCTCCCGGCGGCGCCGTCTCCGGCCACCGGTCCGGTCCCGCATCAGCCGCCGATCGCGCCGTCGACGGCCGCTTCGAGCCCGGCCGCCCCCGCGACTCCGACGGCCCCGGCCACGCCGGCCACCCCGGCCGCGGGCGACTCGATGCTGGCGGCGCGGCTCCGGCGGTCGCGGTTTCTCGCCGGAACACGGAGGCGCTGACCATGGCCATCCACAAGGGGCGCGGATTTGCCTGCGTCAACTATCCGATCGGCATGAATCTGGGCGGGGATCCGTCCCAGGCGCTGGTCCATGCAACGCCGGACGGAAAGTTCATGGTCACCCTGTCGTCGATCGATCTCGGACAGGGCATGAAGTCCGTGACCCGGCAGATCGCAGCCGAGGCTCTTGGCGTCTCGGTGTCCGATGTCCACGTGGACACCGCCGACAGCGACACCGGACCGCATTGCATGGGCAGCTTCGCGTCCCGTGGAACGCACCGGGTGGGCAACGCGGTGATCCGGGCAGCGACGGAAGCGCGGGCCCAGCTCCTGGAAGCCGCCGCCGAGGAAATGGAAGTGGACGCGGCGGATCTCGTCACTGACGGGTCCGGCAACATTCACGTCCGGGGCGCACCGTCGCGTGCCATCACCGTTGCCGACACGGCAATCGCGGCACAGTTCCGCCAGGGGCGCACCCTGGCTGGCCGTGGCATCTTCCTGGTGCCTCCGTCGGACGCGGACCCCGAGACCGGTGAGATGTCGCCGGTCACCTGCTTCGCGCATGCGGCCCTCGTCGTCGATCTTGAAGTTGACGACGAGACCGGCGAAGTGACGGTCCAGTCCATTCATTCCGCCTATGAGGTGGGGCGTGCGCTCAATCCCCGGCTTGTGGAACAACAGTTGATCGGCGGCGCATGGATGGGCCTTTCCCATGCACTGTTCGAGACCACCGAGCCCGTCTATCCGGAGCGGGATCCCGCACCGCTGGATTTCAACAGCTA
Source organism: Paracoccaceae bacterium (assembly GCA_028874915.1). Lineage (GTDB taxonomy): Bacteria > Pseudomonadota > Alphaproteobacteria > Rhodobacterales > Rhodobacteraceae > JAPPHA01. The sequence continues at coordinate 22,074 of JAPPHA010000104.1, forward strand.
CGTGATGCCGGGTCCCGGCGACATTCCTGACCATCACGTGGCGGTACTCGAACGTCCTGCGCCAGATGCGCCCTATGGCGGGAAAGGACCCGGCGAGATGTGCGCCAATCCCGTCCTGCCGGCGGTCGCCAACGCCATCTACAACGCCGTTGGCGTCCGTTGCGACACTCTTCCGATCACGCCCGAACGGATTCTGCGGGGGCTCCGGGAACTGGGAGGCGCGCGCCCCGGCGGCTGGAGCGGAGGCAATTTCGGCGGGACAGGAAACCCGAACGGCGCCGAGCCTAGGACCGGGTCCGGGGATGGCGCGGGCAACGGGCACGGCGACGGCCATGGCACCCGGCCGGCCTGGATGGCGACGGGGCGCTGATGGCGGTCCGGGGCGTCATCGACGGCATTGCCAGTCCGGACGAATTGCGCCGGGCACTGGAGGGCGCCCAGTATCTCGCCGGAGAGGATCTGGCGGTGGCGGCCTACCTGGCGCTGGCGCTTGGAAAACCGCTCCTCCTTGAGGGCGTCCCCGGTGTCGGAAAAACCGAGGCCGCCAAGGCCATCGGCGCGGTCCTTACCCGGCGCGTGATCCGCCTTCAATGCTACGAAGGAATCGACGCGTCAGTGGCGCTTTACGAATGGAATTTCCCACGCCAGATGCTTGCGATCCGCCAGGCCGGGGAGGCCTGGGTCAATCTCTATGGCGATGAGTTCCTGATGTCGCGGCCGCTCCTTGATTCGCTCAGGGACCCGGCAGCAAGCCTGCTCCTGGTCGACGAGATCGACCGGTCGGATCATGAGTTCGAGGCTTTCCTGCTGGAGTATCTCTCTGACTTCACGATTTCGATCCCGGAAACGGGCACGGTGCGGGCCGCGGTGCATCCGGTGGTGGTCCTGACCTCGAACCGGACCCGCGAACTGCATGAGGCGCTCCGTCGGCGTTGCGTCTACCACTGGATCGACTATCCCGATGCCGAACTCGAGGCCCGGATCGTCATGGCCAGGGCCAGCACCGTAGCCCATGAGACGGCCCGCGCCGTCGTGGCTTCCGTGACCCGGATGCGTGCGGAACCGCTGGTCAAGCCGCCCGGCATCTCCGAGACGGTGGAATGGGCCGAGGCGGCGACGCTGCTTCGGTCCCAGGGCATGCCCTGGCCCGATGCCTTCCGCCGTGCAATCGGCGTTGCGATCAAGGACATGGACGACCAGGCCTATCTGGACCCGCAGCTGGACCGCGTGTTGCCGGCGATGGCAGCATGACCGTCCCCGCCGCCATCCGGCCGCTGGTGGGGTTTCCGTCACTGCTCAGGGCCAACGGCTTCCTGGCCGCGCCCGACCAGACCATCGGATTCGTGGAGGCGGTGGCGCTCCTCGGGCCGCGTCACATCGGCGATGTCCGCCGGGCGGCGCGGGCTCTATTCGCCATCCCCAGGGACCGCGAGACGCTGTTTGATCAGCTCTTTGACGCCCACTTCCTGGGGAGAGCGATCGCGGCCCCGGCCGAAGCCGACCCGGACTCCGCCCGCGCCGACGACGAGGACACAACGGCCTGGCACGTTGATCGGGGCCGGGAGGCCGACGTCGAACTGGGGGAACAGGAACCCACGGGGCAACAGGCCGCGGCCGAGGAACGCCTTGGGCACCGGGCCTTTCCGGCCAGAGAGGATTCCGTCCTCGACCGTTTCGTCCGCAGGGCCCCGACCGTCCTCCCTCGCCGGGCGTCCTTCCGGTTCCGGTCCGCGGCGCGCGGGGTGCCGGACCGGCAGCGGACGCTCCGGGAGGCAGTGCGGCGGGGGGGCGAGGCCCTCACCCTGTCCCTCAAACGGCGTCGCTATCGGCAGCGCCGAATCGTCCTCATGGTCGATGTTTCCGGTTCAATGAAGGCGCATACGGATTCCGCGATGCGCTTCGCGCACGCGCTCCGGCGCGTCGCCCCGAAAGCCGAGATCTTCACCTTCGGAACCCGGCTGACCCGCGTCACCCCGGCCCTTGACCAACGCGACCGGGAACGGGCCCTGGAACGAATCAGCGGCCTTGTTGCCGACATTGACGGCGGAACGCGGATCGGCGAAGCCCTGACCCTGTTCCTGTCGACCCCGCGTCTCGCCGGACTTGCCCGGGGGGCCATCCTGGTCATTCTCTCGGACGGGCTCGAACGCGGCGACCCGGCACCCATGACCGAGGCCGTGCGTCAACTCTCCCGCATCGCCTGGCGGCTGGTCTGGCTGTCGCCGCTGGCTGCAGACCCCGACTTCAGCCCGGAGACCGGGGCCCTGGCCCTGGCCCGGCCCTGGATCGACGTCTTCGGAGACGGCAGTTCGACCGAGGCGATGGCCCGCCATTTTCTGGACAGGGCCTGGTCGTGATCGTCGATGCGCATCATCACATCTGGCGGCAGGCGGACCTGCCCTGGCTCTCCGGTCCCGAACAGCCGCGGATCTTCGGCCCCTATGCGCCGATCCGGCGAGACTATCCGATCGAGGAGTATCTCGACGACATCCACGAGACCGGGATCGGAAAATCCGTCTATGTTCAGACCAACTGGCCGCCGGACCGTTATGTCGACGAGGTGGCGTGGGTCTCGGAAACCGCGGCCCGAACGGGCTGGCCCCATGCGATCGTGGGATATGCGGACGTCACCGGCGCCTGCGCGAGTCGCACCCGAAGCCAGCTCGACCGCCTGGCCGGGTTCCCGCTGGTTCGAGGAATCCGGCAGCAGTTCCACTGGCACAGCAACCCGGACTGGCGTTTCGCCGACCGCCCGGATCTTTCCGAGGACAGCGCCGTCCAGGCCAACATCGCAACCTTTGCCAAATACGGATGGAGTTTCGAACTTCAGCTCTTCTCCGGCCAGATGGAGGGCGGCCGCCGCCTGGCGACCGCCTGCCCGGACGTTACCTTTGTCCTGCCGCATGCCGGCATGCCCGAGGATCGCTCGACGGCCGGCCTGGCGGCATGGCGGGCGGGGCTCGAACGCCTTGCCGCCTGTCCCAACGTCCGCGTCAAGCTCTCCGGCCTCGGCACGTTTATCCATCGGAACGACCCGGAACACATCGCCGAAATCACCCGGACGACCCTCGGCCTCTTCGGGGCGGAGCGGTGCATGTTCGGCTCGAACTTCCCGATCGAAAGGCTCTGGACCGGACTTGCCGAACTTGTCTCTGCCTTCCGGGAGGCGGTGGCCGCCGTCCTCGACGACGCAGGGCAGGCGCAGGTCTTCAGTGGAACGGCGCGGCGCGTCTACGGGATCTGACCGGCGCGGGAAACGGAACGAAGGCAAGTGCCGGGCGGACATGCCCGGGTCGGAGGGACGCCGGCCCAGGAAGACGGGGAGGGGAGGCGCCCGGAACAAGGGAGACTGTCAATGCCACTGACGATTCACATTCTGGATTACGGGGACATCGAACTGGAGGCCAGTTTTCTGGTTCTGGGACATGAATGCGGACGGGTACGCAGGGTCCCGGTCTATGGTTTCCTGATCCTCGGCGGGACCTATCCGGTGCTGGTCGATACAGGCTACCGCGACAATGCGATCATGGAGAGCCTGGGCATGCGCGGCCTTCAGTTCCATGAGAACATGGTGGAGAACCAGCTGGCCCGTCACGGGCTGCGGCCGGGCGACATTCGCTACATCATGCACACTCATCTCCACATCGACCATGCCGGCAAGGACGATCGCTTCCCGATGAACACGACGGTGGTGCTCAACCGCCGTGAAATGGAGTTCTCGGTCTCGGGAATCATGTATCCGCAATATCCGAAGCCCGACATCCTGCATCTCGTGGAACGAATCTACGAACCGGAGGCGATCCGTTTCCTGGACCTGGAGATTTCGGGCGGCGAGGAGATCATCCCCGGGGTCCGCTGCGAGGCGGCCTATGCCCACACCGAGGGGTCGATGAATGTGATCGTGGAGACCGAGGAGGGCAGCGCCTGCATCTGTGGCGATGTCATCTATGACTTCAACGACCAGATCGTGAACCAGGTCCACACCAACAACTGGATGGAACCGCGGGTAACCGGCAACCATGCCGGATCCAAGCGGGGTGAAAAGGGCGCCATCAAGAAACTGCTCAACAGCCATGACTTCCTGCTGCCCGTCCACGACCGGCCGGCGAAGATCGTCAGTGGCCAGATCGTCGGCCGTCTTGGCATGACAGTTCCGGGGCCGGTGACCGAGACCCTGCCCGCCCGGCAGTGGTTCCCGGCCTGACCGGATTCTGGGGAGACGACGGCATGTCCCAGCGCCACCGCGCCCATGATCCGAGGTTCCACGACCTCGTGGACATCAATGCGGATGTGGACCAACTCGGAACCGGCTTCACGTTCACGGAGGGGCCGATCTGGCATCCGGTGGACCAGCATCTCCTGTTTTCCGACATGCCTGGGGACGTTCGGCGGCGCTGGACCCCCGACGGCCGGGTCAGCGAAGCCATGCGCCCGTCCAACAAGGGCAACGGCATGACCTATGACCGGGCCCACAACCTCCTCGTCTGCGAACACGCCACCAGCTCGGTGGCACGGTTCACTCCGGACGGGCGGAGGGAGGTGCTCTGCTCCCGCTTCGAAGGAAAGGAACTCAATTCGCCCAATGACATCTGCGTCCGCTCGGACGGTTCGGTCTACTTTACGGATCCCACCTATGGGCGGATGGAGCATTTCGGAGTGCCGCGCCCTGTGCAGCAGGGATTCCAGGGGGTCTACCGGCTGCCGCCCGGGCCCCCGCCCCGGGGCGCACCCCCCCAGGGGAGCGGCCCCGAAAATTTAACCCACCCCCAACGGCGCGGTTTTAGGCCGTGTGTGCGGGTTAATTGGGGTAAATTTACCGTACCCCACTTTGGGGCGTTTGCACATTTGCGGCGGCCCGCCCCGTGTCCCGCTGTTATCCCGGGGGGCCACCCGGCCGCCGCGGGCCCCCGGCCCGGGCGACGAACCGCAGCTGGTCAGCGACCGCTACATGTTCACCCAGCCGAACGGCCTCTGTTTCAGCCCTTGTGAGCGCTTCATGTGGGTCAATGACACGATGCAGGCGAATATCCGCCTGTTCGACGTCGCCGACGACGGGCGCCTGGTCAACGCCCGCATCTTCGCGACCGGAATCCGGGACAGCGCCCGGCCCGGCCTTCCGGACGGAATGAAGGCGGACACGGCCGGCAATGTCTGGGTGACTGCGCCGGGCGGCATCTGGGTCTACAGTTTCGACGGCACCCATCTGGGCGAGATCGGTATCCCGGAGCAGTCAGCCAACCTCCATTGGGGCGGCGAGGCCTGGGACCGGCTGTTCGTTTGCGCCACCACATCCCTCTATGCACTCACGACGAAGGCCCGTCCCCGCCGCGAACCCTTCATGGAGGCCGCGCAGCCGGCGGCGACCCGTGCCGGTGCCGACGCGCTCGGAATCGAACCGTCTCGTACGGCGCTCATCATCCAGGACATGCAGAACGACGTGATCATCGATGGCGGCGCATTCGCGGCGAGCGGGGCGCCCGACCACGCCCGCGACCAGAACGCCGTCGCCAACGCCCGCCGCCTCGCGATCGCCGCGAGGCAGCGGGGGGTGCTGGTCATTCACGTCTGGTTCGTCTGCGAGCCGGGGCATCCGGCAATGACCCGGAATTCTCCGCTGTTCCGGGGGGTGATCGAGGCGAATGCGCTGGTGCGGGGCAGTTGGGGGGCGGCCCCGGTTGCCGGCCTTGAGCCGGAAGCGGCGGATCTGACGGTCGAGAAGATGACCATGAGCGCCTGGGAAAGCGGGCGTCTGGAAACCTACCTGCGGGGCGCGGGGATCGACACGCTGATCAACACCGGGGCCTGGACCAACATGAGCGTCGAGCACACGGCCCGGACGGCTGCCGACAAGGGGTTTCGCGTGATCCTGCCCGAGGATGCCTGCGCCACCATGAATGCCGAATGGCATCGAGCTTCGATCGACTATGCGATGCAGAATGTGGCCACGGTTACCAGCGTCGATGCCGTGATCGCCGCTTTCGGCGGCTGAACGCGCTCGTCGGCCGTCTGCCGGGTTCGGGAATTTCCATTGGTGAACGAGCCGGATCCACCATGCCGGGCACCTTGAGCGTTCTTGCGGCTGATTGCCGTCGTCATGACCGGTCCGACCCGTCATAGCTGGGCCATGGCAAAATTACTTGATCTACGACGCAAAGGTGCGGTTTTCGGAAGTCACCCGACGCGAACGCGAGGGCAGGACCGCTAATGTGTCCTGTCGGTACGAACCGGTGGTGGAAATTCGAGCGACCAGACGGTCTGTGACACCGACGCTCGAAGAACGGCTGGCGAACCTTGAACACAAAAGTGTTCTCGTGCGCCCGGCGCTTCCGAAACGGTCTCGCCGGTCTGTAGAACGGAGGAATCGAGCGCTGGCGCGGTTTCTTTGCGATTGCGGCGAATGAGCGTCGCCTATGCCGACACCTTGGTGTTGAAGGCCATTGTCTTCGACGGACCCGGTGCGGCTGTGTATTCGCGCCATCTGGACAGGTTTTTCCGCGTGATGTCCTCAAACTGGCTTGAAGTCGAGTTGCGGGCGGCGTTCGCCCGCGAAAACCTGGGCTTCCAGGAAACGGCGATGGCGGGCATCGATTGGATTCTTCCAAACAGGACGCTTGCCCCGGAGTTCGCGGTTATACTGCAGGCTGGCTATTTGCGGGGCACCGATCCTTGGCATGTCGCTACGGCGCCATGTGTTTCCCTTCGATCCGGCGGGCTCAGTTTCGCGACGCTCGTTGCCCGGAAAAACGACGTTGCGGCGGCATTGGGCCATGTGATTCCGTGGGACAGAGATCTGCCATGATCTGCTTCCCAAGTCCCGTAACCGTCCAACGAAGCCCACGACAAACCGTGAAACCGCCTTTGAGCCGGCCATGATGAGAAATCGGATCAGTCCGGCTTACGGCCCTGACCGGCCTGGATCTCAAACTCCAGTCCTGATGAAAATTGCCGGAATAATCGGAATCACCTTTCGGAACCCACAGGGTCATAGGGGACCGCATATTCCGATTCCGAGGCGATCATAGGTCGGCGGTCGAGAGATCTTATTCCGGCCGTTGTCCCTTCACTCGGGAGCGTGGGGCACACGCGACCGATAGGAGTGCGACTCGACCGACCGACCGGACCTGGGAAGGCCTTGGTGCGGCAACCCGACGTCCTTGACGCAATTCAGCGCCAACTGGACTTCCAGCCGCGGTTTCAGTCGGGTTCAATCGCGAACACGTACGCCGCTGCAATCTGCCGGGCCAACTCAGCATCAGGATCGATAAACCCGGATCAAAAAATTGCGCCAACTGAAATTTGTGTATATATTTGCGCATGCTGACAAACAGCCGGGATATCGTCAAACGGCTCAAGGCCGAAGGGTTCAAGCTGGTAAGCGTCAAGGGGTCGCACCACAAATTCAGGTGCGGGGCTATCACTGTGGTTGTGCCCCATCCGAAAAAAGACCTTCCGGTCGGCACCGCACGGAGCATCGCAAGACAGGTCGGCTGGATTTGAGGAGTCCCCATGCACTTCATCGCAATCATCGACAAAGATCCCGACAGCGCCTACGGAATCCGGTTTCCCGAGGTACCCGGGTGCTTTTCGGCCGCTGACACCGTCGAGGAGATCGTTCCCAATGCCATCGAGGCGTTGAGCCTGTTCTTCGAGGACAGAAAGCTGGTGACCCCACTTGGCATTGAAGTCGTTCGCGAGCAGGCCGCTGAGTCTCTCGCCGAGGGCGCCGTTCTCATGATGATTCCGTTTGTTGGTGACCGGAGGAGGGTCGTGCGTGTGAACTTGAGCCTTCAGAAGGGATTCCTTGACACGCTCGACGAGGCTGCGCACACGCGCGGCATGACCCGCTCCGCGTTTGTCGAAAAGGCCGCGATGCGGGAAATCCTTGATCCGGCGTAGTGGGAATCGATCGCCCGTGCGAGCGTCGGATAACAGACTTTAGGCGGCCGTTCGCGCCTTGGCGCGATCGGCACAGGGCTGGCGTGCTTGCGGGTCGGTGTTCGTCTGAGGCTCCGGGCTTCCGATTTGTTCGAAGGCGGGCAGGACTAGGGCGTCGTCGGCGCCACGTCGCATGCCTAGCAGCGGCGAAGCCATGGGGCTCTCACGAAACTAGCAATTTGCTAGTTTCGTGAGGCACTTACCTACCTGAAAAAACCCATTCTTTGGTGTTGAAAACGGGTTCCGCACTCAATTACGGTTCCCGCCAACGGTTCGCCTCCGGCATGGCCTTTCGGTTTGCGCGAGGGTTCGTTGCGGCACGCTTGCTGGCGGAAAGATGCCGGAGACGATGTGTTCCGTGTTGTGTGCGAGGAAGGATTCGACAATGCGCTTGACGTAGCCCGGGATCCCCGGTGGTACAATAAGGTCCGGCGGCCCAGCGGCCTGGCGATGCGCCCTCCGGTCAGACCCATAGCAGCGACTTCTCACCCCAGGCGCTTCCAACTGCTGTCCTAGGCTTTGACCATACGCGACATGGCGAGAGACTGCGCTTTGACTACGCCCTGCCGGAGGCGCGTCCGTCGAAACCACCAAATCGTTCAAGACGCGGAAGCCAGCGTCTGATCGCGTGATGCGATGAAGGCGGCCTGGATCGCGGTCCTGTCCATTTTGGACGTGACCAGTTCAGCCACTAGGTGACATGGCCGCGCATCACCAGCAACTGGACGGCGCAAACGACAACGGAGACAGGCAAATGGCCAAATTGGACATTCAGATCCTGCATCGCCTTCCGGACAGATAGGCATTCCGGAAGTTTTCGTACACCCAGCTTCAGGGCCGCGCCGCCACGCCGAGCATCCGAGACAGGTGGCGACCCCGAAATCAATCCAGGAGATTCTTCGATGAAACGAACTGTAAGCGTAGTCCGATCCCTCGCCGCTATGTCGGCAGGAAGTCTTCTCGCCGCTTGTGGTGGCAGCGGAGGCAATCCTGGATTGAGCCCCGCAGAAGTGGACCGATTGAACGCGGACCCGCGCATCATGCGCCTGGAGCGCATCGTCAACCTTGCGGACACGCTCATTATTCCCCGAACATATAGCCCCTATTCGCTGTCTATAGGGGGCCAGACCTTGAGTGGCCGCCTGGTCCAAAACTACCGCTGTTCCGGAACCCGCTGCTACTGGAGTGCCAGCACCCAATTCGGGCGGCAGTCCGGGACCATCGACCTGAACGATCTCCCCACCAATGTTGGCGTAACGCTCACGCAGGTCACTCTTGGATACCGCGCCGGTTTTGACACCCAAGTTGCTACAGCGAACCTGACGAATGCCCTCGAAACGGCGGATATCAAGTTCAACCGCTTCCCGAACGCCAAGACCTGGGGCTTCTGGGGCTAGTCTGGATACGCCTTTGTCAGTGCGGCCGACGGACCGATCCGCGGGACGGTTGATGGAAATACATTCTCTGGCAGCTTCGCCGCGGCCACCGCCGGGATGCTGGCCGACGCTACGGGCAGGAACCCCAGCGGTAGCGGCAGTGCCACGTGGACCGGCCTTGCCGAAGCGGCCTCCGCTCGGACCTACACTCAGCATTCGGGCACCGCATCGCTCACAATTCCCAACCTGACCGACCCGAGGATTACTGCTCAGATCATCATCGCCGGATCCAGCATTGGATCGTCTGCGTGGAACGAAATGCAACTGGCCAGAGGCCGTTTCGGTGGGGGTTCGGCCGGTGTCGACCGAATCGAGGGCGTGCTGGCCGGTTCCAGCCATGAGGAAGCTTGGGGTGTTTTCGATACCGGGAACTGGGTGGGCGCGTTCGGTGCCCGTCGGTCCCAATGATGCGGAGGGACCCAGAAAGATACGCGCTGCCTCGGCATTGGGTGGACAGGCCATCATTTCGGAGGCAGGCAAAAGGTCGAGGCGGAACCCGATCGAATTGAGGACGCCGGCCTCATTTCAATTGGGAAAGGCCATGCCACACTGGCTGCAATGGGTTTTGTCGTAGTCGGTCCGCTTGACCTAAAGCGTCTGCAGCAGACGCCGGGCATCGAGTGTGCGAAGTGCACAGCCGGCGTTTTCGGCGCCCAGAGAGCGAAACTGTGCCAAGAAACGCCAAACCTTTGCAATCGCACTTGAATCGCCGACTGCATCATGCTTGCCGGCATGACGCGGATTGACTTGAGTCCACAGCCTAGGATGAAGCAGTCAGGACCAGGTCACACCCTATCAGCCAAACCGCAGACAATAGCCAAATCCACGCGCTTCTTGTCCGCCGCCGTCATCAAGACCGCTGCCGAGACGGATCCAGGAAAATTCGGGGCCAGGAGTAGTCCGTTCATGGCCTTCGTATTGCGATTTCGGTTCTTCGGTCGCGGAATATCAACCAAGTGACGCTGGCCTGCCGTTTTGCAGGCTCGGCGTCCATTGCTAGCGGTCAACGACCACGACTGTCCCGATCGCGATGCCTTGGGAAAGGGCTATCGTTGGCAACCGTGCATACTGTCAAGGGATTCGCCTATGGCTTCGTGGGCATGGGCCGGGGTCGCTTCTTCGCAATCCTGAATTCACAGTCCTCAATCGTATCTTCTGCCCCTCCGCCCCGTTGCTGGCACCAACGCGTGATCACCCGGCTTACCGTACGCTCGTCATCGCTTCGCAACCTTTCTTCGCGCAACACAATGTGTCGGCCGCTTATTGTCTTTATCACAACACCGTTCCAGCAGCACAATCGCATCCGCAGCGGCGGTGCATAGCAAGGTTCATCGAACCCGCGCGCACTGATCCAGTTTATATAGCGGAAACGATTTCGGGCTCGACACTCCGCCATACTTCAACAGTGCCCTTGGAATACAAGAGCCAGTTGTCCGCACGGAACCTTGCGACTAAATGCTGCCCGTCCACCAATACGATCCGCTGCTCGACCCAGACCGCTTCGCCGATCTAGGCGGTTTTGGTCGACCAGTGTCCTGTTCCGATCGCAACAGGCACTCGCGAATCGGCGTGGTCGTGTTTGCCACTTACCCAAGTGCCGTTCTCGCCGTGGCCATCGGATATCGGATACGCCGTTTCAACTTTGCCGGGCTCGATTCTGTCAACAACAATTGTTCCGAAAGTTTGGTGCCGGGAATCTCCGATCTCGGTTCAGTCATCGTCAAGCAGTCCGTCCAGTTACTCCATTCCCCCTATGATCCGGAAAACGTCCCCCTGAGACTTTAACGCCAAAAAACTCGAGCACCGGACCCGGGTCGCCCGGAAGGGTATCCTCGATAGGGACATCGTTCTTTGTTCGGCTGGTCCACTGATAACGGTCCTGTTTGCGCACATGTAACGCCTGGCGTGTGCGAGGCCCGCGCCGCCAGCAGCTCCGGCCGCGGACGGTCCGCCGGACCACCGTGTCATTCATCCAGATGCCCGCAGCGGGCATCATTCTCTGTGTCCCCGAAAGCACGGCCCCGATCCCTCGACATGTCCAGATCATTCACTCCGATCAACTCTTTTTGTCGGCTTGACCTTGAGTGCGTGGCCCTTCAAGTCCGGCATCCCGAGAAAGCAACTTCATTCTCGATCCGATCGCTGCCACAATCGGAAAGAGGTCGACCATCGTCTATGCTCTTTTTTTCCAACAAGGATGTTCGAATCGGTTGCGACGTTGCCAATCCCGATGCAAGCCCTCGGTCCCTCATGCCATCCATAGAAATGGGATCGGTACTCCTGGGCCGTTCCGCGTATTTTTCCGCTTGCGGATTTCGTTGAAGGCTGCGTGATGGCGAAATCTGGCAGCTACGCCGAGTGAACCTGGGGCCGCGGTGACAAGGAATTCGCCAAGAAACACTCTGCAGAATCGCTGCGGATCAGGTCGGCCTTGAACCCGAAACCGGAGTTCCGGTACGAGACTTGGAAATGGGGGGCAATGCTCCACTACCCGTTTGACGTGCAACTTTCATTCGTCGCGTGGTTCCTTGAAGCCTTGGACTTGCCGCCAGAAAGCGCGGCCATCCTCTCTTCGAAATCCTCATGAGGCTACGACGAGAATTCGAGATGAACACTCACGACAAAAAACCGACTCCTGCGGCCAGGCGCACGAAACTGAAGGCCCCGAAATTCCTGGGTTGGAAAACAAGTGATGAAGACGAAATCGAACGAAGGCGCTGGAGAGGGATCACGGATGTCGGTGAGTTCAGCAACCTTGAACCGGAGTTTGGGCAATTCGGGACGTTCGAGGTCGCCTCAACGTCCGGATCCTCCTATTTTGTTGAAATTCGCGACCTAAAGGAACTGCGGAATAGTTGACGTGCAAGGACTTCAGCGTGTCCGGCCTCGGGACCTGCAAACACGTGGAAGGCGTACTGCATGGATTGAGAGGGGCCGCTGGACATGCGGTTGACCAAGTTTCGAATTCTGGCTCGCAACGAATTGAAATCTACCTTGCCGACGACCGCGACGGATTGCCGACCATGGAGGCACCGGACGCACATATTCCCGGTGGACTTGATACGGAAATTGAACGGTTGGTCGCTTCCCTCAGGGACGAACCGGTTGCAGACACTTATCACAGGCTGCATCAGCTGAAGTCCACACACCCGAGCCACATCAGGATTTCGAGACTCCTCGAAGGCTGGATAAATCAACGACATAGAAGCCAACAAAGGGTTCAACGGAGAAAGACGGTTCAGGAGGATATCGCGGCACGCCGCCTTGACACCAATGTCCTGAAATATCCCCTTTTCCCCTATCAGGTCGAGGGCATGTTGCACTTGCGCCTCGGTGAACGCGCACTGCTTGCGGACGATATGGGCCTCGGGAAGACTGTTCAGGCCCTCGCCGCTACCGAGCTTTTGTCACGACTGGACTCCGTGAGCCGGGTCCTGGTCGTATGCCCTGCGTCACTGAAGGCGGAATGGGAGGAGCAGATCCGGAACGCAACCGACAGGCGTTGCCGTGTCGTCTTCGGGCCCATGCATCGTCGAATCGAGCAATACCGGAATCCGGAGTTCTATTCGATTACGAACTACGAACAAATCCGATCCGATGTCGAACACATCGGTCGTCACTTGAAACCAGATCTCGTCATTCTCGACGAAGCGCAAAGGATCAAGAACTGGCGAACGAAGACCGCCGATGCGGTCAAGAGACTCGATAGCCCATATGCGTTCGTCCTGACCGGTACGCCCCTCGAGAACCGCATCGAAGAGATTTATTCAATCGTACAGTACCTTGACCCGGAACTCCTCGGGCCACTTTTCAGGTTCAACCGCCGTTATTTCGCCCTCGATGACCGTGGCCGACCGGATTCGCTCAAGAACCTCGACGAATTGCACGAGCGTCTGGGTCAAGTGATGCTCCGCCGTCGCAAGTCGGACATCGAAGACGATCTACCGGAGAGAACCGTCAACAACTTTTTCTTGCCCATGACCGACGTTCAGAAGGAGCGCTACGCTGACTACGAGTACATCGTTGCCAGGCTGGCACAAATCGCCCGGCGACGGCATCTGACGGAAGCCGAATTCAAGAGGCTGCAAATGGGGCTCGCGTGCATGAGGATGCTGTGCGACACGGCCTACATTCTTGACGAAAAGGAACGGGCCAGCCCAAAACTCGAGGAACTGGAGCGGATACTCGATGATCTGCTCGCTGATCCCGATACGAAAGTCATCGTTTTCTCTGAATGGGTCCGCATGTTGAGCCTTGCTCAGGATCGGCTTGACGACGCGGGAATCGAATTTGCATGGCACGTGGGAGACGTTCTGCAGGACAAGCGTCGAAGGGAGATCATTCGGTTCAGGGAGGACCCCGATTGCCGGGTCTTTCTTTCTTCCGAGAGCGGTGGCGTCGGTCTGAACCTGCAGGTCGCAAATGCCGTCATCAATCTCGACCTACCCTGGAATCCGGCAAGGCTTGAACAACGGATTGCGCGAGCCTGGAGGAAGCACCAGAAGAGGGTCGTCAGCGTGATTAACCTCGTAGCGGAAAACACGATCGAGCACCGGATGCTGTATCTGCTCGACGCGAAACAAGGACTTTCCGACGCGGTCTTGGATAGTCCGACCGAGGACGGCAGGATGGAACTGCCTTCCGGTCGTCAGGCGTTTCTGGAAAGGCTCGAGAATGTTCTCGGGGCACAGGTGCCCACGGCGAAAGTGCCGCAACCTGATCCGGTCGATGTTTCGCTCGAGGCCCTGAAGGAAACGCTCGGCGACAGGCTGTATGCGGTGGAACTCCGCAAGGACACATCCGATCAACGATCCCTGCTTGCGGTCCTTCGCGATGTGGTCGACGAAGCTGCCGTGGATGGGTCCTTTCCTTTGCCGGTAAAATTGATCAACCGTGAGAGTTACGAGACCATGCTTTCGATGGAGGAAAACGGACTCCTCGACTTTTCCGGGAATCGTATCGAAATGCTTTTCCTCGAGTCCGCAGATGAACGGGGCGAGAGAGAGACCAGTCGACGGCGGGCGAAGGCGGCTCCCCTGTTGGACGAAGCGGACCGGCGTCGCAACATGGCCTCCTTGCTGGCGAACGGCGGATTTGAATTCGAAGCTGCAAAACTCGCGGTTTCAACCACGGTTTTGTCCATACGTGCACTGGCGCTCTTCTCGGGAATTGACACAACGGAGGACGATGAAATTCCTCCACACGAACTTTGCGACCGTTTGATTGAGGCGGGTGAACTGCCCGAGGACTTGGAGATTCCCGCATACGGACTTTGTGTCTCGGAATCGGAGGTAACAACGGCGCTGACTGTCGACAGAGACGAAGCCGATGATCTCCACCAGCACGCTGGCGCGATGCTTGAATCCTCGGACCGTATCCTGTCATACGCCACGTCACGAATTGGTGCCTGAACGTTGAACGAGGCCTCCTTGTTCAGGTATGATGATCGGTTTCGGATGCATCACTGAAGGCAATTTTGCTATCTGTCAGACAGATGCGACGGCGTGGGCGCTCCATCAGATGGCATCAGTTGTTCCTAGAAGCGGCACACGCCGGATATGCAAGCGTGTTTTCAACGGAGGAGTCGCCCGAGGGCCAAGTTGCTGTCCTTGGAACCAAAAGTTCAACGAATAGAATTCGGCTCTTGCGTGGAAGACCGCAAAACGGCGGCACGGAGCGCTTCACGACTGTGAGTTCGCCGAACGAACCTTTGGTGGCTCGAGATTCATTCACAGATCCGTTTTGGCGAACCGTTCGCGGCCGACCTCATCGGGAGTGCATCAGATCAAGGGACAGGCGGGAGATTCGATCGAGATCGGTCGCGTTTCCATGGCCCTCACGATGCATGCGTGCCGAACTGTGTGTCACAATCCATTTGGACATGCGAATTCCGCCCCCCAATTGCTCCAGGGCTTTCCGGCCCTTCGCGAAAAGCGTTGCAGTCAATCTCGAGTCGGTCTCCAAGCTCTACTTGTGCTGTCCAGGTTCGTGCCCGATCTCGGGTTTGCCGGTTTGGGGTGGGGGTACAGGGTCAAAGCCCGAGAAGACCAACGTGGGGGACGCGATCGACAAACCTTCGATGGGTTCCGGAGACGTCCAATTGCCAGCTGCCATGGCTTGAAGGTTGGAATCCGGATTTTGCAAAAACCGGAATATGACCAAGCCCTTTACCAAATTGCATGGAGGCGCAATTCCGGGTTCGCAGAAGCGCTGGCGGCAGGAGGTGTGGCGATGGTTCCTGCCCCGAACCAGAAAGGGGATCCGATGACCGAAACACGGCGTGTCAACGTCGGCGAGGTCAAGACGCATCTTTCGGCATTGCTTGCCGAGGTCGAGGCGGGAAAGGACCTCGTGATTTGTCGTGGCTCGAAACCGGTTGCCCATGTAACGCGGATCAATACCGCGGAGGACTGCGCCAGGATTCGCGCGACGTTGCGGCGGGAACGGGCGAAACAGTCATACGTGACGAGCTCGGAACTATTGTCATGGCGCCATGAACGTCATTCACGCCAATGGTGTTCGTTGTCGATTCCTCGGTTGCGGCCGCTTGGGTTTTGCCCGACGAAGAGGCGGTACAGGCCGACGTTGCATTGGACCGGCTTGGCGAAGAGACAGCCAAGGTTCCGTTGATTTTCTGGCACGAACTGCGCAACGTGTTGTTGACCGCCGAACGCCGGGGGCGAGTCACTGGCGGCTATGCCGACACCTCACTGACTCGTTTACGCCGTCTCCCGATACGCTGTCCAATAAAACGTCTAAGATTGTGATGTTATGGAATTCGCCCGAAACTACGCCCTGACTGCGTACGAAGCCAGTTGTCTGGCGCTTGCAATTCGCGAAGGTTGTGCGCTTGTGAGTTTGGAGCGACACTTGAACGCGGCGGCGGCCGCTGAAGGCATCGCTCAATTTGAATTGCCTTCCGTCTGCGCCTCGACGCCGTTTTTCGGTTTGGAGAGTCGCTGAAAAATCGCCAGCGGTTCGTTCTTGATCCTTGCATTTGGAACATGTTCTGCCCCGGATCAACCGTGATCGTCCGAACATGCCGGCCGCAGTGGATGTCGCAGGCGTGCGGGCCCTGGAACGCGCCGACAACCGGAACTCCATGTTCGAAATCTCCACGATTGACGACGACGTCCCAGTCCACGTGGTGTCCGGCGACCACGACATCGGACATTTCGTCAAAGGGCACACAGGAGCTGCGGGATGCCGGGCGTGTCGGTTCGAACGGAGAAAAGCCCGCCGGCGTGGTCAGCAGCGGCAAGTTCCTGCTCGCTGTGGTGCCGGCGAAGAGAGGTGACATACAGTTCCGTCAGGTCCGTGCCGCCAAATGTCACGCAAGTCGGGCCCTTGGTCGGCAGATCGATCCTGGTATCTGGTGTCCCGTCGGCGCTGAAGCGGACAACGCAGCCACCCCAGACCCGGGCGCTCCAGTAGTTCCCATCGGCATCGACGGTGCCGCCGTCCGGCATGCCCGGCGCGTCGTGGCTGCCCGCCAGAGGTTCGATCTCATCGAACTCGGAGAAGTCCGGGCCGATGCGGAAACGCCGGATCGTTCGGACGGGCGTGTCGGCGAAATACATCACCGTTCCGTCGGGCGAAAAGGCAAGCCCGTTCGTGATGACCACATCTCCGAAGAGTTGCGTGAGCCCGCCGTCCGGACCCAGCCGGTAGACCGCACCCACGGGGCGGCGTTTGTCCATCTCGGGCGTCTCGTCGAACGTGCCGAAGACGATGCCGCCAAATGGGTCGACGCAGGCGTCGTTGATGCGTGTCTGTGGCAGGTCGGGTTCGACGTCGTGCAACCGCGTGAAACAGGTCAAGTCACCGTCCGCAAGACAAAGCTGATCGGGAAAGCCGATCACAAATCCCTCCTTCCGGCGCGGCAGAATGAACCCCGCGCGTCCCGGCAGGACGAAGGATCGGGTTTGGAGATTGGCATCCAAGCGCCAGATGCGGCTGGCATCGATGTCCGTCCACCACAAGGCATTGTCTCTCGGATCCAGAAAACAGCATTCTCCCAGTGTGTTCTTGCAGTCGACGACAAGCTTGACAGGCGTGTTCATGTTACTCTCCGATGTCCAGGTCTCCCCGGCGGACCATTCGATGATCAGTGCGGACCCGAGGAGCTTGACGTCATCGCCGCAGATGGCGAAGTCGCAGTCGTCCTCAATGCGTCATCGCGCGGCCGCGCCCGATGGGCAAGAGAAACCCGCGTGCAGGCCCGGAAACGCCGCCATAGCAAGTTCCCGGTGGTCGTTGCCAGGACCTCCGGCTTGGAACGATCGGAGGTGGCCGAATGGCCGAGGTCGGGCCCGAGACTTTGGACCCGACGGCCTCACCGATTCGGTCCCGCGTTTTGCTGGCTTTCAATGGATCGTTCGAAAGCGACCGAACGACCTCCGCACCCGATGTGGCGGATCGGCCCTGCCGTGTCACGATCGTGTCCGACACATCTGTTGTTGCGTACTACAGGTCGATGGACCCGGAAACAGCGCCAGACAGCCGTGTGATCACGGCGTCGTCTTTCTCGAAAATCGTGGGCCTTGTGGCCGTGGTTGCGGGACCCTCGCCGAGAGTCGGCAAATTCGGTTTGGGTCCATGGTCAGGCCTCAACCCGTTCACCGTTTACGATGAGATCCGCAATCGGTTCGCCATCCAGAACCGCGAGGACGTTTTCGACGGTCTTGACACCCATGCTGATCAGTGCCTCTTCACTGAGCGCCGCGCAATGCGGGCTCAAGACGATCCGCGGCTCGCGGGTGAGTGGTGAGTTTTCGGAGAGCGGCTCCCGATCGAACGTGTCGAGTGCGGCGCCGTGCAGCTTTCCGCTCGCCACTGCGGCCACGAGTGCGGCTTCATCAAGCAGGCCGCCGCGGCTGGCGTTCACGACGATCGACCGCCGAGGCAGGATGGCCAGTTCTCGCGCACCGATGATACGGCGCGTCCCATCGTTCAGGGGTGCATGCAGGCTGACCACATCGGCATCCGAAAGCCCGGTTTCCAGCGTGTCGACGAAGTCCACTTCAATCCCGGACCTGTCTCCGCAGAAGGGGTCGAACACCTTGATATTCATATCGAACGTCGCAGCCCGCTTGGCCACCTCGCGGCCAATCCGACCAAAGCCGACAAGCAGGAGGGTCTTGCCCCGAAGTTCCACGGCAGTGACCCGGTCGCGCGCGGAAAAATCACCCTTGCGAACGGCGGCATCAAGCAACATGCCCTGACGTGCGGCGGCGAGCATCAGGTATATTGTATGTTCTGCCACCGAAACCGCGTTGACCGGGCCGACGATGGTCACGGGGATGCCAAGTTCGGAACAGAGATTCACGGGAATGTTGTCGTAGCCGACGCCGTGGCGCGACACCACTTTCAGCCGTTTGGCTGCCTTGATAACCCGTCTGCCGAGTGGCGCGTCCCGGACCGTGATTGCCTCGGCATCCACGACATGTTTGATCAGGTTTTCTTCCGAGAAATCGGTAACCACTTTGAAAGAGACGTCATCCCTGTCGCGCAGCAGATCCAGCGCACGTTCGTGGATAGGCTGGACGACGAGGACTTTCCTCTTCATTTCACAACCGCACACTAGAACCGGAGAGTTCCGACATTTGAGGTCCAATCTGTTCCTCGTGCCGTGCGCCAAAGTCCTTCATCCCGTTTGCAGTCCCGAATTTTTGTGCCGACCGACTTCGGGGACCGTGGCCGAATGTGAACCGAACTTCATTCAGGCCTCATCCCACTCCCTTGTTGGCCGGCATGATGTTCGGGACCTTTCCGCCCCGAAAACAGTTCGGCTGCCCGCATAGCGTGGCTTGCGCTCCGTCTTCTTTGGCAAGCTGCATCTCCACCAGTCCCCGGCGGTCGAAGACCATTCACGGGCTCGGCCCGTAGATGCCAGGCTGACGGTCGCCGATCCTCGGCAAAAGAAACGCCAGGAGACCCAGGCCGGTCACCGGTTTCCTGACCTGCCGGGTCCGGAAACCCGCGACCCCGTCACGCACCTCCTGATGGCCTCATGCGGCGCCGGTGCGTTCCCGGGACCAATTGACCAACGTCCTCACGTCGACAGCTGCCAACCTGGCGCCGCACGACTTGGCCCTGAAATGGGATCCATGGTCACGTTGCCATTCGAACAAGGGCGAAAATCCGCAGTTTGCTCCACCGAACCCGGAAAATCCACCGGGTGCGACGCCCCTCATGGGCTTTCCCAAATTGTACGCCATCCTGTTCATGCGAATCCGGTCCCGGCTAACCGAATGCATGCTGTGGGTGTTCGTACGGTCAGCCGATTCCGGGTCTTTCGCGGATCGGATCCCCGAAGGTGCAAGTGCGTTTACAGACTTCATCATTGTGCGCTCTTCGACGCTCACTTGAGTATGCGGGCATTTGACGCAGGTCAACATATAACGCACAAACAGGCAATAATTTGTGGACAATGGCACCAAGCCGGGCGGGACTTGTTAAAAACGAATTGACGGACTGAACTGTTTTGCTTACGTTCGTCGCATACCTCATCCTAAAGGTGTTCAAATATCGTACAAAAAAAGGAAATGATGCACGCCGGGAAGGTGAACGGAGAGACTATCGAAACCATCGGGTTCGTCGTTGCGCATTCCGGGCGGCCCAGCGCGAAGCCAGCGACGAAACCTGTCCCCGCGTGATCGTGGTGCCGACAGAAAGGGACCGCTTCCCGCCGGGTTCCGGTGTTCGGCGGGATGTTGTCGATGCCGTCGTCACCAACAATTCAAAGGCTGCGCAGCGGCTTGGGAAACAAGAGGCGGGCCGCCTCAGGCGGCGCTTCCACGACTGAGCTGGTGAAAACAGATCCCGCATGAGCGAGGTTGTCGCACAAAGCAGTAGCGATCGTTCGCTGACACTTGAGCGGGGAATCCGCATTCTCGAGATCTTCACTCCCGAGAACAAGGCCATCACCACCACCGAGGCCGCGCAGTCTGTGGGCATCAGCCGCGCAGCGGCGCGCCGGTTGCTGCTGACTCTTGTTTATCTTGGCTACCTCTCACAGGAAAAGGGGTCGTTCCGGCTTACCGGAAAGGTCATGGCGATCGGACAAGGGGTTCTTGCGCGCGAGGACCGCTGGCTGAAGGTCGCCGGTCTGGTTGTCGACGTTTCCAACAGAATGGACGAACCTTTTTCGATTTCGGTGCTCGACGGGTTGCGTATCCGCTTCGTTGCCCGTGATCTGAAACGCCGTATCCATTCGGCGCGGCTGATTGTCGGCGACATGCTTCCCGCACACTGCTCGGCCGCGGGAAAAGTTCTGTTGTCCACGCTCACTGCGGAGGAGTTTAGTTCGCTGGTCGCAGAGAGGGGACCGCTCGAAAAGCGGACGTCCAAGACGATCACCGGGCTTCAGGAATTCGAGGCGGAACTCAGGCAGGTACGTCTCAAGAGTTGGGCGACAGCCGAAGACGAAATGGAGATCGGGACCATCGGAATCGCGGTTCCGATCTTTGACGCCGAGGGCAGCGTCGTGGCCGCCCTCGCGGTCGGCTCGCACAAGAAACGGCGTACGGTGGATGAGTTGAAGTCCGATTTCCTGCCAGTGCTTCAGGATTCGGCCGACCGGATCAGTTCGGAATTGGCTCGCCAGACATCAATTCTGTGAATTCCCGCAAGGGCGGCTGACTCGAGGCCGCAGACGGGATCATGGCACGGTATCTGAAACGCAGAAGGCTTGGCAGGACCAAGGTGGAGCTGACGGAGCTCGGCCTTGGAACGGCGCCGTTCGGCGAACCCTTCGTCCGCCTCGAGGACGATGGTGTCGCCGCGGCCATCGAGCGGGCCTGGACAAGCGGAATCCGGTACTTTGACACTTCGCCATTTTACGGGCACGGAAAGTCGGAACTGCGTGTCGGGCGCGGCCTTGGTGGCCGGGATCGCGACGCCTTTGTCCTTTCAACCAAGGTCGGTCGCTTGCTGCGACGTCCGGCCGACCCGACGATGCTGGAGCCCGGCTTCTTTCTCGGCGGCCTGCCGTTCGAAGTCCGGTTCGACTACAGCTATGACGGAATAATGCGGTCGGTGGAGGACAGCTACCAGCGGCTCGGCATGAACCGGATCGACCTACTCCTGATCCACGATCTCGACACCTGGTTTCATCCCACGAACGGCCGCCTCGAGGCCTACCGGGCGCAACTGCTGACGAGCGGTGCCCATGCGCTCAACGAACTGAGATCAAGCGGCGTGATCTCTGCCGTTGGCGCGGGGATCAATGAATGCGGCATGATCCCGTGGTTCGTCGAAAACATGGATCTCGATTTCTTCCTGGTCGCACTTCGGTATTCCCTGCTTGAACAGGAAACTCTGGATGTCGAACTGCCGCTTTGTGCCGAACGCGGGATCGGCATTGTCATCGGTGGCGTGTTCAATTCCGGAATCCTCGCAACCGGCGCCCGCGAGGGCGCGATGTACAATTACGAGCCCGCAGGACGCGAGATACTTGAGCATGTGTCAAAGCTGGAAGCGGTGTGCCGCAGCCATGGGGTCAACCTGCACGCGGCGGCCCTTCAGTTCCCGCTGGCTCACCCGCTTGTGGCGAGCGTCATCCCGGGCGCTCATTCCGCCGCCCATATTGAACAAATCGTCGCCGGAATCGATCAGCCCATACCGGAGACGTTCTGGCTTGAATTGAAGGAACGGGGCCTCATTCGCCCCGACGCGCCGGTGCCCGATCAACATTCGCAGGACCAGGACGGACCATGAGATTCTGTTTCGTCTGCGCCGGACGCATGGGGGCGGTCCATGCGTAGGACATTGCGAAACCTGCGGGGCTGGAACCGGCTTATCTGATAGATCCCGATGTCGAACGCGCCCGTGCATTCGCCAACCGGACGGGAGGGCGGGTGGATGCTGATATCGCCGATGCTCTCGCGGACAGAACAGTTGATGCCGTGGTCTTCGCATCGGCAACCCACACGCGTGTGGACTTCATCGTTCGGTCTGCGAGGTCGGGAAAGGCCATCCTTTTGCAAATGCCCATCGAACCCGACTTGGAACGAGTTGCAGCCCGTGAGGACGCAATCCAGGATTCGAATGTGCCGATCATATTCGGTTTCCGGCGGTGTCTTGACGAAACGCGCCTGGCCACTCGGCGGACGACTTTGGCGGGTGCCGTTGGTGGCGCGAGAGCGCCTCAATCTTCAGCCAAGACCCCTCGCCCTCTCCATCAGGAGGCATTCTGAACCATCGTTTCCGGCTGATACGACCGACTCTATCAGAGCGCCAAGGACATCCTGGTCGGTTCAATCCGACGTGAAGCCGTTGAACAGATCCCAGGACTCCGGGCTGGAATGACGTGAGAGACAACACCGCTCTGGGGAAACCGCCCGGGCAGTCTGACACGCCCGCAGTCCAAAAACCTCTGTCTCGGGGCGAAAGTGCCGGCGATCTGGATCAGAATCGTGGTGTTTTCGGTAGGGTGCGCCGGAAAGGGAAATCTGTGCACTTCCCGGAACTGACCATGAGCGAAATCATCAGGGACTTCGGCGCCGAGTCGACCTGTTTGCGCTACAGCCCTGTTCCGCAACTCGGGTTCACGAAAAACACCTTCGGACTTTTCCATTCCTCACACCACGCCGTGGCGCGCTCTTCCAGTACCCTTGTGCAGTTGCATATGAAAAACGTTCGCGCGGACACGTGGCGCCATCTGACGGCGCAGGTCCTTCCGCCCATTCTTTTCAGCCAATGCCGGACCTCGGCGTCGTGACCGCCCTTGAAGCGTGTGTTGTGGTGATAGATCACAACGGGGCGTTCACGGTCCGCCAGCGTGCGGGCTTCGCACTCGGAGATACTCTTTGCGTGTTTTCGCCGTCCGGGGCGAAACATCTCTGACTTCAGGAGTCCGTTGTCTGGGTCGGCGAAGACCAGGTCGCAATCCTTCAGGCATTCCAGAGATTGCCGGAACCACTCGTCACGCCACTTTCCCTGACTGGAGCGCTTGCATCCATGAAAATCCAGTTTGCGATTCCAGAAGACCGTATTACCTGGGAACAGGCCGGATCGTTCAATTTCCGACACGCGCCGCTTTCCCAAATTGACGACGTCGCTGAGAAAATCGAAGGTCCGTTTATCGAACTGCTGCCATTTCCCGGGGTCACAGAGGTACTTCGTGTGCTTGCCGTCGTTGGTCCCCTCGTCGGGAAACAAATACCAGGAAACACCGAGCCTGCGATCATGTGAGAGCGCCCCAAGCAGGCTGTATTTTGCGTAGTCGCCGATATCGCCAACGTATTGGTCCTGCACCGCTCTGCCTTCAATGACTTGATGATCGTGTCGATTTCGTAGTGAGCAGAGGCAAACGCCAAGCTCCTGTACGGGTTGGTTCTGGTCGCGAGGCAATCAATCTCATGCCACGAATTTTCTGTTCATTTACGTCTGAGTCGACGATTGGAAAACTCTCAAGTCTTGAACGACGAGCCGGTGAACGCCAAGATCGACAAACCAGAGACGGCGGACGCTCACTCGGTCCTGGAGGTCTCGTTTTTCTCCGGACCAGCCATTGCGTGGAAGGAGACCGCACTTCGCAGGCCCTGTCCGGTACGACCGTACACCAGGTCGTGTCCGGGTATTCGAGCATCATCTCCAGCCGCAGGAAGGATCGGTCGATCTGGCGTCTCCGGTTCCAGGTGCAAGAGAGGAATCTTCGCCAATTCCATTTGTCGCGATTGTCCCTGCACCGAAGTTGCGTGCGCCTGTGTTCTTACCCAAGGCCGTGCGGTTCCGGCGAACTCCCGGAAACCCACGCGTAAGCCATGGGACTCGGCAAAGATTGGGGTCAAGGCCCAGAGGCGTGCCATGGACCGGGTGACCTTTCGGCGTGCAGCCGCGACCGGAACCGGCTGGGTCCAGCGGTCGTTGGCGGCGACGACCACGACGGAACCGCGTTTTTCCGAAGTCAGGGCCCAGGCGAGCGGCATAAACGCCTCAAAGCAGATCAGCCAGTGGACGCGGCGGCCACCGACCCTGACATCACCGATGCCACCGGAACCGAGCGTCCATCCGGACCACGAACTGTCACCGGTCATGGGCAGGGCCACACGACGCTCATGGACCCGGCGGTGCTGGCAGACTCCGCCCGGACCATCCTTTGAAGCCCGGAACATGTGGATGGTGGATCGTCCGTCCGATTCCAGGACCCCGACGAAGAGCGGAGCCCGGCGACCGATCGCATATCCGCACCATCGCTCGAACGCGAACGGGTCGCGACGGTCTATGAGGTTCTCGCCGAAGAACAAGGCGCCGGCCGGGGGCAAGGCTTCCAGCAGGTTCCGTTCCCGGGTCGCGGTTGTCAGGGCCGATGACCCCGGCGCCTTGCCGTCGAATTCGGCGAACCCGCCGGAATCGGCAGGCTCATGAAGAGACCATGCGACCGCCGAGAGGAGCGCTGCAATGCCCAGGGTTGCGAAACGAAGCCGCCGGGTGCCCGTGTCCAGTCCGGCCAAAGTGAGGATGGCCAGGAGCCATCCCGTTGTTCCGGTCCCGGGCCATACATCTCCTGCCACGAGCGCAAGCGACCCCGGATGCCAGGGGATCATCATCGAGATCGCCGTCGCCAAGCCGGCATTCAGCGCCGCGAAGAGCGCGGCGGCGACAATTGGCCAGGCCAGGAGCAGAAGAACCGGAACGGCGGCGTCGGGAGCCAGGGTCAGGTATCCGGACCAGATGGGCAGGAAGGCGGCCGCGTGCCAGCCCAGCGCGAGAGCGAACCGCTGACGGCGCAGGGTAGTGGCGACAACGACTGCGAGACCGGCCGCCCCGATGGCCAGGGGGACGCCTTCGACATAGAATCCGGCACCGGCAATGGCAAAGGCTGCCACCGTGAGGAGGAGATCACCGCATCCGGTAGGGATCGACCGGAAACCGGATGGCCGCGGGTTCACCGGCCCCGGTCTCGTCTCGGTCCTCGCTGACGGGCGGTTCCGTCCACCGTTCCGCACTCCGGAAACGGATCGCAGCATGCGGAGTCGTGATGGCCATCTCGCCCGCAAGATCCAGATCACCGCCCCGTTCGTCCTCGATTGGCCTCTCGTCTGATCCGGTCAGGAACCGCATGTACTCCGTCCGCGTGACAAGGGCGCGATTCCCGGCTGCTCCGTGCCAGGCCGAACGGCCGGCCCGTGGACCGGCGACCATCGGAAGGGCGGCCCAGATGCCGGCGAGGCAGTTGGCAAACGCTACGACCGGCCGTTGGCCATAGCCGCATTCGTCGAGGAGCCGGTTGGCGAGGGCATCCTGGAGCCTGGCGTCGAAAAGACGGTCCGTATCGATCATCAGTGCGGCGGTCAGCCGCACAAGCGTCGCATGAATGAACTGGTATCGACCGACGGCGGTTGAAACCGCATGCGGCCGAATATGCTTCTGCCAGTCCAACACCTCGGCAAGCCGCATCTCGACGAGCGGTTTCGGCGTTGGTTCCGGTGCCATGGAATGGACGGTGTTGTAACCGGCCGGGGCCTCGATTCGGGCGACATACTCCAGGATCGCCGCCCGGTCGGGCAGGGCGGTCGCCGGACCCGCGCCGGCCGCCAGCCCGAGTCCGCCACCGGCGGCCGCCAGGATGGCCGTCAGTCGGCGGGCAGCCAAAGATCATTCTCAAGAACGACGTTCATTGGGGTTCCTGCGGCGATCCGAAACACCGGCGCCGCGTCGAGATCCCGCTCGATCAGGGTTTCCGAGGCCGTCCGCACGGTGTCGCCAAGGGCGTGACGAAGTCGTCCGGCGAGCGGGTCGCTGCCGCTGCCGGAACCCATGGCGTCGTTTCCGTTGTCGGTCATCGCCCCGACAAGGTTGATGGCAAAGGCCGTGCCCAGGGTTTTCAGAAACCGGGATTGTCGCGTTCCCGGGAGACCCGCAACCCCGGCAATGTCGCTTGTCGCCGCGGAACCCAGGGGCCGGGATGTGCCATCGGGAAACTGAACCGCCTGCCATCCCACGAAAAGCCGTTCGGCATGCACGTTTCCGTTCCTTCCGTATCGGCCGATCAGAAAGGCCCCGCGCGGGATCAGGATCCGGGTTCCCGAGCCACTGTCCCGGACATCCGCGACGACCTGGGCGCGGACGAGTCCCGGGAGTCCGGAATCGATGGCCGTCAGCAGGACGGCCGGAATGACGGTTCCGGCAAACAGACGGTGAAACCCGGCCCTGGTCGCGCCGCCCGATCCTGGCGGTTCGGAGGGAACGGTGGCAATGTCCGAAACGCCGATCTGGCCCACTCGGATGGCCGAGGCCCCGGACGATTCGGATCCGGTGACGGACTCGCCGGTCGGGGCCGGCCGGGGAGAAGATCCGTCCCGTGGATGCCGACCGTTCAGAAGTGCTGGATTCGCGCCGACCCTGGGCTCGGGAGAACGGACGAATCCCGTCCGACTGATGGGCTCCGGAGTCTCTGGTTCCGACTGGACAAGGGCGGTTCCCGCAACCGGCGGACCGTCGCCCCGGTGCCCGCCCGCCGACCAGGCTCCCATCGGGTGCAGGCTCTGGCCGAGAGGCGCGAACTCTGCCTCCCTCGCCAGGTCTTCCCGGCGCCGGCGATCCTCGTCGACCCGCCTCCGGGCCGCGGCCAGTCTCCGTTCCGTCTCGGGATCGATGGCGCCCGCCGGCACCCGTTCCGAACCGGGAGGCGACGCGGGAGCCGGTAACCGGATCCTGTCGGGACTCCGGGACCCGGAATTCCGGTCGACGAGGATTCGCTCCCCTCTCTGGATGAGTCGTCCGGCCTGGCCGGGATCAGTGCCTTCTCCGATGTCTCCGCCCGTTGCGGTCGGGATGGTCCGCCACTCAAGGTGTTGGAACGCCCAGCCGACGGCGAGGAGGAGAGCCACGGTCACGACAGTACCGACGGCGATCCGCAGATCCTGCCGGTGCGTGACGGAGCCGGAGAGATCACTCGGCATCGGTCCGAACCCTCTGGATGTCGATGTTCTCGACCATCAGCCCCAGGGGATTGATCTCCAGGGCCTCGCGGCCGACTTGGGCTTGCGGTCCCAGGACCAGGACTCCGACGTATCGGTCCTCGGACAGGGTTTTGCCGGTCTGGCGCGCCCGTGTCCGTTCGCTCCATTCCACCCGCCAGGAGTTCCCTCCCGCGAAACTGACGGCGGTGACGCGGACGAAGACGGATTCCTGGTTCCACCGGACCACAGGATTGGTGCCTTCCGCCTGGTAGGTCTCGCTGAGCACCCGGTAGGCCTGGCTGTCCGTTCGCATGAACCGGTAGAGACGCCAGAGGTTGCGTTCGAGGACAGCCCGGTCGGCGGGAATCGAACGGCTACGCTCGATGAAAACCTGGAGTTCACGCTTGATCACCGTGGCGGGCCAGGCTTCGAGGGTTTCCGGCTGGATCAGTGCCTCGGTCCGACCCAGATCGTCCACGCGGACAAGGTAGGGGACGTATTCGCTTCGGCTCGCCGCCCAGATACCGAAGCCGAGGCCCACGCCGCCGACGAACAGGCCAGCAAGTCCGATGCGAAAGAACCGCTGGGCGGTTGCCGCATGGAAGGCGAAGCGCTCATCCCACTCCCGCTGAGCCGTGATGTAGGGGTTGGCCTCCGGAATTCCGGACGGTCTGCCGGCTGCCGGCTGCGCCCCGTACCTGTCATTCGTCATTCCTCGCGACCCTCGTTCAAGTTCAGTCATCCTGGGCCCGTTCCGAGCGGTCGAGCCATGCCAGGACATCCTTCGCGGCCTGACGCTGGGGCCCATCGCCAGCGAGACCGGTCACGGCGCCGCTCGCGGCGCCTCGGACCGCCCCCCGTGCCACCGGTCCGGCCATGGCGGCGGCGTTTGCCAGTCCGGCTGGCGGCGGGACGCCCAAGGCGGTGGCAGTGAGGGATTCCCGATGCGCGGCCCGTGCCGCCTGAACTCCGCCCCGTGCGCCGCCATAGAGGGCGCTGCCGCCCGTTCGGGCGGTGGCGGCCGTGGCCCGCCAGGCCGTCATGGCGGCGAAACCGCCGGCTGTCGTTGCCGCTGAATTTCCGCCGGCGCCTGAGGTCATGCCTTCGACGGCCGACGGAAGCCTGAGAACGAGCATCAATCCGACCACCTGGATGATCAGGATCTGGAGTGCCGAGAACAGATCGCCCTCGGCCTGGAAGGCGGACTCAAGGGTTGCCATCACCAGCCCGTTGACGACGAGCAGG
Source organism: Paracoccaceae bacterium (assembly GCA_028874915.1). Taxonomy (GTDB): domain Bacteria; phylum Pseudomonadota; class Alphaproteobacteria; order Rhodobacterales; family Rhodobacteraceae; genus JAPPHA01. The sequence goes on from JAPPHA010000104.1 coordinate 50,599, forward strand.
GTCAGCAGTTTGAAGCCCTTCCCGAGCAGCATCCTCAGATAGGCCATGGCGATGTCCCGGGTGGATTCGAGCCCGCCGAAAGCGAGTCCCAGCAGTCCGGCCACCGCGACGAGATAGAGTTCCGCGTAGACGACGACGATGAAGGCCGCCATGGCGGCGGCGGTGATGGCGACTGCCATGGTGATGAGCACGAGGCCGATGGAGTGGCCCGGGCTGAGGATGGAAACTTCGCCGAGCAGTCGGCCTGCCATCTGCAGGGCCTGGGAGAGAATGGCCGAAGGCGACGGCTCGGCCGCACTGCCGCCGACCCTGGCGACGGCGATGGCGCTGTCGATGACCAGCCGGACCAGCGCCCCGCCAAAGGAGAGGCAGAGAACCAGGACGCCGATCGAGACGAGCCGGGCGACGACCTTCATGAGGAGCGCTGACAATCCCTCGCCCTGAAGAGTCCCCTTGGCGAAGGTCCAGGCGAATTCGATTGCCGCCAACGTGTAGAGGAGAGTGACCGCCGCATCGGTAACGCCATCGGTCATGCCGGCCGAGATCTGTTCGAGGGACCGGATCATCCGGTCGAGTTCTCCCGGCGCATCCTGGGCGCCTGCTGCCGATGGCAGACCTGTGAGGGCCGGCAAGACGAAGACGGCGAGCCGGATCCGGTCCCTGGCGCCGGCCCTGTCTGCCGCTCGCCCTTCCTCCGGCTCTCCGTGTCCGGGGTTCCGGGACTGTCCCTTTGCTGGCGTCGTCACTCGATTCCAAGGAGTTGGTGAATTCCCTGGCCCGGCCCGAACCGGCGACGGTCGATGGCGAGCTGGTCCTCGTATCGCCGCTGCAATGCCTCTTTCGTGTCCATGACCTGCAGGGACCTCGACCACGCCACGGCCGTCTGTTCGGCCTGCGCCGACTGGAGGAGCCGGAGATCCATCACCTGGCGGGACAGGCTTCCGGCCAGCTCGTTGGCGACCTGGAGCGCCGCCAGATTGCCCTCGGCGGATCCAGCCCGTTCACTGAGGCGGTCGAGCAAGACGGCTTCGGACTCGACGTCGGCGAGCGTCAGGCCGGCCTTCCGGAGGCTCGATTCCAACGCGGCCGACCAGCGTTCCTGAAGGGCATCGTAACGGTCGCGGAAACCGGTGCGTGAATAGGTCTCCTGGTCGAACAACGGATCCTCGATCTGGCCCGATCGGAGAAACCCGTCCAGGTCTTTGCCGGACTGGGCAAGGATTCCCGTCTGCATGTAAAGGCGGCGCAGTTCGATGACCGGCGTCAGCGCCTGGCGTTGAAAGTTCCCCGGCAGCCGTTCGGTGTTCGCCACCATGTTCCGGTAGGCGAGGATCAGGGTCCGGAGTTGTTCGATGTCGGTGGCCAGCGCCTCCCCGGCGATTTCGAGCTGCGAGGCCTCAATGGATGCGAGGTGCGCCAGTTCGGCGTTGTTGAGAAGCTGTGTCCATTCCGTGGCCAGGCCGGACAGCCCGCCTGGCCTGGCCGGGGACGTCGGCAGGACCGCAGCGAGGAGAAGGATGGCGGCCAGCGCGCCGCAGACGCTACGCCCGGTCCGGGCCTGAGCCTGGAGCCGTGGCCCGCGTCCGGTTCCCGGGCGATCTTCGGCCACCCGGCACAGGGTCCGGGACAGGGATTCAGGCCGTGATGGCATTCAGTTGGTGCCTCAAATCCTGTTTCCAGAAGTCGGGATCGGTAGCCGCCGCCCGTTCGGCGTCGGCGGCCTCGGCGACCGAAGTGCTCCCCAGGAGTGTCAACGCCACAGGTCCGAGCAGAAAATCGACAACCCGCCGGCCCTCCGGCTTGACGACATAGGCGTGGCGCTTGGGTTTCATCGTGGCGATGATGGCGATCATCTCTTCGGTGACGCCCAGGCTGGCATATTGATCGCGGCTTGCGCGCGAGAAGGCGGCTGGATTGGGCAGGAAGATCCTGGTCGGACAGTTCTCGAGGAGCACGGGCGTGATGGCACTGGCCGTGGCGTCGGCGACCGACTGGGTGGCCATCACGACGGAGGCGTTGGCCTTGCGCAGTTCCTTGAGCCAACTTCGGATGCGCCGGGCGAACAGCGGGTGATCGAGGAAGGCCCAGGCTTCGTCCAGGAGGATGAGTGTCGGCCGGCCGTCGAGTCCCGCTTCGACCATCCGGAACAGGTAGTCGAGCGCCAGGGCGGCAACGCCCGGCCCGGCCGAGAACAGGGCTTCGGTTTCGAAGACAGTCCAGTCGGAGATCCGGATTCCGTCATCAACCGCATCGAAGATCCCGGCGTGATTGCCGCCGGCATAGGCGTCGAGGGCCGAACGCGCGGTCTCCGACTGCACCAGCGCCAGCACATCGGCGATCGAATGTCCTGGTCTCAACAGGCGGACAGTGTCGCGGATTTCGCGGCGGGTCGCCGGGCCGGGATCGGCGCCGGACTCGGCGACGAGGGCGGTGATCCAGTCCTCGACATGGGATCGGCCGCAGGAGAGGAGACCGCCAATGGGCGCCAGGGCCCGGCCGTCCTCGCCGACGGGAATGAAGGTGCCGCCGATGGCGGCGGTCAGGTAGCGAATGGACCGCTTCCGGTCGAAAATCTCCACCCGGGCGTTCGGGTACTTGGTAAAGCTCGCGGCGAGGAGGGCCAGGAGGGCCGACTTTCCGGCGCCGGTCGGACCAAAGAGCAGTGTGTGACCGACCCCTTCCGAGTGCAGGTTGAAGAAGTAGGGTTCGCCCGATGCCGCTCGCCCGACCAGAAGGGGCGGTGCGTTTCGTGGAAACTGCGGGCAGTTGACCGTGGTGTCGCCCTGCCAGAGGGTCGAGAGTGGCACCAGATCCGCAACGTTGAGGCTTGAGAGAATGGGACGGCGGGGGTTGTTCCGGGGATGGCCCGGCAGCCGCCCCAGATAAGCTTCAAGGGCGTTGCAGGTTTCGATCCGCGCCTCGAATCCGCTGTCCAGGAGGGCCTCTACGACCTTCTGCGCTGCCGCCAGAACCGGTTCCTTCGGGCCGCCGGTCGTACCGTAGAGAACGACAACGCCATTGAAGATCCCGTAGGCGAGTTCACCGGAATTGACTTCGGCCAGGGCCGATTCGGTGTCGGACTCCATGGCACTCGCGAAACCGTCGACCGGTGCGGTCTCGATCGCCAGGGCCTGGGCGGCCAGAGACTGTTTGTCCTGGGACCAGAACCGTCGTCGACGGCCGATCTCGGCGCGGCCACGGTTGCGCCCGAGGCAGACAAACCGCGACGACCACTGGTATTCGAACCCGAACCGCTGCAGACCGTCGAGCGCTCCCGGCTCGGTGAAGGGCGGATAGCCGTCGATGGCAATCACCGCCGTCCAGCGATCGTTGATTTGGATGATGTCGTCGATACGATCCTGGCGAAAGGCGGGCGCAATCAGAACGTCAAGATAGAACCAGTCCAGACCGGACGGACGGCGAGGCGCCATGAAGGTGCCACTCACGCTGGTGGCCAGGTGGCCAACAAGCTCGTCGACGAGCCCGGACCCGCCGCTGGCGAGCCGTTGTGGGCTATTCCGCAGTCGCCGCAACCCGTAGACTCCGGAGAACCGGGTCTCGACAGTGGCACATTCGGCCTCGAAGGCCTGGATCCGGTCTGCGATCGGCGAAGTTCCGTTGGGCCCCGGCCGAACCGCCACCCTGGCCGTCCTCCCCGGACTTGGCGTGCCGGACGAACCAGTCACGCTCGCCGGATTCGACGACTGGAACGAAAGGTGGATGACATTGTCGAAGAGAGCGCCGCCGGTTTCCAGGAGACTCCGGCGTTCCATCTGCAGGACTTTCAGGGCTTCGGCCGGGTATTCTTCTTCATGGCCGAGATAGCCCCGGACCGGACGTCGCCGGAAGTCCACCCAGAACGCGCAGCCGTCGCCGAATCCGGTGAGGGCCCGGCCGAGTCGCCGGGCGTTGAGGGCCTGTTCCTCTCGGGCCAGGCTTTCGGTGTCGCGCCCCCGGACCTCCCAGGCGGCAATCATGGAACCGTCCTTGCAGACGACAACGCCGGGTGCGACGGCGGCGCCCCAGTTGAGGAGGTCCGAAAAGGTTCGGCGTGGTCGCAGGCGCATGGCTCAGCCGCCGATGATTGTCGGACGGATCAGTACGACCATCGCGGTCCGAACCCGCTCAGCGGTGCGGGAACCGCCAAATCCCAGCCAACCGGCAACGCCGGCACCGGATCCCTTCGTGCGGACCGTCTCCTGTTCATACCCCCCGATGATCAGGGTTTCGCCTGGCGCGAGAACGACGGTGTACCCGTCAAAACCACCTTTTATGCTCTACAAATACACTACAAATCGGGAATTCTCTCTCGCTTCTACACGTCTTTACAACAGGTTATGGGATGTAGCAAGTCGGGATGGTGATTTGAACTCGAACGCAAACACCCCGTCAATTCCGCAGCCAGTAACATCCGGGTGCGTTCAAACGCCGGTCGAGAAACTCCGACAACAGTCAAAGTACCATATGAAAACCATATGATTATATCATGTCCCGTAAGGCTCTCTTCACTGCATTGATGCCGCCGTCCGGACCTGTATGATCTCCGGCATTCTTCCGATTCCCGAATCCGGATTCCCCAGAATGGCCCGACAGCCCCGAGAGACGCGCCGGCGGCGCTGCATCATGACCTCCGACAGCGAGTGGCAGATGATCACCAGCCTCGCCGGCCGTGCGGGGATGTCGAACTCCCGGTTCCTCGTCGAGCGCGCGCTCGAATCCCGGGACACGGAACCGTCCTCCGGGTTCCCGCCGGAGGTCCGTCGGCGCCTGGCGCTGGCTCTCCTGGTCCTTGCCCGTGTCGAGGAGAAGCGGCTCGCCGACGCGGGGGCGGCGGCTGTCTGGGATAGCCTGACCGCCGAGGAGAACGCCCGGCTCGATGCGGAAGTCCTCCTGGACGGAGGGAGCGCCGGAGATGGGTGAGCCCGAAGTGAGCGAGTTCCGTCGCCGGCAGCGCTGCGTGACCTGCACGCCGTCGGAGTGGCGGGCGATCCGTGCGAAGGCCCGGGCGGCGGGGATGGACATCTCGGCCTGGATCCTGTCGCGAGTGCTGGACGGCGAGGCCTCGGACGGACCGCCGCATCCGGAGGCCGGCTACCCCCTGGCGCTTACGGGCGCCGAGCAGCGGCGGCAGCTGGAACTCCTGGAGATTCTGGTTGCAGACAGCCGCCGCTTCCTGGACGAACCCTTCATGCCCGACACCGGCGCGACGCTCCGCGAGGCCGTGGCGCTCCTCGTTCTGTCCTGCGGCATCGATGGACCCGCAAACCGAACCGGTCCTGTCAACCGGCCCGCCAATGAGATCAGGGCCGGATCCGGTCCGGAGACCCCGACGGCGGTAGAATCCGAAACCGTACCCGGGCGGGAGATGCGCACGGCGGAAGACCCGGACTTGGCCCTTCCCACTGAAGGTATTCCTCTCCAGGGGGATTTCCTCGACGACCTCGTCGCCGGGCCGAACCGGAACGACGGTCTATGAAACGGCGGCGGAAGGAGCGGGTCGTCCGCAACTCCATGTCCTGCACCGATGACGAGTGGGCGCGGATCCGGGCCGCGGCGACGGCCGCAGGCGAAGGCATCGGCCGCCACATCGTCCGCCGGTCGCTTGGCGACGATCCCTCGCCGAACGCCGCACCGCGGGCGTCGCAGACGCTCACCCCGGAGGAGCAGCGCGCCATGCATGACACGATCCTCCGTCTCGCGGGCGCGGATCCGGATCCGACAGCACCCGACTTGTCCTGGATGACGGTCCTGCCGGAATGTGTCCGGCTTCTCTGCGAGGACCGCATTCTCGCCGCGATTCGCGACGACCGGTATGACGAGCTGACGGCCCGCTTCCGGTCCGCGTTCGGCGAGGACACGGGACCGGTGATGATGACGGCGATCCTCGACCGCCGGCCCCGGGACCGGAACCGGAGCGACTGAGAGCCTGTCTGTCAGAACCCGATCTCCATCGAGAACCCTCGCTCGTGGCCGATCTCCCGCGTCCGCGCCTCCAGGGTCTTCAGAAGCGTCGTCCGCTCCGTCTCGTCATTCCAGACCATGCGGTGGAACCGCCCCGCCTTGCGGAGCCGGTCGGGTTCGATCTCCATCCGGTGCCCTGCGGGGAGGGCTTTCCGTCCCGTTGAGGCGGTGACGGTGAGACGGATGCGGTCACGTTTCGGCGTGTCCCCGGGCTTGACGTCCTCGACCGTCGCCGTGACGGCCCGCACCGCGTCAGGACCGCCGTCGGGAACGAACTCGATCCAGCGAATTCGGTCCCCGGGAACCACCCGGGCTTCTCCCGGTTCGTCTGGAGCCCCGGGCCACAGCTTCTCCTCGAACGCGCAGGGGATCGTGAACACTCCCGCGGGTTCGGCCCGCAGTCCCTCCCGTTCGCTTTCGTTCGGCCATGGCCGGCGATGGACATCGCCCTGAAACAGCCTGGCCGCCCCGACCACCGTGCTCATGCCGCCCGTTCCGGGCCCGAACACGTGGAACTCGTCGCCGCGGTCGTCCGACCCGTGATGGATGCTGATGATCTGCCCGTTCCGGGCCACGGCCCGGTCCCCGTCCCCGGTAACCTTGCGTTCCAGCCAGCGGATATGGTCGCCGAGGACGAGGTCGCCGGCCGAGGGGAGGGTATGTTCGGTATCGGCGCCCCGCTCCGGGAATTCGTGAACGGGATGGCGTTCGGCCATCTCCAGCACCGCGTCGTCGCGCCGGAACAGCGCGCCGAGCCAGTCGAGCCAGCCCCGGAGACCTCCGAGGCTCCAGCGGACCGCCTTGAGATGGGGTTCCCGGGCTGAACCTTCCTGCGCCATCCGGCTTCCGTCGGCATGCAGATTTTCCGCCTCCCACCGCCATTCGGGATAGCCGCTCCGCTGCTGCGGCAGGCGGGGCGTGCCGGGCCGGTCGTCGCGGAAAAGCGCCGCGCGTCGTTCCTGGCTCCGGTCCGCCCTCATGAGGAAGTCCCGGACCTCCCGCTGCCGGCGCTCTTCTGTCCGATGGCCGTCGAGGATCGCGCCGAGCGCCTTCCTGTTGACGTCGGTCAGGTGGATGTCGGTGGCGAGCCCCTCGATCCGGCGGATCAGCTCCTCGTAGCCTGTCGAATGGAAGGGGATCGTTCCCTCCGCTCCGGCCCGGGCCTCAAGCACCTGCCAGTCCGCCTTCGCTCGTTCCGCGTCGTTGAAGGTCACGGCGGAACGGAGGGCGCCGAGGCCGGAGATGACATGAGCCCGGCCCTTGTCCCGGTCGAGATGGGGGGCCATCCCGGGCGAGTCCAGCATGGTCTGCCCGTCAGCGATCAGCGAACGGGCCCGCCTGAGGATACGGTCGTTCGCCCGGACCGGCCGGTCAAGCCCGTAGACGGCCTTGGTCGCGGCGAGGGCCCGCTCCCAATAGTGCGTCACGGCGTCGCGGCGGACGATCTCGAGATCGATCTCCTCGCGGTAGTCTTCGAGGCCCGTCCGCTCGGCCTCCGGAAGCCCCGGCAGTTTCCGTTCCCGGTCCAGCTGCTCGGCGAGGGCCGGGAACCCGGGACTGTCGAGAATGCTGTCGCCCGCCCCCCGCGCCGCCTCCCGGAGCGCCTCGAAAGCCCGGGCCGTCGTTTGCACCGGCGCCTTCTCCGGCAGGGCGATTTCCGGAACCGCTTCGAGCTCCCGGTCCACCGTCCTCTCGCCGATGGCTTCCAATGCCGTCATCCTGAGGCCGGTCCTTTCCTCCAGCGTCTCAGCGAGCTGCTCCCGGTTGTCGGTCAGGACCACCACCTCGTCCCGGGCTCGGCTGATCTCCACGTAGAATGTGGCCTGGTCGGTGAGCGCCCCGTGGCCCGATTCAAGAACCGCGATCACCCGGTCGGCGGTCAGCCCCTGGGCCGCATGGACGGTCGAGCTGTAGGCGTGATCGATGTGGCGGAGCTGGGGATCGTCCCGGGAGAGCCTCAGCGAGCGACCGTCTTCCGTCCGGAGCCGCACGGTCTTCGGCCCGACCGCGATCACCCGGGCGGTCTGGCCGTTCACCAGGGACCGGCGGTTGTCGTTCCGGGTCCAGCGAATGTCGTCCCCGGCCCGGATCCGGATCGTCGCCCTCTCGTGGAGTTCGATCTGGTAGCGGAGCCGCTTGCCGCCGGGCCTGACCGTCAGCGTCCTTCCGTCTTCGTGGACGAGTTCCGCGCGCTCGCCCTTGATGGCGTTCACCGTGAAGACTTCGCCTGCCCTGGCCTTGCCGCCCCAGAGGTCGTGGTGGAACACCACCGCGTCGCCTTCGCTCCAGTTGCGGATGTCGCCCGTCTGCGACCGGGTCATGCCGCGTCGGATCAGCCGCAGGATTTCGATCTCCTGGCCCCGGAGGACGCCCTCGGCCGCGAGCCCCTTGCGGACGGTCTCGTTGATTTCCGCCCGGATTTCGTGGGTCGGGGCGAGGATCACCGTGGCCTCCCGGGCGGACGCGTCCAGGTCCAGCCACAGCCGGCCCGCCGTCCGGCCGAGATCCCCGGTCTCGATTTCGTGGATGTCGCTCCCGAGGCTGCCGACGGCCTCGCCCGGCCTCTCGGCGATGACGTGGGCCACCGCCTCCCGGAGATGCGGGGACCGCTGGCGGAGGATGGCGTCCATGACCGCCGTCGGCATGCCCGCCTCCTGTAGCTGCCGGAAGGGCTGTCCCGCCTCGACGGCCCGGAGCTGGCGCGTGTCGCCGACCAGGACCAGTTTTCCGACGTCGAGGGCTCCGGCGATCCGCATTAGCGATCGCATCTGTATGGTCCCGACCATCGAGGCCTCGTCGAGAACGAGGATTGATCCGGCCAATTCCGCCCGCAGCCGGGCGACGCTTTCCGCGCTCGCCGTGCCCTCGGCAACGTCGCGGTAGCGCGAGAGAAACCCCTGAAGCGTCCGGGCGGCGAGCCCGGCTTCCCTCCGGAGCCCCTGGACGGCCACGGCACTCGGAGCGAGCCCGATGACTCGCCGGGTGCTTGCCAGCGGGTCGCCGGCGAGGTTCCCGACCGTCCTCAGCATCGCCGTCTTGCCGGTGCCTGCGTAGCCCTGAACGCCGGCGATCCCGCTGCCACCGAGGAGGATCGCCCGCACCGCCCGCTTCTGGCCGTCCGTCAGCTGGCTCGCCGCGAGGGCGGAGTCCACACGGGCCGTCTCGGCGAGCGCCCGGCCGGTCCCCCTTGAAAACTTCATCATCGCGATGATGTCGCGTTCCGCCCGGAGCGCCCGGCTCGTCACGAGGCAAGGACCCAAGCCCCGCCGGATGGCGTCCACGAGATGGCCGTCCCGCGTCAGCTGGTCCCGGGCCGCCACGTAGTCCGCGTGCGAATACATGCCCGGAGAATGGGCAAGCGACAGCATGCAGAGGTCGGCCTCGCGAAAGACCGACGACCGCTCGGCGAGATGCTCCACCGACCGGGAGACGATCTCCAGCATGGAGGGCAGCCGTTCCGCTTCCTCCGCTATCCGGCGCCGGCCGGCGGCCGGGCGGGGCGGGTTGCGGTCGAGGCCCATCTCCGGCGCCCGATCGCGCCATGTGGCCTCGAGTTCGCGGGGGTGGGGTTCGTCCTTACGCCGACGGGTGGCGAGCGCCGCCTTCTGCCGGTTGGCTGCCGTGTTGGCGAGACCGCGGCTCCGGACCCACTCCAGGATCTCCTTCCGCCGGGACGAATTCTCCTCGAGGAGCGCGCGATCGGTGCCGGCGATCTCGAAGCCCGGAACCTGGCCCACCATCGATGGCCGGAGCGCGTAGCCTAGCCTCCGGAGCCGGGACGCGAGTTCGTTCCGGTAGAAGGCGCCGATCAGCTTGGCAGCCGGTCCGAGCGGCCCCATGTCGAGGCTTGCCCAGGTTCGGTCCGCCTGCCGGGTCATGTTGGCGATCACCGCATGGGTGTGGAGATGCGGCTCCAGGTTGCGGTTGGCCTTGTGGCGGAAGGTGGCGGCCACCATGGAGGGCGCCTTCACCCGGACATGGCGTTTCATGGCCCGGTCCCAATGCCGGGTCACCAGCATGTGCTCCTCGATGAAGTCGAGCGTCGCCCGCACGGCCCGGTCATGGGCCCGGACGATGCGCCCATCGCCCGACACCAGTGCGGCCAGCGACACCGACTTTGGCGCCTGCATGGTGATGTCGATCCCCGGCCGGTGCTCGCGCTCCCCGTCCCGGATGCGGCCGAGGACCGTGTCCGTTCCCGGAACGGAACCGTCGAGGATCGCCTCGAAGCGGGATGGGTCGACATGGCGCTCGAGCCGGAGGTCGGCAGCGCCCCGGCCATGCCACCGGCTTGCCTTCCGGTGCTCCGGGTCGTCCTTCGCGTAGTAGCCGTCCTGCTCGAAATATCGGGTCGTGACGGTCGCGGAAGTCAGTGGCGTGACGGTGGCGACCATGGGAGAATCCGTTCCGGCATCCGGCCAATCCTACAAGCTCGGCCGGGGCGGGACATCCGGAAAGTTCGGTGGGTCGGGAGGAGATCCTGCGGGGCCATCAGCACGCAGTCTGGCGGATGTTCCTGTGGACACGGCCGGCCGGAGTGCCGGACGGGGCCGAGTCCGTGAATGTCTTAGGAACGGAGGGAGTCGGGCATGACGGAAGATCGGGAGCCGGTGACGGCACTGCAGGGCAAAACGGTTGAATCCGCCTCCGGATGCTTGACCCGAATTAGACAGTGCGAACAGATTCTGCTGTCGATTCATGACGGTGTCGACAGCACCAGGCGCTGGTTCGGATTCTGGGGCCTGATGGTTGCGTTTCTACTTCTTCTGGGCGCCCTCGACGAGATTCTCATTTTGCTGGGTCTGTTGGGCCTTGAGTTCGGATAGGGTCAGTGCGAGTTGACCGCCCAACGCGACACAACTCGGCCGCGACAGGATACGACGAAAGCGACGCCGCTTAACGAAGGCCGGAGCACAAACTCCGGCGACACCAGCAGTCAGACGCCCGCGAGAATCAGCTTCTCGACGCTCAACGAAGGCCGGAGCACAAACTCCGGCGACACCCCAAAGATTTTGGCATGAATTCAAGTTCGGACCTATTATGGGCCATCGGGCCATGAAGTGCCAGGTTCTCAGGTTCACATTGGCAGCGTGTAATCATGGATTCACACCTGTTCAGAATGCGCTCTTAGCAGATCCCTTATAGATTGGCAGCAATTCTGAGATCAGCGGAGGTTCGCACACCCGAATTTAGAGCGACCAGGGTTGCCCGAGCTTGTGTGTGCAATTCTGCCAGAGCCGGGTTGTGGAATCCTGGATCCGCCCGGGGAGATCGATAATTGATGACCGAGTCGTGGTCCGAATCGATGGCATCTTCAATCTCTTCTTTCATGAGGACCATTCGCGTAGCAGACAGTCGACACCAAAAGACGGAAAACTGGACACGTTGGCCGTACTTGCCGCAGATATCGGCAACGCGCCGCAACTGGGCAGCGCTGGCTCCATCCGTGTCGGCGATGCCGTAATTGGAGAGTATGTCCAATGTCTCACCACAAGACGAATGGGGGATGAGTTGGCAAGTCCTGACGCAGGTGCCGTACGAACAATGTCTCCTGCATCGACGGTCAAGCCCACCGCCCAACGGGTTTGCCCAGCAACTGATGACGTAACGGGGACTCCTTGTGTTCCTCCCAAATGGCAATGAGGCGCTGCCGGCCGTTGTCGTTCAAATACACGCCGCCTCCCGGAGTGGAGACAAAGTTATCAGGGGCGATCTGGCGCCGGCGTACGATGGAAACAACGAATCGATCCGTCACGGCACGCAGTTCTTCTGCCAGGTCAGGGGCGAGGGAAGGACGGCCTGCACGTGGCCGATGAAGAAATCCGATTTGATAGTCGAGCCCAACGCTCTCGGCTGCGCCGGCACACTCGGTCACCGACATGGCACAATGAAATCCGAGCATGGCGTTGACCGGATCGCGCGGCGGACGCCGGGACCTGCCGGAAAACTCGAATTCTCCCGACGAGACCACTCGTCCGAGCGCACCGAAATAGATCCGGGCGGCTTCGCCCTCGATGCCCCGGACCGGGTTGCCGGTGTGAGCCTCGGCAAGTCGCGCGAGACGCTTTGTCATCAGCGATGCGCGTGCTTCAAGCCCGTCGGCCTCGGCCGCGTCCTTGTGATCCCTGGCCTATCTTTCCACAACCCGCCGGCTGCTTTGGGGTTTCGCCGCGCCTGTCGCCTTCGAAATCGCCAAGGCCTGGTCACGGTCGCATGCAACCCGATTCCGTGCGAGCCTCAAATGCACATTCCCGCTTGTTGGTCCGCTCACGACGAACCAGACGGCACCGTTGTTTCGGAGCGCGGCAACGCGTACGCCACGCTGGAAACATTCATCCAGCGCCGGTGTGGTTATCTGCGCGCCTCCTAAAAAGAGCAGCGCATCAATGTCCTCAAGCGGAATCCTGTGTGTACTGTCGGATGAATTCAATTGGAGTGACCCTCGTCGATGACTGATCCGGGCCGTATGGTTGCGTACGTATGCCATGCTCAGGTAGCGCATCCGAATACGACATTGCGAAAGTACCGTTTTGCCTTGCGTGGAAATTGCGTGAGCGCCGGAAGGCAATGATCACTCAACTGGCAGGCCTCACATCGGCTGAAATCAACGGCGGGAGGCAGTTCACCAGCCAGTATCTTGCCGTGGATTGCATTTATTGCGTTGAGAAACGGTCACGCAGATTCCGAGTGAACTCGACCCGGACGCGGCGCTTAAGCCCACCGTACCATACGAAGCCGTGCGGAGTGTCGACACCCAGCATTTCCTCGAGACACAAGGCCTGTGCGCAAGCCTGCTCGAAATGCTCGATGGCGGAGATCGGAACGACGGGTTCCACAGTCACAGGCGTCTCGCTCCGTAGGCTCTGGTCATGTCACGATCCGAGTGAATGAACTGCACGCTCTTCCACGCGGCGTGGATTGTGTGCCGGTCCCATGTCTGCGGTTTTTCGGGGTTCCAGGTGTCAAGCAGTGCGTCGACCCCGGCCCGATCGAGAGGTTGCGTCCAGGTTGGCCAAAGAAAGTGCTGTTCAGCATTCGCAGGCTTTCGCCAACTCCGCTGCCTTACCGTCAGATCTGCGTAGGGAGACAGTCGCCTGTCGACACCGGGTCCGCGCACGGGCAGCAATGCCAGGCCAAAGAAGGCCAGAACCTCGACAACGGGGTCCGTCCGTTTCCACGTCTCGTCCGATTGGGATCCGATCCGGGTCTGGTCGAAACCAAGCCCGTTGTCTGCCACACGCCGTCCATGCCCTTCAAGGCAGGGCTCTATCCATTCCCGGCGGGAATCAAAATCGATATGGGAATGAGCTTTGGTCAGCCGATGGTGAAGCCACTTGATCGTGCCGGGTCCGGCGGGATCGAAAGGTGCGTGTCCAGCCTCCCCATTCTCGTCGACGCAGAGATCCGTCAATGTCGAGGTCAGGGTCCAGGAATACGGATGCCGGCGCGCTGCCCGCATCCGCCCACGCAAATCCTCTACCGTCACCTTTCGCGGTAACCGGACTCCATCGTTTGTGGATCCGTCTGTCCAGGTCTCGGCGATCGGCAAGTCGGCCAGCATGGTGCCGCACGGCCAGGCCGAAACGAGTGCGTCGACCGGATCGGTATCCCGGGCCGAGATGACTGCGACGGGCATCGCATCCCGGGACCAGTGCAACCGCAGGCGAGGTTCCAGAACCGTGACCCCGACGGCGGCCAGCCAGCCATTGACCCAATTGGCCGGAAGTCCGGGGCAGGTCACGTATCGCATGATTTCGCTTCCATTCCGGTGAGATCGCCGCCGGACACCGAATGGTCAGCGCGGATGACAACGGCTTCAAGCAGGGCCAGTCCCCAGTGTCCGAAGCGCCGGTTCTGGCGCAAGAAGCGACCTGGCTGATCCCAGTCGACCCGTTCCAGATTGCCCGATACCGCGACGGAGGCCCCTTCCAGTTCGCGGGTCAGTGTCAGGTTGCTTTCATCCTGAACCGGACCAACGAGCGGCCGGCCCCTTCCATGGTGGCTGACAATCAGGTGGATCAGCAGGTCTCCAGGCTCCTCATTGCCCCATAGCCCCGGCTCGGCGTCGATCCGGGCGCGAACCAGCCGAGCGGACAGCGCCTCGTGCCGTCCGCCTCTTGGCCACCCGGAATCGCGCCTCCGGGCTTCCCAAAGGTGGCGGGGCGTATTTGACTTTGCGACAGGCGCTTTCGCGGTCTCATCGGGATCAAGCCAGCGCTGAAAGCGCCTGTCGGACTTGCCGATGTCATGAAGTCGGCCGGCGCGTTCCACGGTTTCGCACAGATCGTCCGGCAGGCCGATGCATCGCGCAATGCTGCGTGCCTGATCAGCCACGGCGCGACCGTGCGTTTCGAGGTCCTGGGCTTCAGCCGCAATCGAATGTTCGTCAAACGCATTGACCGGAGGCTCGGTGGTCGGCCGTTCGACCGTCAGCCGGCACACTTCAAGACGGGACTCGATTACGCGCGGAGTCAGGGATCCAACGAAAGTCGACCATTCCTCGGCTTCCCAGTCGGCCGCACCGGCCGTGGCGCGGACAGCTTCGAGGATTTCTGCAGTCGCCTGGTTTCGGTCGTCCCAATCGATCTCTTCGCCGTCGCGTGTTTTTCCTGTCGCCAACGCGATCTGCATACCCAATCCATCGATGCCACAGAGCCGCTTGATCGCAACAGAATCCAGAGGCAATCCCTGACCGGTCAGCGACAGGTCCATGACCGGCACGGCCGCATGCGGATTCCAGCCGAACGAATCCATGAGCCCACGGTCGGAACTCAGAACGATACAGTCATGCGGACGGATCGCACTTGCGTTGGGGACCCGTTCAACCGTCACACCATCGCCGGCGAGGCGAACGTAGTCTTCATCGTTCCTCAGCGCCTCACGCACGTCACGGATCGGAACCGGGATCGACTCCCTGTCAGTGGCCCTGGGCCAGAGCCTCCTGCCTTCGTCTGGAACATGCGCCCGCCAGATGAGGGAAACGTCGTATCGGGCCCCCGTCAAACCGCTGAAATACGGTTCGACCGGCGCTTCGTCCTTCGGGGGATAGGTTGTCTTCGTCCATTCCCGGAGGATTTCCGGCATGATTTCCGGCGCCGGTCCCGGATCATCGCAGGGTTCTCCCAACACTTCGGCTATCCGTGCCGGTGAAAGGTTAACCAGGCCATCGGAGCCGCCTGCACTCTCAAGACGCTTTCGGACTTCATCCGGTTCAACGCCATAGACCGGCCATTCCGCCTTGCCGGTGCCGCCCCTGCCGCTCTTCGGAGCCGGCAAATGCAGGTACAGGGCCCGGGCATGAGGAAATCGGCCGAGCCTGTTCAGCCGGCCAAGCCTTTGCGTTAGTGCCCGAACGCCACACTGTTCGGTAACCAGATATTCAGAATCAAGGTCGGCTCCGACCTCCAGCGTTTGCGTCGCGACGGCGATCAAATGGCGTTCGCGGGTTATGCCGGTGTTGCGGGTCGCGACCATTCCGTAAACGGGGTCAAGCAGCCAATCGCGCATCTTCTGTGCTTCGCGTTCGCGCATGCGTCCGGTCAGAAGCAGCACATCAGCGCCGAAAGTCGCTGTCATCCCGTGCAGCCGTTCGAATACCCCGCGTGCGGTGTCCGGTGTATTGGCGAACACAAGACAGGATGCCGGATGGCCTGAATTCCGGACAAGTTCGAGCGTGGCGTCAGCCAGCAAACGGACGCCACCGTCCGCTGTGAGACCGGATCGGCCAGCTGCCAGGTTCCGTAATTCCACGGGTTTGACCGCGTGGAGCCTCTCCCTGACTGTCGGATGAGCGAGGTCTTCCTCGTCAAGATCAAGGCGCGAATCGGAATCCTGATTTCCCGTCGCCGTCAACGAAACTTGCAAGGGTCGGGATCGTTCGGCAGGCAGGATGTCACGGACTAATGGTTCGCAGTCCGCAAGTGCGGGAATCAGTTGTTTGAGATGTTGGGCCAGATGGGCTTCATCCAACAGGACAAGGCTGTCGGTTCCCGCCATGGCGGCATCGACGGAACGCAGGCTCGAACCGTAGCCGCGAAACAGAAGCCTCGAACCGTACATCGGCAGCGTGCACAACAGGACTGTCGGGCGGGACGGATCGGTCGGCGTTCGCGGTGCCACGCCGCCCCGGAGCCGGATGACCTCGAGAGGGGCTGCCGTGCTTCCCGCTGACAGTGACTGCAGCCGGTCAGCAACGCCGGCAACGATCCTGGCCGATCCCTGGTCCTCAATCTCGTCCGGGTTCATGAGCCACCGGGCCAGGGATTCGGCATGCGCGGCGGTCGCGTCCACCAACAGGCGCCTGTTGACAACCCACCAGATGCGGGTCGGCGCTCGGCGCTCCGCAGGTTCGAAGTCCGCTTCCGAGGCCAGCCACCACAGCGCAATCTCGAGGCAGGCGGTCTTGCCGAGTCCGGTCGGCACGCCGATCTCGCCGGGCCATCGCCCGTCGGCCTTCACCCGGCTCGCCAGGCGCGCTTGCCAGGGGAAGGGCTGCCTGTCGTTTATGGCCCGGTAGAATTCAGGGAAAGCGGGCATGGGCGGCAACACGGATCGCGGCCGGAAAGGGGAGGGTCCCGTCATCCGTCATCCTCCGAAATCGGCTCGCACAGCCCGAAGCCGCGCTGGCGGCCGGATCCGACAACGACCGGCCCCGAAATCGGTTCGTCGAAATGCAGTTCGACATGCGAATAGGGAAGACCCGGCCGGCCCGGGCGGTTCACCTCTACGGGAGCCAGGTCGAGCGCTCCTGACCGAAACGGAGTGCGCGACGAACGGAATCTCACCGGTTCCGGCAGACGGGCATGGCGGCACCAGCGCGCGATCTCCTGAAGGTCAAGAGTTCGCCGCCTCTCGTGGATCGCGGGAACGGCCGTAACCCAAACATTCGACGGGCGGCACCAGCGCCCGGGGTTGACGGCCCATGCGCCCTCATCGCCTCTTCCGGGCGAAACCGACACATCCACGCCTCGGCCAGAGAGCCGTCTGATGTCCATCGCGGCATCGCGGGCCTGTGACCGGGTGCCGGCGTCAGCGTCTGGAGGCAGCCATAAAGCCAGGCCTTGCAGACGTCCGTGCGACCACGGGCCACCCACGTCGGGCAGCGCCAGATAGCGTGCGAGTTCATAGCCTCTTGCCTTGAAACCGTGGCCGTGCAGCAACGGGGACGGTTCGCCATGCATGCGCTGGTGGCGGCTGAGAACAGCTTCCTTGAACAAGGCCGTCAGCGAGGAAATCCGGCGCCCGGACAGCGCGGGACGAAGGGCAAGCCACGCGACCACGTTGCCCTTGATGTCTTCGCGGGCAGATTCCGGCGACCGATACCGCGCTTCGTGCCGCAATGCAGGAAACTGCGAACGGGTGACCGAAGCGCCGTGCTTCCGCCACTCGGCATACACGTGGTCGAACCTTTCAAGATCGCCGCGCCTGGGCACGGCGATGGTCATGTCCCCGTCGGGATCCGGGACAAACACATCGGTCGGGTCCGCCGGCCGCTCAACAATACCGACGGACACGCGCACCGGGGAGTCGGAGGCGCCCAGATACCCTATGCGTGCCGCGCGTCGCCCGAGGCCCTCCAGCACCTTGGCTGTCGGCTCATTTTCCCACACGTAAACGACCCGGGGGTCACGCGGCGCCACGCGCACGCCCGGTCTGGCAAGCGCGCCCTTCCGTCCGAGATACTCCTGGTGGGTGGACCTTGCCGCAGAACCTTCGTGCCGGACGACAAATCTCGGTCGAAGAGATTGATGATGAATGTGCGGATCGGCACGAATCACAGGCGGTGGCAGGCCCTCGAACCATGAGAGTTCGGAACCGTCCGTCACCCGGCAGTTCTCTCCGGTTCCGTCTGCCGCGACGAAGGCAGCGAACAGGCGCGCAGGAGCAGGTGGCCACTCGCCCCGATCCAGTCGCCCGGTGTTGGCAATGCCGTCCGGATCGCCCCGGAACGTGCCATGGAGGAACTCCAGAGAGACCGTGAACATCAGTCTTCGAACTCCGGCCAGGTTTCCAGGATCGTTTTCTTCAGTTGCACTTTGGGCTTCAGCAGGACCTGCCGGCTCCAGCCATCCAGCGGAACGCCCGCTGCCTCGGCATGTGCCCTGGCATTCTGCAGAAGGTTGCCCGTCGCTTGACGGTCGCCCGCGTCACAAAGCTCGTCCTTGCCGCCGCCAAGCCATGTGGCTGTTGTCGTGCGGGGTTCCAGTTCGGCGCCAGAGCGCAGGGCAAAACCTCGACCGAAGGCAAGGTTGTGGGCATGGAGCCCAAGAGCGACGAGCAAGGCACGCGCCGCTGCATCCGCATCCGGGCGGTTGTCGCCGAGACCGACACGGCGGAGTTGGGCAAACGACAGGGTCGCATGCTGCGTTATGCGTGCGAACGAAACGGCCGCCGGCGTCTCTTCCGACTCACGGAACAGGGCCTGGCCATGCCCGATTTCCGAGAGTCGCGTACCCTTTCCTTCGGTGGTCCGGCCACGGGTTCTTGTTTCGGTCGTGATGTCCCACTTCGTCTGATCGTCGGAATCGAACTGCAGCTTGGTATCGACATTGAGATTCAACGGATCGCCCTTCATCCCCTGGATCCGGGTTTCCGCCGTCGCCGGTTGCCAACCGACGATTTCCGATACCCAGGACCGCGCATGCTTGCTGTTGGTGCGCTTCTTGCCGAGATGCGACTGCCAGAATCCGAACAGCAGGGACTGTGGAAACCATGCGATCAGCGGACCGCAGGTCTGCGCGGTCGCTCCGAAGATGTCCTTGCCAGTCTTCGTTGTCAGGAAGTTCTCTTCATCCAGCATGGCATCGCGCAGGTACGCATCGGCGTTGCGATGCGGAAACTGGAGGCTTGAGATCATGCGCGGGAGATGCGACGGCAGATGGGTCAGATCTGAGAGGTCGAGAACAAACTCCGGAATGCCAACCGACTCGCGTTCCCTGCGTAGTGCGTCTTCCAGACGATTGGCCTGTGACGGTACATTGTCTATCACAATGACGTGCACAGGCTCCGTGTCGTCGACGCTCGCCCATCTGCGATCGTCCTGGAACCGTGCACCGGCATACACCGCAGGTTTGACGGTTCCACCGGGTCCGGCCAGTGGCTCGAGCTCCGCGTGCAGCCTTACTCCGCTATCCGAAGAGGTGTCGGAGCATCCTCGAATCAGGGCATCGAGATCGATTGTTCGTGTCACGCGCGTTTTCCTTGTTGGTGTTGAAGAGAAAAAACCATTGGTTCCAACGTGAGTATTCTTTGTGGACTGCAGGCGTTCGGCTTCCTGCCCGGGACAGTAACCACCTCCGGAATCATCCGGATCTCGGTGCGGCACGCGATCATGCGGATGATTTCGAGCAACAGCCGCTGTGCGACGGAGAGTTCACAGGAAAAAACGAATTTCCCGGCTCAAAGGCCGTGCCCTGCCCGGACGGACGGCCACGGACAATCGAATACGCATCCCCGGAAAACTCCCGCGCCTACAAGGACCAACCAGCGGCAGCAATTCCCTCACCGAGAACCATGCCACCAGACACACACGGGGCAACGACACGCCCTCGTCCGTACCAATCTGTTAGTCGACGATGCTGCCTCGAATCTGATGTCCTGGAAACCCGATTCGCCGAAATATCCCGAAATCCACATGGTTGAATCTGATTTTGCACACATTATCCTCACAAACGATCGCCTATAATGGGATCTGGATACTGACCGGATTCGTTCGATTGCCCTTTCCTTTTCTCTTCACTTAAACGGATCTTCATCGCGGGATTTCAGAAAAATCCCTGTCGATCAGCATGATAG
>JAPPHA010000114.1 GCA_028874915.1 Paracoccaceae bacterium
CTGTCGGCACCACCCTCAGCCAAGGCGGTCGGACCCGCGGAAGAAGCGCGCCAGCACACGCGTGGGCGTATGGGTCGCGCACATCGGTTCGAATCTCCACGGAACGGCAAAGAGGTCCGCGTTGTCGTCAAGGGTGGAGAAAGCGGATTGCGAGGCCTGTCTCGAACGGGAATCCGAGACCTACGTGCCGACCAGGTGGTCGTTGAGCGGGAAGCGACGGACAACGTCCACCCAACAAGGATCCGGATCCCTGTTTCGACTCTGACAGAGATTCCATTCGGAACGCTTGAATCCGCCTCCGAACCAATCCTCCGTCGAACCGTTCGAATTCGGGGCTTTCCATATTGCCACCGCCAAGTCCCGATGGCGAAAGAACGGATTGACGGCGTCGAGCGCTCTGTCCGAAACAGACGTTTCAAACCCATCCGCAGATGCTCAAGAGGAATTCGGCCCTGCCACTCATCCGAACCGGATCCCTGCACCGACGTCCAGATGGCTTTCGACGTCAGTTCCGCCCAGCGCAAGAAACGACGTGGACTACGGTTGAACCTGTTTCTTTCTGACGCCGAAATTCCGGTGTCAGCAAAGCGACCGAAACGTCAGCACGTGTAGTTCAGGACGAGACGCCCACCGTCCACGTAGATGGTTTCCCCTGTGATGTAGCTCGCCTTGTCCGACGCAAGGAACGCCACTACGTCTCCCACTTCTCTTGCCGTTCCCGCACGCTTCAACGGCGTCCGTGACATGGCCGTCCGCATGGCCGCGGGATCCGCGTTGACACTCGCCATCATGGCCGTATCGATTGATCCGGGTCCCACGGCATTGACCCGAATGTCATGGGGAGCCAATGCCAAGGCGGCAGCCTTTGTAATCTGCATGACTCCTCCCTTGGACGCGCAGTAGGCGGGGATGGCCGGGATCGCGACCTGGGCATTCACCGACGACATGTTGATGATCGAACCCCGGATGCCCTGTTGCACCATCGTTCGGGCCGCTCTCTGCAGGGCCACAAAGGCACCAATCAGATTGACGTCGAGAACCCTTCGGAATTCGTCCAGACCGTATTCGAGAAACGTTCCGGGCAATGCGATTCCGGCGTTGTTGACCAATGTCGTTACAGGTCCGAATTCGGATTCGATCCGGTCAAACAACGAACGAATCTCCAACGGATCACCCATGTCGCAACGGATCCCGACCGCCCCCAGTCGTTCGGCGGCAGACGCGACTCCGTCGCCACAGATATCGGCAAGGACCGGCCGATGCCCATCTGCCTTCAGAGCTTGCGCAGATGCATACCCTATTCCTCGTGCGCCACCGGTAATCAGCGCAATGGGTTTGTCATTACTGTCGGTCATGTCAGTCACGTCTCCCACTTCGATCCGTCCCTGCTGGACTCGAAGGGCGCTCGATCCTCCTTCGCCGTAGCGTCCCCGAATCCCGTGTTCCGACCGCCGGTCCGATCGGGACGTTGCCGCCACAGACCGCCCGAGGTTTCAAGTCAACGCCATTTTCCAATGAAGTGCGACCGGCGGAACTGCCGGGCCGCCCCGGCCGGTGACCACGGTCAAGTGCACCCTATAACGCCGCCATAAGGGCCTCGACCCTGTCTGTGGCTTCCCAGGTAAATTCCGGTTCAATCCTTCCGAAGTGACCGCCTGTCGCCGTCAGCTTGTAGATGGGTCGCAACAGATTGAGATCCTGGATGATCGCCTTCGGACGGAGATCGAAGACATCGTTGATCGCGGCTTCGATCCGCGATTCATCCCGGGTCGATGTTCCGAACGTATTGACGTGGACGGAGATCGGCTTCGCAACGCCGATCGCGTAGGCGATCTGGACTTCGCAACGGTCAGCAAGGCCAGCCGCCACGACATTCTTTGCGACGTGGCGGGCCATATAGGCAGCGGATCGGTCTACCTTCGACGGGTCTTTTCCGGAAAAGGCACCGCCGCCGTGCCGGCCGACCCCGCCATATGTGTCGACAACGATCTTCCGGCCGGTCAGCCCGCAATCACCCACAGGGCCGCCGATGACAAAGCGTCCAGTCGGATTGA
This sequence comes from Paracoccaceae bacterium, assembly GCA_028874915.1. Classification (GTDB taxonomy): domain Bacteria; phylum Pseudomonadota; class Alphaproteobacteria; order Rhodobacterales; family Rhodobacteraceae; genus JAPPHA01. The sequence goes on from JAPPHA010000114.1 coordinate 2,055, forward strand.
CCAGGTACCGAATGTTGCCGCCGGCAAGGGGATCCGGAAGAACAGGACGAATGATCCGTTCGATCACGGCATCCCGGATTTCATTGTGGCCAACATCCGGCGAATGCTGGGTTGAAAGCACAACGGTGTCGATTCCCACCGGGATTTCGTCTTCATAGACGACCGACACCTGGGCCTTGGAGTCGGGACGGAGCCAGGGCAACTCACCGCTCCGGCGAATCTCGGCCTGGCGCCGCATCAGTTCATGTGCCAACTGAATTGGCAGCGGCATCAATTGTGGGTTCTCACGGCAGGCATAGCCGAACATGAGGCCCTGATCACCCGCACCCTGGTCGAGGTCCAGACCCGTACCTTCATCGACGCCCTGGGCGATGTCAGGAGACTGCCTGTCCAGGGCCAGAAACACGGAACACGCCCGTCCGTCGTAGCCGAGGTCCGGATCATTGTATCCGACATCGCAGATGGTCTCTCTGGCAATGTCGACATAGTCGACATTGGCCGAGGTCGTGATCTCTCCCGCGAGGACCGCGACACCGGTCTTCACCAGGGTCTCGCAGGCAACACGCGCGTGCCGGTCCGTTTCCAGAGCGGTGTCCAGAACGGCGTCCGAAATCGCGTCGGCAAGCTTGTCAGGATGTCCTTCACCGACCGATTCGGAGGTGATGATGTATTGTCTGGGCATGATGATCGACCTTTCCTGTACGGTTCCGATCAGGAATTCGAACGCGGCCCGATCATCTCCCGGAATGCTCCGCAGGAGTCGATATCCAGCCTGACAACCTTATCCCGTGAAACTCCAACCAGTCCGGAAACCCGTTGCTGGCGGGGCCGGCGGCCATGCCTTATTGTCAGATCACGTCGCATTCAAGGGTTGATTGCCACCGTGTTTCGGGATCACGAACAGGGGGGCGGCCCCTGCGGTCGGCGGGACCGCAAAGAAACAGCCAAAGACGTTCTTACGGCCCGGTGCCGACCATACACCGGAATTGCAGTTGCGGTTCGTGGCAGACCCCCGAGGTGTTTCCCGCACCCTGGTCGATTTCGGCGCCCAACGATTCGAACGTCCGTTCGGATACTACTCCCGCTCCGAATCCACAGTCTCATTCGAAGGCCGGAACGGCAACTCGCCTTGCCGACCGGAGTCTCGTGTCCGGGCTTCGGGGTCCTCAAGCCCGAGATGGCGCCAGCTCCGGGCTCCAAGCATCCGTCCTCTTGGTGTCCGTTGGACCAGACCTTGCTGCAGCAGGAAGGGCTCAACGACCTCTTCGATGGCGTCGCGTGATTCCGAGAGTGCCGCCGCAATTGTGTCGATTCCCACCGGACCACCACCAAATTCCTCGGCGAGCAAACGGAGGTAGCGCCGGTCGGCACTGTCGAGTCCCAGTTCGTCAACGGCAAGGCGAGTCAGCGCCCAGTCGGCAACCTGTCGAGTAATCCGCCCGTCGCCTTCGACAACGGCAAAGTCCACGACGCGCCGAAGCAGACGGCCGGCAATTCGGGGCGTCCCCCGGGCGCGTCCGGCGATTTCCCGCGCACCATCGGGGTCGGCCTCGACACCCATCAGGCGGGCGGCCCGAGACACCACCTCCGTCAATTCGTCTACTGTGTAGAACTCGAGACGGATCGGAATTCCAAAGCGGTCGCGAAGAGGTGTGGTCAGCAGACCGAGCCGTGTCGTGGCACCGACGAGCGTGAAGGGCTGAAGCTCGATGCGAACAGACCGTGCCGCCGGGCCCTGACCGATCACCAGATCGAGTTCGAAATCCTCAAGCGCCGGATACAGCACTTCTTCCACCGCCGGATTGAGCCGGTGGATCTCGTCAATAAACAACACATCACCGGAATCCAGGTTGGTCAGGATGGCCGCCAAGTCACCGGCGCGAACCAGGATCGGGCCGGACGATGTTCGAAAACCGACACCGAGTTCGCGGCTGATGATGCGGGCCAGCGTCGTCTTGCCGAGACCGGGAGGACCAAAAAACAGCGTGTGGTCCATGGGCCGGCGGCGACGAGTGGCACTCTCAATGAACACCTTGAGATTGGCCCGTGCCTGTTCCTGACCAATGAATTCGTCGAGAGACTCGGGTCGCAGGGCCAAGTCGAGATCGTCGGGGCGTTCCCGCGGACGCAGGTCCGGATCCGGTCGTTCCTTGATTCGCATCAACGTCGGGGCGCCAATTGGACGAGGGCAGCACGGATGAGCGTTTCCAGTTGGTGGGGTCCGTCCGCCTTCATCGCCTCGGCGACCGCACCGGCAGCCTCGCCATGAGCATAGCCGAGATTGACCAGTGCGGAGAGCGCTTCCCTGCGGGCTTCGGCCGATGCTGCCGCCCCTTCACCGGACCGGACCGGGTCACCCGTCACGCCCGGAACATCCACCGTGTCAGGGCCGCCGGTTGCGATTGTCGCGGCAACCGCTGCCGCATCCATACGTCTTTCGCCCCCCGCATCCGCTTCAGCCTGCTTCTCCCCTTCGGCGCCAAGAGCCATGACTTCGGCTGCAGAGTCCTTCAGTTCTGTGACGACGCGCTGCGCGAGCTTCGGGCCTACTCCCGGCGCAGCGCGAATTGCCGCTGCGTCCTCAAGGGTCACGGCTCGCAACAGGGCCTCGGTTCCCAAGGTCCCCGTGATCGCCAATGCCGCCTTGAAACCGACACCCTGAACCCGCGTCAGCAACCGATGCCACATTCGCTCTGTCCGGGTCCGGAAGCCGATCAGCATCAGCAGATCTTCACGCACCACCAGTTCGGTGTAGAAGGAAACCCGCTCTCCTCGCTCCGGAAGTTCCTGGATCGTCCGCTCCGAGCAATGGACGAGAATCCCGACCCCGTGAACGTCAACGAGAACGTGGTCGTCCTCCCGATGCAACAGGCGTCCGGTGATCATCCCGATCACGGACCGAGACTCCCGGCCTTGCAGGTACAGCACACGGGCGCGCTCATCCGGAACCAATGTGGGTCTCGAATCAACCTTGGCACCCGTATCGTCCGCCGGTGCCGGTTCTTGCACGTACGTTGGTACCGGCCTCGGGCGTGCCCGCAAGCACCGCCTCCAGCCGGCCAGCCGTCTGGGCGTGATGAGCATGGCAAATCGCCAGCGCCAAGGCGTCCGAGGCATCGTGCCCCGTCGAAATCGCTCCCGGCAGCAGAAGCCGGACCATTTGCTCCACCTGAACCTTTTCCGCATGGCCAACGCCGACGACAGCCCGTTTGACCGTGTTGGGCGCATACTCATGGACGCCGACGCCATTGAGCGCGGGCACCATCAGGCATACACCCCGCGCCTGCCCGAGTTTCAGGGTTGCGACAGGATCCTTGTTCACGAACACCCGTTCCACGGCCGCCTGATCCGGATCGTATTCCTGAACAATCCGCTCCAGCTGCCGGAACAGACTGGCCAGCCGAACCGCCAGATCCGGGCCCTCGGATTTGCAGCTTCCGTTCGCAACATGAGTGACCCGCGATCCGTCAACATCCACGATGCCCCAGCCCATCGTCCGGAGCCCGGGATCCATCCCGATGATCCGCATGCGTCGCCCGTTTTCCATGGAGTCCATCCTCCAGACTGCCGTCAGCGAAAAGTCTCGGCAGCACAACTAGCACAAAACAGGAACATTCAAAAAGCCCCGAATTCCCTGGCGGGAACCGCCAGTCCTGACGCAACCGGAATGGCTGACGGCCGGATGTGATTCCCGGATCTGCACCGCGGGTCCGTCGGGAGAATCCGGCACTGGGGCACCTCCCGGACATTACGGATTTCCCTGTCTCTGAGGCCATCGCCAGCGACTCGATGGTCACGGAATCCCCGAGTTGATTCCAACCGACATTCAGTCCCGGAACAGACGTTGCGAGCCATGCGTTTTTTGCATTCCGGAATTGCAATCTTGTCGTTGGTAAACCGTGCGATCCGGGACTATCTGAGGCGCAGCCAGACACTCATGGCAATGATCGAAACCCGCCAGACAGGAGGACCTGAAATGGCTATCGCACCGGAAATCCGTACCGTACCGACCGGCGCCCGCACGATCTATGTCATTGTTGACTTGATCGGCCGCGCCATGAATGGAGTCTCCCGCTGGAATGCCCGCAGGGCAACGCGGAACGCCCTCTACCGGCTCAGCGACCGTGAACTCGCCGACATCGGGCTGACTCGTTCCGACATCGGAACCCTGCACGACCGGTTCTGATCATCCAGCATTGCGAAGACACCGGGGGCGCCGTTCTCGGCGGCCCCTTTTCTTGTATCTGGATGAAATTCCAAACGCCCGATCGACCCTCCTGATCCCCGGTTGACAGAATCGATTCCGACGCCTCGTTCTCGGGGTTCAAGAACGGGAATCGTCATTCGTAACGGCCGGGCGTCGCCTCAAGCCACACGGCTGGCACTGGCCGTGGAGTCAACGTTTTCCCTATCAGGCCGCAGCAACAGACGACTGTCCTGTCAGGGTGAGAGTTGCCCAGTCACCGAGGACCCGCCGATCAGCCAGCCTGAATCCAAGATCGGAAAACCTTTCGATGATGCGACCGGCACGGGCATCGAGAATTCCGGAAAGCACCAGGACGCCGGCAGGCCGCGTGAATTTGCGAAACTCCGGCGCCAACTCGATGAGTGGCAACTCAAGTATATTCGCGAGGATCAGATCGAACGGCGCGGTTTCCCTGATCTCGTGGTGGTCGAACCCGGCGCTCTCAATCACCCGCACCTGTCCTCCGAGTCCATTGGAGTTCACATTCGCTTTGGCGGTTTCCACAGCTGTCGGATCGATATCCGAGGCCAGGACATCCGTCTTGAACACCCTCGCGGACGCCATCGCGAGCACTCCGGTTCCGCAACCGAGGTCGAGGATTCGCTCGGCCGCCAGCCCGCTCCCGACCAATGCGTCAAGTGCCAGAAGGCAACCACGGGTCGTTTCGTGATGGCCCGTTCCAAACGCCGTGGACGCCTCGATCAGAAGACGAATTCCGTTTTCCCCGACCCTTCCGGCATCGTGTCGTCCATAGAGCCGAAATCGCCCGGCATGAACCGGTGGCAACTCCCGTTGCACGCGCTCCACCCAACCGGTTTCCGGCAGTTCGGTGATGGTGAATGGCCGGGCGCCGGAGGCGGCCGCAATGAGCATGAGTTCGACCTCTCCCGGCTTCCGGCCGAAAAACGCGGCAACTTCCCAGACGTTTGAGTCATTCTCTACCAATCCGCTGGCGACACCTTCGATGTCTGGGAATCTCTGTTCGAGGCTCATTGCCAACGTTTCGGCACCGTCAGCACCGAAGAGCGTTGTGGCGGCCATGAAGAGTGCCATGACGCCGACGGTTCTCGCAAATACGGGGCTTGGATCCAGGGAACCGGAGGCTCCGACGGAAGCGTCAGGTTCTTGCGAATTCGGTGACCGGCAACGGGCAGCTGACGCCGGTCCCGCCAACTCCACAGTAACCGCCCGGATTCTTCACGAGATACTGTTGATGATAGTCCTCAGCGAAATAGAACGTCGGCGCCCAAATGATTTCGGTCGTAACGCGACCCCTGCCCGCATCGCGAAGCCTTTGCTGATAGATCTCAAGGGACTCCCGGGCCGCAGCCATCTGTTCGTCGGAGTAAACATAGATTCCGGACCGGTACTGTGTGCCGATGTCGTTGCCCTGGCGCATTCCCTGGGTCGGATCGTGACCTTCCCAGAAGTGTCGGAGGAGTTTCCGATAGGGAGTCACCGCCGGATCGTGGACAAGGCGAACCACTTCGTTGTGGCCGGTCAAACCGGTGCAGACCTCCCGGTACGTCGGATTGGGCGTCGAACCTCCGGCATAGCCGACGGCCGTGTTCCAGACGCCCTCAAGCTTCCAGAAGATCCGTTCGACTCCCCAGAAACAACCCATGCCAAACATGGCCGATTCCATGCCCCCCGGTGCCGATTCGGTGAGCGGGCGCCCGAAGACCTGGTGAACTTCGGACATCGGCATGGGTAACGGCCGACCGGGGAGGCAGTCGGAGGCTGCCGGAATCTCCAGGGGTTTCTTGCGAAAAAACATCGAGTCACTCCTGACTGGTCGACCGCGACTGTACGTCTCGAAGTTCCCCGGTCAAGACACGGGCACGTGATGACCGCCCGCCGGTCCGATCTCCATTGACACCGGCGTCGACCTGCTTCCCGCCCGGCTCCGCCTCAATCGTCAGGACAACGAGTCGGACGACCCGCTCGAAGCCATCCGGCAGTACGTCCGGCTCTGGACACAACTGCCGTCCGAAAACGGGAAAGGTCGCGACTGTCGATGATGACGGCCAGGCGTTGATCCTGGCCGCGCCTCCCGGGCGCTCAGTTCTTGGCGTAGAACTCGACCACCAGATTCGGTTCCATCATCACCGGATAGGGAACGTCATCAAGACGGGGCACCCGGGTCATTTCCGCCTTCAAACTCGAGTGATCGACGCTGAGATAATCCGGAATGTCACGCTCTGGCGCTCCAATCGCCTCAAGGATAAGCGTCATCTGGCGGGACCGCTCCCGGACCTCGATTTCGTCGCCGACCTTGACCCGGAACGACGGGATGTTGACCCGACGACCGTTGACCCGCACATGGCCATGGTTGACGAACTGGCGGGCGGAAAAGATCGTCGGAACGAACTTCGCCCGGTAGACAAAGGCGTCGAGCCGACGTTCGAGAAGGCCGATCAGGTTTTCGCCGGTATCTCCCTTCATGCGCTCGGCTTCGGTAAAGATGCGCCGGAACTGGCGTTCAGTCAGATCACCGTAGTGACCCTTCAGCTTCTGCTTGGCGCGAAGCTGGATACCGAAGTCCGACAACTTGCCCTTTCGGCGGAGGCCGTGCTGGCCTGGACCGAATTCTCGGCGGTTGACCGGGGATTTCGGACGTCCCCAGATGTTTTCGCCCATGCGGCGGTCGATCTTGTACTTGGCAGCGGTGCGTTTGGTCACGGCTGGATCCTTTCAGCTGTTGCGAAAGGTGCTTTCCTTTCCCGTCCCGGGACGCAACGGGCGACAGGCATCTCCTCACGGAGGCCACAAACACCAAGACGATGGGTCGGTGCCATCATGGCAGTCATGATCGCGGACGAAGCGCTTATAGGGGCGTCGACGGTCCTGTCAATGATCCTTCATCCGTCCACGCCACCCTGCTCTGCCCGCGCCGGTGTCATCCGCCGGTCCGGGCTGCAGACCGTTCCCGGACCGGCCGGAGTCAACCGCATTTCGAGTGGCCGCAGTCACCGCAGGTCAGGCAGCCCTCGATCATTCGGGTCCCGAAGCCGCCACAATTCGGACAGGTCGGCCCTGACGGCTTACGATTGAGCGTAACCACCTCGGCGGACGGCCGGTCAGGGTCCGGTTGAATTGCCCCCCGGACGGCATTATCGGGGCGTCCGAGTCCCTGCCAGTCCGGATCGGGAACGAACCCGGTTTCGATCAGATGGCGCTCGATAACGCCGCCGATCGCCGCAAGGATCGAGGGCACATACCGGCCTTCCATCCAGGCACCGCCCCTCGGGTCGAAGACCGCTTTCAATTCCTCGGCGACAAAGCGGACATCTCCGCCCCTGCGGAACACAGCGGAGATCATCCGGGTCAGCGCCAGCGTCCAGGCGTAATGTTCCATGTTTTTTGAATTCATGAACACCTCGAAGGGTCGACGCCTGCCGTTCTCCAGAGTGTCGTTGATGGTGATGTAGATCGCATGTTCGCTTTCCGGCCAACGGATCTTGTAGGTCCGTCCTTCAAGCGCTTCCGGCCGGTCCATCGGCCGGGCGATGTAGACGACCTCGGCACCCCGGTCAGCTTCGGGCGCATCGTCGCTCGCCTCGCCGACACTGAGGACCGACCCGGTAACCGCGTTGGGCCGGTACGTCGTG
>JAPPHA010000020.1 GCA_028874915.1 Paracoccaceae bacterium
CCAAATCAAGGACTTGCGTCAAGTCGATTCCGTTTTGTTCTCATTGAAGTTCCGGCTAGAGGATTTGCCTGACAGAGGCAGCAACCGAATGCGGCGCGGTTCGAACCCGTCCTTCGCCAACTCCGTGTCCCCAAAGGTCTTCAACGGGCGAATGGGTATGCGCAGCGCGGAACCCGCCGGGGACCGAATCTCGCCGTTTCCCATAGAGCCGTCAACTTGTGCCGTGTAACCTTCGACGAGCACGTGCGCGTTCGTTCCCGAAATGCCGAATGCGCTGATCCCGGCCGTCGGCCGGCGATCTGCCACATGCGGCCACGCCGTTTCTTCCGCCGTAACCCTTACGGGAATCTCGGCCCATTCGATGTGCGGGTTGGGACTATTGAAATGCAGATGCTTCGGGATCACGCCATGCCTCATGGCGAGAAGCACTTTGATGAGGCCCGCGACTCCCGCGGCAGCCTCGAGATGACCAATGTTCGTCTTGACGGTTCCGAGCAGAAGCGGACGCGCAGGATCACGTCCGCGTCCATAGACTTCGGCGGCCGCCCGCACTTCGATCGGATCGCCCAACTCCGACCCCGTTCCATGGACCTCGAGGTAGTCGAGTTCCGATGGCACGATGCCGGCCTGCGCCAATGCTTCTTCGTAAAGGCGCTCCTGAGCGGTTCCATTCGGGACCGTGAGCGCCGCGGCCGCACCATTCTGGTTGACCGCGGAGCCCTGAACGACGCCCCAGATTCGGTCGCCGTCCGCCTCGGCATCGCTGAGCCGCTTCAAGACCACCATGCCACAGCCTTCGCCGCGCACAAACCCGTCCGCATCGGCATCAAAAGTCCTGCACAAACCGGTTCGCGACAACATTCTGTACTCGCGCATGAACCGCATGACCGCAGGGGAAAGGATCACATGCACGCCTCCGGCCAGCGCCAAGTCGACTTCGCCCTGCCTGAGGCTCGCGGCCGCTTGATGGACAGCCACAAGCGATGCCGCACAGGTCATGTCGAGCGGGACCGCGGGCCCCATGAGTCCGAGCGCAAATGCAACCCGTCCGATGGCCACACTCGCGGCTGTACCGAGATAATTGTCATCCCGGCCGGCGGCAGCGATCAGGTCCCGGTACTCGCTGCTGCCCAACCCGGCGAACACGCCCGCACGGCTGCCCTTGAGAGTTCCAGGATCGATTCCCGCGTCTTCGAGCGCGTGCCAGGTGATCTCGAGCATCATCCTCTGGCGCGGGTCCATCATTCGCGCCTCGATCGGCTGGATGCCGAAGAATTTCGCATCAAACCGGTCGAGGCCCTGGACAAAACCGCCACGGCGATTCGTGGCTTCCTCGGCGATTGGATCTCCGATGATTCCGCTCCAGGGCCCTTCATCGGGGCGACCGTCGGTCACGGCGTTAGCGCCTGCCTTGAGCTGACGCCAGTAACTGGACAGATCCGGAGCGCCTGGGAAGCGACACGCCATGCCGACAATGGCGATCCGATCCTGATTCTGCTGTGGTCCGCTTGGCCGTTCCGGCGCCAATTCGACTTGCGGAATTGGCCGGTCCTGCGACACTGGCTGTGGGCTGGGCGACGGCTGGGATTGCGGAGCCGCCACGGGATCGACTTCGCCAAGTTCGCCGTCGAGATGGCGAGCGAGAGTCTGGATCTCGGGATAGTCGAACACCACCGTATTCGAAACCTTGCACGTGCCCGCAAACGCGCGATTGAGCCGGTTGCGCAGTTCCACTGCCATCAACGAATCCATTCCAAGATCGAAGAACCCGATGTCGGGTGCGGGCACCGAGGGCAGCCGAAGCACCGCCTGCAGTTCCTGTTGCAGGAACGTCACCAGCAAGTCTTCGCGATCGTCTGCGTTTGCGTTGGCAAGCCGGGATAGCAGATCTTCGGCGGAGACCTCGGTTTCGGCCCCGTCTTCGGTGACCGATGAGAGCAGATCCTCGAGAAAGGCCGGGCGATCGTCGACAGCCTCTTCAAATACCGACCAGTCCATGGCCATCACGACGGATGTCGTGATGTCCTGCCGCACAAGTCTGTCAAGCGCCCTAATGCCCTGTTGCGGCGTAAACCAGCGCCCACCGAGAGCCGACCTCTGTCGCTCGATCCGGTCCTTCTGCTCCGCCGCTTCACCGATGTCGGACCACGCCCCCCAAGCGATGGCCTGCCCGGGAAGACCCAAAGCCCGACGGTGGCCAGCGAGTTGGTCCAGAAACGCGTTCGCCGACGCATGGTTGGCTTGACCCGGATTGCCCATGACACCGACGCGACTGGAAAACAGGATGAAGAGATCGAGATCGCGGTCCTCGGTCGCGCGGTGCAGGTGCCAGGCACCGAGGACCTTCGGCCAGAGCACCGTTTCGAATCGGTCCCAGCTCTGGTTCGTCAGCGCACCATCGGCCAACACGCCAACGCTGTGGACAACGCCCGCGAGCGGTGGCAGTTCTTCGTCTATCCGAGCCAGCATTTCGTCGACCGCTGCCGCGTTCGACACGTCCGCGAGTTCCACACGTATGGTCGCGCCCTGTTCCTCGAGTGCGTGAATGGCCTCCTGCGCATCGTTGTCGGGAGGCCGCCGGCCGTTCAACACGATCGTCCCGGCACCCAGGTTCGTTAGCCACTCGGCCACCGCCAGGCCAATGCCGCCCAATCCGCCGGTCACAAGGTAAGTGCGATCCTCCCGCAACCGACCCGTCACAAGTGGCTGCGTGGTGACAACGATCTTACCGAGATGCCGTGCCGAGCGCATGAATCTCAGGGCGGCTCCGGCTTCGGCGAGCGGCCAGCGGCTGTGGATGAGGGGCTTGAGCTCACCTGCGGCAAGCCGTGTCACAATATCCCGCAGGACCCGTCCCACCCAAGCGGGATCAGTTTTTTTCAGGACATCGAGTTCAAGGATGTCATAGGCAACATCCGGCCGAACGGCCGCCATTTCCTCTTCGCTGAGAATGTCGCGCCTAGCAAGTTCCACGAACCGGCCTCCCGGCGCCAGGCATGACAAACTCGCGTCGATGAAGCCCTCACTTGTCAAGCTATTCAGCACCACGGTCACGCCCGCCCCGTCCGTGGCGTCGAGAATCTCCTTGCCGAAGCTCGTCTCGCGGCTGTCGAATATATGCTTGACGCCGAGCGAGCTCAGATAGGCCTGCTTCGGTGCGCTTGCGGTCGCGAAGACCTCTGCTCCGGCGGCTTGTGCCAACTGGATTGCCGCCAACCCCACGCCACCTGCACCGGCGTGGATCAGAACGCGGTCGCCGGCTTCAAGCCCGGATAGCTCATAGGACAGCGCCGCCGACACGAATGCGCTTGGAACGGTAGCGAGTCCTGATACCGGTATACCCGGTGGTGCTGGCGCCAACAGTTCCTCGTGCGTGATCATTTCGGCCGCGAACGCACCGAAACCCAGTCCGACAACGTGATCGCCTACGGAGACGTTGGTGACTTCCGAGCCCACACCGACGACATGGCCGCACATCTCCCGCCCCAGATTCCCTTCTTCAATGAACCCGAGCGACCGAAAAACATCCCAGAAGTTCAGTCCGGCGGCCTCGACCGCGACGCGGACTTCCCGCCCTTCGAGCGGCAGCGCAGGCAATGGCTTGACACAGGGCTTTTCGAACACGCCCGTTGGATCGGGAGTTAGCACCCACGCCGCTTCCGTTGGCAGGTCCAGCCGTTCCGGACCGTCTGCCGACCGAACAAGTCGGGCGACCAGACGGCTTCCCCGGCGCAGGGCGATGTGGTTTTCCGTATCCGGGTACATCAGTTCGTCTACGAGCTCGGTGACGGGTGCCATGATCGTCGAATCCAGGTCGATCATTCGCGGCATGAGGTGTGCCGCTTCACGCGCCACGGCTTTGCCGAACCCCCACAACGTCGCTCCGGCCAGCGCCCCCTGGGTCTCGCGCTCCAGTATTTGGGCGCCCCGGGTAATGAACCACACGCCTTTTTCCGGGACTTGGTCCGAATCGGCCACCGCCTGGACGAGCGCCAATGCACTCGCCCCGGCGTGCTGCACATCCTGCTCGATTTCGCGCGTGGACGCCTCTGCGCCTTGGCCGTCGAGCGCCGCGAGGTGTACGACCCCGTTTAATGGTGCGTCGTCGGACAGGTCTTCAAGGAGCGCTTGCCACGATTCGCGCCGCCGAATGTCGACGCTAGCCGTCAAAACGCCGGTCGTTTCAGATTTTTTCCTGGCCTGCGAGCCATCGTTCACGACCAGAACGGACTGGTTCCGCGCCGCCAGACCGTTGGCAAGCTCAGTCGCCAGGCCGCCGCTGTCCGCGACGAGAACCCACGTCCCGGGCACTTCGAATATTTCGTCCGGGCCCTTCGCCACGATCACGCCGCGATCCGGCAACTCGTCAGGTCGTGATGAATCGAGGCCCAGGACTTCCGCAGCGTCGAATCCTGCATCGTCGAGCGCGCGACACCAGACGTCCGGATTTGCCAAGGCATGATGCGGCCGGTAATCGTCGGCAAATCTCCACCAGCCGTCGAGTTGTCCGAACGTCAAGTCCATCCAGCCCTGACCACGAAGGTTTTCGAGGGCAACCATCTGTCCCGACGGCGCGAGCAGCGTCAGGCAATGGCCGAGAGTCTCATCGAGATGACGTGTGGCATGGAGCACGTTCGACGCAACAATCAGATCATAGGCATGTGCGTCGAAGCCTTGCGTTACCGGGTCCTTCTCTATGTCAAGAGGGCGATATTCGATGCAGCCTCCACCATCCCCGAAGCGCGATTCTGCTTCAGAAAAGAACCCTGCCGAAATGTCCGTGTACATGTATTCGAATCGACCTTCGGGTAGTTCCGGCAGAACGGAGGCGGTTGCCGATCCTGTACCCGCCCCGACTTCGATCACCCTGAGACGCCGCCCGGCGGGCAACTTGGCCACAATCGCCCGGACAGCGTCCCTGAGCAGCCGATTGGCCGCGCGCGCGATCGGCGCATTCAGATACAAATCCCCGGGGGTCGGGTAGCCGCTGCTGAACAGCACCGTGAGCGGGTCCATCCGGCCGCGAAGCACCTCGGGCAACTCGGCCCCGCAGCGCCGAAACAAACCGATCTCCGTCGCGCCGTGCGGGTGAAGTTCGGCCAACTGGTCCGCGAACGCGTCCGGGTCCGGTTGAACGTATTCAGGCAGAGGATCGCCATGCCCGACTTTCACGAGGAAACGGCCGTCTTCCTCCTGCAGTACACCGGATCGAGCCAGCATCTCCAGCAACCGGCGGAAGACGCGCTTGTGGTCGTCGATAACGCCAAGTTGTTGCCGAAGATCTTCGGGCTCCACAGACTCGCCCGCGCTGCGTCGCCAACCGAGCTTCTCGAGCGTCCAGAGCGCGCGAGTCCGTGACCATCGCTCGAGATCTGACAAGAGGGCGGACCTTTGGGCGCGCGCGACGCCCTCCTCCTCAAGGTAGTCCGCGAGTGGCATGAAACCGCTCGCAACATCCGCCGGTTCCGGCAGGAAATCCGCAGTGATGATTTTCGGAACGAGGGGGCGTTCACGCCAGACGACCTCGTACAACAGGTCGTTCACGCCTTCGATCGCCGAGAACAACGCAGCGCGTGTCGCGCGCTTGATAGTGTACCCGTCCAGTCCGCCGAGCAGGACACCATCGGAATTGTAAATGCGTATTTCCCCGCTCAAGACCTCCGCAGGCTCGTCCGCACCCGCATTCGATTCTTCGAATGCCTCGCTCATGCGTACGTGGCAAACAACCCGTTCCGGAAGACCATCCGCCGTTAGCCAAAGACGATCCCAACCGAACGGCAGGTAAGTGGTCTCGTCTTTGACTGAGCCTTGAATACGTGCCGCGGCAACGACCTGAAAACACCCGTCCAGCACGAGTGGATGAATTTCCGGAACGGTTCCGCCGGTCCCTTCCCGCAAGGACACCTCGCCGAGAGCCTCGCCCGGCCGCGCCCACAGGTTGCCGAGCGTGCGGAAGCTCGCTCCGAGATCGATACCGGTGGTCGCCCGTGCCTGGTACAGGATCGACGCGTCCACGGGAGACAGTTCGTTCTTCAGGCGCTCAAGGTCCATACGCTGCACAGCGACAGGAGCGTTTGCGCCGGTCGTTACCCTGCACTCGGCATGCAGCATCCACTCAGCCTCGGACGATCCCTTGCTGAGTATCCGCAAGAGGTCTGGTTCCTCCTCGCCGGAACCGCCGTGAACGAGCTGTACCTTACGACCCTCTGCCACGGTTTCGTCCCCGCGGGCCTCGGTTGTGAACACGAGCGGGTTGTGCAACTGCATGTCTTCGACAACCATCGGCCTGCCAGTCCCGGCAAGCGATACAGATGCTGCCATCGCACCGTAGAGCGCGCCCGGTGCGATGACCCGTTCGAACACGCGATGGTCGTTGAGCCACTCCGGATCCGTGGGGAACAACTCTGTTTCGTACGTGATCTCGCCACTTGCAGATTCCCTTCGCGGGCCCAGCAACGGGTGTCCCTCGGCGGAACGCCTCCGCTTCGGTGCGCGCAACCAATAGCGTTCGCGCTGGAAGGGATATCCGGGCACCGAGATGCGGCGACGGGTTTCTCCGGCAAAAAGGCCCTCGAACCGGATTGGCAGACCTGACTGATACGCGCCCGCGACTGCTTCGGAAAAACCGCCCGTACCCGCTGGCAAGTCGGCATTTACAGGCCGAACGCTCGACAGCACGGAGGGGGCCGGCACCGAATCCGGCCAGGCCGAGGACGCCATCGGGGCCAACACTGAACGCGGGCCGATCTCAAGGATGACGTCCACACCGAGGTTTGCGAGCGTCCTGGCGCCCTTGGCGAAGGCGACGGGCTCCCTCGCATGCCGGCGCCAATACGCTCCGTCCAACAACTGACCATCGTTCACAGCCCGTCCCGTCAAATTGCTGACGATGGTCAGTTTGGGCGGCTGGATCGAGACGCCATCGAGAGAGGCCTGGAGTGCGTCGAGGGCCGGATCCACGAGTGCGCTGTGAAACGCCCGCGTCGTGTTCAGTCGGCGTACCCGGACACCCTCCGATTCGAGCCGCGCCATGAGCAATTCAACATCCGAAATGGGGCCGCTGACCACCTGGTGCAGACCGTTGTCTGCCGCGATGTTCACTCCGGTAACGGCGGCCTCCGCGTTCACGGCCTCAACCGCGGACGCCACCTGCGCCGGTGGCGCGAAAACAGCGGCCATGGCGCCCGCTGCGGTTTCCGACAGCAGTGTGCCGCGCGTACAAATGAACCGCATGCCGTCCTCGAGGCTGAACACGCCAGCCGCCTGCGCCGCCGCAATTTCCCCGACACTGTGTCCAAGAACCACATCGGGGCGAACTCCGACGCTCGACCACTGTGCCGTCAGCGCGCATTCGAGCGCGTAGAGGGCCGGCTGCTCCCAGGCCGTGTCGTTCAATTGCCCGTTGCTGGTGCGACCGAACATCACATCCAGCAGAGATGCGCCACGCTCTTCGAGAAAGATCTCTTCGCAGCGGTCGAAGACCATTCTTGCAACCGGCTCGCAATCATACAGGTCGCGGCCCATACCGACCCACTGGCTTCCCTGGCCCGTGTAAGCGAACGCGACGGTGGCTACTGCGCGCGGCGTTGCCTGGAGATCCATTTCGGCCAAGGTTCCAAGCTTCTCCCGCAACTGACCGACACTGTCGAAGTCAAGGCCCGCACGGAAATCGAAATGACATCGCCCAACACTCGCCGTCCACGCCATGTCTGCGAGCAGCGGTTCCGGCAGCCTGTCTTCGGTCGGAAACTGATCAGCCTGTTCGTCAAGCCACGACAGATAGCAGTTGGCCAATTCCCGCAACGCCGGCATCGACTTACCGGACAGCGGCAGCAGTCAAACTTCGCGTTCCCGATACGTTTGTCCGTGATCTGCCGAATCGACAGCGACTATCGGTGGCGACACGATCACTTCCTGACCGTGGCCCACGACCCGGTGCCGTGCATACGGAGCCGTATCCAATGCCTGATATTCCTCGACCACGATGTGGACGTTGGTTCCGGATATCCCGAACGAGTTCACACCAGCCAAGCGTGGTCGCCCGTCTCGTGTCGGCAAGTCCATCATGGACGAGGTCACCTGCAGTGGCAGTTCATTCCAGTCGAGGCTTGGATTGGGATCTTTGAAGTGCAGGTGCTTCGGAATCACGCCGCGCTGCAGCACCAACACGGCCTTGATCAGGCCAGCGATTCCGGCAGCCGATTCCAGATGTCCCAGGTTCGTTTTCACGGAACCGACAAGTAGAGGCTGATCAGCCTTGCGGTCCTTGCCATAGACCCTGGCAACAGCGTTGATTTCGATCGGGTCCCCGACCGCCGTTCCGGTGCCGTGCGCTTCCAGGTAGTCGACATCAGAGGCCGAAACGCCCGCCTGCGACAACGCCGCTTCGATCACCTGTTCAAGCGCGGGTTCGTGCGGTACGGTCAATCCAACGCTGGCGCCGCCATGGTTGACTGCGGCGCCTCGGATTACGCCCCAAATCCGATCTCCATCGGCTTCCGCGTCGCGCAGGCGCTTCAGGACCACAACGCCGCAACCCTCACCACGCACATACCCGTTGGCGGAGGCATCGAACGCCTTGCACTGTCCGTCCGGTGACAACATCATCGAGTCGGCACGCAACTCGAAAATACGGCTGTTCAGAATGGCCTGGACGCCACCGGCAATGGCCAGGTCGGCCTTGCCTTGCTGGAGGTCCGCGACTGCGTCATGAACCGACACCAGGGACGACGCGCAGGCAGCATCTACGGCCTTCGCCGGACCCATGAAACCCAGCACGAAGGAAACCCGTCCGCTCGTGCCGTTCAGGTTGGTACCGCTCAGAGCGTACAAGGACGCCGCAGCCTCCCCAGGCCTCTCCGAGCCCACGACAAGCATCCGGTACTCATCGTTGCTGATGCCGGTATATACGCCGGTCAGGCTCTCCTTAAGCCGATCGGGGTCCATCCCGGCATCCTCGAGTGCCTGCCAGCTCGTCTCCAGCATCATCCGTTGCTGGGGATCGAGCAGTTCGGCCTCGACCGGCGAGATTCGAAAGAACCTCGCGTCAAACTGATCAATATCATCGACGTAAGCGCAGTAGCGGCAAGCGCCCTGCAGGTTCCGGGAGTCTTCGAACATTTCTTCAAGACGGTTCGGGCCCGAACCCGGTATGCCATCCATCACCGCGTTGCCGCCGGTTTCGAGCAGGCGCCAAAGGGAACGAATGTCCGGAGCTCCGGGGAAACGGCATGCCATTCCCACGATTGCAATGGAATCCGCGCGTCGGATTTTCTCGTCGATTTGCTTGTTCATGTTCGCCCAGTTGCCCCCAGAACCGTCAGTCAAGTTGCGACCAACATCCCGTTGAACTCAAGGTCATAGCGCATGCCCCGGGTTTGTCCAACCCGAGGCAAACCAGTTCCAGAAAATCCGGCGTTGAGTTTGGATTGCCTGACATCGAGTCCAACCGACAGCCTCAGGGTCCGGAAGGGTCAATCCGTGATTTCCCTTTATTATCAACGTCGCAGCCAAGTCGGCTTCATGGACGGGTTCGATCTGTTCGATACGCGATCCCTCGAAGTTTCAACGATCGATGCACGGCCGATGGACTCGCGACACAGGATGGTGCTGGTGACGACGAAGCAGGCACTGGAAGACACAGGAATCGATCTCGATCAACTCAACGGAAGCAGGGAGGGCTTCGAAATCGGCATCGCTTCAAGCCAGTACCTCAACCTGCTGAAGACCGGCAAATACGGTATCGGCCATCTGAGCCGCGCTGCCGGCATGGCGGTCGACCATCTCCTTCCGCTTCGGACTCTCAGGGCGAGAGATGTCTTTGGAGTGAACACTCCGTCGCCTGAAGACGACGGCTTCGCGGCCAAGCTACGCGGCAA
>JAPPHA010000027.1 GCA_028874915.1 Paracoccaceae bacterium
CCAAGTTGGACGGGGCAACGTTCCACACGACTCGTGACGGAAAGGCGCTCATCGTTGGAAGCAGCGCGGCGTGGGGCCGGGCGGCCGAGGCGGCGGGAACGGACCCAGACGTTGCGCGCGCAGCGGCGCAGCGTACGGCGGCCTTCTACACGGGCGACCCAGTCGCGCCAGATTGATGCACGCTTTCGACATGCTCCGCGACCCGGAGCGCTGTGGCGCAATTGTTGATGCGTTATCGGTCGTGGCCGTTGACTCGTAATTCGGTGGCGATGATTGCTCCGACTTTCTCCGTCGAATCTACAAGACGTGCATCGGCAAGGTGGATGTAACCCGCAATCGACTTGACGAGCGCACAAACCCCACGTTGTGGGTCAAACAGTCAAGGTATTCCATCGCTTTCATCCGCTCGGTGGGAAGCGAGCTACAAAAGTGGGCCGTCGGTCGCATCGGGGCGCGCCGGTCCTTATGGTCACCGATGCAGACGGCCGTCGATCGATCATCCCGCGCTGGATGACCGATCCGGATGCAGCAGAGTGGAACGTCCGCGACTTGCCGCGACTGTCGCGGGCCGCCCTGTCGGATCTGCACGGTCTTGTTGTCATGATTCTCCGGTATCCGGTTTCGCCGGAATCAGGAGATCGCAAAGAGACATCGAAGACGAAAGACCCTGCAGGGGAGGCTGCCGCTCACACCACCGCTACGGATCAGCCTGCCGAAGACCGTGAAAGAGATGACTGTCTCGTCGGTGGCCGAGTTGATCGCGGCGGTGATGCGACAACCGGACCGTACGCCCCGAGACGGAGGCGGCCGTGGATAGCGCCACGGTGCTCACCGCGGCACGCATGGAGCGGGCTGCTGCATCGAGTATAGATTCCTCTTGATTGATGGCTTGGGGCCGATCGAGCAGTCCGCCGCCCGGTTTTGCACCCGCGCAAAACAGACGACCGGTGTAGCAAGTGTCGTATTTCAACCCGTCAGATACGGAGAAATTCGTTCCACCGATAATCAACATGTAAAAAAGAGGAGCAAAATCGTGCGGCAGCGGACAGGTTCCCTCTCTACCCCAACCCAACCTTGAACGGCTTCTCGGCGTCCTGTTGGACATGGAACCGACAGTCTCTTCGGCGAAGACGGCCGCATCTCCCATGCCGCAAAGCGCCGAGATGTCTCTCACCGCCGCACTCGCCAACTTTCGCGCCTGCTCAAGTTCGTTCATAGAGCACCCTGCCTTCCCGCAGCGCGCGGGCGAGCACATGATTGAGGGATCCGCGCCAGCGCTCGACCTCGTCGAGGCTGTAGACCAGGATATCCTTCGGAACGTGAAACTTCGCGAGTGCGCGCCAGATACGCATCTCTTCTTCGCCGCGGTCCCGGCCCGGGCCGAACGGTTTCGCATCGACGATCACCAGGTCAATGTCCGAGTCCGCTTCGGCATCGTAGCGGGCGCGAGATCCGAACAGAATTACTTGTTCCGGATCGGCCGCCTCGACGATGGCTGCCGTCATTCTCTGTAGAAGCGCATCGTCGATTTGCGTCATGATCGAATTCCCGCGGTTGTCCAGATCTTCATGACTCGAACAGGGCTATGGCCATACTCCGGCGATTGCAGCACCGGGAAGCGTTTTACACGATTGCTCCGTATTCGCCTGGGTCGGGATCGTGCTGGTACGATTGCGTCCGCATGGAATCGTCTCAAAATAGATCCGGAGGTGGCGGTCTTCGGATGCTCGTAGGCCCTTTGCCCGGCATCGTACAGGACCGCAGGCTGACGTGGGAAGCTCAGGTCAACATCGCAACCTGATGGTTCATCGCCTGTGCTGTGGGTAGCATGAACGTGTGCCCGATCGTTCGAGCCTGATGCGGATTCGCCAGCGCCGGGACACGGCGCAGTTCCAGAGGAATTCCAGCGTACGGGCAACGCCTGTCTGGGTGCGAGGGTCGCGACGGTCGAGGTCGTGCACGCCAATTCACCACGAATTCCTGGATCTGCAAGCCTTACTCACGGGTGATTGCAGGGGACGGCCAGTTGCCGAGCGTCGTCGGGGTTCTGGAGAGGAAGAACAGTCGGAACGCCCGGTCAGGTTTCCTCGAGCTTCAGATGGGAACGGCCGGAAGAAAAGGAAACACCCATTCTCGTCTCGATGAGATCCAGCGCGATCTCAATTGCGTCATCCGGTGACATCCCTGATGGATTCAGGGCGTACTCCAGCCAGAGCCCGTCAATAACGGAATAGAATCCCACGGCGAGCCGATGGACTTCAGTGGCAGATGGCTCGTCTCCCCGGTTGGCGAGTATCCTGACTATGCAATCGGCCAATTCACGAACGTAATACTCGTAAATTTCAGTCCTTATCTCCGAAACCTCGGAATCCGAGTACACAAGTTCCAGAAAGCTGATCCATATCCTGGTCATCCTGCGGCCTGCCTGGGCGCGACTGCTGAACATCGCCCTCGCGCGAATTTCCAGTTGCCTGACCGGATCAGGATCAGCGGTTGCGACCAGGGTCATGTAGGTGTCTCGCGCGCCCTGCCGGAAGTACCGATAGGATGCCCGCATCAGGTTGGCCTTGCCGCCGAAATGGTACTGCACCATGGAGACATTGGTGTCGATGCCCGCGGTGATCCTGCGTATCGTCGCGCCGTGGTACCCGTGTTCCGCCAGGCAATCGAGCGTGGCGTCGACGAGTTTCTGCTGTCTGGCGCTGAGCCTGTTTTTCACCATGACCGGGCCTCAACACATCGCGGCTGTTCAATTTCACAACCAGACCCCCGCTACCATCAGCGAGAACCGATTGGAATCCGATTTAGAACCCAATTTGGAATTGTCTAACAAACGTTTGTATGATATTGTTCCAGCGCAGGCGCGGTCCTGCCCAGATGGAGCGTTTCCCGGCCAAAATTGCGGGAAATGAACCCCTAACGCTCTTCCGGCCAAGAACCGGATCGGCAGGCCGCGCCTCGATCGGCGCCCAATAACGGGAGCGTGACGTGCATCACGACTGCAGCACCTCGGCGAAGGTTCTCGTACTTTGCAAGGCCGCCGAAACCGGCATGGTCGGACCCGTGGAACAGAGGCCCTCGACCGCTGCACGTGGTGTAAACGCAGGGGACGACACTTCCGCCCCGGAACCGGGCACCTTGACGCTCAACGAACGCCTGGTGCCGGCAGCCAGCCGGGTCAGCACCATCAGCCAAGTTCGCCGCCGGCCATCGCTCCGCCTCCAATTGTGCTCCCGCAGTGCCTACCCTCATAGGCGGCAGGATCGTTCGTGCGTCCGCCCGGGTCCGGCTTGCGTCGAGGGCGTGGGGATGTCCCGCTGTGTGAGGAACCGCAGCCACGGTGCTGGTGGTGATCGTGGCAAAGCTCTTCACGCCCGTGCGGGCGCTGGCGCAGACCGCCACTTCCCCGGTTAGCAACCTGAACGAGGGCGGAGGCAACTGAGATGTCATTGTCGGAGGTTCGCAGGATCGCTGAGTCGCTCAATGCTTCAGCGTGTCTGCAGGAACGGACCGCGTCTGACGGACGTAACCCTGCAGGTCGCGGGCACCAGCGACGGGATGACCAAGGTCATTCGCGAAGGCGGGTCGGATCCTGGCGCCAGGCTCTGTCTGCTGGACGGTCCCGCCTGTCTGGGTTCGGTACTGACAACGTTCACGGTCTCTGCAGGCGCCCGCGGTGCCTGGGGTTCGGGGCACCCTGTGACGGCGGCGACACCGAAACCGGCTATCGGATGAACATCGCGGGCAACATCGAATTGGCGGCGCCGGCGCACGGCTTGACCGTCTCACCGGTTGGATGGGGCGTACAGACCCGCGAGGCGCCAGACCAGAAGGGTGGCGGGATTGCAGGATCGCTCGCCCGGAATCCGCCACATTCGAACGGCCGGGGTTCGAAGCTGAAGCTGAACCAGGCTTTTTGGACGGGCGGACCAGGCAGCAGGGACGCGTTGCTCGTGCGCGATACGCTGGAGAAACTCGCGACCAACGTCAACGGCGACCATCTGCAGCTACGCCCGGAGGCTCGGTTCGGAGCAGGTTCAGCGATGTTCGGCAGCCGTCCCACCAGCATGCCGGAAATAAGGCTCGGCCCGTCGGAGGTTGGCCGCGACAACGGCTCGGGGCTGGTGGCTGATCTGAGCCGGGGCCGGGCCGGTGTCGCTGGCGTTTCAGCTGGAGGCGCGCCAGCGAAAAAACGCCGATGACTTTACCCGTCTCGAGCATGGGATCGGGTTCGGACTGACGGCGCGGTTCTGAGGCGGCGGGCCGGACCATCCGGACGTCGCGTCCCTGCTCAGGGACATGGCCGACTCGGCGATCATGACTATCCGGTCGAGACCCAGTGCCTTGCCCGGATACCAGGCATCTCGGGACGCCTGCCTTCGTGGTCGGGGACACGCTGGAGTCGGTCACCTTAGGCGGCATGGGGCTGAAGAAGCTTGTTGTCAGGGCTCAGGGCTGCGGATGACTCGCTTAAGGCCACCCACCGGCCGGTAGCCGCCCGAGTCCGGTGCCTTACCCTTGGGCTTGATCCTGCGAATGAAGGGCATCATCCGAGTTGACCAGGAGGGGTTTTCGACGTGCGGCGTGAGTGGGCGTGTCAGTCCGATGGAGGCCCGAGCTTTCGCGGAAGCAACTCGTGGACTTGCGATCGCGGGTGCCGTGACAGGCCGCCATCAATTCGAACGTGCCCATTGGCCAAGCGTCGGACTCAAAGTCATTCATTTTGCATGCCTCGACTGGCAGGCCGATACGGGCGCCGGCAGGGGCCCCGCCCAGGTCGGCGAACAGTGCATGTTTCAAGGTGCTTTGCAGCGGCCGGATGCGATCCTCGACAAAATCCGAGTCGATCTCGACGCAGCCAGCGTAGAGGAACACAAGCAAGCCGCCACACGGGTTGGCTGAGCCTCTCCACGGCAACGAGACAGGTCCTCATACGGTCTGGCCGTCATCGTTGTCCCGACACGTGCTGGCCAGATTGCCGAGGACATTCCACTGGATCTTCCCGTCGGTTCGAACCGAAGGGCTCTTCTCGAAAATTGCCGTTTCCCGTTTCCGGATGCGTGTGCGGTCCGATGCGGGCTTGGGTGATGTGCAGTTGCGTGGTCCTCGGAACACCTATGCACGAACCTTCGAATCCAATAGTTCGTAATTGCGTCTGTTTTTTCGCCCTCAATCCATCGACGCGGCCGAGTTTCGGCCCGCGTGCATCCGCGTTCGCAACTGCTAACGAAGGAGGACTTTATGCCGACGGCGCGGCTCACTGAAACACGGGTCAGAGCGCTCAAGTCCGGCAAATCAACATGGGAAATCCGGGACGCCGCCCTGAAAGGATTCGGCGTCCGGATCCTGGCCTCGGGCCGGAAACGGTACTTCGTCCACTCCCAGCGCGACGGAAAACGCTTCTGGAAACTCATCGGGGATCCGGATCGGATGAACCTTGCGGATGCCCGTGATGCGGCACGGAATGTCCTCGCCGCCATTCGAAAGGGACAACCGGCCGCGACGTCACCGGACGAAACCCTGTTCGAAGTCGTTGCTGGGGAGGTCTTCGACCGTTACGCCCGCCACTGGAAGCCCTCGACCCTGAGGGTCAACAGGGGATATCTCCGTGCTCAGATCCTGCCCGCGTTCCGTGGGCGCCAGATCGCCGACATCTCCCGGACGGATGTTCGCGACTGGTTCTCGTCCCTGAATGCAACTCCGGCCGCCGCTGACCGCGCAGCGCCGGTGCTTTCCGTCATCATGGCTCAGGCCGAGGCCTACGGGTTTCGTCCCGAGAACTCCAATCCATGTACGGGCCTCTCGCGCTACCGGCGGAAGGGCCGTGAACGCTTCCTGACCGACGCCGAGATCCGGTGCCTCGGCGAAGTTCTTTCACGGCAGGCGACGGATCGGCCCCTGCCAACGACCATAATCCGGCTGCTGCTCCTGACGGGGTGCCGGAGCCGCGAGATCCGGACCCTTCAGTGGCGGGACGTCCGCGACGGGCGGCTGTATCTCCGTGACAGCAAGACAGGGCCCCGCACGGTCTGGCTGTCATCGCCGTCCCTGGAGGTGCTGGCCGGACTGCCAAGAACATCCCGCTGGATCTTTCCGTCGGCCCGAACCGACGGGCCCATCTCGGAAACGGTCGTCTCCCGCTTCTGGCAGAATGTTCGGTCCGATGCGGGACTGGAGGATGTGCGGTTGCATGATCTCCGTCACACCTATGCCAGCATCGCCGTCATGCAAGGCGAAACCGTTCTTGCAGTCGGCCGTCTGCTCGGTCACGACGATGCCGGCACAACCCTCAAGTATGCTCACCTTGCCGAGACCGAGACGCGTGACACGGCCGACGCCATGGGGGCCGTCCTTGACGGGACGAAGTCGTGAAGCGGGTCCGCCTCACCGATGCAGGCATCCGCCAGCTCAAACCGGGCGACCGCGAATACACTGTCCGTGACGCGCGGGTTCCATCCCTGGGTGTCCGTGTCTTGCCGTCCGGCACCCGGACCTTCGTCTGTCACTACCCGAATACAAAGGCATCCCTGGGTCCGGCTCTGCTGCTGACGGTCGAGGAGGCGCGCCAGGACTGCCTGCAACGGCTGTCCGGCGGCCCGGACCGGCAGACCCGGGCCCCGATGTTCGCAGCCTTTGCGACGGGACCCTGGCGCGAGTCCCGGATCCCGCGCTGCAAACCCTCGACGATCCGCTGGCGGGACTGGGTTCTGAACGCCCAGCTCCTGCCGAACTTCGGCACGCTCCGCATGGACCGGATCACGCCAGCCCAAATCCATAGCTGGTTCGACGCGTACAGCCGGACTTCGCCTGGGGGCGCCAACATCGCCCTGAACCTGTTGCGTCAGATCCTCAATCACGCCGTGAAGTACGGATACATCGGGGTCAACCCGGCCCGGAGCGTCGCACCGAATCCACGTCCGAAGCGGACGCGGTTCCTGGGCCGGGAAGAGATCGTGCGACTGCATGCGGTGCTCGACCGCCATGCCGCCGGGAGGCGGGGCCAACAGGCCGATATCATCCGGCTGCTGCTCCTGACCGGATGCCGCAAGAACGAGATCGTCCGTCTGAAAAGACGGGAGGTGGACGGCGGGCGTCTGAGGCTCGAAGACAGCAAGACAGGTCCACGAACGGTGTTCCTGAACCCGAGTGCCCGTGCCATCATCGACCGTCGGCTGTCGAAGGCGTCAGGCGCGTTCGTGTTTCCCTCTCCGAGAGATCCGGCTCGACCGATCTCGGACTCCTTGACGCTCTGGACTACCGTGCGAAGGGAAGCCGAAATCGAGGACGTCCGGCTGCATGACCTTCGCCATACCTACGCCAGCCAGGCTGTCATGCAGGGCGCCCCCCTGCCTGTCGTGGCCCGACTGCTCGGCCACCGAAATGTAACCATGACCTTGCGTTATGCTCATGCCGATGACCGTGAGATCGCCGCCGCAGCTGAGCGGGTCGGGACGACAATTTCTGAATGGCTCGGGTTGGTTTCCGTCTCGAAACTTGATGTGGACAGTCCGCACGGCGACGGCAAGACTTCCGGCCCGTGCTGAACATCCCTGACGCCCGGGTGCAGCGGCCATCGGAATCCCCCTCCGGTAGAGTCCGGAGATTCCCGACGCGGTGGACATTCCTTTCCGACGGCACCGCCACAAAGGCCGGGGCGGGAATCGCGGGTAATCAGAACATCCTGATTTCGCGCTCCTCAAGAGCTATCGACAACCGCAGTCTCGGTCCTGCTCTCGGCCTTCCGCAATACCAGTTCTCACCACGTCTCGCGAGACCGGCGAGCGTCGATGTCCGCAAAGACCTGTGCATCCCGTTCCAACGGATCCGACAGCGATTGCGGCCGTGTCCAGGCAGGCCCTGATCTCATTGTGGATGATTGACCGGGGACTGTCGGACTTTGAATGCAACCATTCCCTCCGTTCGCAGAGGTCCTCGTCGGTGGGACCGAAGAACCGGTGACCGCTGACATCGGCGGCCCAGGCGTCATACCGCCTACCGGTTTCCTTGAAAGATGCACCGGGGACTGACCGAAGCCGGCCCGGAACATCTCGGCGGCAGTCGTCGGAACATTGCTGCCGCCGTCCCTTTCGTTGAACAACCGAGCTTCCCACCGACCGGTTTGGTTGGGTAGTGCCGTGCTGCCGATGGACCATTCATCGGCCGTGCCGTCGATCGCGGTGTCGTCGGCAGTGTCGGTGCCGGCATTGGCCATGAGTTCGTCGGCGCTGTCGGGGCCGTTCCACCTGCCCCTTTTCGTGGACACACTCCATCCCGGTTCCGCACTGCCGCCGTTCAGCCAGTAATCGTCAATCGTGCCCGTGAGACCGTTTGAATTCGCGTCGGTCGTGGCCCCGAACCTTGCGATCAGATTGGCATCGGCGGTGAATTGGCCCGCATCACTGGCGCTGCCGAACGAATTGTCGATGGCGAACTTGCCGGCTGACATTCGCCTGTAGGTTGCGTTTCCCGAAAGATTGAAGCTATCCGTTACGCTCAAAGCACCGGTTTCACCGCTGGCTGGGACCACGCCGTAGAACTCGCCGGCGTGGGTTGGACCCTTGGCGTCATCGCGAAGCCTCCAGCCGAAATACAGGCACATGCCATCCTTCATGGACAACATCGCGCCGGACTTCGGAGTGAAGGTCCAGCCTTCGCCGAGCGTGTGGCCTTCGGATATCTTCTGGACTGTGCAGCCAGCCCAGTCGGTCGATTCGGAACAGGTAAGGCTGCCGCCTGCCTTCATGTCGATAGCATCGAAGGTTTCGTCGTCTTCGTGCATGTCTGCGGCAGTGTCGGCGTCTGGGTTGGAATGGACCCGCGCCTTGCCCATGTTCATGCATCGCCGGAGCCCGTGGAATTCATGTCGTCTGCACCCATCCAGTCACCCAGTGCGGCAACCGATGTATCCTGCTTGGCAAGTCCGGCAATGCCAGCAACTGCGGTATCGGTGACATCGAGGTTGAACCCGCCACTGGCCACAGCGACCATGGTCGTTCCAGGGCCAGCGTGCCGTTTGTGGCCTTGCCTTACTCCACCCTTCCCGTACCCGCCTTCTTCCCGACAAAGTTCACTGCCGCCGCCCGGTCCGCATTGACCTTGTCGAGGGATTTTCGGCTGCCGTGACCGAGGCGACGAGTTCCGGTCGCTCGATTGCGGTCAGTGCGGTCGCCTCATTGACCGTGTCCGCGCATTTGTCACGGCGTTCCCGGTGGCAGTGACCGCTCTGTCAGTCGGCTCGTTGTTCACACCGCTGACTGCGGTCTGGTCCGCCGTATTGACTGTGTTCGCGACCTTTCACTACGCGGTTCGGGTTTCTTTGTGGCAGCAGCTGGCCAAGATGTCTTCGACCGCCCGAGTAAGGCTCGCTGTAACCATGCTTCGCCGCCACATGCGGCGAAGATCGGCAGAATGCTAAACACTTAATGGCGTAATTGCGTGTATGTTTCGTCACGTGTTCTCCCGATTGTGGCCGCTTGATTCTGCTCGTGCGGCCCGCGCAATCGTCCCAGCCATGCTCGGAAATTCTTCCCATTGTGAGGGATGCGAAGTCAGCCGCATCCCACCGGGTCGCGCTCCGAACTCAGAAGGACAACGCAATTCCGGCGGACCAGCTGTGTGAACGGGTGTGCGGGCGTGGTCTGCTTGGCACGAACCGCATC
>JAPPHA010000071.1 GCA_028874915.1 Paracoccaceae bacterium
GGCTAGTCGGACGAGGGCGTGGCCGCGGTTTGTGGCAGGGGATCGAAGAAGCCGGGGAGCGCGTTCGAATGTCCCGCTTCGTCACCAGTGGAGGCGATGATGCAACCCTCCCAAATGAACAGGCTTGGCCGCGGAGAACTCGATGTTACAGCCCTCGGGTTCGGGACGGCGCCCGTCGGAATATTTTCCGGATAGTCGACGAAGCCACCTACGATGCCATGTTCCAGCAGTCACGGGTCGCCGGGGTTCGGTATTGCGACACGGATCCCTTGTACGGGCACAGCGTTATGGGAGCATTTCGAGGTGGAGGGCCCGTTGCAGGAAGGCGACGCTTTGGCACCGGCCAGATGCGGCGTGAAACGATCGACGCGACGACGCAGAACGAATCGCGCAGTCCTCGCCACCGATCCTGGCTTGCTGTGCAGCCTGCAGCCGACATCTGTCGCGATCGGAAGGCCCGGTCGGATCCGGCGCATTTGCCTCGCAGTCTCCAAAGGTACGGCGACTTGGTCCGAAATCGGCAGTTGCTGAAAGTCTCGATCGTTTCGCTGTGTCATGATCCGGGAAATCGGGTCTGAGAAACAACCAAGTGCCTGCGTGGCGCACCAATCGAAAGAACGGGATACCGGAATGGCACCGCATCCGGACGCCCAAATGAGACGGGAATCCATGCCCAGAATTCAACGCCTTCAACCGTCAGACCTAAATCTGTTCACTGCCATGCTGGATCTCTTCAGCACGGCATTCGACGATCCCGGATCCTATGACGCTCGCCGTCCCCAAACCGAATATGCCGCAAAACTCCTTGCCAATCCGGCTTTCGTCGCGTTGGTCGCGATTGAGAACGGTGCCGTCATTGGAGGTTTGGCCGCCTATGAACTGCCGAAATTCGAACAGGAGCGATCGGAATTCTACATCTATGACCTTGCAGTTGCTGAAACCTGGCGGCGGCGGCGTATCGCTACCCGGTTGATCGAAGAGGTGCGAGTGATTGCCAAGGAAAGAGGCGCCTGGGTCATAATTATCCAGACCGATCATGGCAACGATCCGGCAATCGCACTTTATTCTCGCCTCGGCACCCGCGAAGACGTCCTGCATTTCGACATCCCGGTCGATTGACTGCAAGAATGCCGGTCGGGTCAGACTACGGAAGTCGGGAACGGGATCGTTCCGGGCGGGTCGGGGTCACAGCGTGCCGCCGGCCGATTCGGATCCAGGGCCGTCGTGAGAATGACACTCTTTCGGCGAGACGTTTTCGGCGGAAGAAACGCTGGCGTTGGAGTTTGTGGACCGTGCGTCTCAACCGAAGAGGCCATGCCCTCTGCACGTGAACTGGCCGGTGCCGTGGCCGCACGGAGGCCACACGCAACGGAACTGGCCGAACTGATGATCAATGCCCCCGAAGACGATGAGCGGGAGCGCGTCATCGATGCGCTTGCCGGCGTGGCTGACGCCGCCGCGGACGAACCGGAGGCAGCGTCGCCGAATTCCGGGAGAAACGGCAACCGGACTTCGGGACGGACGACAGCTGACGCCGGGCCGCCGGTTCGGCTCGCATCCGGAACTACGGACTGCGGGTTGCGCTTAGGGAGTGAATCGCCGGCTTCAAAGCCCGATCAATGTCCTTTATGGGAGTTTGCCGACGTAGCCTGCAACCTGGAGCCCCACGCATGACCCGAATCCGCGTCGAAAACCCCGTGGTCGAACTCGACGGCGACGAAATGACCCGAGTCATCTGGCAGTTCATCAAGGATCGGCTGATCCGGCCCTACCTGGACATCGATCTCCGATATTTCGACCTCGGAATCCTCGAACGGGACCGGACCGGTGATCAGATCACGATCGACGCCGCCCATGCCATTCGAGAGCATGGCGTCGGCGTCAAATGCGCCACGATCACGCCGGACGAAGCGCGGGTCGAGGAGTTCGGCCTGACGAAAATGTGGCGATCGCCCAATGGCACGATCAGGAACATCCTTGGTGGCGTCATCTTCCGGCGACCGATCATCATTTCCAATATCCCAAGGCTCGTTCCCGGGTGGACGCAACCGATCGTCGTAGGTCGGCATGCCTTTGGCGATCAGTACAGGGCCACGGATTTCCGTTTTCCGGGTCCCGGCCGACTGACCATCCGCTTCGAAGGCGATGATGGCCAGGTCGAGGAACGCGAAGTCTTCCGCTCGCCCGGGTCCGGCGTAGCCTTGGCCATGTACAACCTCGACGACTCGATCCGGGACTTCGCCCGCGCCTCCTTCAACTTTGGCCTGTCACTCGGATGGCCGGTCTATCTGTCGACCAAGAATACCATTCTCAAGGCCTACGACGGGCGCTTCAAGGATCTGTTTCAGGAAGTGTTCGAAGCCGAGTTTACTGATGCCTTCAAACAGGCCGGAATTTTCTACGAACACCGGCTGATCGACGACATGGTCGCCGCCTCGCTCAAATGGTCGGGCGGCTATGTCTGGGCCTGCAAGAACTACGACGGGGATGTCCAGTCCGACACGGTGGCTCAGGGATTCGGTTCACTGGGACTGATGACGTCGGTGCTGATGACGCCCGACGGACGGACGGTCGAGTCGGAAGCCGCCCATGGTACGGTCACGCGTCATTTCCGCCAGCACCAGAAGGGCGAACCCACGTCAACCAATTCGATCGCCTCGATTTTTGCCTGGACCGGCGGTCTGCGTCACCGGGCCAAGCTCGACAGCAATCAACCACTCGCCCGATTTGCGGAAACGCTTGAACGGGTCGTAATCGAGACCGTCGAGAGTGGTTCGATGACCAAGGACCTCGCCCTCCTCGTCGGACCGGACAGTTCCTGGCTGACCACTGAAGCCTTTCTGGAAGCAGTCACCAAGAACCTCGATCGGGCGCTCTCCGGATGACAGGATCGTCCGATGCGGGCCGAAGACCTGCACGGACCGAAAAACAACCACAAAAGGTCAGCGCCGGGCACGGCGTTCCATCGTGCCGTGCCGGGTCCTGACGAAACCCGCGAGCGTTGCCTCAGGGACAGCGGTGGCTATTCAGCAATTCCATCGACGATCACTACGTCCCGGGTAGAGTGCTGGAGTGCAATCGGCAGGTATTCCCCGTATTCGCGACTATTGTAGAAATCCAGTGCCCGCTCCCTGTCCGGAAACTCGACAACGACGTGGCGGTCGGGCCCACTGCCTTCGAGTTGTTCGAAGCGCCCGGCCTTGACCAGGAACCGGCCTCCGAACATGGCCGCGATCCGGGGCGTCTCCGCTGCATACGTCCGGTAGGCCTCAAGATTGGTGACGTCGATCCGGGCGATCATATAGGCGGCCATTCAGACACCCTCGACCAGTGTGTAGTCGCGGGTTGACGCCGGCAGTCCGTAACTCAAGGCCTTCTGGTAGTCGGCCGAGTGATAAAAGGTCCGGGCCGTCTCCATGTCCGGGAACCGGATGATCACATTTCGAGCCCGGCCGGTTCCCTCCAGATGTTCGCATGGACCACCCCTGGCCAGAAACTCGCCGCCATGGTCCTCAACAGCCCGGCCCGCGATGGCCGCGTATCTTGCGTATTCCTCGCTGTCGTGCACATCGACCCGTACAATCGCATAAACTGCCATCCGTTATCCTTCCTCCAGTAGCCGTTCCACGGCGCCGATCGCGTGCTCGGCCCGTGACGCATCACCTGCCCCCGCCTGTGCCATGTCGGGCCGGCCGCCACCGCCCTGGCCACCGAGCGCGGCCGCCGCCGCCTTCACGAGGTCAACGGCCGACAACCGGGATGTCAGATCGTCCGTGACTCCGGCGGTGATGGCGGCCTTTCCGCCGATATCGGAAATCAGCAGAACGACACCGGACTCCATCCGCGCCTTGTGTTCGTCAACAAGTGCTCGAAGATCCTTTCCCGGCAAATCCTTGAGCAGTTGGGCATGGAACGGAATCCCCGCCACCCTGCGGGAAGGCAACGCGACTCCTTGCCCTCCACCGTCCATGGCTGCGCGCCGCCGGAGTTCGCCGGCCTCGTTCCGAAGTGCCTTCATTTCCTTGGTCATGGCCTGGACCCGATCGGCAACCTCGTCCGGACGCGACCCGAGGGCATGCGCCGCCTGTTCAAGCCACCGGCGATTCTCGAGGAGATGTTTGACAGCGGATTCGCCGGTCAAGGCTTCGATCCGCCGGACTCCTGCCGCGGACGCCGACTCGTCGGTGATTGCGAACATGCCAATGTCACCGGTTCGCTCGACGTGGGTCCCTCCGCAAAGTTCCAGGGAGAACACCGATTGGTCCCGACCCCGGCTTGATCCCGGTTCCGTTCGGCCCATGGCAACGACCCGGACCTCATCCGC
This sequence comes from Paracoccaceae bacterium, assembly GCA_028874915.1. GTDB lineage: Bacteria > Pseudomonadota > Alphaproteobacteria > Rhodobacterales > Rhodobacteraceae > JAPPHA01. Next base: position 4,325 of record JAPPHA010000071.1, read on the forward strand.
GTATTTTTCACCGAACAATGCGACGGCTCCAATCGCCTGGGCCTCTTCCGGCGTCATCAATCGCGTTTCCACGGCCGAATTCTGCCGGATGAAGCGGTTGACCGCGAATTCGACGTCCCGAATTTCCGAATCCGAGAGCGGTCCCATGTGCGAGAAGTCGAACCGGAGGCCATCGTCAGCGTTCTGGGAACCGCGCTGGGCGACGTGATCGCCGAGCGTTTTGCGAAGTGACTCGTGCAAGAGATGCGTCGCCGAGTGATTGGCCCGGATTGCCAAACGGCGAACGGTGTCAACCTCAAGGCGGGCCGCCGTATCCGTCGAAATCCGGCCCTCTTCGACCTCACCGACATGAACAAAGAGCCCGGCACGCCGCCGGACGTCTGTGACCGTGACCTCTCCCGTGTCAAACCGGATCCGGCCCCTGTCACCAACCTGCCCGCCCGCTTCGCCGTAGAACGGCGACTGGTTAAAAACCAGTTCCACCGGCTCTCCGGTCGAGGCGACCGATTGCACTCCGCCGTCCGAGACAATCGCCAGAAGCCGGCCTTCGGCAACATCCATGTCATAGCCCAGGAATTCCGTGGGTCCGTAACGGTCCCGAAGTTCGAACCAGGTCCGATCCTCGGCGGCATCGCCCGTGCCCTCCCATGCCGCCCGGGCGCGGGCCCTCTGCTTCTCCATATGCTGGTCGAAACCATCAACATCGACGGAACAGTCCCGTTCGCGAAGGATGTCCTGGGTAAGATCAAGTGGAAAACCATAGGTATCGTAGAGCCGGAACGCCGTCTCACCGCCAAGGCGGTCTTCCGGACCCAGCGTCGCCAGTTCATCCTCAAGCAACCGCAGTCCCCGTCCAAGCGTCCGCCGAAACCGTTCCTCTTCATGGAACAGTGTGTCCTCGATCTGCCGCTGCGATCGACCAAGTTCCGGGAATGCCTGCCCCATCTGCATCACCAAACCGGGGACCAGCCGATGCATCATCGGCTCCCGGCATCCGAGCAGATAGGCGTGACGCATGGCCCGGCGCATGATGCGACGGAGAACATAGCCACGGCCTTCGTTCGATGGCAGGACACCGTCGGCAATCAGAAAGGCCGTCGATCGCAGATGATCGGCAATGACGCGGTGATGGACATTGCCGTCCCCGTCCGGATCGGTTTCCGACATTTGGGCGGATGCCTCGATCAGCGTTCTCAGAAGATCGCAGTCATAATTGTCGTGTTTCCCCTGGAGCAAGGCGCCGATGCGTTCCAGCCCCATGCCGGTGTCGATCGACTTGGCCGGCAGTTCCTCGCGACGGCCATCCGCGAACTGCTCATACTGCATGAAGACGAGATTCCAGATCTCGATAAACCGGTCGCCTTCCTCTTCCGGCGTACCGGGCAGCCCACCCGGAATGTGGTCGCCGTGATCATAGAAGATTTCCGAACAGGGACCGCAGGGGCCAACAGGCCCCATCGACCAGAAATTGTCGTTCGTGGGAATTCGAATGATCCGCTCGTCGGGAAAACCGGAGACCTTTTTCCAGATGTCCGCGGCTTCGTCGTCGGTGTGGTAAATGGTGATCCAGAGCCGGTCGGCCGGGACACCGAATTCCCGGGTGATCAGGTTCCACGACAGAGGAATCGCCGTCTCCTTGAAATAGTCGCCAAAGGAAAAGTTGCCGAGCATCTCGAAGAAGGTGTGATGGCGGGCTGTATAGCCGACATTGTCGAGATCGTTGTGCTTTCCTCCGGCACGGACACATTTCTGCGACGTAACCGCGCGTCGGCATTCCCGGGACTCAAGACCCGTGAAGACATTCTTGAACTGCACCATGCCCGAATTCGTGAACATCAGAGTCGGGTCGTTCCTCGGAACCAGCGACGAGCTCGGAACGACTTCGTGCCCCTCCGCCTCGAAGTACGCCAGGAAGGCAGACCGGATTTCGTTCAGGCTGACCATGACTGCTTTATCGACCTCGTGGACGTGCGAATGGCGCCCATTACACCATACAATTCGGGAATTCATCACATTCCGACATGGGTCGCAGCTGAGTCCCGGAACGCACTGCCCCGAAGTTCAAGCCGACTCGGCGGCTGGCTTTCAATGCGGTCGTCGTTTCGCCGTCGGAGATGGCATGAACCCTTCGCCTGAGTGCAGTCCGTCGCGCCGGACAGGCAGGGCCGACCGTACACTTTGCGCACCGAACGGACACCATCGGATTCCATGAGAGTGCCCTGTCCTCCGTGCCCAGGAGAATCGCAAACAAATCCTTCAATCGATTTGATGGTCGGGAATGATATTGGGATGGCAAGGCACCCGAGCGTGAGGCACTATGCGTCGCCGGAAAACAGCATCGATTCCTTTGCGAGTCCTTTCGGAGTCCGGAGAGGGAGATGCGGACAACTGAAAATGGACGACGGTCCTGCGACCCGCGACATCTCTCCCGCGTGAAACTCCGACGGCTTGGTCGACGATGGCGCCGTGCGATGTTATGAAATGCTCCCCTTTCCGGACGACGGCCCACTTCCAACTGACGGGAGTCATATCGGTCGTTGGCGCGGGTTCACTGGAAAGTGTGTCATTGACGCCGGTTTCTCCGGCCCGGGAAAGGAACCATCGCGAAACCCACAATCCGAGCCCGAGGCAACCGAAGTCGGCGTTCTCCGACATGTATGGCCGAGAATTATGTGAGTCATTGAAATGGAAACTCCGGAAATTCTGATCGTCGGAGCCGGGGGCATGGGCGCTCTTTTTGGTGCCATACTCCAAAGTGGGGGCCTGAAAATCTCTCTCTACGACACCGACATGGACCATGTGGGTGCCATGAACCGGAATGGTCTCGAGATCACGGGATTTGGCGGCGACAGGACTGTCGCCATCCCCTCGACATCCGATCCGCGATCAATCGAGTCCGCGAACCTTTTGCTGTTCCAGTGCAAGGCCCATGAAACGGTCGGAGCCGCACGTGCAGTCCGGCACCTTACTGACAAGGGAGCGCTTTGCATCAGCTTCCAGAACGGTCTGGGCAACGAAGAGACTATTGCCGATGTGGTGGGCGCCGACAAGGTATTGGGCGGACTCACGGCCATGGCAGGCCGAAAGCTCGGGCCAGGACGAATTCGCGACTATTCCCGCGTTCCGTCGTGGATCGGCGAGATGGCCGGAGGCTCCAGCACCAGGGCCGAGTCTATTGCCCGGGACTTCACTGCAGCAGGGCTCGAAACTCACGCCAGTACCGACATCCGCCGTGAAATCTGGAAGAAACTCCTGGGCAATATCGCCATGAGTGCCCTTTCCGGGGCCACCAACCTCACATCGGCTGCCTGCCTTGCCATTCCGGACCTGCGGCAAACCAGCATCCGTGCCGTCGACGAGGCTCTTGCGGTGGCGGCCAGTCAGGACATCGGGATCGATCGCGACGAAGCCCTCGCGGGCCTGGATCTGATCACCAAACCCGGTGGAACGGGAGACAGCAAATCGTCACTGTGTGTCGACCTCTTGAACCGACGAAGAAGCGAAGTCGACCACATCTACGGTTCGGTGATCGGGCTCGCCCGAGATTCCGGCATTCCTGTCCCCACCCTTGAAACGCTGGCGTCCATCGTGAAAGGTCTCGAAAGTCATTATCTGGATTGAGGACTGATGGAACTCTCGGGAAAGACGGCCTTCGTGAGCGGCGGATCGAAGGGCATTGGCTTCGCTTGTGCCAAACGCCTGGCGACAGCCGGCGCCAATGTCTTCCTTGCCGCGTCGAACGAGCATCGACTCCGCAAGGCCGCCGCCACGATCGATTCTGATGGCAGCGGGTGCGCCCGCTATCACACGACCGACCTTCGCATACTCGATGGCTGCAACGCCGCCGTTCGTGCCTGCATCGAGACATTTGGCGGTTGCGACATCTTCATCCATTCCGCCGGCGCCACTCGCGGCGGGATTTTTCCTGAACAGCCGGACGAGGACATGCTCGACGGTTTTGCCCTGAAGTTTCACGCCGGCGTGCGTCTGGCGAGGGGGCTTTGGCCACACCTGACCCGGGCCCGGGGCACTGCAATTACAATTGTTGGCGGCTTTGCCCGAACACCGGCGGCCGACTTCATGGTCGGGGGCGCCGTCAACGCCGCCTTGGCCAATTTCTCAAAAGCGCTAGCCGAAAAAGGCCTGCAGGACGACGTCAACGTCAATTGGATTCACCCGGGTCTCACCACAACCGAACGACTCGAAGGCATCTTCGCCGACCGCGCTGCTCAACAACGCAAATCCCGCGACCAGATTGAGGCCGACGCCGTGGCGGCCGAGGGCATTCGGCGCCTCGGAAAACCTGAAGACATAGCGGAAATGGTCCTGTTTCTGTGCTCACCGGCCGGTCGGCATGTCCACGGTACAGGCATCGCAATCGACGGCGGAGGTTCCAAGGGTTACTGGTAGCCCGTTCCAATCCTCTGCCGACGTCAGTCTCTGTTTCCCGAATTGCGGCTTTTGGCGAGACATCGAACGTAGGATCCCGCTGATCCCGGGCGAAACGGGGATCTCGGGTCTGCCAACCCGATACCGGGACCTGAGTTCGCGCAAATAGTCCTTCGAGGCCGGATCGGACGACCGAGCGTCTGTCCTTTTCTGCGACACATACGGTCTCGCCGACCAGCCTATTCGGAAGGTCAGAACCGTTTGCTATGCTGGCCGGTTGTGCAGGATACGACCGATTAAGTTCAGCAGCAATTGGGCCGCGAGAATTGCGGTCGATCCGGTCGAATCGTAATCGGGCGCCACTTCGACAAGGTCGACGCCAACAATTTTCCCGCGTCGGCTCAAACCGTCGAGGAACTCGAGGATTTCGTAGTACAGGAACCCGCCATGGCTGGGTGTCCCGGTTCCGGGAGCTATTGAGGGGTCAAAGCCGTCGATGTCGATTGTCAAATAGTAACGGTCACCTTCGGGAATTCTCGCGAGCACGCCGGAGGGGCCAAGTTCACGGAACTGGCGCACAGAAAGGATGTCCGACCCCATCCGGCGAGCGTCGTCGTAACCGTCCCGGGCAGTCGACGACACGTTGCGGATCCCAAGTTGGGTGAGGCCGGTCACGAACGGTTTCTCCGAAGCCCGGCGCATCGGGTTGCCGTGGCCGAACCGCACACCGTGGCGTTCATCAACGAAGTCGAGATGCGCGTCGATCTGAACGACATGCATCGGAGGCTCGCCTGCGAACGCATTGATGCACGGAATGTTGACCGAGTGATCGCCGCCGAGAACAACGGGCAGGGCTCCGGCCTCAAGGATTCGGCGGACCCCCTGCTCGACATTGGCATGGCTCCCGACGGTGTCGGTATGCACGATGTCCGCGTCACCGAGATCGATGATTCGGGTCTGGCCGGGTGTCAGGTATGTAACGCCGTCTTCGTGATCATAGGCACCGGCATGGCCGAATGAAAACAGCGTCGATGCCTCGCGGATCGCCCTCGGACCGAAACGCGCGCCCGGCCGCCACTGGGTCCCGAAGTCGAAGGGGGCACCAAGAACCGCGACATCGGCGCTGATCCGCGACCAATCCTCGACGTACTCGTATTTGCCGAAAGTCGAAATTCCCACGAACGGCAGGTTCAACCTGCCGCTTTCGTATTCATGCCCCGCCAAGGCGTCCCTCCTAAAGCCTGCCGAAATCAATCTGCCAAAGCCAGTTTTGCATATCAAGCGTTCCCGAATTCATTGACAGCCAGTACCCCCCATCCATCAAAACTGGCTGGCGCCGCCGCGACCAGACGTGTTTCGAATTTCTGCCGTGGCCCTTCCCGGAGATCCTGTGTCCGACGATGGACGGAACAGGATTCACCGAGATGAATACCAGACGGAATTCGGGAGCAGCCGGTGGCCCGTACCGGAACGGGATCGTCATGTCCAATGCTCTTCGGAAGTCCCACACCCGAATCGCGCAGTGAATTCAGGACATTCCGGCCTACAGACGAACTCAGGTCCGAGTCGCAGACACCAGAAGCGTGCAGGCCACCGGCGACTTCGGAACTGGAGACTCTCGTTGCCGACGGCGATCGCGAGAGCGACGGTCGGCTATTTGGCCTGCATCATTGGTTTGTAAACAAGGCAACACCCGCACGAGGCACTGACATGGCGCCGGTCAGGATTTGCCGGACCCACAATGGGATGCCGATCACAATCCCGGTTGATCTCCAGCGCCTTATCGTCAAGGCACTTGAACTCAGCCCGAACCATCAAATGCACGCCGACATTCCGGCGGAAGTCCTCTGCGTGAAGTCCCCCGTGCTCCCAACCGGCTGGTCAAACGCCGGATCCAGGCCATGATCCCGAGGATGAACGGGGTCGGGAATCTCCGAACGCCGCACAGGCTCAACAAGCTGAGTCGACGAGAGGTCTCCCCTTCAGGGCTGTCGATCGTATATGAACCCGTCCCTTGACGGTAACTTGGGTTGTCATTTGATCGGTGGCCGGAAATACGTCGGGCCGACGTCATTCCATGTCGGCGTTCCCGGTCGCGCTCTCTTGAATGGAAGGATCGTGCGACATGCGGTACCGGAGCCAAGCCGAGTGAATGGTGCAATACTCATCGAGAGCCGATCGAATGAGTAGGCGGAGCAAGTTCGTTACGGCAGACCACGCGGCCGGATTCATTCGGGACGGCGATACGGTTGGCCTGATTGGCGGGGGCGGTGGGCTGGTCGAAGCAACCCTGCTGCACTTCCAAGTCGAAAAGAGATTTCTCGCCACCGGCGCACCACGCAATTTGACTGTCATCCATGCTCTGGGAATTGGCGACAGGGAGTCCCGGGGTCTCAATCGATTTGCCCATAGCGGGCTGGTGAGGCGTGTGATCGGTAGCCATTGGGTCTGGTCACCGCGAATGCAACAACTTGCGCTCGACAACAAAATTGAGGCCTATGTTCTTCCGGGCGGCGTGATCATGCAGTTGATGCGCGAGGTCGCTGCCGCACGGCCCGGGTTGATCACCCATGTCGGGCTCGGAACCTTCGTCGACCCGAAGATCGACGGCGGCAGGATGAACGAAGCGGCCCGCGACAGACTGGTCGAGCGAATCCGGATCGACGGTGAAGACTACCTCCGTTACTTGCCAATTCCAGTCGATGTTGCCCTTCTCAAGGGCTCATTCTCCGATGATGACGGCAACATCAGCCTCGACCAGGAACCGGCGAACGTCGACATCTACGCCATGGCGGCGGCGGCGCACAATTGCGGTGGAAAGGTCATCGTTCAGGTGCGTGAACGCGTCCGGAACGGCAGCCTGCCGGCCCGGTCCGTCCGTATACCATCAGCCATTGTCGACGCGGTGGTGGTCGATGACGACCAGCGCCAAGGCTATGATCTTGTCTATGACCCTGCCATTTCGGGTGAACAGCCGACGGTGGAACCGGCACCGCCGGTTCCTGAATTCTCGGTCCGGCAAATCATTGCCCGGCGCGCCTGCGAAGAACTCTTCGACGGCGCCGTCATAAATTTCGGGTTCGGCATACCGGATGGGGTCGCGAGCCTCATCGCGGCTCGAGGCGACCAGCAACGCTACTACCAGACCATTGAACACGGGACCTATGGTGGAACCCTGTTGACCGGAACGCTGTTCGGTTATGCACGCAACCCTACTTGCATGATCGATGGCCCGTCACAGTTCGACTTCTATTCCGGTGGCGGGCTCGACATCGCATTCCTCGGATTCGGAGAGATAGACCGGGAGGGCAATGTAAACGTCTCGCGACTGGGCGGGGTCCCGGTGGGTCCCGGTGGATTCATCGACATTGCCCAAAACGCCCGCAAGGTCGTTTTTGTCGGCACATTCGATGCCAAGGGCACCAGAGTTGGGACGGGCGACGGACGAATGATGGTTGAAGCGCATGGTGATGTACGCAAGCTGGTCCACGCGGTTGACCAGATCACCTTTTCGGGCATACGGGCCGTAAGCCAAGGTCAGACGATAATCTTTGTGACGGAGCGGTGCGTCTTCGAACTGAAGCCGGACGGAGTGCATCTGACGGAAATCGCACCCGGGATTGACTTGCGCGCCGACATTCTGACGCGAATGGGTTTTGATCCGATCATCGCGGATCCACCCAAGAAAATGGCGACGGAACATTTCACTGATCACGGCGGAATCGAGTAAGGCGTCATGGCCGGAGTCAGGATTGCCATCGTTGGGTGCGGCGTCATCGGCAAACGCCACGCGGGCGTCATTGCGGCACGACCTGAAGTCGATCTTGTTGCCATCGCCGATCCGTCGGCTTTTGCCAAGGCAACAGCTGCCCGATTCGGTGTCCCGTGCCACGAAGACGTGGAACAGTTTTTGGCGACAGAACAGGTGGATGGCGTGATCGTTTCCACGCCGACCACAGACCACCTTTCACCCACGATGGCAGCACTTGATGCGTCGGTAAGCGTCCTGGTCGAGAAACCGATCGCGGCCAGCCTGGAGGACGCTGATCGAATTGTGGCCAGGTCGGAAGAACGGAGTGTTCCGGTACTCGTGGGTCATCACAGGCGATACCATCCGCAACTCCGGCAGGCGCGCGACATTCTCCGGTCCGGACGGCTTGGTCAACTCGTCGCGGTGTGCGGACAGTGGACCGTACGCAAGAGCCCGGAATACTTCTCCGACGACTGGCGCAGGACCTGGCAGGCTGGCCCGACCCTGATTAACCTCACCCATGATCTGGACAGCCTGCGCTACATTTGCGGGGACGTGGAAAGTGTTTCTGCGGAGATGACCAGCATGGTCATGGGGACGGAAAAGGAAGATGCCGCGGCGATCGTGTTGCGATTTCGAAACGGAGCGCTCGGAACGTTTGTCATGTCGGATCAGACGCCCTCACCCTGGGCTTGGGAACTTTCAACCGGCGAGACCCCGGCCTTTCCGAAAAGCGGACGGAATTCTCTACGGTTCATGGGCACACGGGCGTCGCTCGATTTCCCGAATCTCGTCCTTTGGCACCATGGTGATGGTCCTTCGGACTGGACTCAACCGATCCTGCCCCAGTCAATCCCTCACGAGCCGGTCGACGCCTTCGACCTCCAGATCTCCCATTTCGCCGAGGTTGCCTCCGGGCGAAACGAGCCGCGGATCACGGCGCGCGATGGAACGGAGACATTGCGAACGACGTTGGCCGTGTTCGAGGCCGCCCGCAGCGGCAAACGGGTTCTCCTTTGTAGGTCCGGGTCTGAATGGGGCGCCGGCATCGGCGCGGACTCGTTTGCCGAATGACCGCCGGCCCCGGTTTCATTCCGGCGACCCGGCCATTGATAGTGAACACACTCGGCAAGCCGGCATGCGAGACGGCATTGTCCCGAGCGACGCCGCCGAAGGCCTGAAATTCAGTCTCAGCCGACATGGCCCTTGAAGGTCCGGGGACAATCCGGGAGACAGGGCTTTGAAGACATGCCTCGGGAGCGCGTCGGGTTTTCCGCATGTCGTTAAGGTGAGCGCTATCCCGGCGTCGAAGACGGAGTCGAGGTGAAGCGATGACAGGGTTTCATGTGAGTGTCGGAGACGAGGTATCGTTCAGCAAGACGGTCTCCGAAAGTGACGTCTACATGTTCGCGGGGATTACCGGCGACTTCGCGCCCAACCATGTGAACAAGGCCTATATGGAGAAATCGCGGTACGCCAAACGCATCGCCCACGGCGCCCTGATCGTCGGATACATGTCCACCGCCTCCACCATGGCCATCGCCCAATGCCGATCCGGAGAGGAGACTCCGGTTTCACTCGGCTACGACCGATTGCGTTTTGTGGCGCCGGTGTTTCTGGGCGATACCATCACCGTGCGTTATCGGATCGAGGCGATCGACACGGAAAAACGGCGTTCGATCGCCGACATCCAAGTCACGAACCAGCATGACGAGATCGCGGCGGTCGGAAAGCACATCCTCAAGTGGGTGCCAAATGAGTGAGCCTTGCATATGAGTTTCGATCTCGAAGACCGGACCGCGATCGTCACGGGTACGGCCAAGGGGCAGACCCGCGAACTTGTGCCATCCAATTTCACGGTCAACTGCATCGCACCCTCCATGATCCGCGCGGAATTCCTCGCCGAATTGAGCGACGCCTATATCGACGAAAGAACTCAGCTCACTCCAATGAAGCGTCTTTGCGCACCGAAAGAGATTGCCGACATGACCGCCTGGGTGGTGCGTCCACATTGTTCGTTCACAACTGGCCACGTCTTCGATGTCTCTGCCTGTTGAGCCACCTAAAGAAATGAATACGACACAAACTGCCCCGCTCGCCATCAACCGGCTCAACATCCATCAGGTCACGCTGAACCAATGTAATTTCCGGGAGAGTATCGAATGCCTGTCCCGTCACGGGATCCGGGAGACTGCCGTTTGGCTTCCAAGGCTTGAGGAAACCGGCGTTGCCGAGGCCGGGCGAATCCTTCGGGACAATGGTATCGTTGCCACGTCGGTCTGTGCGGGCGGGCTGCTGACCAGTGCAGGTAATGCGGAGGGTTCGATTGTTCTCGACCGAAACCGCCGCTGGCTTGAACAGGCCGCTGAAATCGGTGCAACGTCGATGGTCACGATCACGGGTGGACTGCCGGAGGGCGTCCGCGATCTCGATTCCATGCGCGCCCAGGCGCTGGAACGGTTGGCCGCGCTCATTCCTGACGCACGCAGCGCCGGCGTTCGGCTCGCCCTGGAACCCTTGCATCCCATCGTTTGCGGGTTTCGCTCCGTCATCTCGACACTTGGCGAGGCGCTTGACGCACTCGGGCAGCTCGAATCAGATGATGTCATGGGGATCGCTTTCGACAGCTACGCACTCTGGTGGGAAGTCAGTCTCGAGGAAAAGATCCGGCGCACTGCGCCGCATCTCCTGTGTGTCCATGTCTCTGACTGGCTGCAGGACACATCGGATGTACGGTTGGACCGAGGAATGCCTGGTGACGGGTTGATCGACAATCGAAGGATTCGCGGGTGGTTGGAGCAGGCTGGATTCTCAGGTTCCATTGAGGTCGAAATTTTCTCGGAACGGAACTGGTGGAAACGGCCGCCCGACGAGGTGGTTGAAACCATTATTGATCGAAGCAGACAGCATCTGTGACCTACAGCGAGTATCGGCCATGCTGACACCGGCGCAACAACGGCAGTTCGATGAACAGGGATTCCTGCGCGTGGATAACGTCCTCGACAGGGCAGACGACCTTCGACCCATTCAGGAGGAATACGCGGCCCGTCTTGATGAACTGATCACAAGGCTCCTGTCGGAAGGCCGGCTTTCATCGGATTATTCGGATCGCGAGTTCCGGGACCGCATGACGGCCGTTTACGAGGAAACTGGCGAGACCTTTGCCCAGTTCTTCAACTTGTCGCTGCCGCTCCTGGATGTCACCGATGACACCCCGTTCCTGACCGGTCCGGCTGTCTTCGCATTGATCCGGAATTCGCGGGTCCTGGATCTCGTGGAGTCACTTATCGGCCCGGAAATCCAGTCCAATCCCGTCCAGCATGTCCGGATCAAGCCGCCTCAAAAGATTCTCGACTCGGAGATGCGTGCGAGCGGAATGGTCGGCTCGACACCCTGGCATCAGGACTCCGCGGTCCTCACGCCGGATTCGGATGCCAAATTGGTGACCGTCTGGGTTCCCATCCATGACGCTCCTGTCGAGAGTGGCTGCCTCCAGTTCGTGGCCGGCGGTCACAAACGAGGACCGATCAGTCACGGTTTTGGCCCAATCGACGGTCTGGTGATTCCGGAATCAAACGTCGACACGAATCGCATTCGGGCCGTACCCGCGAATGCCGGAGACGTTATCCTGATCCACCGCAACTGCCCGCATTCGTCCCTGCCGAATGTCGGGGACCGACTGCGATTCAGCCTCGATCTGCGTTACCACCCGACTGGCCAGTCATCCGGTCGCGAGATCTTTCCGGACTTCACGGCAAGAAGCCGGAGAAACCCGGCTTCGGAGTTCGCGGATGCCGGAAAGTGGAACCAGATGTGGAGGGAAACCCGGACCTGGATGGCGACATCGCCCGACGCTCCGACGACCGCCTTTCCGTGGCTGCAATGACGCCTGGCGGGCGCCGTTGGCGTCTTGTTGGCCAAAGACCAATGTCTAGTTTGCCCGGCCATTCGTCCTGGCTTTGAGCATCCGTACCGAGACACCCGCGACGATCGCTTCTCAGGTCGGATTCACCGTTTTCGGCGGCGACAATTGGCCGCCGCTCCGTCGTTTGGATCCGTCCGAAGTGTCACTGCAGCAGGTGTCCCGGTCAAGGGTCGGCCAAACGTTGCCTGATGCCAGGACGTTCCGAAATCGCCAGGCGCAAGGCCCAGGCTTTTGATCGTCCCTGACATCAATGATAACCCCAGCATAGACGGGAGGACATGGCATGCAGAAAGTTCAGGGAATCGGCGGGTTCTTCTTTCGGGCCAGGGACCCTGAAGGACTTGCGAAATGGTACGATGATCACCTTGGTATTAATCCGGCCCCAACGAACATGGACATGGCGCCCTGGAGGACCGAGGCCGGGGTCACAGTTTTCTCGCCGTTCGGTGCGGACACGGACTATTTCCCGGCGGACAAGGCATTCATGCTGAACTTTCGTGTAGCCGACTTGGACGCAATGATCGCACAACTGACATCCGCAGGCATTGAGGTCAGTCACGAAAGCGAGATGGAGGGCATCGGCCGTTTCGCCCGCATCCATGACCCGGAAGGCAACGTGATCGAACTTTGGGAGCCTGTGCCTTAAGGCTCGATTACGGACAACCGTTCTCAAGTCATCCTGGCGCTCGCCGGACATGCAAGGAAAACGTCTTGCGGCGAACGACAATAAGCGCCTCGCGCCCGTGGTACGAAGTTCGTTCTCGGCCTCGGCCGTGCCCTGAGAGCGCAACTCTACAACAGGCTATACTCTGACATGTGTTGACGGCCTTTGGGCAGCGTGGGGATTTGGCTTTGTATGCGGCTTCGGCTGGAGAGATGTGATCCGGTCGGGAGGTCATTCCAGACCGGGGCATTGCTGCCCCCGGCCGACCACGAGGGGCGAGAAGGCCAGCGAATCCGTTCGGCATCTGCTGAATTTCGGTGTGCTGGGCCTCTCAATGAAAACAACACCAACTGATTCTCGCGGCAACTTCGATGATGGTGACCACCAGAGTTCGGAAAGCGCGTTCTCAGCACCTGACGTACCAAATGCTCTCATCCGGAACAGAACGTCCGGAGTTCGATTCCGGCTGGAGGATATCAAAGCATGTACGCCAATTGATTACACAATTCATCAAATAGGCTACATATATGTATGACAACAACCTTTGCGAACAAGCAACTGAAAGCACTGTTGGCGGCTGGATTTATGCGCGATTTCACCAGCGTTTCCTGCGGCGGCTGGACGCCTTGAATGCCGCAACCGCACCGGAGGACATGAATCTTCCCGGCTTCGATTTTCAAGCGCTGAGAGGCCACTGCCGGGCCCGCTACACAGTCCATGTAAATGGACCTTCGGGTTCCGCGATGGCGATGCGTACGCACTCGACTTTGAGCAATATCACTGGGAGGTGAGTATGCGCCGCAACCCTGGCCGCCGTCCGACGCATCCGGGCAAACTTCTCCGAGAGGACATGATACAGGCGACCGGAAAATCCAAATACGAGATCGCGCGGATGCTCGGTATCTAACGCCAGCACCTGCATGACGTTTTGGCCGGACGCAAACCTGTCAGTCCCCGGGTTTCCGTGCGCCTTGCCAAGCTGTTCGGGAATACGCCTCTGTTCTGGATCAGGATGCAGGGAGCCTTTGATGCGTAGCACACCGCCCGTAATTTCGATGTCACCGGGATTCCCACGTTGGCCGCAGCCGAATGATCCGAAGAGGATAGAAAACGTAAAATGCCCAAGCACGTGAGGCGGTACTTTCTCGCGCAACAACATATACAGAGATGGAGCAAGACCGGGCAATCAACTGGCGGGATGGGCAAGAGGATACCGAAGATCATTGAGCGCATGTCCTTCTGCACATCAAGCACACGGGCAAGCAGGACCACCACTACGAAAATCACCCTTTTGGGGTAGAAAACCGTTCGGAGTTCTTACGGCGCAGATGAAGACCCCCCCGCCAGCCGATTGACTCTGGTCGAAAGAAAGATGGCAGATCCCGGGAGACAACGCATGGCAGGCAAATGGGCAATGGCGGCCGTAATTGTGTGCATGGCGTGCACAGCGGCTGCCGCGGGCAGCAGCGGCAGTGGGACCGGTCCGCTCGCGGCAATCGAGAAAAAGATCGAGGCGGGTGCGTACGAGGAAGCACTCGTGGACCTGAAGGTTCATATCCGCAAGAATCCGGCAAGTGCCGCAGCCTTCCGCTGGATCGGCTACGCGAACCGCAAGCTCGGCCGCCTCGAATTGGCTGAGAAGGCCTATGCGCACGCCCGGCACCTCGACCCGGACCTCAAGAACGCGTTCGAATATTTTGGCGAACTCCGTCTGACGCTGAGAGACCTCGAACACGTGGAACGCCACTTGGCCGCGCTCGACCGCATATGCCGGTTCGGCCGGGAGGAATTCGACGAGTTGATGGCGGAGATCGCCGCACGGAAGATGGCCAACAGCAAGTGACGCCGGCGGGACTGTCGGTGTGGACAGCGTTCGTGATTTCGCGCGAGTATCGGCCGTACCGACACCGACACAACGACGGCAATTCGATGACCAGGGATTCTTGCGCGTCGAAAATGCGTTCGATGGCACAGCCGATCTTCGACCCATTCAGGACGAATGCGCCCCCGCCTTGAGGAACTGATCGACAAGTTCCTTATGACGGCCGTCTACGAGGATACCGAAGAAACCATTACCCATCGGCGTCACCAGTCCCAACAGTTCAAACGCCGGGGTCTGTGACAATGGTGACTGACATCGGCATGGGTCACGCCCCGCTCTTGTAAAGTACCGGACGGCCCGGCCCGCTACCGGGCAAAGCGGTCAAGGATCCGAACCCAAGACCGCGTTCCGTGCACATAGCTCGACAGATCGTATTTCTCGTTGGGCGCATGAACTCGGTTATCGAAGCGCGCGAAGCCCACCAGCAAAGGATCGAGCCCGAGCCGATTGCGAAACTCTGCAAGGATCGCGATCGAACCGCCGGTTCCGGCAATCGCTGCCTTGCCCCATTCGTCACGAAGCGCATCCAACGCCTTGTGCAACATCGGGCTGTCTACCGGCATCGCGACCGGGGAGGCGCGGCCCAGGGCTTTGAACTCCACACGGCAATCGGGCGGCAGTTGGGAGCGGATGTGATCCCGCAGTGCCGTACGGACGGTTTCAGGGTCCTGGTCGGGAACCAGGCGAAAGCTGACCTTTGAGTGGGCCTTGCCGGGGATCACCGACTTGAACCCCTCGCCGCCGTAGCCACCCCAAATGCCGTGAACCTCGAAACACGGCCTGGACCAGCACTGTTCCAGAACCGAACGGTCAGTCTCGCCTGCGGGCGCCGACAGGCCGACGCCGCCCAGAAACTCCGAGTCGTCGAACGGCAGCATGGTCCAGCTGGCCCGGACCTCCTCGGTCAGCTCGCGCACGTCGTCGTAGAAGCCTGCTACGGCCACCGAGCCATCGGGCGCGCGGCAGCTTGCCAACACATCCGCCATGACCTGCAACGCATTGTGCGCGGCACCGCCAAAAATTCCGGCGTGCAGGTCGCGATTGGCTGCGGTGATCGTGAACTCTTCCGCCATCAGCCCGCGCATCATCGTGGTTATCGCCGGCGTGTCGTGGTCCCACATGTCGGTGTCACAGACGACGGCCACGTCGGCGCGCAACTCGTCCGCCGTTGCTTCCAGGAAGGGCCCCAACGAAGGGCTGGCGATTTCTTCCTCGCCTTCCAGCAACACAGTCACTCGACATGGTAGCGTGCCAGTGGCGGACTTCCAGGCGCGGCAAGCCTCGATAAAGGTCATGAAGGCACCCTTGTCGTCGGAGGCACCTCGCCCGGTGATCCAAGTCTCGCCATCTGGCTGCTTTACAAGCGCGGGTACAAACGGGTCGGCGTCCCACAAGTCCAACGGATCGGTGGGCTGCACGTCGTAGTGGCCATAAAAAAGAACATGTGGGGCGCCGTCAGGCGCGCTGGTGTCATGGCCCACAACCATCGGATGGCCCCGGGTGTCGCGAACCGAGGCATCGAAACCCATTGACGACAGGTCCGCCGCCAGCCAGTTCGCTGCCCGCCGCACATCGGGTACGTGGGCGGTTTCGGCCGAGATCGAAGGGATCGCGACGAGCTCCAGCAATCGGGCGAGGCCGGCGTCGAGGCCGGCGGCTGCTGCCGCGAGCGCGGCGTCCAGGTGGGGTGTTGCGTCACTCATCGTGTATTTCCCTTCCAATGTCGTTCAGCGGCGTCGAGGGCGAGGGCACCTCGGCCTCGAAGTCATTCATGTCGGCGACGGTTGTGATGCTTGCGCGGATCGATTTCCAGGTGGCCAGCGCCGTGCCTGTGCGCACGATCTCAGGCGCGCCGAACTGTCGTTCCATCGGCAAAACGTAGCAGATCAGGCAGCCGTCCACGTCCCCACACAGACCGCGCATCAAGGTGTTACGCATTTGGTGGTGCGGGTTGACCATGTCGGGCATCACGAATTCGCCGAGGACCCGACGTGCGGCGCGCGCCGGATCGGCATACCGGGGGTGCAGTTCAGAGTCTTGGCGCTGCGAATTGTCAGATCCGTCATGAGGCCGTTTCGTGGACGAGAATACTGCATTGCTCGGGCTCCGGAACCAGGCGTACGATCTCTCCACCGTCCCTCGGCTGACCAAGCGGGCCGGAAGCGACGAGTTGGCCCGCGGGCGTCTCGGTCTTGTAGTTGTACGCACGGCCCACATAGGTGCGAAGGCCCAAGCGTGCCGGGATGCCATGATCGCCGTGTGACACGCGCAGCCCGTCCGGGCGCGTGGCCAGAATGAATCGGTCGGGGATCGGGCCGAAGTCGTCTTCAGACAGCGTCATGACGATGCCGCCCTCGCCCTCGGCAGTGATACGGCCGGCATCACGAGCGGTGACGATCAGATGGATCAGGTTCTCGAATCCCACAAAACGGGCGACGAAGGCGTTGGCAGGTCGGCTGTAAAGCGTCTCAGGGCGGTCGAACTGACGGATGCGGCCGGCCTCCATGATCGCCACGCGATCTGAGATCGAGAATGCCTCCTCCTGGTCGTGGGTAACGAAGATCGCCGTCGTCCTATTGGCGCGCTGCAACTCGCGGATCTCGACGCGCATTTCGACGCGCAGCTTGGCGTCGAGATTCGACAACGGTTCGTCGAACATCAGAAGCGCCGGTTCAATCACCAGAGCGCGCGCCAGGGCGACCCGCTGCCGCTGACCGCCCGACAGGGCGCCCGGCAGTCGTCCGGACAAGGCGGACAGGCCAACGCGGTCCAGCATCTCGCCTGCCCTGCGCCCCCGCTCGGCCCCGCTAAGCCCTCGCTGTTTCAGTCCGAATGCCACGTTGTCGCGCACTGTCAGGTGCGGGAACAGCGCATAGTTCTGGAACACCAGACCGATGTTGCGCTTGTGCGCCAACAGGCGGGTCAGATCAATCTCGCCCAGGTGGATCGTGCCCGCCGTGGGCTGCAGGAATCCTGCCACGAGGCGCAGGGTCGTGGTCTTTCCGCATCCCGAGGCACCCAAGAGCGTCACCAGCTCCCCCGCGCCAACGTCAAGCGACAGATCGTCAAGGACCTTGGTGGCGCCGTAATGCGCGGTGAGGTTTCGAAGGGTCAGTGGCCTGGTCATTTGGTGAGGAACGTCAGGCCCAGAGTGCGCTCGACCCCCGCCATGACAATGACCGTCAGCACCATCAGCAGGACCGAGACCGACGCAATCACGGGGTCAAAGAATTGTTCTACATGGGCGAGAATCTGGATCGGCAGGGTGGAAATCCCCGGCCCGGTCAGGAACAACGCCACCGACACATCGTTGATCGAAGTGATGAAAGCCAGAAAGATGGCCGCGAAGACACCCGCCTTAACATTGGGCAGGACAATCGTGAAAAAAGTCTTGATTGGGGGGCAGCCAAGGCTGACGGCCGCCTCTTCGATTGTGAAGTCGAACGAGGCGAGAGAGGCCGAGATCACCCGCACCGCATAGGGCAGGACCAGCAACGTGTGGCCGACGATCAGGGTCGAGACCACCGGCAGCCCCGCGCCCACCTGGATCGAGCGCAACAGCGAGAATCCCAGTACGATTTCGGGGATAAGCACCGGCAGGACGAACAGCGTTGACAGCCAGCCGGGCAGCTGCACCCGGTATCGGTTCAGCGCGTAGGCGGCCGGAATGCCGATCAAAAGTGCGCAGCCCGTCGAAATGGCTGCGACCTGAAAGCTCGTCACCATGGTGCGGCGGAATGCCGACATCTCGAAAATACGCTCGAACCAGTGCAGCGTCAGCCCCTGAGGTGGAAAGGTCAGATAGCCCGTATCCGACAAAGCGGCACCGATCACGATAACCAGTGGCCCCATCAAGAAAAAATAGACGAGGATCGCAAATGCGATAAGCGCGGGATGAAGTCGACGCGTCATGTGGTCATCGGGTTCAGGCGTTTGGCAATTCCCGTCATGCCGATCACCACGGCCAGTGTCACCGCGACCATAATCGCCGAGACCGTCGTCGCGCCATCCCAGTCAAAGGCGACCATGGCGCGCTGGTAAAGGAACGTGCCCATCATCATCTGTTGATCGCCGCCCAGAAGCTGTGGCGTGGCATATGAGTTGAACGAACCCGTGAACACCAGGACCGCGCCGACAATGAGGCCGGGCACCGCGAGCGGAAAGATCACTTGCCGGAAGGTCTGGGCCGGCGTGGCGCCAAGGGACTGCGCGGCCTCGATCATGTCGTCGGGAATGTTCTCCAGCACGCCCACGATGGTCAGGATCATTAGCGGGACGAACAGGTAGACCATTGCGGCGATGACCGAACCCTGGGTAAAGACCATGGTGAAAGGCGCGCCCTTAACGCCGATCCAGACCAGGAAGTCGTTCAGGATCCCGTTACGTCCCAGGATGATGAGCCAGGCAAATGACCGGACCACCACGCCGGTCAGCAACGGGAATACTGCCAGGATGATCAGGATCCACCTCCATCGCGGAGGGGTGCGGCTGATGGCGTAGGCTGTGAAAAAGCCGATCACCAGAGACAAGGCTGTTGTGATCAGCGAGATCTCCAGCGTCCGCCACAAGACGGTGCGGCGGAAACCACTTGCCAGAAAGGCGGCGTAAAGGTCAAACGGTCCGCCGCCCGCAAGGAATGTCGCGGCGATAGTGGCCGACACCGGAAGCACAAGGCACAGAACAACCAGCGCCGTCGCCGGCGCCGCCATCGTCCATCCCTTCAATCTGTGAAAAATGAACCGCTTTCCGGATGTCGGCGGGGGCGCAGCAAAGCGCCCCCGAATTGGTTCAGTTGCCGAAGACCTCGTTCCAACGCTCGATCCACTCGGGCTTGGCGGCGTTCATCTTGGCATTGTCCATGCGCTTCAGCCCGTTGACCATCTCAGCCCCGTAGGTCCAAAGCTTCGCTGCCGCAGGCGTCAGCATGACCGAGGTCTGGACCGGCGCGTCGACGCCGTTCTCTCCCAGGGTCTTCTGCAACTCGGGATTGAGGACGAAGTTGATGAACTCATGCGCCCGTTCGACGTTCGCTGCGCCGGTCGGGATGTTGATCGTGTTCATCGTGGCGATGTCGCCATCCTCCAGTTCCGCCCAGACGACCGTCGGCACGGCCTCCTGCAGGCGGCCGAGCGCGAAGTCCTGCGCGAGGCTCACGCTGATCTCGCCCGTCGAGAAGAGGTTAATCATCTCCGACCCAGTGTTGTAGTTCTTCAAAACGTTGGGTTTCAACATTTCGATCTCGGCAAAGGCCGCGTCGGGATCTTCGTAGGCATTCACCCCGGCCTTGTCGCCAGCCAGCACCACAACCATCGGCCCGGCGGTTGTGGTGATGCCGGGAAGGGAAATCTTGCCGGCAAGGTCCTCGCGCCACAGATCGGACCACGATGTGATCGGCTCGCTAACTTGAGCGGAGTCATAGACAATGCCGACCCGACCCAATGTATAGGCGGGGCCATAGTCGCCCATCGGCGCCTCGGCCATCTCGTAGACACCGTCGAGATTCGGCAGTTTCGAGCGGTCGACCGTCTGAAACAGCCCCATGTCGATCCCGAGTTGAGCGAAGCTGTCTGGCAGGTAAATCAGATCGACCCCTTTGCCGCCCCGGATCTCGATCTTGCTAAGCCGGTCGGCGCTGTTGCCGGTCTCGAAGATGATTTCGCAACTGCACATCTCCTGGAACGGCTGGACAATATACTCGTTCAGCTTGTCTCCGTTGAAGCCCCACCATGAGACGACGAGTGTCTCGGCCTGTACGGACGCAGGCAACACCGCGAGCGTCAGCGCCGCAGCGATAGATTGTGTTCGTCTTGTCATCATTGAACTGGCTCCCAGTTGGCGACATTGTTGTCGAGGCGTTTGCGGCCCCACGATGTCCTTTACGCAGTTGAAAGTCTAGCGCATAGCTTGGATTCTGCAAGCGAGCCCGGCCGCGTTTTCGATACCAGAAAGCTGGAAAATTTGTTGGGTTCTTGTGCGTTCATTTGCGCGGGAATCGGCAATGTCGGCGTTGTCCTGCTGTCGGCAAATGCTTGACGTTCGCGAGCATGTCCTTCCGTCGGACGTCTGGATATGAAAATTCTGATCGTTACAGCCATGACCCGCATATGTTCAGAGTTGACGGGACGACATCTTCTGGATCGTTTCACCGGTGTTGGCACAACCAAATTTTCACGACTCTTGCACTGATCCTGTACAGGCACAGCATCTTCCCTCGCCGGGATTTGTGACGAACTACATTGCTTCCACGCCGTACCGCGTGGCAAATTTCTTGCAGCCGAGATGCGGAACCGCGGGAACCCGGACATTCGCGGAACCCAATGAAAGTCGGGTGCCTGCAGGGAGGCTTTCCTTACTGAGGTCCAGATCGACGAAGAGTCGATCGCCGGCAAACGCCCATCGGTCATCGGACCGCGCGACCAGTGCAATGGCCGGCGCGTTTATCAGACTCAACTGCATTTCCGGATAGGCGGACCCGTCACCCGTCCGTGGAAGACTCCCAAACGCCTTCTCGCCAGTTTCGAGATCCGGCCCTGTGACTCCTGAAGCCTGCGTCCCGTCCCCTGATCCGGACGGTTCGTCGATGAATCTCGCCTGCCGTGATCACGTTTCGCCTGATTTTCCTGCATCAAGACTGCCCGTCGGGTGTCAAAAACAGCGGATCCAATCGTTTCCGCCGTTTCCCGCCAAAATTCAATGAGATGGCAACGACATCTTCCGGACCCTGTCACCGGTGCTGACACGACCGGGCTTCACGACTTTCGCGTTTATTCCACGCAGGCACAGCGTCTTTCCGCGCCGGGAGTTGACGAACTTCATTGCTTCTACCCCGAACCTGGAGACGAATTTCTTGCAACCAAGGTGTGGAACCGCCGTAACCTCAACAATCGTCGAGCCCAGCGCGAGTCGGGTGCCTGCCGGGAGATTTTCTTTGCTGAGGTCCAGATCAACAAAAAGTTGATCACCGGCCAGCGCCCATCGGTCCTCGGTTTGTGCCACCAGTGCGATGACCCGTGCGTTCATCAGGTTCAGCTGCATTTCCGGGTGGGCAGAGCCGTCGTCCGTCCGTCCGCTCCCCCGAGAACGCCAGTTGTCACCTACAAGACCGTCCGAGAGAGACAGTTCACCCGTGTTCATCACCTCTCGTTCGCCGTCGCTTGGCCGTCGAACGATCATTCTGACAATGCCACTGTCCTTGGGTGAGGCCAGGATCTTCGGCAGCCCGGCTTCGAGTTCGTCTGCATCCAGGAAATCCATGGTGGTGATCCTGCCCGTCAACAGTTTTCGATTCGCCCGCGTCACCGGCGACACGCGACCGGATGCATCGCTGCCGCGGTTCCGTCAAGCGGAAGGAACACTCGGGGGTTTCCGTGTTGTCGCCCGCCTTGCCTTGACACCCGAGAACCGTCGGAACTTTGGTTGTTGTCAATGCGAAACACGAACAGGTTTCACCGCGACCCGGGGCGGTGAAAGTCACTGACTACGCATTGGGAGTGAACTGATCGCAGGCCTCTCCGATGACCGCCCGGTGATCGCCGGCAAGGTCTTCGACCGTCCAACCTTGGCCGCGTGATCCAGGAAGACCAGGCCGGTCTGAATCTGACCCCTTCCCGCCATTTCAGCGATGGTCGCTGAATTGGCGAAATCAGGACTTTGTGAGAAACCGTTCCCGCCATGTATGCCTGTCGACGCCGTCCGGCAGGATTCGGCAGCACCAACCAACGAACGTCATTCTGAAGTCGGCGCGGCCCCCGGGCAGTCACGGACTCGGCGGGCAGCTTCTGTCTGGGAAAGGCTTGTGGATACAGTCGAAAGACGACTGCGGGGGGAATGGAACCTGGGGGCGGGGAATCGACGAGAGGCCAGCTACCATTTGGTTGCCCGGCAACCGGCCTTTCGCCTTCCTGCTATCCTGGAACCGGCCTCAGCCGTTGACGGCCTGGTCTCTTTGCTCTTCGGCCGACTCGCCAACGGCGTTCTTCGAACCGAGTCCGTGGGCCTCACGGATTCCGACTTCAATTTCATCGGCTGTTTCGGGATGCTCCCTGAGGAACAGCTTGGCATTTTCACGGCCCTGCCCGATCCGTTCCTCACCATAGGAATACCAGGACCCGGACTTCTCCACGACTCCGGTCTTGACGCCAAGATCAAGCAGTTCGCCGGTCCGTGAGATGCCCTCGCCATACATGATATCGAACTCGACCTGCTTGAAAGGCGGAGCCACCTTGTTCTTCACAACCTTGACCCGGGTCGTGTTGCCAACAACCTCGTCGCGGTTCTTGATGGCACCGATCCGCCGGATGTCGAGCCGGACCGAGGCGTAGAACTTGAGAGCGTTCCCGCCGGATGTGGTCTCGGGGGAGCCGAACATGACGCCGATCTTCATCCGGATCTGGTTGATGAAAATGACCATGCAGTTCGACCTCGAGATCGATGCCGTCAGCTTGCGCATCGCCTGCGACATCAGTCGGGCCTGGGCGCCAACCTGGGTATCGCCCATGTCACCCTCAAGTTCGGCCCGCGGAGTCAGGGCGGCCACGGAATCCACGACGACCAGGGAAACAGCGCCGGACCGGACCAAGGTGTCGGTAATCTCAAGCGCCTGTTCACCGGCGTCCGGCTGCGAAATCAGCAGCTCGTCAAGATCGACACCCAGTTTCTGCGCATAGGCGGGGTCAAGGGCATGCTCGGCGTCGACAAAGGCGCAGACACCCCCCTTCTTTTGCTCTTCGGCAATCACATGCAGCGTCAGCGTGGTCTTGCCGGAACTCTCGGGACCGTAGATCTCGACGACGCGGCCCTTCGGCAATCCGCCGATTCCAAGCGCGATATCGAGTCCGATCGAGCCGGTGGACGTCGAATCGAGTTCCATGATCGCACCCTCCTGTCCGAGGGTCATGATCGAGCCCTTGCCGAACTGCCGTTCGATCTGGCTGAGTGCGGAATCGAGGGCCTTCTGTCTGTCCATCTGGCGTCTTTCGTTGAGGTTCAGCAGTTCTGCCGGCATGTCTGATCTCCTTATCCCATATGGCCCTGTGGGCAACAGTCCGGGGTGACGATTGGATCCTGTTAAAAGTGTTCCTGTTACGTTCCTGTCGACGGTATGGGCACAAAACAGGAACATTGCAAGGCCTTTTTTCCTGAACCCTGAATAGTCCCGGAATCCGGAGACCGACTGACAACGCCACCGCCGCCACTGTCGCAACCCGCTGCCGGACGGCCGATGTCTTGCCTCGCAAGTCACGGGCGCAAGACGCCGGAGCAGGACGGCGCGGCACGGGTTTACCCGGTGGCGGATCGTCGGCACACGTGTCGAAGGCGAAGGCTCGTCACGACGACCCGCTCCGCGATCCGGTCACCCCGTGACTTTCGCGACTGAGCCGTCGCAGCGCGAGGGAGGTGGCTATTGAGTCGGGTAATTCGGAGATTCCCGGGTGATCCGGACATCATGGACATGGCTTTCCCGGAGGCCGGCTCCCGAGACCCGGACGAATTCGCAACGCTCGCGCATGTCTTCAAGGGACCGGCAACCGGTGTAACCCATGGCTGCCCGCAATCCACCGACAAGTTGGTGAATGACCGCATGGGCAGGACCCTTGTAAGGCACCTGCCCTTCGATGCCCTCGGGAACCAGTTTCTCGGTGCTGGCCTGCTCCTGGAAATACCGATCCGCCGACCCGCGGGCCATGGCGCCGAGAGAGCCCATGCCACGGAAGGACTTGTAGCTGCGGCCTTGGAATAGAATCACTTCGCCGGGCGCCTCATCGGTTCCGGCCAGCATGGATCCGGCCATGGCGCAGTGGGCCCCCGCGGCGAGCGCCTTGGCGAAATCCCCCGAAAACCGGATTCCTCCATCGGCAATGACCGGAATCCCTGACTGCCTGGCTTCCCCGACACAATCGAGAATGGCCGTCAACTGGGGAACGCCAACACCGGCAACGATCCGTGTCGTACAGATGGACCCGGGGCCGATCCCGACCTTGATTGCGTCAGCGCCAGCGTCAATGAGTGCCCGGGTCGCCGCGCCCGTTGCTACATTTCCGGCCACCACCTGGACGGAATTCGACTGTTTCTTGATTCGGTCGACAGCTTCCATGACACTCGTCGAGTGACCATGCGCCGTATCGATGACGACTACGTCCGCTTCGGCATCAATGAGGGCCTCGGCCCGCTCGAATCCTTCGTCACCAACGCTCGTTGCCGCCGCCACGCGGAGCCGACCCAGTTCATCCTTGCAAGCCTGGGGATTCAGCACCGCCTGCTCGATGTCCTTGATTGTCAGCAGACCGGAAAGGCTGTCGTCGCCATCGACGACAAGCAGTTTCTCGATACGCCGGGCATGCATCAGCGAGCGGGCGACTTCCAGATTGACCGGCTCCCGAAGGATGGCCAGGTTCTCGGCCGTCATCATTGTCGAAACGGGCGTCCGGTCGTTGCTGGCAAAACGCATGTCCCTGTTGGTGACAATCCCCAGAATCCGCCGATTGCCGTCAATTACCGGGAACCCGGTGACCCTGTAGCGTTCCTGCAGTGCCTTGGCGTCCGCCAGCGTCTGTTCCGGTGACAGGCAAACCGGATTGTAGACAACACCGCTGACGAATCGCTTGACCCGCCGAACTTCCCGGGCCTGCGATTCGACATCGAGATTTCGGTGAATCACGCCGAGCCCCCCCGCCTGGGCCATGGCGATGCCCATTCGCGCCTCGGTGACCGTATCCATGGCCGAACTGATAAGCGGAATGTTGAGTTCGACGGTGCCGGTGACCCGGGTCGCTGTAACGACGTCTGTCGGCAGGACCTCTGACGCAGCCGGGACGAGCAACACATCGTCGAAAGTAAGGGCTTCCCGGATCATCATGCGCCTTCCTCCGAATTTGACTTGTGACGAGAACACGACCAAATCGGAGGCGAGGCCGACCAGGCCCCGTTTCCGCCGCGTCCCAACCCGCGCGAATGAGCCCATCTTGTCGATGCAAGATGTCAGGGATACAAGTCCGAACTTCCTCGGCACTCACAGGAATCCCTGGCATGTCGGATGCGGATCACGATCGGGAATCGACCATCGATCACCGGGAATTCGTCGCGTCTCTCCCAGCCGCCACCCGAACCCGACTCCAGCAGCGATCAAATGCGCAAGGAGTGCTTCATCTCTGTAGCCACCTTGGCGCGATTCTCCTGTCCGGGACATTGATCTACCTCAGAGTGCCGTTCTGGCCGGCGATCCTCCCGGTTCACGGGGTCTTGCTTGTCTTCCTGTTCACGCTCGAACACGAATGCACGCACATGACCCCGTTCCGGTCACGGGCAATCAATGAATGGGCAGGACAGCTGGCGGGGCTCGTCATCCTCCTGCCCTTCCGATGGTTTCGCTACTTTCACTTGGCCCACCACAAATACACCAACGTCCCCGGCAAGGACCCTGAACTGCTCGCCGGAGATCGGCCCGAAACAGTGTTTCAGTTCCTGAAATACGCGTCCGGGACCCCGGCCCTGATCGGCAACGCCGGAACTTTGGTCCGCAATGCCTTCCTGCCGGTCACCGACAGTTTTGTGCCGGACAGCGCCATCCCGGGTATCCGTCGCGAGGCGAGAATGATGCTCTTGACCTATGCTGCCGTTGCAGGAACTGCGTTAACCTTGCCCACGGACGTCCTGTGGCTTTGGCTGGTACCGCTCTGCATTGGCCAGCCATTTCTCCGCCTGTATCTTCTGGCCGAACATGGTCGCTGCCCGTTCGTGACGAACATGTTCGAGAATACGCGGACCACCCTGACACTATGGCCAGTCCGGTGGTTAAGTTGGAACATGCCGTTTCACACGGAACACCACGCCGTTCCGAATGTTCCGTTTTACAGGCTGCCGGAGTTGCACGCGCTCGCGGAACCCCATCTTCGGGTCGTTGAGAAGGGTTACGTCCGATTCACCGGCCGCTATGCCCGTTCGCTAAGCCCTCGGATGCGCAGGACCGACTGACGACAAGACATCGCCTGTGTGACGCCGGCAACCATTCGTCGGATGGCACGGGCTCGCCCGGGGTTGCCTCGCTCCGCATCCGCTCAGTCGGCCTCGGGCCGCGCATGTCCGCCCCGAAACCCGGTCGCAACGACGAATTTCTCGGAACTGTCCGGCCGACTCGCTGGCGGCTTGGCAGTCCGAACTCGGGCGAAGTTCCGCTTCAGAAGAGTCTGAAGGCCGCTTTCGGCGCCTCCTGCCAGAACCTTGAGCACCAATGTCCCTCCCGGCGAGAGGATCGCGAAGGCCAATTCGGCAGCCGCCTCGCACAGGGCGACGATTCGGAGATGGTCGGTCTTCCTGTCCCCCGAAGAAGACGGGGCCATGTCAGACAACACGACATCAAACAAATGGTTTCCTTGATCCAGACCCACATTCCGTTCCGACGCGAGACGATCGAAGATGTCCTGCGAAACGAAGGTCGCTCCTGAAAGGGGTTCGACCGGCTGGATATCGATTCCGATTACTGAACCGCGTCGATGACCCGGAACACGCCCCTGCGCATTGACCCTTTCGACAGCCACCTGACTCCAGCCCCCCGGTGCGCAGCCAAGGTCGATTACGGAAACACCGGGGGACAGGAACCGGAAACGATCGTCAAGCTCAATGAGTTTGTAGGCTGAACGCGACCGATATCCCTCGGCCTGCGCCCGCTGAACATAGGGATCGTTCAACTGGCGTTCCAGCCATCGAGTCGACGACGATCGTCGTCCCTTGGCGGTCCGAACCCGGACGTGGAGGTCGCGGCGGCCGCGGCCGGAGCCGCCCGGCCCAGGTTTCACTTGGCAGCCGCCAGCCGGTCCAGCATTCCGGCGGCAATCATCTGGGAATAGAGAAGCCCTTCGCGCAATCCACAATCGGCGGCCGTCAGTCGTTCGCAAGGCCATACGCGAAGAATGGCCTGGATGATGGCGGCTCCCGAGATGACCAAAGTCTGCCTGTGCCATCGTCCTCCCGGGTGATTGCCGTTTCCGTTCGACAGCGGCCGGATAAATCGGCCGACGACCGCTTCGATCTCGCGGGCAGTCAGGTTGAGCCCGTGGACCCGGGTCCGGTCATATCGCTTCAATCCAAGATGCGACGCCGCGAGAGATGTCACCGTTCCGGATGTTCCGATGATCTGGAAACCGAAGTCAGGCGCGGTGCCAACCGACGATTCGAGGCCGACCAGCTCCTCCTCGAAGAAACACGACATCAGTGCATACCGGGCAGCCACATCGGCAACATCCGCATAACGGGTGCTCAAGGTCGCCACGCCAAAGGGTACCGAAATCCAGTCAACCACACGGGCACGCGACGCAGGACTCCGGTCCGTTGCTGAACACAGGACTTGTGTCCGTCCGTTCCCGTTGACCTTGCGCTCGCCTCCGAAATCCAGCCGGGCAATTTCCTTGAACCGGTTGCTTCCCGGACAGTCGCTGAAGTCGATCCACACAAGTTCGGTGGAACCGCCGCCGATATCGATCACCAGTAGCAGATCGGTATCGCTGGCCACATGGGGCGCACAACCGATCACGGCCAGCCACGCTTCCTCCTTCGGATCGATCACTTCCAGTGAAAGGCCGGTTTCCTCGCGAATCTTTCGAATAAAGGACGGGCCGTTTCTGGCCCTGCGGCAGGCCTCCGTCGCCACCAGGCGCGTTTTCGTGACGCCATGACTTTCGAGTTTCCGCCGGCACACCCGGAGTGCGTTCAGTCCGCGCGATATGGCGGCACGTGACAGGGTCCCGTAACGCTCGAGACCATCGCCGAGAAAAATTGTCCGGGAAAAGGCGTCGACGACGTCGATGTCGCCGTTCCTTTGCCGCGCGATGAACATGCGACAGCTGTTGGTTCCAAGATCAAGGGCGGCAAACAACTCACTCGAGGACGAAGTGACCGTCTTGCCCTCGTCTACTGTCCAGACCGTCGAATCCCGGCACGCGGAAATGTCCATCGTCGATCGGTCCTCCGCCGGTTCCGCGCCTTCGCCGGAACGGAAACTAGGCTCCGAAGCCAAGATTGACAAGTTAACGATTTGGCGTGGAGGCATTCCCGACTTACGGCAGGAAATGTCGGTTTCCGACGGTCGCGCGTCGGATTCTAGCCGTTCGTTCGCGGTTGCAAGGGGGATAGGAGCTTGAAGGACAGTGTCTGTCCAGACCGTATCCGAGGTCGACCATGCCCGACGTGATCATCGTCTTCTGGCGGGACATACCGGCCCAGGTCATCGTCGGAAAAGGTCGCCACGGCGTTAAGGTCCAGCTTCCCGAAAGGTTCGAACAGGCGATCGACCGATGCGCCATGAAGGTTGGTGCAGTTGGCACGGACGCCTATCTCGCAGACTGGCGAAAGTCGAAACCACGGCCCGTTGCGGGCGACCCCCATGACATTGCTGCAAGCGAAGCGGCGCGAATTGACGCCGAATTCGACCGGGAGACGATACTTCGGCTTATAGGAAACGACGGCTGGAATTCGGAGGCGCCCGAATGACCGGGTGCCCGAAATTTCGGGGGCGGCATTTTCTGAAGGCGCGCTTTCTGTGGCCTGGCATGGACCGATTCCGCGACCATCGGCATTTCCAGCCGTTCCCATGCGCCACGCCGAATCGGCATTCCGGCTTCCGACCGCTTGCCGTATGCCGGGCACACTGAAACGATCGAACGACAGACCATGGGACCCCGATCCAACCCCGAACCGGCCACAAACCGGAATCCGTCTGACCCCGGACTGGCACGGCTCCTCAAGGGGTTTTCGATCGAGGTCATGCCGAGAACTGCCGAAAAGATTCCGGACTTCCGAGCCATCCTCCCCGCAGGCACGCTCGTCTATGTCGCCCATATTGAAGGAACACCGATCAGGGACATGGTCCGAACCGCAAGGCGGATCCGTTCCGAGGGATTTTCGGTAATGCCGCATTTCCCGGCCCGCGTCATTCCGGATCGACCGACACTGAAAGACTGGATATCCCGTTACCAGGATGAAGCCGGCGTTGATTCGGCCCTACTACTGGCTGGCGGCGTCTCGGCGCCCATCGGCGACTTTCGGGATTCCATGCAGCTTCTCGAGACCGGGCTCTTCGGCGCGGCCGGGTTTTCCCGGCTGCATGTCGCCGGCCACCCGGAAGGCAATCGGGATATCGAATCCGACGGTTCTTCTGACCAGGCTGACACGGCACTTCTCTGGAAACAGCGTTTTTCTGAGTCATCTGACGCCGCAATGGCAATCGTGACGCAATTCTGTTTCGACGCCGAACCGGTCGTCCGCTGGACCCGTCGGATCCAGGAGATGGGCGTCAGTCTTCCCGTTCATGTCGGTGTCGCGGGGCCCGCAAGGCTCCAGACCCTGATCCGATTTGCACTTTCCTGCGGCGTCGGCAACTCGCTCCGGATCCTCCAGAGGCGGGCCCGGGACGTCACCCGGCTGATGAAACCGTTCGAACCTGACAGTTTCCTGAAGGGAATCGACCGGCTGCAGGCGACCGAACCGGCTGGCAATATCGTTGGTGTGCATTTCTTTCCTCTTGGTGGGATCGCGACCTGCAGCCGCTGGATCCTGGAAAACGGCGGCGATGCCGTTCAGCCCGAACCGACTCATTCGTCCCGCAGGAGCGCGCCATGACCCGGACATTGATCGAATCGCATGTGCGGACGGCCACGATCGGGTTCGATCAACCCTTCTGCGTGATCGGTGAACGCATCAATCCGACCGGGCGGAAACAGCTTGCGACGGAACTGGAAGCCGGCAACTTCGAAACGGTTGAAAGGGATGCCCGGGAGCAGGTGGCCAGTGGCGCCACCGTGCTCGATGTGAACGCAGGCGTCGTCTACAACTCGAACCCCAATCCGAACGAGACCGAACCGCCGCTTATGCGAAAACTCATCAACCTGGTCCAGACATGCGTCGACGTACCCCTTTGCATTGACAGTTCGGTTCCTGCGGCATTGGAAGCCGGCCTTGAAGTTTGCAATGGCCGGCCGCTCCTCAACTCGGTGACAGGAGAGGAGGACCGTCTCGAGTCGATCCTTCCGCTGGTCCGGAAGTACAATGTCCCGGTTGTGGCGATTTCGAACGACGACAGCGGGATCTCTGAAGATCCTGACGTCCGATTCGCCGTCGCAAGAAAGATCGTCGAACGGGCGGCCGATCACGGCATCCCCGCCCAGGACATCGTCGTCGATCCCCTGGTCATGCCCGTTGGCGCCATGGCAACAGCCGGACTTCAGGTCTTCGAACTGGTTCGCAGACTCAGAACAGAGCTTGGGGTCAACACCACTTGTGGCGCGTCCAACATCTCCTTCGGGCTGCCGAACCGGGAAGCGATCAATGCCGCCTTCCTGCCAATGGCTATCGCGTCGGGGATGACCTCTGCGATCATGAACCCTGTTCGTCCGCAAGTCATGAATGCTGTCCGTGCTGCAAACCTGCTGTCGGACAATGATCGAAACGGCAGCAACTGGATTCGCCACAACGCCCCCATGGCGGCCGAGGGCACTGCTGCCGGCGCCCGCCGCGGGCGCCAGGGCCGACGACGGCGCGCCGCCTGAACGGGCTGGTTCGGGTCGGCGGACGCCCGGGTAACGCAATGCAAACGCCCGAACGGACTTGGCATTGCCGAAAACGTCAAAGTCACCCCGCCGGTGTCTCCGCAACTGCAGATCCCGACGCGGACGTATCGCGAAATGAAGCCTGGTACCCGAGGCCGGACTCGAACCGGCACGCCTTGCGGCGGGGGATTTTGAATCCCCTGCGTCTACCAATTCCGCCACTCGGGCATCGGTGGGTGCCGCTCGCATAGCCACCCCCCAATGCGCGGTCAACGGGAATTGATGGGTACCGCTCCCTCAATAGGTGGATTGGACTGACGGAACGGAAGGACGGCGACCGGATCAGAGCCGGATGCGGTGGCCTCGCAAATGGGAATAGTGCGGCTGCATCCGGTCGTGGATGGCCCGGACCCGTTCGGGCAAGGCTTCAACCTGTGGATAGTCCCGTCTTTGTCGCCGGAGGCCGGCGGACTTGCGGAGATTGGCATGGAACGCGCCGCCGTCCCACCAGCTGACTTCCGCCCTGGGTCCCGGCGACCAAGTCATGGCCTCGGGAACAAAACGGATCCCTACCGCCTCGCACCAGAGCCGGGTCACCGTTTCGGGATCTTCGAGGAGGTCGCCACTGTCAATCACCGGGGGGACTGTTCCCGTGCTCTCGACAAGACGATCGAAAAGCATCCGCTGCTCCGGATTCCCGACCTCGGCCTCGTGGAAATCTGGCCAGTGGGCATGAAGCGATGGAATCGTCTCCGCAGGATCGCGGATCAGAAAACTGTGGGTGAAATGCGAAAGGAAGTCATCGTTCCATAGGGACGCAATGTAGTGGGGGAAGTCCTTGATGAAGACGGGCGTCTCCGCGGCCAACGCGACCAACCGGTTGAAGACACCCTCAAGCGTCAGTCCCGGCGTGCGGACGCTTTCCCGAGTGACCCGGGGCCACAGGGGCGTTTCGCCCTGGTACCAGGCCTCGCCAAAGGGCTCGTGGAAGCAGACCCGATCGCCCCGTTGCCGCATCATCCACTCAAATGCGGTCGAGGTGGACCGGGGAACGGCCCAGAGAGCCAGGACTCGCGACATCCATTTACCGGGGGTCGACCGCGCAAAGACTCGACAGGAGTTTGCCCTGTCGCGTGACCGGTGCCAGGCCCAGTGTCCGGAAGACACGCCAGTAGAGCGCATTGTCATGGGTGACGACCGGCCTTCCCAGGATCGATTCGAGTTCGACCTCGAGGGCGACGAGCCGTTGCGGCAGGCCATCCGATTCCCGTCGGAAATTGCACATTCCATTCGCCAGATAGGCGTCCACCGGACCGGCCTGTTCGGCGACATGGAGAAAGGACCGGCAGGCGAGGTCCCCGTCGAAGATCCAGCGCTGGTCATTTACCGTCGCCTGGTCAGGAAACCAGCCCTGGTCGACGAAATTTCCGGCCCAGGTGACGTCGAATCCGGCGTCCCGGAGGAATCGAACCGTTCCTTGCCACCAGTCAGGCCAGTGATACACGGCGTTCAACGCTACTTTTTCAACGTCGAGCGCCCGAAGCGCTTCGACCATCGCATAACCCGCCATGTGGAAGGGCGTCTCATAGGTCTCGCTCAACCGTCGGCAATAGTCCCTGATTCCGGAAACGCCGAAACCGCTCGCATGAACCCAATTGCTGCCGACCTGAGCGCAGACATCGGCGCCACTGCTTGCCATGCATTCAACAAATTCCTCGAGAAGCTGGAAGTGACGCTTTCTCTGGTCGAGTTGGTGACAATAACCGGGAATGTGTAGCATGCGGCCGTGCACACCGACCGTCTCCGGTGCCATGCGAAGGAAATCCGTCGGCGCCGCGTCGAAGTCCTGCGGCGGACAGGTGAATCCAACCTGATACGGAAACGGTTTCTTCGACGGATCGGACCAGACCGCCGGTTTCCGGACGTGTTCAGGACTGTCCATGCGCCGGGTTCGCCACCTGAACATCCGCCAATCCGGCACCGTCCACGGCCTCCCGCATCCAGGTCTGCAGCGTCGCGATGGAATGCTCGGAATTGACCCCGCAGGCCGGATCAAGGACCAGCGGTCCCGGCCGGTAGCCCCGGGATCGGAGGCCGCGTTGCACCCCTTCCACCAGACGGATGTCTTCGGCCACGGTAGTGTCCCGGTCCTGGACCGCCAGATCACGAACGACCGGGTCTTCGGCACCATCCACGGTTAACCATCCCCGCCAGACCATGACGTGATCCACATCGATTGGACGCCAATGATACGTGTTGAGCCGATTCCCCGGATAGACCTGAAAGGAGAATGTCGGCCACAGATACCACGAGGAATAGACCCGTGACCGCGGCGCCTCCTTGTCGATCGCATAGGACATGCGATCGAAGTCCTGACATTCGGTCGTGTGGTGAAGACAATACCCGTATGGCTGGATGTCGTATGTCTCCGGACGGATGACCCCGGTGGAAAACGTCGGGTGATTACGTTGGCAATGGTAGCATTCCGAGTAGTTCTCGACCGAGACCTTCCAGTTGCAGGCCTCGGGAATCGCCAGCCACTCGAGCGGTTTCAGCCGCTGGATGTCGGGAACATGGGCCGAGACATCGGCCCGGACCCCGGGAAAGAGCGTGTCCATGGGCGCGGCGTTCCGGTCGAGGTTGACGAAGATGAACCCGCAGTAATTCTCGACGGCAGCTTCGCTCAGGCGAATTGCGGAGCGGTCGAACCCCGGCACGGCCGCGAGATTGGGCCCGGACCGGAGTTCCCCGGTGAGTTCGTACGTCCAGGCGTGATAGGGGCAGACGATGGACCGCCGGACGTTGCCGCTGCCTTCGAGAAGCGGGTGAGCGCGGTGCTGGCAGACGTTGAAGAAAGCCCGGATTCCGAAGTCCCTTGTGCGGACCGCAAACAGGCTTTCCCCCACGATGTCGAAACAGACGTAGTCCCCGGGATCAGCCAACTCCGAGGCGTGGCAGGCGAACTGCCAACTGCGCAGAAACAGCCCGTTTCGTTCCACACGAAAGATGTCGGGATCCGTGTAGTAACGGGCTTCGAGCGCATGTGTCGGGGACAGGGTCATCCGGTGGGGTTATCCACATAAAGGCCGAGTGCGTGGCGCCGGGCGTGAAACGCCTCGACCCTGGAGACGATGTCCGGGCTGGCGATGGCAATCACGAAACTCAGAAGCGTCTCGAGGAGCGCAATGACCGGTACTGACGACGGGAAGAACTGCGGCGCTTCGACGCTCACCACGAATCGGTGATCGGCACCGGTGACGACCGGCGACGCCGGGCTGTCCGAAATCCCGATGGTCACCAGGCCCTGCTCCCGGGCCATGGCCATCGCATCGACCACTTCGCGCCTGTAGGGTTTGCAGGTCATGGCGATAAGCACATCGCCGGGGCCGGCGTGGGCCAGGTCATCGACCGGAGTCGAACCGGACCGGGGAATCGCATGGACTTCGTTCATGCCTGTTCCCGCAAGATAGGCGAAGTTCCTGGCGTTCGGATGATGGACGCCAACTCCGAGAACGAAGGTCCGGCGAGAAGCCCAAATGGCCCGGGCAGCGGCGGTCAGCTGTGCCTCTGAAATCCCCGAGACGGTCTCTTCAATGTTGCAAAGTGCCGCGTCGACGCAGAGTGCGTAGAGACTGCCAAGTCGCCCGGACTGCTGAAGCGACTGCAGCCAGCGGGTCCGATCCGGAAATGAGGGGGATCCGCGACGGATCTCCTCTCGGAAAGGCTCGCGAAATTCATCGTATCCGTCGAATCCAAGGCGCCTCGCGAGCCGGACGAGGGTATTCGGCTTGATCCCGGCAGCCCGGGCCAGCTCCCGAATCGATGACACGCCAATCTCGCTTGAATTTTCCAGAAGATAAGTCGCAGCCTTGCGGATTTCCGGGGCCAGCGTTCCGAGGTCAAGATCGGAGGCCAGAGCATTCAACAAGGCGTCGGTCTCACGAGTTGCAACTTTTGTACCATTCATGATTGACGATGGTACGAATGTTTGCATACCCTGTCCACAGAGAATCCGTGATTTCCGGATCGGATAGCCACTTTGATGGATGCGCTCCTGGCGCCAGGGAAAACATGCCGGTAACCCCGACAGACGAAACGGGCCGACTCTCCGATCGCAGCGAGGCGGGATTTCCCGGCCAGGCACGGGTCGTCATCATCGGCGGCGGCATCATGGGATGTGGTCTCGCCTATCATCTGACTCGGGAAGGCTGGCAGGACATCGTCCTCCTTGAAAAGGCGGAACTCACCAGCGGGTCCACCTGGCACGCGGCAGGGCAGATCACCCGGTCGACCTCAAGTTACGGACTCGGAAAGTGCATCGACTACAATATCCGGCTCTATTCCGGCGATCTCGCGGCCGAAACCGGACATGCGGTGACCTGGCACGGATGCGGGTCACTTCGCCTTGCCTACTGCCAGGACGAACTCGATTGGTTCGATCACATTCTCTCGGTTGGCCGCGCACTCGGCGTCGGAATGGAACGAATCAACCCCGGCCGGATTTTCAATCTCCATCCTTTCTACGCACTCGACGGCGTTCTCGGCGCACTCCACACTCCCGATGACGGCCATGTCGATCCAGCCGGCGTCACCCTTGCCCTTGCGGCAGGTGCCAGGGCGCGGGGCGCACGGATCGTCCGGCGTTGCCGAGCCCTGGAAGTCCGGCAGCAGGGCACGGGGGAATGGACTGTCGTCACCCCGGCGGGGACCATGATCTGCGATCATGTTGTCAATGCCGGAGGAACCTACGCGAGACAGATGGGCGCCGATGCCGGCATCCTGATTCCCGCAACATCGATGACTCATCACTATGTCGTCACCGAACCTGTTCCGGAGTTCGAAAACCTGGAACGGGAACTTCCGGTTGTTCGGGACGACCGCAAGGTATCCGGATATGTCCGGATGGAACAGAACGCTGGTCTCATCGGCATCTACGAGAAAGCCAACCCTCGTTCAGTCTGGGAGGCCGGCTGCCCCTGGGACGCGGAAAACGAACTCTTTGCGCCTGACTACGACCGGATCATGCCGTGGCTTGCGGCGGCGTTCGAAAGGATGCCGGTGCTGGCTGATCGGGGAATTCGGCGCACGGTTCATGGCGCGATCAGCCATCCACCCGACGGAAACCCGCTGATCGGCCCGGCACCGGGCGTTCGAAACTACTGGTGCTGCTGCGGGACCCAGATCGGGGTCGGATGGGGACCCGGCCTGACCCGGGAACTGGCCCGCTGGATGGTCCACGGCGCTGCAGACATCTCCATGCGGGAATTCGATCCTCGCCGGTTCGGCAACTTTGCAGGCCCCGAATGGCAGGTCGTCAAGGCCCGGGAAGACTACTGCCTTCGCCACGAAATTCCCTTTCCGCACTTCAACCGGCCCGAGGGTCGGCCCGTGAGACCTTCGCCCCTCCATGACCGGTTGAAAGCGAGGGGAGCGGTCTTCGAAGAGGTTTCCGGCCACGAACGCCCGCGTTGGTTCGCCCGGGGGCCCGTGCCTCCGGTTGACCGGTATTCCTTCCGGCGAAACTGCATCCATGACATCGTTGGCGAGGAATGTCGGGCCGTCCAGCACGCGTCGGGCCTCATGGATATCACCGCTTTCGCGAAAGTGCTGGTTTCCGGGCCCGACGCTGCCGGGTTCATTGACCGGCTGGTCCCGAACCGGTTGCCGACCGGATACGGCCGGGTGATGGTGACTCATTTCCTGAACAGGAGGGGCCGGATCGAGTTGGAAGCGACCGTGGCCCGCCTGGAGCGCAACCGCTATTACGTCACAGCCGCCGCGTTCCATGAACGCCGGCTCCGCGATCTTCTGGCATTTTCCCGCCACCGGGGAGAGCGGGTGGCAATCGACAATGTTTCCGACCACTGGGCAGCCCTCGCGATCAACGGCCCCCGTTCCCGCGACATCCTGGGTGCGACGACCGGAGCCCGCCTCGACAATTCTCGATTCCCCTGGCTGGCGGTCCGGGAGATCGAGGTCGCCCGGCATCCGATTCTGGCAATGCGTCTCTCCTACGCCGGCGAACTGGGCTGGGAACTGCATGGCCCGCGCCGCTCTTTCCCGGAAATCTATGACGCGCTCACATCGTCTGGGGAAGTCAGGGGACTCACCGACTACGGGTCGTTCGCGATGAACGCCATGCGCATGGAAAAACGGTTCCCCGGAGCCAGCGAACTGACCAATGAGGTCACCCTGCCGGAGGCATCTGCGATGCGGTTTGTCGATCCCGAAAAACCATTCGTTGGCAGGGAGGCGACACTGAACAGTCAGGCCTCCCCTCTGCCCTGGGTTTGCGCCTATCTGGAAATCGACGGCGACGGTGTCACCGATGGCCATGGCGGTGAGGCGGTCGTCGCCGATGGCCGTGTCGTGGGTTCGACCACCTCCGTTGCTCATGGACACCGTGTCGACCGGACCCTGGCCTTCGCCTATGTCAAACCGGAAGCCCTCCAGTCGGCCAATGGACTCGAGGTGATCGTCATGGGATCACCTCGACCGGCACACCGCCTCGATGCCGCCGCATATGATCCCGGGAACCGGTTGCCGAAAACCGACGGCGCGGCGGATTTGCTTGCGGGCGCCTCCGGCGCAAGAGACGATACGATCGGCGCACCGGACAGTCAGGAGGTCCTGAGGCCATGACGCTTCCCGAACGCATGCGCGCCATGGTGCTTACAGGCCATGGCGGACTCGACAGGCTGGAGTTCAGGGACGATTGGCCCGTCCCGAAACCGGCCCGTCACGAGGTATTGATCCAGGTCTTGGCCTGTGGCCTGAACAACACCGACATCAACACCCGAACCGGCTGGTACTCCAAGGCCGTCACCACGGCGACAACGGGAACGATGGCCCCCGATACTGGCGCAGACGCCCCGGACCCGACCTGGGGTGGCGGTGGCCTCGACTTCCCGCGGATCCAGGGCGCCGATGTCGTCGGACGGGTCGTTGAATGTGGCGCCGAGGCGAATCCGAACCTGCTCGGGCAGCGGGTGATGACCGACAACTGGCTCCGTGACTGGAACGATCCCATGAACCGCGATCAGACCGGGTATTTCGGATCGGAAAAAGACGGTGGTTATGCCGAATTCACGGTCATCGACCACCGGAATGTCGGAATCATCCGCTCGAGTCTCACCGACGCAGAGCTCGCGACCTTTTCCTGCTCCTATTCAACCGCAGAGGGCATGCTCGAACGGGCCGATGTCGGCGACGGCGACCAGGTCCTGGTCACCGGTGCGTCGGGCGGCGTCGGCTCGGCATTGGTTCAACTGGCGAAGAGACGGGGGGCCGGTGTCGTGGCGTTGGCGTCGGAAGCCAATCACCGGCGGTTACGCCAGATCGGCGCTGATGCCGTTTTGCCCCGGGCGCCTGAAGACCTAGCCGCGAGCCTCGTACTGGCGACCGGTTCGGAGACCGTGTCGGTCGTAGCCGATATCGTGGGTGGCGATCGCTGGGGTCAGTTGCTCGACGTGCTCTGCCGAGGCGGACGGTACGCCTGTTCCGGCGCCATTGCGGGGCCGATAGTGACGCTGGATCTTCGCACGCTCTATCTGAATGATCTGACTCTCCACGGTTCCACGATCATTCCGCCCCATGTTTTCGGCAATCTTCTCGGCTATGTCGAACGACAGGAAATCCGTCCGCTCTTGGCAGCGACCTACCCGCTTGAGGCACTTCACGACGCACAGACAGCTTTCATCGCCAAACGCCATTTCGGCAATATCGTTGTTGTGCCATGACGGGTTCCCTGGCTCCCGGCGTCCGCCCGGTTTGGCAGTCGTTGCGGTCGCTGCCGGGGTTCTCACGCTGGCCGGGCGCCGGTACCTGTTCCGGGATCCGTTCCGACGAGTCGGATTCACGTCGACTGACCACATAGGGTCAGGATGAGAATCACACGGATCCGCGTCTACCGGACCCCTCTTCCCTATTCCGGAGGCACTTACGTCTGGGGACGCGGCAACGTCATCTCGACCGCATGGTCTTCGGTCGTCGTGATCGACACCGATGCCGGGTTCAGCGGATGTGGCGAATTCTGCCCTTGCGGCGAAAATTACATGGAGGCGCATTCGCACGGA
Organism: Paracoccaceae bacterium; assembly: GCA_028874915.1. Lineage (GTDB taxonomy): Bacteria > Pseudomonadota > Alphaproteobacteria > Rhodobacterales > Rhodobacteraceae > JAPPHA01. The sequence goes on from JAPPHA010000071.1 coordinate 43,546, forward strand.
GTCGAGGCTGCGGCCCGACTGCTGGCGCCTGCACTCCTCGGTAAAGACCCACGGCAGATCGGACTGATCGAACAGCGGATGGATTCGGCCGTCCGCGGCCACCACTACGCGAAGTCCCCATTCGACATCGCGTGTTGGGATCTCCTCGGGCAAGCCACGGGACAGCCGGTCTGGATGCTGTTGGGCGGCAAGCTGACGGACGGCGTGCCGCTCTACCGCGTGGCGCCTCAGAAACAGGTGGACGAGACAGCCGCGGAAATCGAGCGACTTCGTGTCGGTGGATATCGCCATTTCCAGATCAAGGTCGGCGGCGACGGGACCCTCGACATCGACCGCATTCGGGCGACTGTTCCCCTGCTAGGCTCCGGAGAGATGGCATTCGCCGACGCCAATCAGGGCTGGCGGGTCGACGAGGCGATCCGGGTCGCGAGGGCCACGCGTGATCTGGATTTCATCCTCGAACAACCCTGCAGGACCTACGAAGAATGCCAACAGGTCCGGCGGCGGACCGACCTGCCGATGAAGCTTGACGAAAGCATAACCGGATTCAAGTCATTGCACCGTGTGATCGAGGATCGCGGCGCCGACATCGTTTGCCTGAAACTGTCCAAGCAGGGGGGATTGAGCCGCTCCCGGCGAATGAGGGACTTGCTTGTCGACCACCGCATTCCGGTTGTCGCCGAAGACAGTTGGGGCGGTGAAGTGACAACCGCCGCACTCAGTCATTTTGCGGCCTCGACCCCCGAAGAGTTCCTCGTGAACACGACGGATCTTCACAACTACAACAGCCGGTCGACCGGACGTCCGGCCCCGGTAACGGCGGGCGGACGGTTGTATACGTCCGATGCCCCCGGCCTGGGCGTCACTCCCGATTTCGCCGCCCTCGGTAAACCGGTGTTCGAGAGGGGAACAGTTCGGATGGGTTCCCAATGAAAATTAATCGAATCAGTGTATTCCACCGGAATCTTCCTCTGACCCACCCTTATTGGCTGTCCGGAAAACAGCTTCGCTTCGACCGACTGGACGCCACCTTCGTCAAGCTCGAGACCGAAGACGGCGCGACGGGATGGGGCGAAGGCACGCCCTGGGGACATAGCTATGTGCCAGCCCATGGTCCGGGAATTCGCGCCGGGCTCGAGACCCTGGCGACGGCCATCCTCGGACAGGACCCTCGCCAGGTCGGGATCGTGGAACAGGCGATGGACCAATGCTTGCCGGGACATCTCTATGCCAAAGCTCCGGTGGACATGGCCTGCTGGGATATCGCCGGGCAGTCCGCCGGCCTGTCAATCGCAGACATGCTCGGCGGTCGCCACCCGAACGGAACGGCGGTCGCCTCTTCGGTTTCCTCCGGGACCGTCGACGATGTCATCGCCGAGATCGAGCGCTTCCGATCGATGGGATATGTCTCCCATTCGGTCAAGATCGGGAACGGCGTCGCCGAGGACATCGCCTGCATCCGTGCGGTTCGGTCCATCCGACAGGCGGGGGAATGGTTCCTCTTCGACGTCAACCGGGCCTGGTCCCGTCGTCAGGCAGTCCAGGTCATGACAGCCATTGCCGAGCCGGACATCGCCATCGAGCAGCCCTGCGAGTCGCTCGACGACATCGCGGCGATTCGCCCGCTTACGACGGTTCCGATCAGCGTCGACGAGTCGCTGGTCACGCTTCAGGACGCGGCCCGCATTGCCCGAGATGGCATCGCGGAGATCTTTGGTATCAAGCTCAACCGCGTTGGTGGGCTGAGCAAGGCCGCCCGAATTCGCGATGTCGCCCTGGCACACGGGATTGACTGCACCATTATGGCGACCGGCGGGACGGTGCTGGCCGATGCCGAAGCTGCCCATCTGGCGCAGACCATCCCCGCACGCCACCGGCTGAGTGTCTGGGCCTGCCAGGACATGATTACGGTCGACCCGGCCCCGGGACGCGGGCCGCGCAATGCCAACGGTTACCTGACCGTTTCCGACGCGCCCGGCCTCGGTTTCGCACCTGATGAGGAGCATCTGGGGGAACCGGTTGCAGTCTACGAACGGGTTTCAACCAAAGGGAAAGTCCGGCGATGAAAATCCGAACTCAGGACGAATGGGCGGCGCGGGCCCGTGAGGTGTTGCCGGCGGGCGGCTTCGGGAATTTCGACCCGGAGATCATCATTCGCGACGCCTCCGGATCCCGTGTCCGTGATGAGGACGGGCGGGAGTACATCGACTATTTGATCGGGTCGGGGCCCATGGTCCTCGGCCACGGCCATCCGGCTGTGCTGGAGGCCGTTTACGAACAGCTGCCGAAGGGCATGACGTTTTTCACCAACAACAGCCAGGGCGTGGCGCTCGCCGAAGAAATCTGTCGCGCGGTCGCCTGTGCCGAGCAGTTGCGTTTTGTCTCCACCGGCGGCGAAGCCGACATGTATGCGATGCGCCTCGCCCGTGCCGCCACCGGTCGCGAACGGATCCTCAAGTTCGAGGGTGGCTATCACGGCATGTCGGCCGAAGCCCAGATGAGCCTGGCCCCGACACGCCTCGTGAACTTTCCCGAAGCCGTTGCCGACAGCGCCGGTATTCCCGAGGCCGTCAGGCACGGCGTCCTGGTTGCCCCTTTCAATGACGCAGAATTCCTGAAATCGATTCTTTCGGAAAGGGGTTCGGAGATTGCCGGGATCATCCTCGAGCCGATGCAAAGGATCATTCCACCGGAACCGGGGTTTCTGGAGGCCGTTCGTAACGAGTGTGACCGCCACGGCATCATCCTTGTGTTCGATGAGATCGTCACCGGATTCCGGTTCGCCTACGGCGGTGCCCAGGAGCATTACGGGGTGGTTCCGGATGTCTGCACACTCGGCAAGATCATCGGCGGCGGCTTTCCGCTGGCCGCCATCGCCGGGCGCCGCGAGATCATGGCCCATTTCGATCGGGACCGGGTCGGCCCGGATGGATTCCTGATGCAGACAGGAACGCTGTCCGGCAATCCCGTCGCCGCCGCCGCGGGATTGAAGACCCTGGAGATTCTCCGCCAGGACGGCACCTATGAATCCTTGCGCGCCAAGGGCCGTCGGGTGATGGACCTGGTATCGGATGCGCTTCGGCAGGCAGGCCTTCCACACCGGATTGTGGGTGACGAAACCCTTTTCGATGTCGTTTTCACCGAAGAGCGTGTCCGGAATTACCGGGAGTTCGTCGCCGCGGATTCGGAAATCTACGGTCGTTTCCAGGCTGCCCTCCGGTCGAACGGGATCCTGAAGCCCCCGGGAAAGACCTACGTGTCTCTTGCTTTGAGCGAATCCGATTTCGACGAGACCGAGGCGGCCTTTCGCTCAGCTGCCGATGGGCTCTGACGCACCCCGACTTCAGGCTCCCTCACGCCCAATACCGTTCATCACAGGCCAATGCAGAAGGGCATTCGCCGCCAAGTTTCGCGTTGTTTCGAGTCGCCAACCCGGAACCACGCCCCAGCAGCACGATTCCCGTCGTTCCTGGATGCGACTCCAGATCCATCTGGATGTCCTACGGGGCCGTCTGAATCGGGACAAGCGGTGGTAGACCGCTACGGGGATTCGAGGTCGTGGTAGCAGGCGATGAACGCGTCCACCGCTTTCGCTGGCGGGTGTAGCGCAGGACGATCCGCGGGCTAAGCGGGCGGATCTCATCGAGGGTGGCCGGCGCCGGGAACAGGAGCGGTTTGGTGTCGGATCCGAAGACCGTGGGCCGGCGCGGTGGGCGTCGCCGTTTCGGTGGCTCCAGGACGATCGGCCGTCCTCGTGCATTGCCAGCAAGCTCTCCAACAAGATCGTTCAACACCAGTCCATCAATGAACGAAAGATGGGATGCTCGCAGGTGCGGTCGGGAAAGTCCATGTACAGGCAAGACGTGAGTGAAAGCGGCTCTAGACGATCCAGGCGGCCACATAGCCGGCCGCGCAGGCGCCAACCATCGCGATTGCCACATAGAGGACGAAGACCCGGACGCGGACGATCGAGGCGACCGCCACCGCGACGTAGAGGCTCACGGCGGCGCCGGAGATCATCAGCGCTAGGGCGGCACCGAAGTTCATCCCCTTCTCCATCAGCCCGCGCACGAGCGGCAGGGCCGCGTAGCCGTCCAGGTACATCGGCGCCCCGACGATCGCGGCCAGCGGAATGGAGGCGCCCGCGTCGTCGCTGAAGAGCGAGGCCACCCACGCGTCGGGTACGAAGCGTTGCAGGAACACTTCAAGGACGAGCGCCAGGACCAGCCAGCGCAAAACCAGCCGGACGCTGCCCCAGACCTCCGGCCAGAAGCGGGCACTTCGGGCTTCGCAGCCGTACTGTTCCAGCAGGCCGGGGCGCATCAGATGGTGAGCGCCGCCCCGGTAGCCAGGCAGGGCCCAGGTGAGCGTGCCGGCGAACAAGCCGATCCCGAACGCGGCGACCGTCTTCGCGACGGCGAACGGAACCCCGATGATGCTGGCGGTGATGACCAGCATGCTCGGGTCGGTAATTGGGGATGCGACCCAGAACGCCATGATCGGCGGGAGCGGCAGGCCGCGGCGCAGGAGGGCCGCAATGAGGGGAAGCACGCCGAGACCGCAGACCGGGGTGACGGCCCCGACGAAGCTCGCGATCACCACCGCGCGAGCCGGGCTGCCCGAGAGCCAGGCGAGCGCTCGGTCGGACCAATTGCCGAGGGTCAGGGCACCGGCGAGAACGGCGGCGACCGCGACCACCGGCGACAGCGCGAGCAGGTCCCAGCCCAGCGCGATCAGCATCCCGGTATCGGGTCCGGGCAGCAGCGAGCCCACAACGAGCAGCGCGGCAGTCACGAGCCACGTCAGCGACTCCGCGCTCGGGCGCTGGAACCGAAACGAGCGGACCGTGGCGAGTTTCATGGCGCCGCGGTTACGGGAAGACCACAGGGTCGGCAGTGGCGGGCGCAAGCGGTGCATTCCTCCCGCCGACGCGGGTCTTCAAAGGGAAAACCCTGCCGGCCAAGCCGGGGGTGGCGGCAGCGAAAAGAGTGGCGGAGGAGTCGATGAGACCCCGGGCGGGCACCTGGCCGCGAGCGCCGTTGCGCAGGCCGTTGAAAACTCACAGAACCGACTCCGTCATGAAGTCGGGTTCCCGAGAGCCGCACGGACCTCGGACGATGGCCGGGCATCGGCGCGGTACCCTTGAGCAGGAAAGCCGCGAGGGCCTCGAGATGCGGGTAGGCCGCGCGACTGATCACGGCGCCACCGCGCGGGTCCTGCTCGACCAGTCTACCCGCGGTGAGGAACCCGAGGCGTTGGGCAAGGGTGAAGGCCGGAAACCCGGACCAGTCGCGAATCTCGCCGACCGAGAGCCCTTCGTCGCCGGCGCGCACAAACAGGCGCAGCACCGTGAGCCTCGGTTCGGTGCCGCACTCGGCGAATGCCAGCGCTGCTTCTTCGAGTGCCTGGGCGGGCGCCGGGTGCGGTGCGTGACAGTATTTAATATCCATAAAACTAGATATATAGTTTTATGTTTTTGCCGTCAACTATCGGTGTACGGCGAGCCGTGTGCGCTGCGATCTAAATTGCAGAGAAGCACATTGAATTTGGATTCTTTCGTCGCAACTTCGTTTGCAGACCTGGACCGCAAGCTACGCGCCAACGATGTTCGCGTATCCTGAACCATCTCTTTGACAAGGTGTTCGTCCAGAGACCCCGTGAACCGGCCTTCCGCTGCCATGCTGACGGTGGTTCCGCTCTTTCAACAATGAGATCAGCAACCATATTGCCCACGTGGCGCGCCACGGAATAGAGAGGCCATATGGCCCTCCTGTCGCCAAATCTCGACATCCCGTTCAACGTTACGCGGCTCAGCCATGTCGTGCTGACCAGCCACGATCTGGACACGACCCGATATTTCTACGAGACCGGCCTCGGGCTCGAGGTCACCGGGCATGACGCGAACAGGCTTTGCCTCCGGGCGATTGAAGAAACCGGACACCATTCGCTGGTCTTCGAAAAAACCGACACGGAGGGCCCGGGCTCGGTGCGCCGGATCGGCTATCGGATGTACAGCGATGACGATCTGAAACGCGCCAACGATTATTTCAACGCTCGGGGAGAGGCAGCCGAGTTCGTCGAGCGGCCCTGTCAGGGTCTGACGCTGCGTCTGAATGACGGTGTCGGCATTCCGCTGGAGTTCTGCGCCACCATGGAACAGTCGGACAACCGGATGCAGCGTTTCCATACCCATAGCGGTGGCAGGCTGGCCGTTCTCGATCACATCCAGGTCACCTGCCACGATGTGGCGTCTGCCTACCGGTGGTACAACGATCTCGGCTTTCGCCTCACGGAATACACGGCCAGGGATGGCACGGACGAGATGTGGGGTGTCTGGCTGAAGCGAAAGAACAACACCCAGGACGTGGTTTTCGGCAATGGCCCTGGCCCACGCCTCCACCATTTCGCCTATCATACGCCTGAAATTTCGTCGATCATCCATGCCGCCGACGTGATGGCTTCGCTCGACCTGGCTGGCTCAATGGACCGCACGCCGGGCCGGCACGGAATCGGCAATGCCTTCTTCGTCTATTTCCGCGACCCCGACGGGCACAGGGTCGAGATCTTTTCCAGCCATTACAATGTGATCGACATCGACCATGCGCCAAAACGCTGGGAACTGACCGACACCCGCCGTTCGCAGCTATGGGGCTTTCCGGCGCCGCGCAAATGGTTCTTCGAGGCTTCCGAATTCGATGGCGTCGAGGTGAAGGAACCGCTGGTCGATGCGTCCCCGGTTACACTCGAAGACTTCCTTGAGAACTGGTGAACGCGTGAAACTCGGGACGATCATCCGAAACCATCGGCCGACAGCCATTCTGCATGGCGTGGACGGTAGGGCCCGAACGTTGGCCTCGGTCTGTGAGGCCGCGGGAATTCGGCCCTTCAATGACGTCCTGTCCCTGGTGCACACGACGGGCGCAGATAAAGAATTGCTGGACAGATTGCGCGAAACCGTCGACCAGGTGCCGGGTTTCGGCCTGGAGAATACGGATTGGTCCGCGCCGCTTCCCAACCCCTCCAAGATCCTTGGTGTCGCATTCAACAACAAGGAGCTGATGAAAAAAGCCCACCGCGACCCCGGTGTGCCCAACTATTTCCTCAAGCCGCCATCGGCGCTACTGGGCCACGGCAAGCCCATTGTCGTGGATCCGGAATGGGGTGCTGTGATCCCCGAGCCCGAGCTGTGTGCGGTGATCGGACGGCGCTGCAAGCACATCACCGAAGATCACGCACTGGAGTCCGTGTTCGGCTATCTCATTCACAATGACGTCACCAGCCACGGGCTGAAATTCCGAATGGACGCCATTGCCGTCACATATGATCGCGACATGGCGCGACCGGAATTCTACGCCTGGCGAAATCTCAATGGTCCCGAAGATACTGACGCCTACTACGTCTATCACACCCGTTCGAAAGGTACCGACACCTTCGGTCCGATGGGGCCCTGGATCACCACCCGCGATGAAGTCGCCGACCCCAATGACCTGCATGTTCGGGGCACGCTCGACAACGAGACCTTCACAGTCGATCACACCGGCAACTACCGCTTCAGTGTCGAGGCCTGCATCGCGGAGGCCAGCCGCTACTTCACGCTCGAACCCGGCGATCTGATTTCGTTCGGGACCACCGGCAATGGTGCGGGACGATTCCCGCGAGGGCACAAGTCGCTGCTGATGGGTGAGGAAACAGGCACTATCGCGATCGAAATCGAACCCCTTGGCCGCCTGGAAAACCCGATCAAACACCAAAAAGGCGGTGCCTGACGGTGTGCACCGTCAATTCTCCCCAAGACGGCACAGCATTTCGACCCCGTGTCGAATGCCGCATACAACTATGAACGGTTTGTCATTTCAGGATTTCTTGGCAAAGAACTCAGGAGGACACAGACGGACAGTGGAACATCGTCGTCGGCCACGGAGTTGACCGCATTCAGATGTCTGATCATGTACATCGTGCTCGTCCACGCGTGACGTGGGGAGCAATGCGAATTGCGCTCCCTGGCCGCGTGGACCTCATCGTCAAAGGGTCCGGGAGCGAACGGAAGTCGACACGGTAAGACACTCCAATTCAGGTCAGTAGATCTCCGGAGTTGCGGTAAGGGTGGAACCGCCGCTATCAGTCCGGTCCAACTCTCGCGAAACCAATCCGGTCATCTCGTGCTCAACCGCCTTTACCAACTGGTTCTGTCGCTCGCCCGGAGCCCCCATGCCTTGTGGGTGCTGGCCGCGGTCAGTTTCGCCGAGAGCAGTGTTTTTCCGATTCCCCCCGATGTTCTCCTGATACCGATGGTCATCGCATCACCGAGGCGAGCCTTTCTCTATGCCGGCACCTGCACGGTTGCCAGCGTCGCGGGAGGCGCGTTCGGCTACCTGATCGGTGCCCAACTGTTCCACGCCGTGGGCCGGCCCATCCTCGATTTCTACGGCCAGATGCCGCGATTCGACGAATTCCGGGACCAGTTCAACGCCTACGGGGGCCTGGCCGTCCTGGTGGCCGGGGTCACGCCTTTCCCGTATAAGGTCATCACCATCACGTCCGGGGCAACCGGACTCCCCCTGACGGCCTTCCTTCTATGGTCCATAACGGCAAGAGCACTCAGGTTTTTTGTTGTCGCCGGACTTCTCTGGAAATTCGGCGAACCGATTCGCAGTTTCATCGAACGCCGACTTGGCCTGCTCTTCGGCCTGTTCGCCATCCTACTGGTGGCCGGATTTCTCGTGGCGGCCGGACTCTGAGGCGATGACCAGAACGCAGTTGATCATCCTTGCGACCGGCGGTTCGCTAGCCTTGCTCGCTGGCGCACTCGGATTCCAGTACCTGGGCGGCCTGCCCCCCTGCCAGCTCTGCGTCTGGCAGCGTTGGGCCCATGCATTGGCCATTGCGGTCGGCGCCGTCGCCATGATCTCCGGCCGTGGCCGAGCATTGGCCGGCGTCGGTTGCCTGATAATGATTGGCAGCGCCGGACTTGCCGGCTATCACGCCGGCGTGGAACAGGGCTGGTGGCCAGGGTTGGCTTCATGTGCGGCCTTGCCGTCCGACGCGCTCTCCGCGGAGGAACGCCTTGCGGAGATTCTCGCGACACCTGTCGTCCGGTGTGATGCCATTCCATGGGCGTTTGCCGGCCTCAGCATGGCCGGATGGAACGCCGTCGCATCACTCCTTCTGGCCCTGGCCTGGTGGCGGGCCTTTGTCGCCGAACCTGGCGACACCGGGACATTTCGATCGGGAATCCGCATCCGCCGGTAATGCCCTCGCCCGGTGGAACGCCGGGCGGCCCGGCGAACGGACGGGAAAGTGGCAACGAACGATGAACCTGGCGGGCGGGCGACGCTGTTCACGCCTCCAGTTCGATGTCCCAGTAGAGGAAGTCCGTCCAGGTCTGATGCAAGTGGTTCGGCGGAAACCGGCGCCCGGCGTTGAGGAGTTCAGTGGGCGTCGGCCGCCTTGGCAACCGCAACAGGCGCATGCGGGCTTCTTTCATCGTCCGCGACCCCTTCTTGAGATTGCATTCGGCGCAGGCGGCCACGACGTTGTCCCACGTGGTCCGGCCTCCCCGGGACCGCGGAATGACATGGTCGAATGTCATTCGGCCGGAGGTCCCGCAGTACTGGCATACGAATCCATCGCGTAGAAACAGGTTGAACCGGGTGAACGCCGTGGTCCGGACCGGCCGGACATAGTTCTTCAGCACGACAACCGACGGTATGCGAATCTCGACCGACGGCGACCGGACTGTCCGGTCGTACTCCGCAAGAATGTGTACCCGATCGAGGAAACAGGCCTTTATGGCCTCCTGCCAACTCCAGAGCGACAGGGGAAAATAGGACAACGGCCGGAAATCGGCGTTCAGAACCAATGCCGGGAAATCCCGGGGCGGCTGAACGCCACGCTGAAACCGTTCGCCTGTCATTGCAAGAGACATGCCTGCCCTGCCTCGCCATTCTACCGAGTACGCCCGGCGCGGTTCGACAGGCATCTTCGGCTGATCTTTTCCGGGTCGCACGGTTTATACGCGGTGACACGGAATGAACAACCTTGCACGAAAAATTGCGCTGGCGGCGGTGCCGAAAGGCAACGTCCCGACCGGTAGGTCACGGACATCGCGAGGATCCGACCGTCGAAACACGGGGTCCCGCGAGACACGGGTTTTTGGCAACGACGACCCGGCCAAACCGGCCGATTCCAGCGAGACCGGCTTGCATCCCCTGGCCACGATCCCGGATACAGGGACAGTCGCCGGTCCAGGTATCGGGACCCTGCAGCGGAAGGAGACGGGCATTGATGGATCAATCGGCACCTTCAACGACCCGGGTTTTCCCCGGAGCCTCAGACATTCTTGAGGCGTCCGTCTACGTCGAAGACCTTGACGCGGCAGAGCGGTTCTATGGGCAGACGCTCGGATTCCGGACAATCGCTCGTGTCGGGAACCGGCATGTCTTCTTCCGTTTCCGGAACTCGGTGCTCCTGGTTTTCAACCCGGCCGAAACCCGGCAACCCCCTGGCAATCCTGAGCTGCCGGTGCCGGCCCATGGATCCTCGGGCGAAGGCCATGTCTGTTTCGTGGCATCGGCCAGCGACCTTGATCGCTGGCGGGAGCATTTCGAGGCTCAAGCGATCCCGGTCGAAGCGGACTTCCTTTGGCCAAACGGATGCCGGTCGATCTACATCCGCGACCCATCAGGGAATTCTGTGGAATTCTCTGAACGCGGCCTCTGGTTCCGGGAGACTGACGCCAACTCATTGGGCGAACGCCAACCATAAACCCGACGCCTTCGTCAGGGACCACGGCAGACGGTGTTCGCCTCGGACCGTCGGACAGCCTTGCGAAATGCCGGCTTGCGCCAGGCAAGGTCGTTTCAGGCTTTCCCGACCAGGTGTTCCACGAGGAAGGCCCGCGCGATCTCAATGCCGTCGACGGAGATCCCGTGGCCGAGATTCGGTGTCGCATGGGTTCGGACGGAAAAACCGGCATCCGTCAACGCCGATTCGGCGGCAGCCATGCTGTCAAACGGCACCATCTCGTCACTCTCCCCGTGGAGAAGCAGGATAGGCGGGCGCGACTGGACGTCGTCCGACGACGGGGATGCCAGCAATCGTCCGGAGAAGCCGACAATCGCGGCGAAAGGGTCCGGGCGCCTCGGAGCGACATGAAGCGCCATCATGGTCCCCTGGGAGAAGCCGACGATGGCCGTATCCGATGCCGCGACCCCTTCCTCCCGGGCAATCTCGTCGAGCCAGGAATTGAGAATCGCGAATGCCCTGCCGGCCGCCATCGCCGCCTCGGCCTCGCTGGTTCCGTCGATCCAGGGAATGGGGAACCACTGGAATCCTCCCGGATTCACCCGGCACGGTTCGGGCGCGTCCGGCGAGACAAAGGCCGTTCCTTGCAAGACCGACGACATGTGTTCGTGGAGTGACAGCAAGTCCTTTCCGTCGGCGCCATAGCCATGGAGAAAGATCACCAATCGCTCTGCTTGCCCTTTCGCGGGTCCTTGCCGCCCATACCGCAGTCGGCTCATGACCGAATGCCCTCCCTGTTCTTCGCGTGCCGGTAGTATGACCAGAGTAGCCCCGCTGCCACGGTCCGCCACGGCGACCAAGCCAGCGCCATGCTGGCCAATTCCCGCTCCGGAGGACGCGAGGGCAGATCGAAGAGCAACCGCGCGGACTCCCGGAGAGCCAGATCTCCGGCGGCGAAGACATCGGCCCGGCCGAGCGCGAACATGACATAGATCTCTGCCGTCCAGCGGCCGATTCCCGGGATCCGGGTCAACTCCGCAACAATGTCCTCGTCCGGCCAATTCCCGAACGCGGCAAAGTCTGTCCGGCTTTCTGACAGCGCCTTGGCATAACGGACTTTCTGCCCGGAGAGGCCGCAGCCCCGCAACGCCATCTCGTCCGCGGCCCGAATTGCGGCCTCGTCCGTCAACCCCTCACTCTCCAACCGTTTCCACACGCTGTCAGCGGCGGCGACCGACAACTGCTGGGAAACAATTGCGGCAAGAAGCGCCCCGAAACCATGCTCCCGGCGGCGAAGGGGCGGCGGCCCGGTCAAGGCAAGAACCTTGCCAAAGCTGGCCTCTTTCTCGACTAGCCAAGCCACGCCCTCGGCGATGCAGGCTTCAGACTCGATGATTCGCATGACGCCCATCTGATTCCCCTGGCCGGGATCCGGCTCCCGTGTGACGGATCACCGGCCCGCTACCAGACGACGGCACCGTTTTACGCAGAACTGCCCGTCCGTTCGCCGAGCCGGTTTGCTCCGGCCTCGATTCGGGTTGCCAGCCCGGCATGGACACCCGACAGACCTGTCTCTCCGGTTCTACCGGGGCCGGGCGACTTCCGACTCCAGCCACTCCATACAGGCTGCGACCGTTTCGACAACCCGGCAATCCGGAACGCCAGGCCTCTCGACCACCGCGACCGGGATCGACAGCCGTCGAGCGGCATCCAGCTTGCTCCTTGAGAGCGGACCGCCGGCGTTCTTGGTCACCAGCCAGTCGATGCCTTCCCGGCGAAAGAGCTCCATCTCGCTGTCCACGGAGAAAGGTGGACGGCCCACGATCCAGTTCCCGCCTCGTTCGGGATACGGGAAGGGTTCCGAAGGTGGATCGATCACCCGGGCGAGGACTTTCCGCCCGGCGAGTGCCGAACCGAAGTCCTTAAGTGTCTGCCGGCCGGTCGTAAGCAGAACCGTCGCTGATCGTGGAATGAGCCCGCGGAGATCGTCGGGGCCGGAGACCGGGTGCCAGCGATCCCCGGGCCCGGCGCACCAGGCGGGTCGACGCAACACGATATGGGACGTTCCGAGTTCGCGTGACACGCCGTGGGCCGTCAGCGTCATCCTTTCCGCGAACGGATGCGTGGCGTCGACGACGATGTCGACATTCTTGTCCTGCAGGAAAGCCCTGAGCCCGCCGGCACTCCTGAAACCACCGATCCGGGTTTTGAGACCCGGAGGGCTGACAGGCTGACGAATCCGTCCGGCCAGCGAATAGGTGACCCGAAACCGGTGGTCCCGTTCCAACCGGCCCGCCAGGTCGCGTGCCTCTCCAGTGCCACCGAGCAACAGGACATGCGTGCGGCCCGACTTGCCTCCTGTCCCTATCCGGGATGTCTCCATGTCAGGAACTTCCGGAATCTGCATGTCCCAGGATGTTCCCCGCCCGGTCAATGGCGACGACATCGACCCGGGCCACTTGACCGCCGAGGATGTCGACCACCCGGTCCCTGGCGTCCCGGGCAACCGCCTCGGCCAATCGCGATCCTGCGATCTCGACCGCTTCGAGAACCGTGTTGGCATGCCGTGGATCCTCAAGACCAAGACTCCGGGCCTGGCGAGCCAATCGGTCGAAGTCGACCGTCGATCGGCTCGAATGCAGATCCGAGGCACCCTGTGCGAGCTTGGTGAGCTTGCCGATTCCACCCCCTATCGTCAGCCAGGGCAGCGGGTGTTTCCGGAGGTACTTGAGAAGACCGCCCGAGAAATCTCCCATGTCCAGCATCGCGTGATCGGGCAGACGATAGTAGTCCTGCACCACACGGCTTGATGTCTGGCCCGTGCAACCGGCAACATGGTCGACACCGCTCGCCCGGGCCACGTCGATGCCGCTGTGGATCGACGCTATCCAGGCAGAACAGGAATAGGGGCGGACGATTCCGGTCGTCCCGAGAATGGACAGGCCTCCGAGGATTCCGAGTCGAGGATTCCATGTCCGTTCCGCAATGTCTTGGCCACCGGGGACCGACAGCGTCACCCGGACATCGGGGACGACGCCGAACCGTTCCGCCGCATTCCGGATCGCCGTCTCAATCATCCGCCTCGGGACCGGGTTGATCGCCGGTTCGCCGACGGCGATCGGCAGACCTGGCCGCGTGACTGTTCCCACGCCTTCACCGGCTGTCAAGGTCACGCCGGCGCCCCCACGCTCGACGCGGGCCATGATCAAGGCCCCATGGGTGACGTCCGGATCGTCCCCGGCATCCTTGATCACGCCGGCCTCCGCCCAGCCATCACCCACTGCCCGGTGCGACAGCGCGAATTCCGGGGTCTCGCCACGCGGCAAAACGATCTGGACGCACTCGGGAAATCGACCGCTCCAGAGCGCCTCGGCCGCTGCCGACGCGGCGGCGGTCGCACACGCCCCGGTGGTCCAGCCCTTGCGCAGATCTGCCTTGGGACGTCTGGCCATTCGCCAGATATAGGCGCAAAGTCTGACCGCGCCAATTCCGCGCGATTGACCCAATCGTCGGGTCTGTTACGCGTACCGATCGTCTCGCGTCGCGACGCAGCGTTCGTTTGTGCGCGGATGGCCGGGCCGTCCCACCGAGGTCAAACATCATCGGACAGGATCCATACGTTCCAGGTCCGGCTTCGTCCGGGCGCCCGGTGCACGCAGCCAATGTCCGCTTGGAACCCCGGATGCGCTCAGCCATAAGGGCATCCATGGACTGGACCCGGATCTCCCGGGCAGCAGCGCTGCCCGTATTCGAACCCGGCTGGGTCTGGCTCTGTGGCGCCGGTCCCGGGGACCCCGGTCTGCTGACCTTGCATGCGCTGAACGGTCTCGACCAGGCTGATGTCATCGTCCATGACGCACTGGTGGATCGGCAAATTTTGGATTTGGCCAAACCCGGATCCGAGGTCATCCATGCCGGCAAACGGGGTGGAAAGCCGTCGCCCAAACAGCATGATATCTCCCTGCGCCTGATCGAACTCGCATCGTCTGGGCGGCGGGTTCTCCGGTTGAAAGGCGGCGACCCTTTTGTCTTCGGCCGGGGCGGAGAAGAGGCGCTGGCGCTGGTAAGGAGCGGGCATCCGATTCGGATCATTCCCGGAATTTCCGCCGGGATCGGCGGGCTCGCCTATGCCGGAATTCCGGTCACCCACAGAGATGTCAATCAGTCCGTAACCTTCGTCACCGGTCATGATCAGAGTGGCGACGCTCCGCATGCCTTGGACTGGGCAGCGATTGCCGACGCCAGCCCGGTGATCGTCCTCTACATGGCCCTCAAGAATATTGCAGGGATCTCGTCACGTCTAATCGATGCCGGCCGGGCACCCGACGAATCCGTTGCGGTGATCACGGCTGCCACGACGCCGGATCAGCGAATCCTCGAAACCACCCTGAGTCAAGCGGCCCTGGACATCGATGCGGCCGGCATGACGGCGCCCGCCGTCATCTGCATCGGTCGCGCCGTCCTGTTTCGCCAGGCGCTGGACTGGCTCGCCGCTGCGGACGGCATCCCGCCCCGCGACCTTTTTCCGCTCGGCGATCAGCCCTTTGCGGAGGCGTCTTGAACCGGGGCCTGGTTTTCGCTTCGCCCTCGTCCGGGTCGGGCAAGACCATCATCATGCTGGGAATCCTCCGGGCACTCCGAGACCGGGGGATCGAGGTCCGGTCTGCCAAGAGCGGTCCCGACTACATCGATCCCGGCTTTCACCGCGCCGCATCCGGGTCCCCCTGCCCCAATCTCGACGCCTGGGCGATGCCGCCCGGCCGACTTCGCCAACTGGCCGCCGGGGACGGACTCTTGTTGATCGAAGGGGCCATGGGGCTCTTCGACGGGGCTCCACCGGACGGCGAAGGATCGACGGCCAGCCTCGCGGTCGCCCTGGGCCTACCCGTCGTACTGATCGCCGACGTCTCGGGACAGTCACAGTCGATCGCGGCCCTCTACAGGGGATTCTCGGAGCACCGGGCCGGCATCCGCATCGCAGGGGTCATCCTCAACCGGGTGGCGGGTGAACGGCATGAACGCGCCACCCGCAGTGCGCTCAAGGCCGTGGGTGCCAAAGTCCTCGGCGCCGTTCGTAGAGACCCGGCACTTCGCGTGGAATCGCGACACCTCGGCCTCAATCCGGCAGCGGAAGTGGCGGCCCTTGAGGACCGAATCGGAGCGGCGGCAGCGGCGGCCGAGGTCGGCATTGATCTCGACGCCCTCGTCGATGCGGCGGAATCGCCCGTGGCGGATGCCGACAACACTAAAACACCGGAGATCATTGCCCCGCCGGCCCAGCGCATGGCAATCGCCGACGACGTCGCGTTTTCGTTTTCCTATCCGCATATCCTTGCAGACTGGCACGCGGCCGGTGCCGAGATCCGGACGTTTTCGCCCCTCGCTGACGAGGTCCCCGGAACCGATGCCGATCTCGTCATTCTCCCGGGCGGTTACCCGGAACTTCACGCCGGGGTCCTCGCCTCCGCCGACCGGTTCTGCCGTGGCATGCGCGAGGCTCGCGCCGTCTACGGCGAGTGTGGAGGCTTCATGGTGATGGGAGACGGAATGGTCGATGCCCAGGGTCAGCGTCACGCAATGCTCGGGCTTCTCCGGTTGGAAACGAGTTTCGCAGACCGCCGGCTTCATCTCGGCTACCGGCGCCTGACGGCCCTCGCCGGTCCATTCACCGGCGAATTTTCCGGCCATGAATTTCACTACTCGACGACGGTAAGGGCCGAAGGTCGGCCGATGTTTGCCGTTCGCGATGCAGAAGGCGCCGAACTGGCTCCGGCCGGCCTTGTGTCCGGACAGGCCTCCGGAAGCTTCATTCACCTGATCGACCCGGCACCCCGAGCGCCTGCGCGGTTGCGTTCGGGTCCGGTGGCGCCCGAACGGCACGACGCCGGGTGTCGCCCTTGACGTTCCCCCGGAACGCTTGCCTTTCGGTCAGCAGCGACTACACCTGCGCGCCATGACTCTCGCGGCCAACCTGACCGATGCACGCTCGGGCAATGGCCGGGCCCGGCGCAACGTTGTGGTGCTGGTTGCGGGGCAGGCGGTGCTCGGCTCGCAGCTGCCAATGATGTTCACGATGGGTGGTCTCGCCGGGCAACAGCTTGCCAAGAACCCTTGTTTTGCAACGTTGCCGATCTCGCTCATCGTCCTTGGATCGATGCTGACGTCGATGCCGATGTCGGCGCTGATGCAGCGATACGGAAGACGGGCCGGATTCCTGGCCGGAGCCGCCGGTGGCGCGACCGGCGGCATCCTGGCTACACTCGGTCTCTATCTGGATTCCTTTCCGGTCTTTCTCTGCGGCTCGCTTGCCAGCGGAGTCTTCATGTCCTCTCTCGGTTACTACCGGTTCGCCGCCGCAGACACCGCCGATGACGATTTCCGCCCAAAGGCCATTTCCTACGTCATGGCCGGCGGACTGGCGCAGGCGGTTATTGGTCCGCAGCTGTTCAAACTGAGTGCGGATGCCTTTCCGATCCCGTTTCTGGGGGCCTACGGGATGATCGTTGTGATCAACATCGTCGGACCCCTCGTGTTCCTGTTTCTCGACATCCCGAAACCCGCGCCGCGCCGGCGGGACCGGCCTTACGCCGGCCGCAGCAGGATGGAGCTCCTGGCGTCTCCAAAGGTCGCCGTCGCCATCATCTGTGCCATGGTGTCCTACGCCCTGATGAATCTGGTCATGACCGCAACGCCGCTGGCTGTGGTCGGCTGCGGTTTCAGCCAGAACGCCGCTGCCGACGTCGTCATGGCTCATATTCTCGCGATGTTCGCACCCTCCTTTTTCACGGGCCACCTGATTGTCCGCTTCGGAGCCCATCGAATTGTCGCCACGGGGCTCACGCTTCTGCTCCTGAGCGGGGCTGCCGCGCTGTCCGGGCAGACACTGATCAACTTCCACGTCGCCCTGATCCTGCTCGGAATCGGCTGGAACTTCGGGTTCATCGGCGGAACGACCATGCTGACCACGGCCCACACACCTGAGGAACGGGGCCGGGCCCAGGGGTTGAACGAATTCTTCGTCTTCGGCCTCGTGACCCTCGCTTCATTGGCCTCGGGAGGATTGATGAACTGTTCGGGCGGCACACCCCAGTCGGGTTGGACGACCGTCATTCTCGCGATGATCCCCTTCCTCGCTCTCGCCAGCGGTTCCCTGCTCTGGCTCCGGATCCGCCGACCAGCGTGACTGGCAAGGCAACAATGAACCGGACGTTCGACCGGACGGACCCGAGTCGCGCCAGCGCAGACATCGGCAAACGCGATCCCCGCGGGCGACGGAATTGACCGAGGCCGGGCCGGGCCGTTACACTGGCCGCAGCCCGAAAGCCGACGCCAGGCGGCGTCATGAACCGGTTTCACCGATCCGACCATCCGGCCCGGAGCAGAAGGATCCCGGATGAGCGAACCGTCGATCACTCTCGCCGACAAATTTGACCTGTCCCGCGACCGTGTCTTCCTTTCGGGCACCCAGGCACTGGTCCGGCTGTGCCTGCTGCAGGCGGACCGTGACCGGAAGGCGGGTCTGAACACCGCCGGCTATGTTTCCGGTTACCGGGGTTCGCCGCTCGGTGGACTCGACCTTCAGTTCCAGCGAGCCGCGCAGGAACTGTCGGCGTCCGGAATCGTTTTCGAGCCCGGTCTGAACGAGGATCTGGCCGCCACAGCCATCTGGGGAACGCAACAGGCGGAACTCCACGGCGAGGGCACACATGACGGAGTCTTCGGCGCCTGGTACGGGAAGGGTCCGGGCGTCGACCGCTCGGGAGACGTCTTCCGCCACGCCAATCTCGCGGGCACATCGCCCCGGGGCGGCGTCCTGGTCCTGACAGGTGACGACCACACCTGTGAGAGCTCGACAACGGCCCACCAGAGCGAATTCGCTCTGGTGGACGCGATGATCCCGATCCTGAACCCCGCCAATGTTGCCGACCTTCTCGAATACGGCCTGCACGGCTGGTCGCTTTCGCGTTTTGCCGGCACATGGTGCGGACTGAAATGTGTCAAGGATACCATTGAGTCTTCCGCCGTCGTCGACTCCGCGCCCTGGCGGTACGGCGTTCGGCTGCCGGAGACCGACGCCCGGCCGGCTGGTGGGCTGAACATTCGTCTCGGCGATACGCCCCTCGCCCAGGAAGCTCGCCTCCATCAACACAAGCTCGATGCGGTCAGGGCCTATGTCCGTGCCAACCGCCTGAACCGGGTGACAAACGCGCCGGTCGGTGTTGCTGCCGACGAACCCGATTCTCGGGGCGACGACGCCTTCAGCCTCGGCATCGTCAGTACCGGCAAGTCATGGATGGACACGCTCCAGGCGTTGGAAACCCTTGGACTCAATCCGGCCGCCGCCGCCCAACTGGGCATCTGTCTCTATAAGGTGGCCATGCCGTGGCCGCTCGAGCCCGAAGGTCTCATCGAATTCGCCACCGGACTCGATCTGATGATCGTCGTCGAAGAGAAACGCGGTCTGATGGAACCCCAGGCGCAGTCGATACTCTACGGCCGGCCCGGAGCCCCACGGATCATTGGAAAGCGGGACGAACAGGGCGAGATCCTGTTCCAGGCCGAGGCTGCGCTCAATCCGCTCCAGATCGCGACCGTGATCGGAACCCGCGCGGCGGCAATCACTGGCCAAGCGGGTCTCCTCGAACGGAGCCGGAGCCTGACCGCGCTCCTCAAGGCGGAACGGGAATCGCTCGCGGTCGAACGCAAGCCTTATTTCTGCGCGGGCTGCCCGCACAACACGTCGACCCGACTGCCGGAGGGTGCCCGTGCCTATGCCGGCATCGGCTGCCACTGGATGGCCCAGTTCATGGACCGCGACACCGAGGGCTACACCCACATGGGCGGCGAGGGCGCCAACTGGATTGGCGAGTCGCGGTTCTCGCGGCGTGAGCACATCTTTCAAAACCTGGGGGACGGCACCTACAACCATTCGGGACAGCTGGCGATCCGGGCTGCGATGGCGGTTGGTGCTAACATGACCTTCAAGATCCTTTTCAACGATGCCGTCGCCATGACCGGTGGACAAGGCCATGAAGGCGGACTCACGGCCCGTCAGATCGCCAGAGAAGTGGCGGCGCTGGGTGTCGCGCGGGTCGACCTGGTCAGTGACGACCCATCGCGTCACGCCCCGTCCCTCTTGGCCCGTGCGGGAGTCGGTCCCGGTGCCGGAGATTGCCGGATTCATCACCGCGACCGGCTGCTGGAGGTACAGCGGGAGCTGGCTGCGACCCCGGGCGTGACGGTGCTGATCTACGAACAGACCTGCGCCGCGGAGAAACGACGTCGTCGAAAACGCGGGACTCTGACCGACCCGCCCCGGCGCATCTTCATCAATGAACGGGTCTGTGAAGGCTGCGGCGACTGTGGGCGCCAGTCAAACTGCGTGGCCATCATGCCCGTTGAGACCGCTTTCGGCCGCAAACGCCGGATTGACCAGTATACCTGTAACAAGGACTATTCCTGCGTCAACGGTTTCTGCCCGAGTTTCGTTACCGTCGAGAACCCGGAACTGAGCTCGCCCGGACGACCGGGCCAACCCGGCCGCAATGATCTGTACGCTGACGGTGCCATTCCCGATCCGATTCTTCCGGCTCTGGACCGGCCCTGGGCAATCGCCATCACCGGCGTCGGAGGAACCGGAGTCGTGACCCTGGCCGCGCTTCTCGGAATGGCGGCGCATATCGACGGATGCGCCTCAGGAATGATTGACATGGCGGGGCTCGCCCAGAAGGGCGGCGCCGTGGTGTCTCATATCAAGATTGCCCGGACCCCTGACGACATTCGGGCCATTCGAATCGCCCAGGGAGGCGCGGACCTGCTGCTCGGTTGTGATCTTCTCGTGACGGCGAGCCGCGGCATTCTGACGCTGATCCACCAGGGTCGGACGAGCATCGTACTCAACAGGCACGAGCTGATGACCGGCGATTTCGTCCGCGACCCGGACTTCGTCCTGCCGACAGATCAGATTCGGGAACAGATCCGGGAAGCAGCCGGACGGCAAAAGGTAACCGAAGTCGACGCGACACGTATCGCAGCCGAATTCATTGGCGACACCATATCGGCCAATCTGTTCCTACTCGGCACCGCCTACCAATTGGGCCAGGTTCCCCTGTCCTCCCAGGCGATTCGGAAGGCCATTCGCCTGAACGGCGTATCAACCGAGCAGAATCTCCAGGCCTTTGCCGCCGGCCGTCACTGGGTTCTCTCTCCGGACCGGTTCCCGGTTTCCGGAAGCAAAGACCCAGGAATCGAACAGATCGGAAGCCCCGTGGCCAACGACGATCCCGCGAACCGTGTCGAGGCCTTTGCGGAAGAACTGATCCGCTATCAGGACGCCGCCTATGCGGACCGGTACCGGCGCCTCGTCAGTGTTGCAACGGCAATCGATGATCGGGTGACCGGATCGTCAGCGAGGGAGAGATCCTCCGGAAACAATCGGCGCCTGTCCCGAGCCGTTGCCCGCAGTGGCTTCAAGCTGATGGCCTACAAGGACGAATACGAAGTTGCGCGCCTCTATACGGACGGCGCCTTTCAGGCGTCCCTGAGACGCCAGTTCCGTTCACACACGGGGATCCGACTTCATCTGGCCCCGCCACTCCTCGCCAGGCGAGACCCCCTGACCGGACGTCCTCGCAAACGGGTCTTTGGATCATGGGTTCTCCGGCTGCTCTCCGTTCTTCGTGAATGCAGGCGGTTGAGGGGAACGTGGTTCGATCCGTTCGGCCATACAGGGGAGCGCCGAACCGAACGGCAACTGATCGTCGAATACGAAACCCTGATCCGGAGAATGGCAGCTTTGGGCTCGTCTCTGAACTACGAGACTGCCGTAGAACTCGCCGAATTGCCTGAGATGATCCGAGGATTCGGGCCGGTCAAACTCGAGAGCATCGAGAACGCCCGGTCGGTGCAAGCGGATCTGCTTGACAGGCTCGAGATTCCATCAGGTGCCGCCGCCAACAACCGTGCCGGTGGAGGAACCGAGATCGGCCAGACGGCCAGCGTCGGCACTCGGGACACCGCAACGGCCGACTCCGTTTCGGCGTGAGCACAGGCTGGACTTACCGGCCGACGGACCGGGACATGGGGGCTGGCGCGGTTGACGGGGCTCGAACCCGCGACCTCCGGCGTGACAGGCCGGCACTCTAACCAAACTGAGCTACAACCGCACAATGCTGCCTTTAGGCACCGCCCGTCGCAGCGTCAAGTGTCGAGGCGTACGACGATCTCGCCGATCCTGCCCAGGGTCCGAATCGAGAACCCTGCACCCCCGACTGCGTTCGTAGCCGGACCATCGGTTTCGGAACGACCGGATCCGGCCCAAACGGTTGGTGGGTGATGAGAGACTCGAACTCCCGACATCTTCGGTGTAAACGAAGCGCTCTACCAGCTGAGCTAATCACCCGCCGTTGCGTGTTGTACTCACGCGTCGAGTCCGCCGCAAGGCGAGTTCGTGCGCGACGCAATCTCAGGTATCATCGCCGACGGCCACCGTACTCACGGCCTCCGAGATCCGTACCGACTGTCCGCCACTGGACACCTTATCGGGCGCCCGGCGCGGATCGAGCATTGCTCTCCTCCCGCACGACCGGAACGGGACCTGACGCTCCGGCCACGCAGCGTCAGTGCGTGACGGCGGCGATGTCGCTTTCGTTGCGCCGATTCACGGCTGCCAGTTCGGCTTCGGCTTCGGCTTCGGCCTCATCCCATTCGACTGGTTGTGGCCGGTGGGTCAGGGCCAGCTTCAGCACATCCTCGATCGATGCGACCGGAATGATCTTGAGTTCTTTCCTGACATCCTCGGGGATGTCCCTCAGATCCTTCTCATTGTCCTTCGGGATCAGCACCGTCTCGACGCCGCCACGTAGCGCCGCCAGCAGTTTCTCCTTGAGGCCGCCGATTCTCAGGACATTGCCACGAAGCGTGATTTCGCCGGTCATGGCGACATCCTTGTGCACCGGCACGCCCGAAAGGACCGAAACGATGGCCGTGACCATGGCAACCCCGGCCGAAGGACCATCCTTGGGAGTCGCGCCTTCCGGCACGTGGACATGGATGTCGATCTGTTCGAAGAGTGGAGGCTTGACGCCGATTCGCGGTCCCATCGACCGGACCAGCGAGGACGCGGCTTCAATCGACTCTTTCATGACATCGCCGAGCTTGCCCGTGGTCCGCATCCGTCCCTTCCCGGGCATTTTCAGTGCTTCGATCGACAGAAGGTCGCCTCCGGCGGGCGTCCACGCAAGTCCGGTCGCGACGCCGACCTGGTCGGATTCCTCGGCAAGTCCGTACTTGAACTGTCGGACACCGAGATAGTCCTCCAGGGAGTCCGTTCCGATAGTGACCGTTTCCGACTTGCCGCGAACGATCTCCGTTACCGACTTGCGGGCCAGCTTGGCAATTTCGCGCTCGAGGTTTCGGACCCCGGCTTCGCGCGTGTAGGTCCGTATGATCTCGATCAGCGCCTCGTCGTTTAACTGGAACTCCCCGTCGGACAGACCATGACGACTGATTTGCTTGGGCAAGAGATGCCGCCGGGCTATCTCCTGTTTTTCGTTTTCCGTGTAACCGGGAAGGGCAATTGTCTCCATCCGGTCGAGCAGCGGGTCCGGCATGTTGTAGGTATTGGCTGTCGTCAGGAACAATACGTTTGAGAGGTCGTACTCGAACTCCAGGTAATGATCGGTGAAGCTCGAATTCTGTTCCGGGTCGAGAACTTCCAGCATCGCCGAAGCCGGGTCACCGCGAAAATCCCGCCCCATCTTGTCGATTTCATCGAGCAGTATCAGAGGATTGACGGTTTTGGCCTTCTTCATCGAATAGATGATCTTGCCCGGCATGGAGCCGATGTAGGTCCGGCGGTGGCCGCGAATCTCGGCCTCGTCGCGGACGCCACCGAGGGAAATCCGGATGAACTCACGTCCGGTGGCCCGCGCCACGGACTTTCCGAGCGACGTCTTGCCGACGCCGGGCGGCCCGACCAGGCAGAGAATCGGCCCCCTCAGCTTCGATGAACGTTGCTGTACCGCAAGGTACTCGACGATCCGTTCCTTGACCTTTTCGAGACCATAGTGATCGGCGTCGAGGATGTCCTGGGCCGCGCTCAGATCCTTCCGGATGCGGCTCTTCTTTCCCCAGGGAATCGAGAGGATCCAGTCGAGGTAGTTCCGGACGACCGTGGCTTCCGCCGACATCGGCGGCATCTGTGTGAGTTTCTTGAGTTCGCTTTCGGCGCGTTCACGCGCTTCCTTTGACAGCTTGGTCTTGGCGATGCGTTCTTCCAGTTCGCTCGACTCGTCAGTGCCCCCACCGCTGGAACCAAGTTCCTTCTGGATCGCCTTCATCTGTTCGTTGAGATAGTACTCACGCTGGGTCTTCTCCATCTGGTTCTTGACCCGGCTCTTGATTTTTTTCTCGACCTTGAGCGCGGACAGTTCGCTCTCCAGCTGCACGAAGATCATTTCCAGCCGTTCCCCGAGATCGGCGATCTCGAGGATTTCCTGCTTCTTGGCAATCGTGATCGCCAGATGGCTGGCAATCATGTCGGCGAGCCGTGACGGTGTGGTGACCTCGACATCGGCAACGGCGGACAGGGCGTCATCCGAAACCTGCTTGCTGGCCTTGGCATAGGCGTCGAAGGCTTTCAGGACCGACCGAACCAGGGACTTGATGGTGTCCGGGTTCGCGGTGTGCTCGAGAAATGGCTCGGTCTCCGCTTCGTAGAAGTCCTCGGTCCGAACATAATCGGAAATCAGAACCCGTTCCTTGCCTTCGACCAGAACCTTGACGGTTCCGTCCGGCAACTTGAGCAATTGCATAACCGTCGCAAGAACGCCTGTCCGGTAGATCCGGTCCGGTGGCGGGTCGTCATCCAGCGGGTTCATCTGGGCAACCAGGAGGATCGGCCCCGACCCTTTCATCACATGCTCAAGCGCGCGAACCGATTTCTCGCGTCCAACGAACAAGGGAACGATCATATGCGGGAAAACGACGATGTCCCGCAACGGCAGGACCGGATAGCGGTCCGGGGTCTTGCTGCTCATGGTCACTCCTCGTCGATCGTGTCCAGGCGATGGACCGTCAATTCACACCCGGGGTCCTGCAGCCGCGGTCACCGAAACGGGACACTGCCTCACCGGCAAGGCAGCCAGAACGGCGGATGGCGGACGGTGTTCGCGCCGTCCGATCCCGGCACCGCCCATGGATTGGACTTGGTGCCGACCGGCGGTTTTGTCAAGCAGTTTGGACCGGAGCCGCCATCATGCCAAGGGGTTCACTCCGGTCAGTCAAGGTCTATCGGGTCCACGTCACCCGCCGCCAGGCTGTCCCGCATCGACGATGCAAATCCGGTCATCCTTCCTTCCGCGATGGCGGAACGAATTCCTTTCATGAGTTCCTGATAGAAGTGCAGGTTGTGCCAGGTCAGCAACATGGATCCGATGATTTCCCGGGCCCTGACGACATGGTGCAGATAACCGCGTTTCCACGACTCCATGAAATCCTCGGGTTTCCGGCTCCACTTGAAGGGCCGCGCTTCCTTGGCGTCGTGATGGGCGATGAAGGCCTCGATGGCGGCGACGC
>JAPPHA010000113.1 GCA_028874915.1 Paracoccaceae bacterium
TTCTTGTGAAAACCCGCGTGCACATTATTCCGTTGAGTTGGGGATCGAGGCTAGATCATCCGGCTCCTACCTTGGGTGCCTGACGGCAAACCGCTGGTCCGGCCATGGGTGGCGAATGGATGAGCGTGGCCACAACAATTCGGTCATGCGCTCCAGTCGCTTCCAACCAAATCGGGCCCGCTGGGACCGCCGGCGCAGCGCCCGCATCCAGAGGCGCTGCAGCCTGCGGGCGAACCCACGGATGAACCGGCTCGACCCCGGGACGGCAAAGGATTTAATCCAGCCTTCGCAGACCCGCCCAAGCCACTTGCCGACCTCCCGGATGTCGTGGTGCCAGCGTTCGCAGAGCTCCTCATCGATGCGCACCAGGATCCCGTCAACCCGTTTTGCAATCGGTTTGCGACCAAGCCGGAACCGCCCTCACCGGGTCGTCGTGCAGTCGTGCGTGAGGCCCAGGAAGTCGAACGTCTCCGGCTTGCCCACCCCACGTTGCCGTCGGTTCATGCTCGCGAACCGCCTGAACTCCACGAGGCGGGTCTTGTCCGGGTGGAGGCCGAGGCCGAACCGGGCCAGCCGCTCCCGAACGTCGCGGAGGTACTGCTCCGCATACCGCTTGTATTGGAACCCGACAACGAAGTCGTCTGCATAGCGGACGATAATCGCTTCGCTGTCCGGGACGTTCGGGCGCCATGCCTCGTGGAACCACAGATCAATCACATAGTGCGGGAACACATTCGCCAGAATCGGGAAGGCGAATCTTCGGTGGGGTCGCCTCGTGCTGCCAGGCGCTTTCAAGATCGGCACCCCGTCGACAGCCAGGCCGCCTGGTCCTCCGGGAACTGGTCCTGACGACGGGATTGCGTCTGCGCGAATGACAGCCGCTCCTCGCACGCCTGCACAACCTGGAGGCGGTCGTTCCACAGCCGCTCCAGGTCGTCCGCGACCAGGCAGTTGTCGGGATTGACCGCTTCATAGCGCCAGCGTGCCTCATCGCCCGGGACCGCGCCGCCTCGAGCGCCCGCTCTCCGCCTGCTGAACGGTCTCCGACGCTGCCGTATACACATCCTCGGGCGCTTCCAGGTTCGCGTCCACGCTCTGCATGAAAGAATCGGTGACCTTTACGCTCCGCCGAATCTTCGAGATTCTAGCGGCGAAAGTGTCAGTGTCGGAGTTGCTCGATGAATTTCCAGAAGTCTGGCGCGAGATCGATTCCTGTTATGACCGAATTGAGGCGGAGGCGGAATGAGCAATTACAATCGCTTCAACTTGCCAGCCGATTACAACGGTCGCCGCTTCGGTAATTCCCACAGGGCTTGCCATTCTTCGGGGGGTGGTGCTGTTCAACAAGAATTCGCGGTCACTCTCGCAGAGACCCGGAAGTACATTTTGAATGTCTGCATTTGCCAGACCGAGATCCAACCATGGTTCTCGCAGCGCTCAGCATAAAATGCGTGGACAATCGCCCGTGATTGCCACAAGAGGCGAAGACAAAATGACTAGACAGAGTGTCATTTCGCCCCCGGAATCGACCCCAACTGCACGGCAACCCCCAGTCGGGACGCGGCGGGAGGGATTCCAACGAACAGCAGATCTTCAAATGATAGGCTCTTGGCCGCGGCAACAAACGGTGTAGAACTTTCCATTGCATCCCCGGATGCAGCGGAATTCTCCCTTCATCCCAATTGCAGGTACGTCAAACACCCATTTCCCTTATGTTCGGTCTCCTGGCCAAATATGCAGCTTCCAACCCATTACCCCGAGTTGGCGAGGCGGGATGCCGTCCGGTCAGTGTGCAATTGCCTCCCTCGGATCGAAACACTCGCGGCCAAGACATTCTGCAACCGCAGCATGGGTGATCCGGCCGGCGTGGACATTCAGTCCGCCCATCAAGTGCGGATCGTCTTCCAGTGCCTTTCGCCAACCCTTGTCGGCGATCGCCAGCGTATAGGGCAGCGTGGCGTTGTTCAGCGCCTGGGCCGAAGTGCGTGGCACGCCGCCCGGCATGTTGGCGACGCAATAATGCACGACTTCGTCCACCACAAAGATCGGATCATCGTGGGTCGTCGGACGGGATGTTTCGAAGCAGCCACCTTGGTCGATCGCAACGTCGACGAGGACCGAGCCGGGCTTCATCCGGCTCACGAGTTCGGCGGACACCAGTTTCGGCGCCGCCGCGCCGGGAACCAAAACGCCGCCGATCACCAGATCCGCCGCGATACAGTGGCGCTCGATGGCATCGCGATTCGAGAACACGGTGTTCAGCGGCCGGCCGAACTGTCGCCACAGGCGGCGCAGCTGGTCGACGTTGCGGTCCAGCACCCATACGTCGGCACCCATGCCGAGCGCGATATGGATGGCGTGGGTTCCAACGACACCGCCGCCAATGACGACAACTTTGCCGGGATCTACGCCCGGCACGCCACCCAGCAGGATGCCCAGGCCATAATGGGTCTTCTCTAGGAAATAGGCTCCTGCCTGGACTGCCATGCGGCCAGCTATTTCCGACATTGGCGCCAGCAGCGGCAGGCCGCCGGACGGCGAGGTGACGGTCTCGTAGGCGATGCAGGTCGCACCGCTGTCGAGTAGATCGTCGGCCTGATCCGGATCGGGCGCAAGATGCAGATAGGTGAACAGGATCTGCCCCTCGCGAAGCATCGCGCGCTCCGGCACCAGTGGCTCCTTTACCTTGACGATCATTTCGGCCTCGGCAAACACCTCGGCGGGCGAACCCGCGATGGATGCCCCGGCCCCCTCGTAGTGCGCATCGGTCATGCCGATCGCCGCACCGGCCCCACTTTCGACGACGACCCTGTGGCCGTGCGCGACGAGTTCGCGGACATTGCCGGGAATCAACCCGACCCGGTATTCGTGAATTTTCGTTTCTTTGGGAACGCCAATGAGCATGCGAAAACCGTCTGATAACCCGAGCGTGTCGTACGAGCCCATACGATGTTTTCCAGACGCGGTAAACAGACAGAAATTCGCTGAAAAATCAGTGCCGACAAACCGATAGAACCATCTGTCGGGGAATGGACCGTTTCCGATACAACCTGTTCGACGTGACAAACTCAAATCAGGAAATCGAACGGGTGGCTGCTTGACCCCACGGATTTTGGTGGTTCCCAACTTCGTTTCCGACGCGGGACTCGCCGGCTTGAACTCGTCATGCAAGCCCTGAGCCGGATCTTAAGTTCGGGAATGGCCTTCCGGTCGCGTTTCAGCTCCGGCGCCAGTGCGTCGGTCGGATCGATCTCGACCCGCGGAACAAGATGATTGCGGATCTGTGAGTTACAGCGTTGTAACAGGTCCACGCAGCAAATCTTTACCCCAATTGGTGCAATGTAGCGGCCAAGCCCGATTCAGGCATGAAATCCACGATCAACAATG
Source organism: Paracoccaceae bacterium (assembly GCA_028874915.1). Taxonomy (GTDB): domain Bacteria; phylum Pseudomonadota; class Alphaproteobacteria; order Rhodobacterales; family Rhodobacteraceae; genus JAPPHA01. The sequence goes on from JAPPHA010000113.1 coordinate 3,388, forward strand.
TCGCCAAATGTAATTCACGACCCTGCGCCTTCATCGCGCGGGGTTCAATTTCTGTCGGACCAATCGCGACGTCGCCACCAAAGTTCACCCGACTACCCGGAAAAGTTCGGACTGCTTGGAAAGGAAGGGCCAGATCGCCATTGTTCACGTCAACAAAAACGACCAGGACAATCCGGAATATCCCCTTAACCGGATCAAGACAAACCGGGATTCAACACCAGCATGCACCGGGATTCAACACCAGCATGCACCGGAATACATGCGCCCGTACACAACCCTCGGAAAAGACGTGGACCGGCCCGATCTCCAGCCGGGATGTCTATAGAATTCGAAATGCTTCTCGACCTTCCGGCGGTTGCCATCCCGTCCTACCCTGCGGTTGACGGCCTACCGGCCCTTCAGCCGACACGATCGCGCCGACGGCATCAAGCAAGTTCAAACCGCCGCCTTGTCACGGTCGTTGCCGACTTTGGGCATAGCTCATTATGGTCACCTTTTGACGGCCGGTCAGTTTCAAGCCCGTTATGCGTTTTCGAAAAGTGAAATCGATCATGAGGCGCATGACGCTGAGGAACACGGACGCCCCGTCAGTGACCTGGAACGCGCAGTGATGACCTCACCAAAAGGTCTTGAAATTCACGGGTGAAGAATTAGGCAGTGAAGTTTACCGAAGAACGACAACTGCACATTGCGCGTGTCGAACGACCCTTGCGGCCGTTGAGCCGAGCAAAAGATCTGGCAGACCAGGCCGATGGGATGATACGACTATGCAGTCTGCATTGTTTTTCTCCGCCCATGCCAAAATGGTATTGGTGGGATGTCCGGAACGCACGTGGACGTCAACGTCTTCGCCTCCGAGTTCCGTCTCGATGGCATCCTTTAGTTCTACAAGGTTCTTTTTGATTTGATCCGACGGAAAATACGACCCCACGTAGGAGGGGAGTTCCTCCAAAACGGACAGCACGGACAGCCTTCCCGCCTTTGACAAAAGACGTCGAGCCACATCCAATGAAGTGAAATATTCGCCTATGTGGTCCGGCGCGACCGGAACAACAATGTGATCGTACATCTGGGCCTCCAGCTTTGACTTGAAATCGGTGTCTGTCCGACACAATCAGCCGATGGATTACTTCAGCATATGGGGTAGCCAGGTCGGGATCGCCGGAAAGACGAAAATAAGTCCCAGCGCGAAGACCTGTATCACAACGAACGGGCCAACCGACTTGTAGACGTCGCCCATGCTTACATCTTTCGGAAGGACTCCTTTGATCCAGAACAAGACAAATCCAAATGGTGGTGTGAGATAGGCAATCTGGATATTGACGATAAAGAGGGCGCCGAACCAAAGCTTGTCGATGCCAAGAGAGTCAACGATCGGGATGAACAGTGGCGTGCAGAGCATGATAATTGCCCAGTCGTCCATGACCATTCCGAGGACCAAAATGATGAGCATCATCATCAGCAGAATGCCATTGGGTCCCCCCGGCATAGACAGCACGAGTTCGGTCAGCAGATCTTGGCTTCCCAACGAGTTAAAAATATTCAGATAAACCGTGGCGCCGATCAGGATCCAAAGCCCCATACCCGTCAATTTCAAAGTGGACTCCAACGAGTCCTTCAAAACTGCCCAGGTCAATCTTCCGTAGGCAAAGTTGATAATGAAGGCACCCGCGGCCCCAAATGCGGCAGCCTCCGCTGGTGTCGCAATCCCACCCCAGATCACTCCAAGAACGATGGCAATGAGAACTGCAAAGGGCCAAATACCCAACACTGCACTTAGTTTTTCAGTGCGGGTGAATTTCTCTTCTGCAGGCAGTGCTGGACCGAGACGAGGCTGAATGCGGCAGCGAATACCAATATAGATCGTATAAAAGGTTGCGAGCATAAGTCCCGGCAGGACGCCTGCCATGAAAAGGTCGCCGATCGAGACTTTGGCTAGTAGCCCATAAAAGATAAACGGCACGCTGGGTGGAATGAGCGCGCCCAGGGCTCCTCCCGCCGCAATGGAGCCAATGGCGATGGACCGATCATACTTGTACCGTACCATTGAAGGATACGCGATCTGACCCATCGTGGTGGTTGCAGGCGGCGTAATCCCTGTAACGGCAGCGAAAACCGTACAGACCTGGACCGTACCCATTGCCAGGCCGCCATGAATATGGCCTATCAACTTGTAAACTGCGTCATAGGCCGCTTCCGCGATACCGGAAAACCTTATCAGCGAACCCATGAATAGAAATAGAGGTACCGTGACCAAAACAGAGTTCCACGGTGTTGAGTAGAATGCGCTTGGCACTGACATGAGTGCGCGCGGCTCAAAAATCAACGCAAACAGTACGGCGGTTCCACCCAGCCCGAATGCCACTGGAAGACCCAGAAATAGGATTGCAAACAATACGATGAAGTAAAGCGCCGTTATGAGTTCGAGGCCCATGGTTTGTCGTTCCTTGCTTTGGGGCGGTTCTCAGGAGCCAGTGCGGACTGGGAATCCGGCGTTGATCCGAACGACGCCTTTTGTTGCCGGATCTGTCCGCTGGCCCAAATTGGGCCAGCGGACTTTTATGAGACTTTTCCTGACACTGCGTGCCATTCGGGTCTCACTGGGAGTTGGCTTTGTCTTCAAGGAACCTTCTGTAGATTTCAACACCCTTCGCGTTTCCAGCAGACGCAGCTGCAACCTGTGGCCAAACTTCCGCGATAGATTTTTCGCGCATCCGAGCGATTTCCTCATCGCTGAGAGTGATCACTTCTCCACCGGCATCCCGCAAGATCTGCAGCGCCTCTTCCACGCCATCTGCGTGCATGCGGCTGGTCTCGAAATAGGTTTCTTCGAAAATCCCTTCGATCTGCATTCGCTGCCAATCGGTGAGAGCATTCCAGCTTTGAAGATTGACGAATATCTCCTGGTGCTGGGCCGGATTCCAGCCGGGCATGATCGCATATTCGATCACCTCCTGGAAGGACATGTCGTCAATGCCGCCAGTATCCCAGTATGTTCCGTCGATAGTGCCCAGCTTGATCGCAGTGTAGATCTCGCCGGCATTCATCGATACCGGTGCACCGCCCATCGTGGAATGAAAGATTGCCTGAGGTCCGCCGGCACGCATCTTTTGGCCTTCCAGGTCTTCCATTTTCTCAACCCGGAACTTGGTGAACATCGCATTCGGACCCTGATTGGACCATCCGACCCAATGGAGGTTACGTGCGTTTGCGGCCTCTTGAACGATATCGCCGACGCGATAGTCAGGGTTGCCCCACATAACTTCCCAAGCTTCTTCCGAGTTGTTGGCACCCATGGCCATGCCAAAGGCCAGCATGCCTTCGGGCATATCGCCCCCGTAAACTGTTCCCCAGCCAGCATAACCGTCGGTTTGTCCTACGGCTGCAGCGGCAAACGCTTCAGCGCCACTTACCAAGGCACCGGCGGGTTCAACGCGGATTTTTACCGTGCCTTGAGTCGCTTCTTCAACGGCTTCGACCCAAGGTATCAGTCCATTGTCCCAACCAGCATCAGTTTGATCAAACGCTGGCTGGAAGACCCATTCGGTCACTTTGTCTGGCGGGCCATCCTGAGCCGAAGCGAAGGTGGCCGCAACTGCGACAGCGCCTGCACACAGCGTAGTGTGGAAAATCCTGTTTGCTTTCATGTCTTGTCCTCCTCGTTTCATGGTTTTGGGGGCCGCCTGGTTTCGTAGCCCGACTTGTCGCTACGGCGACGGTTGGTTCCCAAGCGCGATGCGTACGTCGCGAAGGAAATTCTTGAGCACGATCAAGAGAATGAGGCATCCGCTAAGCGGAATCGCCGACTTGATGGGATAGATGGGAATTGGAACCGCTGTAGGCGTAACTTGGTTGAGCATTGCGGACAGCGCAGCTGCGTTGTAGCCCTTCCAAATCAAGATGATCAGAAAGAGGATTGCAAACGGAGCCGTCAGAATATCGAGAATCGCTTTGGTTCGATCACGGGCATTTGCGTAGAAGAGATCTAGTTTTACAAAACTATCGTGTTGGAGCGAATATATACCTCCGGCGCAAGCCAGCAGAACCATCGCGGCCTGCAAAGTGGTGCCAATCCACTGCGAAGGTTGGTTCAGCGCATAGCGCATGAAGACGTCTGAAACACCAAAGGCCATGCAATATAGAATCAGAAGCCAGCCAATGCGTCCCATGAACTCAGAAACCGCTGACGTGATGGCATCAAGAGCACGCGTCAGCATTTCTGAAACCCCTCCAACTTTCCAAGCGATACTGACGGGAAGCGCTGAGATACCAGCCCAGCAGTAGCTATTGACAGCTGATAAGACCGCAACCTCATTCCGGCCCCCTTTGGGAAAAACCTCTTTTTTTAAGGAAGGCGCCAGTTTCCGTGAGCACGCTTCCTTCACATATGAAACGGTAGCGAGGACCGATGTGACAGGTACAAATGCCAATAATTGTGGATACAGATGTGCCAATGAATTTTCTGGCGATCAGTGGGGGCCGGATTCGACTGAAGGCACAAAACTTCAGAGGTCCTGAACTTCGGGGGCCGATGCGGCCAATCATTTTGAAACCCCGGTTTCCGGATCGGTTCCGTTTCGGGGCAGTTCGCAGACCACGCGCAGCCCGGTGCCGGGGAAGACGGTCCGGGTCTGGATGAGTTCGTCAAGCAGGCCTGCGAAGACGGCGTCGCCGGCATTGCTGGCGCTACCGAGAATGAGCACCCGGAGGATTCCCTCGCCGGGCTCCGGAATGACGTCGGCGACGGCCCCGAAGAGCGCCTGCTGCGGCCGCCGGGGACGCGGTTTCGTCCCCTGAACCCCGGCAACGGCGACATCATCCGGGTCTCGGGTCAACCTATCCTCAGACTCAAAAACAGAAACGAAACTGACCGGGAAACGTTGGCGTGATGGCCACAGCGCCGACTGCGACGCCTGCGCTTGCCAACGACCTGCCTGTGGCGGGTAGCCGGTAGGGCCGGCCCACGCAAATGCCACTCGAGACGCAGTCTTGGTCAGAGACACTTCCCGAGGCGCCCGGCGGTTCGATCGACGCGAACCTGACCACACACATTCATATGAGCCATCCAGTTTGGCGGATCTGGCAGGCACGGCTGACGATCTCATGGGTCGCGAAGTTGCGACGATGTTCGACAAGGACGGAATCGGAATGAGTGAGTGCCGGGCCGGGGACCCAGGCTGCAAATCCGCAATCCCCAACCGCAAAATCCAAATCCAGATGAAACTTGATACGGCGGTGGTCAATGGGTGGATCCCGAAAACCGGCCGGGACAAGATGGACCCTCGGGATGTGGCCGAGGACCGGGTTAGCGACGACTTGGGAAACGTGAAGGGTTGGATCAACTGAACCGGAAAACAGATCTTTGCCCGACTTCGGACTCGTCCGCGTCAGGCATTGCCATTTGGACTTTCGGTGGGCCAGATGAGTCCCAACAGGCATCCCGGACAAGGCTTACGCGGCCGGTTCACATGTTTCCCGGCGCCGTTTCGAATGCCCGGTTTACTACACAATCGGTGGCAACGCCCCGTCCCGCCGCACGTATCTGCTGGGATGCTCCGGAATAAAGGGGGGAGTACGGGACTGACCGGAAAAAGGACCGATCCCGCCAAAGACGATTCAAATTCCTTGCGGTTGCGCATATTGTCGGAACGAATGACCCGGATCCATGGCAGGACGATCGCGGGTGCCCGTCCGGGTTCCGGGGGACATGTCGTGTCCTGGAGTCATTCGCATTCGCCGCGCAGGTCCACGGGGAGCATCCTGCCATGACCGGAAACATTGCCAATACTTCGGCAAGCCGTTTCTATTTCGGAACCAGGTCGCACGGTCAGTTCACCCGTCGCCGTTTCCTGGCGGTGGCAAGTGCTGCGTCGGTTGCCCTGCCAAAGTCTGTTCAGGCCGTTGCCGGCCACACTGGCATGCGCCGGGCCATGCTCGCGAATATCGCGGGAATGACGGCTCGCACGGCAGCCAGTACCGGCGTTGTGGAAATCGATCCGAAGGTGATGGATGCGATCGGTCGCGTGCTCCGGCACGAATTCGTTCCTCCAGAGCTTTCCGGATACGCCTATGAAAACCGTCCGCTCCCGATCGGCTACGGGCAGACGATTTCGCAACCCTACATCGTGGCCCTCATGACTCACCTGATCGCGCCGGAAACACATCACCGCGTTCTCGAAGTCGGCACCGGATCGGGATACCAGGCTGCCGTCCTGGCAGAGCTCGTGGATCGGGTCCATACCATCGAGATCGTGCCGGGCCTGGCACTCGAGGCGACGGAACGGCTGCCGCGACTCGGATATGAAAATGTCGAAGTTCGATTGGACGACGGCTATTTCGGATGGCCTGCTGCCGAACCGTTCAATGCAATCGTCGTGACAGCAGCCGCCTCTCACGTCCCGCCACCCCTTGTTGCCCAGCTTGCCCCCTCAGGCGCGCTGGTCATCCCTGTCGGTCAACCGTTTTCCGTGCAGATGCTGCTTCTCATACGGAAACGTGCGGACGGCCAGGTGAGCGTGCGCCAGATTCTTCCGGTGCGTTTCGTGCCGCTGACGGGCGGTCACTGAGTTTGCCGGGAGAAAGCACCTTCACGCCGGGAACTTCAGCTACGATGCCCCGCTCAGCGGGCAATACCCAACTCTCTCGCATGAACTGTACGCGCCTGCTGCGGACAGAGGGGTTCGATCATCAACTATTGCCGATCTCCTCCGCTTGCGGATGGACCGTTAGGTCAGTGCATTCCCGGTGCTCCTGGACCGCCACGTGGCTGAAGGGTTCGCCAGTCCCGGGCCGGATCGTCGATGGATCGCCGCCCTGCCAATTCCCGACAGCAGAAAGCATCCGATCAGGACGCGGGTTGCAGGCAAACTCAACTGCCTTCCGGGCAGGTTCCGCGTGCATTCGAGCGGCATGAACGGCGAAAACCAGTCTCCGAGCCTTTTGATGCTCTTCGCGGTAGCGATCCTGTCGGCCGCGGCTATCGGTTACGAGATCCTTCTCACCCGGCTGTTCGCTATCGTCCAGTGGCATCACTTCGCATTCATGGTGATCAGCATCGCCCTCCTCGGGTTCGGGGCGAGCGGCACATTCCTTCTGGTGCTGGGCGACCGAATCCGGTTGCGCCCGGAACCCTTCCTGGCACTCGCCGCGCTCGCATTCGCACTGGCCGCTCCCTCCTGCTTTGCGATTGCCCAGCGCGTTCCCTTCAATGTCCTCGAATTCCCATGGTCGCTACGACCGTTCGGCTGGCTGCTTCTTGTTGAGCTTCTCATCGCCGTGCCATTTTTCCTGGCGGCAACCGGAATCGGGCGCGTGCTCGTCGTTTTTGGCGGGCAACTCTCGCGCGTATATGCCGCAGACCTCCTCGGTGCCGGTACGGGAGCAATTGCCGCGGTGTGCCTGCTCACCTGGCTTCCCGCCGAGCGAACCCTCGACGGCCTGGGAGCAATGGCTTCCATTGCATCCGGGCTCGCTGCCGTTTCTGCCCGGGGCAGGATCCGCCCGGCGCTCCTGTCGCTTGCGGTCATTGCCTTCGTCGGACTTGTCTTCGGAGCGGGCCCGAATGAGCTCCGCATTTCACCCTTCAAGCCGTTGCCACAGGCGCTTCGGGTCGCGGGGGCAGTGCCCGCCGAAATCCGGTCTGGTCCTCTCGGCCAGGTGGTCGCGGTCGAAAACGACCAGGTTCCCCTCCGCTGGGCGCCGGGGCTGAGCCTTCTTGCCCGCGAACGCGTTCCGGAACAGGTGGCACTCTTCGTCGATGCCGACGGGCCCATCGCTGTCCCGCGCCATGAAACCGGCAATACGCCGCCACCCTATCTCGACGAACTGACATCAGCTCTTCCCTACCATTTGCTGGATCGCCCCAGAGTACTTGTGCTTGGCCCGGGCGGTGGTGCGGCGGTACTCCAGGCGCTCGGGGGCGGTGCACGCGCGGTGGACGCAGTGGAGATCCAACCGCATGTCGTGGCGATGGTGCGGGACCGGTACCGTGACTTCACCGGACGCACGTACGAGCATCCCGCGGTGAATCTGCACGTGGGCGACCCGCGCGCGTTCGTCGAGGCATCGCCTCGGAAAGCATACGACCTCATCCAGGTTGACGCCCTCGGTGCGAGCCCGTCCGGTCTCCATGCACTGATGGAAGAGCGGCTTCTCACCAGCGAATCGCTGCGCGCCATGCTCGGAAGACTCTCTCCCAACGGACTTGTCGCGGTTACAGGCTGGAGCCAGCTTCCTCCGCGAGGGGGGCCGCGTTTGCTGGCCACATTTCTTGAAGCTTTCAGTTCGGAAGGCATTGTGCCCGCAGAGGAACATTTCGCATGGATCCGAAGCTGGAACACGACCACCCTCGTGGCGGGCCGCTCACCGTTGTCCGGCACAAGGATCGCCGCGGTCAGGTCGTTTGCCGACGCACGTGCCTTCGATCTCATCCATGTGCCTGGGATGAATGCAGAAGAAGCCAACAGGTTCAACGTGGTGGACGGGTCCTGGTTCCACGCAACCGCGAGCCGTCTGTTCGGACCGGAACGATCCAGTTTCATTCGCGACTACAAGTTCGATATCCGGCCCGCCTCCGATGACCGGCCGTATTTCTGGAGCTTTTTCAAATGGGCACATGCACCGGAGATCCTGGCCCTGAGCCGCCAGGGCGGGATCGGTCTGGTCGCAATTGGTTATCTCGTTCTTCCGGTCACGCTCGTTCAGGCCGTGGTCGTCAGCGTCATCCTCATCCTGCTTCCACTCCTCGCCGTCCGGCGGACCGAAGGGGCCAGAGGCGTACGCCGCAGAACCGCGCTCGCCGGGTTCACGTGCCTGGGACTTGCTTTCCTGCTCATGGAAATCGCATTCATCAGTCGGTTCACGGTGATCCTCAGCCATCCCCTGCACGCACTTGTCGTGGTGCTCGCGGCATTCCTGGCGTTCGCAGGGATCGGGAGCTGGCTGGCCGGCCGGCTCGATGCCGGCATTCCCGTTGCCCGTCCGGTCGCAGGAATCGTCGTGATCGCTGCCGCCTACATTGCCGCGTTCCCTCATGTCACGAACTGGTTGCTCGGAGTCTCGCCCAGCCTCAAGATTGCGGCGGCCGTCGCATCGGTCGCTCCGATCGCGACCCTCATGGGGATGCCGTTTCCACTGTCACTGGCACGTCTCCGACGCCTGGATCCGCGTCTCGTCCCCTGGGCATGGGGAGCCAACGGATGCGCTTCTGTCATTGGCGCAATTCTCGCAATACTCCTCGCAATCCAGTTCGGGCAGTCGTTCGTTATCGGTTGCGCCGCGTTGCTCTACGTCCTGGCATCGCTTTCCGTCACCCGGATGGAGAAGAAGCACCGGAAGCGGGCTTGAAGCCTGGATCGCCTCGACCACAAAGCAGATCCTTGACGCGTTTCATGGCCAATGCATCGGCAGCCAGCAATCTTCCGTATTCTCGCGATGCGGAAACTTCCGCAACGGGTCACTTGCATGGAAGGTTGGAGGCAAGATGTTCGCCCGCATCGATACCATGGCGCCCAGCGCAAACGTCTCCGGCAAGAGAGCATTCAATCAGCGATTTCGGGCTTCGGTTCGAGAATCCAGGGGGATACGCCATGTGGCAATTCTGGGTCGACAGAGGTGGGACATTTACCGACATCGTCGCACGAAACCCCAACGGCTCACTCCAGTCGCATAAACTGCCTTCGGAAAACCCCGGGCGAAATCGCGCCCCCTGCGACCGCTGCAGGCGCTCTTCGGGGCCGCCGCCGACGTCATTCCGGTGCCCGGCAAAGGGAATCCTCCCGGTGCGCATTCCCGGCAATTCGAGCAATGCCGGTGACGCCGCCATCGCTGGCCTGCTCGACGAGCTCAACCAGACCCGGACCGTCTTCCCCGACGCAGAGCGGTGCATCGCCTACGAACTGCCCCGAAAACGGAACCGATCCGGAGACCGGGGTAGCAAAACGACTGGCTGCTTCGGCCCCCGAGTTCAGGACTTCTGAAATTTGAATCGTTCCTGTGCACTTGCACGGAAACAACCTGCCCCCTCACGTAGTGACTTCCAATTGCTGATTGATTTTACTGGTGCTGCCGGAGAGATTTGAACTCTCGACCTCTCCCTTACCAAGGGAGTGCTCTACCCCTGAGCTACGGCAGCCCGTCGTGCCAGAATTTAGCGGAACCCAAATCCGAGGCAAGCGCAATCTGGACGCTGACCAAGGGCTGGTTTAGGAACCCGAAATGACCCGCCGAACCCGTTCCGACCGCGTTCCCGACAACCGCAAAGCCCAGGCCGACATGGACAGGCGAGACCGCCTGAAGCAGTCTTTGCGGGACAATCTGAAACGGCGAAAGCAGCAAAGCCGACGACGCCAGGCCGGAGCAACCATGGCCCAGGGCGAGGATGGGCCGGGCCCCGGGTGCGCAGAACGCAGCGGAGCGGGTGACGGTTCCGGAGTCGCTGATTCCAGCGAAATCGAGCGGTAGCGAAAGGGCAGCGACATGGATTCGATCAGGGTGGTTGGCAATGGTCCGCTCAACGGCAGGATTCCGGTGGCGGGCGCAAAGAACGCATGCCTCGCCCTGATGCCTGCCGCCCTCCTGACGGAGGACCCGCTCGTGCTGACCAATGCGCCCCGGTTGTCCGACATCGAGACCATGACCCTTCTGCTCGAGTCGCTGGGCGCACAGGTTTCCGTCGCCGACCAGAGCCGGACCCTGACACTCTGCGCACAGGACATTACCAATACCAAGGCCCACTACGATATCGTCAGGAAAATGCGCGCCTCGGTCCTGGTCCTCGGACCCCTTCTCGCGCGGACCGGCACCGCACGCGTATCCCTGCCCGGAGGCTGCGCAATTGGAGCTCGCCCGGTCAATCTCCACCTGCAGGGTCTGGAAGCCCTCGGTGCCCGGCTGGAACTCCGGAACGGTTACATCGATGCCCGGGCTCCCAACGGCCTCAGGGGATCCCGGATCAACTTTCCCCTCGTATCCGTGGGCGCCACGGAAAACCTGATGCTGGCCGCCGTCCTGGCCCAGGGCACGACCGTACTCGAAAACGCAGCCCTTGAACCCGAGATCGTCGACCTCGCCGACTGTCTGCGGGCCATGGGCGCCAGAATCGCGGGCGACGGATCAGCGGTGATCGAGATCGAGGGCGTCGACCGTCTTCGAGGCACACGGCACCAGGTTATTGCCGACCGCATCGAAATGGGAACCTACATGATGGCGCCGGCGATTGCCGGCGGCGACGTCGAATTGATCGGCGGACGACGCGACCTGGTGGAATCGCTTTGCGACAAGCTTGAGGCAACCGGCGTCGTCGTCGAGACCACGGACGACGGGCTCCGGGTCTCCCGCGTGAATTCGCGCATTCGGTCCGTCAATGTCGTCACCGAACCTTTCCCGGGTTTCCCGACCGACCTGCAAGCGCAGATGATGGCGCTCATGACCACCGCTGACGACAGGTCGGTACTGACGGAGACGATCTTCGAGAACCGTTTCATGCACGCGCAAGAACTCCTGCGGATGGGCGCAGACATCAGGGTACAGGGCGGCACTGCGACGGTCACGGGCGTCGACCACCTGAAGGGCGCACCGGTGATGGCTACCGACATTCGCGCGTCGGTTTCGCTGATCCTCGCCGGTCTCGCAGCCCGGGGCGAGACGATCATATCCAGAGTGTATCACCTCGACCGGGGTTACGAGCGGTTGGAGGAAAAGCTCTCGGCTTGCGGCGCGATCATTGAACGACTGAATGGGTGACGGAACATGGCAAGCACGGAATCGGGACAGAGCCGCCGCGGCCGTCCGCTCAACCTGATGGCGGTCGATGCCGAAGACTTGCAGGTCGTTTCCACATTACTCCAGGACGCGATCCTGGTTCTCCCGGACTTGACATGGCAGGCGGATCGCCGCCGTTTCGCGATGCTGGTCAACAGGTTTCGATGGGAAGCGGCCGGCTTCAGAGCGCAAAGGAAAGGAATCACGGAACGCGTCCGCAGCCTTCTTGTTGCTGACAGCGTCCAAAAGGTCGCCTCACGAGGTCTGGGACTTCCCGAATCCACCAATCAGGATCCCCTGTCCGTTCTCTCTGTCGCATTCGATCCGGGCGACCTGCCGGCCGGTGCGCTCCGGATCCGGTTTTCCGGAAACGCCACAATTCGCCTTGACGTCGAATGTCTTGACCTGACACTCAGGGATGTGACCCGGCCCTACAGGGCGCCGTCGGGCGCGATTCCGGTACACGACCTTTCCTGACAATCATGCCGATCCTTCTGGATACGTCGACGCCCGAATTCGAATCGGAGTTCCGCCAATTCCTGGCCCGGTCCCGCGAAACCGCCCAGGCGGTCGACGACACCGTTGCCGGAATCATCCGCCGGGTGCGCCGTGACGGCGACGCCGCTTTAATTGAACTGACTGCCCAGTTCGACGGACTTCGGCTGACCCCGGATACTCTGGCCTTCTCGGCTGAGGACATCGATGCCGCTGCGAATCAGGTGTCCGAGTCCCGGCGGGCCGCTCTTGAGACAGCCCAGGACCGGATCCATGCTTTCCATAGCCGGCAACTTCCAGAAGACGTCTCCTGGACCGATGACGCCGGAGCCATGATCGGATGGCGGTGGACAGCCGTCAGCCGGGCGGGACTCTACGTTCCTGGCGGCCTCGCCGCCTATCCGTCGTCCGTGCTGATGAACGCCATACCCGCAAGAGTCGCCGGCGTCGACGACCGGATCATGACCGGGCCCGTCCCGAATGGAGACGCCAATCCGATGGTGCTTCTCGCAGCCCGGCTCAGCGGTATTGCCACGGTTTATCGCATCGGGGGCGCCCAGGCGATCGCCGCCCTGGCCTACGGGACCGAGACGATCCGGCCCGTCGACATGATTGCCGGGCCCGGGAACGCCTATGTGGCGGCCGCGAAACGCCAGATCTTCGGCACAGTGGGGATCGACATGTTGGCCGGTCCATCCGAAATCCTGATCATTGCCGACAGCGCCAACGATCCCGAGTGGATCGCCATCGACCTGTTGAGCCAGGCTGAACATGACGAGAGTGCACGGGCGGTTCTCGTCACCGATGACGCGTCACTCGCGGGAAAGGTCCTGGCGGCGATCGACCCATGGCTTAAGAGACTCGGGAGACGCCGGATCGCGGACCGCAGTTGGCGGAGTCACGGCGCGGTTATCCAGGTCCGGAACCTTGACGAAGCCGTGGAGATCTCCGACCGGATCGCCCCCGAACACCTGTCCCTCATGGTTGCCGAACCGGATTCCCTGGTCGAAAGAGTAAGCAATGCCGGAGCCGTGTTTCTCGGACCCTGGACTCCGGAAGCAGTGGGCGACTACGCCGCCGGGCCCAACCATGTGCTGCCGACATCGGCAAACGCACGGTTCAGTTCCGGCCTGTCCGTGCTGAACTTCATGAAGCGAACGACCCTGACCCGCATGACACCCCGAGCCCTGGCCCGCGTGGGTCCGGTCGCCGTCACGCTGGCCGAGTCGGAATCGCTTGAGGCCCATGGTCTGTCGGTACAAGCGCGACTCGATCGCCTCAACGCGGCCCCACGTGACTGAATCGCCGAAACCGTCCCGGATCGTCGGGATTCATCTCGATGATTCCGGCCTGCCGGCCCCAACGCCGGAGGTCGAACAAGAACGCCGGGTGGCGATATTCGACATCCTGGAAGAAAACCAGTTCGGCCTCGTCGAGAGAAGTGGCCGGATTCCGTCCCCAGGTCCTTACAGGCTCCAACTCTCGGTCGTGGAAGGGCGGCTCGTCTTCGACGTTCGGACAGAGGACGACCGTCCGGCAGCGGCGTTTCATCTGGCCCTTTCGCCGTTTCGGCAGGTGATCAAGGACTATGCCGACATCTGCACAGCCTATTTCGACGCCGTCAAGCGACTGCCGCCGGCACGGATCGAGGTCATCGACATGGGCCGGCGCGGAATCCACGACGAAGGGGCCCGTTTGCTGCTTGAACGGCTCGACGGCAAGGTGGAAACCGACATGGCGACGGCGCGGCGGCTGTTTACACTCGTCTGCGTTTTGCATTTCAAGGGATAGGCAGGGGGAATGCCATCTGACCTGCCGTCCTCCGTCCTGTTCTGCTGCGATCACAACTCCATTCGCTCTCCAATGGCAGAAGGGTTGCTCAAGCAACACCTGGGGACACAGATCTACGTCCAGTCCGCGGGCGTCCACGGCGGTTCCGAAATCGATGGATTCGCAATCGCCGTCTGTCGCGAGATCGGCATCGAACTGACCCGCCACACGACCCGGTCATTCGGCGATCTTGAAGATTGGGGTGACGACCTCGGCAGTTACGACCTGGTCGTCGCCCTGTCCCCGGCGTCGCTTCGCCGGGCTCTTGAATACACACGCTACCTGTCGCTGGAAGTGGAGTATTGGCCGACCCTCGACCCGGAAGGGCTCGGGGAGAGCCGGGAGGCCAAACTGGAGTCTTATCGGCAGGTTCGCGACCAGATCCGGGACAACATCCTGCGCCGATTCCGCGTTAGCGAGTGACCGGGAATCGAACGGATGTCGAACGTTCCCTGTTTTCTTCCGACAACAGCCTACAGTCTCGACGAAGAACTGCCGGTGCCAATTCCCCGTCTTCCGTCCAAATGACGGTGGGTCCGCGATCTCCGCACAGCGCGACATTGCAGACGTCGGCTGGACCTTCGTTGGATCCGCGCCGTTTGCGGCCAAGACGTCGGGACGTAAGGGCCACAACTGCAGCCCGGGCGGTCCGCTCCGCACCATGACCCTCTCTCTGGGCTGTCCGTCACGGGCATCGCCGATGTTGATCGTGACCGCCGGGTTTTTGCCGCCAGAGGTTCGCTGATCCACTCACCGAAATATACGTCCGGGACAGCCAGCTTCCCGACCCGAACGAGGAATCCGCCGCAAGTGACAATGTTGCCTGTCCTCAAAAGAAGGAGGTTTATCGCCCGTCGCGCTGACACACATTGCTTCCCAAGAAACCATCGGATTGCCGCCCGGATAGGGAGATACGGGGACCGATCACCACGCTTCCAGAAACGCCTCGTGCGTCCTTGGGTTTTTGTATGGAGCGCAGCATGTCGACACCGCGATCCGCCGCCCGCGCCACCATGTACGCGTGTTCATCGACTTCCGGAATTACGCTTTCACGATGCGAGATGCGGACGGTGAGTTCCGTACAGAATGGTCGCAGATCGGACCGGCACGGTCATGCGCCGCAGCCGCCGTCGTTAATTCCGACGCACCCGGCGAATCTCAAGGACTGGAATTCGACGGATCTCATGATCCATCACAGCAAGCCGACCGGGAGTTCATTCGTCGGTCGACAACTGTGGTTGGCAGGTTTCCGGGCTTGAATTTTATCGCTCGATCCACGCCGGAGAAAACGCCCACCACCCGTATGCCCGGTCCACCATGAGGGAATGGTCCGGTGTCCCGATTGCGGTGGCGACATGCATGGGACCGAGCAAAAGGTGTGTGGATGCGGCATGACGGCCGGCATGATCAGTCTCGCCCGGGCCGACAACTACGACATCGCCGCGCTTGTATCATCGAACCGGGACTTTGTACCGGTGTCCGTGTCCCTGGTGACCATGGGCATCAAGGTGATCCGCGGCGCCTTCCCGCCTACGGGTTCCCGAATTGCCGGATGCTGTTGAGGGAGCTTCGACGTTGACCGCCTAAGTGAGGGATTTCGCTTTGTCCGGACCAGGCAGGGCAATTAACGATTCCGGATCACCTGCAGGACGCCGCGCCAGTCCCTCCGGGAAGCCGATGTCGATCAAGCCGGATCGATCCGGAGATGCTTGCTCTCGCCCCTGCAATTCCCGGTTTTTGCTTGAATTCCCGCACGAATACGACCATTGACGCTCCGTCGGGGTCCGAAACGGGTTTCGCCATTGTTTGGGGTGAACAGGAGACGGCATGGCCAAGGAAGAATTGCTTGAGTTCGATGGTACAGTTATCGAACTCCTCCCGAACGCGACATTTCGGGTTCGACTGGAAAATGGCCATGAGATCATCGCCCATACCGCCGGAAAGATGCGAAAGAGCCGTATCCGGGTTCTCGCCGGCGATAAGGTCAAGGTTGAAATGACAACCTACGACCTGACGAAGGGACGCATCAACTATCGCTACAAGTAGGGCAGCCGGACGGCCGCGACTGGTTCTCGCGTCGGGGAGTCCGCGCCGGTTGCAACTCCTGGCCCAGATCGGAGTCACGCCCGACGCTGTGTGCCCGGTCGCCGTGCCGGAGGAACCGGCGGCAGGCGAACGGCCCCGGGACTGCGCCCGACGTCTCGCCCGGGACAAGGCGCGGGCCGTCCCCCCGGACCCCGGAGACCTCGTTCTCGCTGCCGACACGGTGGTGGCGGCCGGCAGACGGATTCTCGGCAAACCGTCCGACGCGAGTGAAGCCCGGCGAATGCTGCAGTTGCTCTCCGGCCGGCGGCATCGTGTCCTGACCGGAGTCGCGCTCCGGTCCGCCACTCGCGACTGGTTGCGGGTGGTCGAGACCGTTGTCACAATGAAACGGATTTCATCGGCGGAACTCGACGCCTTCATCCAATCGGAGGACTGGCGGGACAAGGCCGGCGGCTACGCCATTCAGGGTCTGGCGGCCGTGCTCGTAAAACGAATCAACGGCTCCTATTCGAACGTCGTCGGGTTGCCACTCGCTGAAACGGCCGCACTCCTGGCCAGTGCCGGATACCGGATCCTGCCGGAACCTGCCGCCGCAAGACCACGGTCATGAGGCCGGGCCGGATCCTGGTCCTTGATCATGCCGGCGCACGAAGCCTGGCCGCACGCCTCGCCGACGGCCGGCTTGAAGATCTTCTGATCGATCCGGTGGATCCGGACCAACCGGCGCCCGGCGCCATCTATCAGGCCAGGATCACCCGTCCGTTGAAAGGGCTCGGCGGCGCCATCGTCGAATTGGGCCGGGGACAACAGGGATTCCTGAAGGCCCGAAGCGGACTGAGCCCGAACGCCCTCCTGCCCGTCCAGGTCAACACGACCCCAACGCCTGGGAAACCCCCGGGCGTAACCACCCGAATTGCCCTGAAACGGAGAAGCGTCATCGTGTTCCCCGGCCGTCCAGGAATCGGGTTTTCCCGCACGTTCGGGGCCGATGACATCCTGCGTGCGGGTCTGCGCGGCATAGTTGAATCCATCCCCGGTCTCGATCCGGAGTCCACGGGTATCGTCTTCCGCGGCGCCTGCGAACACATGAACCTGTCCGACATCCGGGACGAGCTCGACGAAGCTGGCGGGGACGCTTGTCAGATCCTCGTGGCCGCGGATCCGGAGAAGCCGGGCCTGAGGCTCGCGGCCCCTACGGCCGCGCAAAGGGCCAGGGTCGACTGGATGCATCCCGAACCTGACGACGTGCTGGATGAAACCGGGAGCTTCGACACCCTCGGGATTTGGGACATGATCGGCGCGATCCGCACCCCGATCGCCCGATTGCCCGGAACATCCGGAGGAACGGCGTCCCCGTCCGGCGGACCGACCCTGATCCTGGAACGCACTCACGCCCTGGTCTCCGTCGACGTCAACGCCGGCGGTCGATTCTCGCCCGACGCCGGGTATCGCACCAACCTCGACGCAGCCCGGGAGCTGCCGCGCCAGCTGCGGTTGCGCGGTTATGGCGGGCAGGTCGTCGTCGACTTCGCGCCGATGCCTCGCCGGAATCGGCAGAGCGTGGAATCGGTTTTGGCTCGAGCCTTTCGGGAGGATCCGGTCGAAACCGCCCTGGCCGGATGGACACCGCTCGGCCACTTCGAACTGCAACGAAAGAACGAACGCTTTCCGCTCGAGGACCTGGCCATCGATCGACTGCTCTCGGAATCCGCTTCCGGTTCGCCAGGGCGGCACCGATCCTGAAGCGTCCGTGCGAAACTGCGCCCGGTGTTCTCTGAGCTGAGAACTTGAGCCCGACCATGCATTCCGGCGCGTTATGGACAGCGGGACGCCCTTGACCTAAAAGGCCCGGATTCGCGTATGGACCCTGACGTGCCCGGGTAGCTCAGGGGTAGAGCAGTGGACTGAAAATCCTCGTGTCGGCAGTTCGATTCTGCCCCCGGGCACCATCATTCGCTTGCTTTCTGTCCATTGCCGGGTTCGCCCGATCACACCGATGCCTTCGGGCGTCGTACACGTCCGCACCGACAGGATCCCGTTACAGGACGGCATCCGGTCACGGACAGACGAGCCCGGATTCAGCTCCCGGTGACGACGCCTGACGCCCGGCCTGAACTGGAGACGAACGGATCGTTGAACGCGATCGTTACAGGTCGAAGAAGACTGTTTCCTTCTCGCCCTGCATGTGAATGTCGAAACGAACGCGACCGGGCCCGATCTCGGTGGCAACGAGCGTAGATCGGCGTTCCGGGGGAACCTGATTGAAAACCGGGTCCGCGGTGTGGTCATCGCCGGGAAAGTACATCCGGGTGATGCAGTGGTTCAGCAGCCCCCGCATGGTGATGATGAAAGTGATGGAAGGGGCCCGACCGGGACCCGTGGCCCCCGGCTTCACGGTCCGGAACCGAAAACGCGTGTCGCCATTCGGGCCCTCGGACCCAGTCCCGTATCGCCCGTAGCCGGTGAATCCGTCGTTACGGCGGGCACGGGCATGGTGTCCGTCAGCATCAGCCTGGATGATCTCAACCAGGGCGTCATGGATCGGCACGTCCGCACCGTCGAAAACCTGGCCCTCGACCGCGAGATGTGTCCCTGCGCCCGGTACGTATCCTCCCCCGGCATGCGGGTCGTCCGGCTGAACGCCGCCGGCGAGCTCCGAGCGATGGATCTCGGCATGGGGGTACCCGTAGGTCCCGGGTGTGAGGCCATAGGCAAAGAACGGACCGACCGTCTGGCTGGGGGTGAGACCGGCGGTCGCCGGTACGGATCTCCGGTCTTCATACACGAAGACATGCGGGCCGCCCCGGTCATCCAGATCCATGGAACCGAAGCCGGGAAGATCAGCCATGGTCGTGTCCCTCCTCGAACGGCGTCGCATAGGCGCCTGCCAGCGTGATGTCGAACTTGTAGCAGTGCGCCCATTCCGGGACGGTCTCCTCCATCGAGAACCGGCTGATCAGCCGGTTTCGAACGGCCGCATCCGGCGTGGAATTGAAAATCGGATCGTAGGGAAGGGTCGGATCGCCGGGAAAGTACATCTGCGTAACCAACCGTTGCGCGAGGCCGGCGCCAAAGATCGAGAAATGTATATGCGCCGGACGCCAGGCGTTCCGGTGATTGCCCCAGGGGTAGGAACCCGGCTTGATCGTAATGAACCGGTAGCTGCCGTCTGCGTTCGAGAGGCAACGCCCGGCGCCCAGGAAATTCGGATCGAGAGGCGCTGGATGGATCTCCTCCCGGTGGATGTAGCGGCCCGACGCATTGGCCTGCCAGATCTCGATGAGAGCACCGGACACCGGGCGGCTCGCCTCGTCGCGAAGGTGTCCTTCGACAACGATGCGTTCGCCGATCGGATCGCCATTGACCCGCCCGTTAACCGTGAGATCGGCATCGGTATCGGCAAGGCGAGGCCAGAGTGGGGTCAACGCGACCGCGTCGTCCCACCCGCCGTCGAGGCGGACCGGCGCCTGGGTCGGCGCCCGGAGCGAAGTCGAGCGATAATCCGGAAAGCTCGTATCCGGCATGTCGGACCAGGACCGGCCATTCCTGATGTCACCCATGGTCTCGCCTCCCGTTTCCTGCCACGGACCCCCGCGACCGCCGCGCCCGTGGGTCGGACGGCCACCTCGTGGTCGGGCATTTTCTCACGACGATCCCCTCTTAACCGATCACCGGGCCCGGCTGCTACTGCCGCGTCCGCCAGCTGTCGGCATAGGACTCCCGGGCCGCCACCGAGTAGGGAACCTTGGCCACCCGGACCCGGATTTCGGTCTGGACGTGCCGTTCGACCGTGGTCTTGGCGGTCCCACCGTCCTCCTCGCCCCAGACCAGCGTCAGCGCCTCGTCCTCTTCGATCCCGGGTTCGACGAACCCCAGCGACAACTGGGCCCGCTCATTGTAGGAATAGCCGGCAAACATCGACAGGCCCGCAATCCGGCCGGCCTTCATGACCCGGTCGGCGCTGGTGGCGGCGTAGTTGGAGATCGGGACATCGATGGTCTTGAAGTTCGCGAGCCCGGGTCGCAGATGGCTGGCATGGACCCGGGCCACGTCCTCCGGGTTCCACTCGAAGGTCACTTTCCGTCGATGCGGCCGGCCGTGCATCGCTTCGAGCGCCTCCCGACCGATGAAGTCGTGGTCGAAGCGGATGTAGAAGCCGTAACCGAGGTCGTGGGGCGTACAGTAGTAGTCCTCGATGGAACCGGAGACGAAGGATCCACCGATCGACCCCGTCGCTTCATAGGCCGATGCCGGGAGCCAACTCCGGTAGCGCGCTTCGATCTCGCCACCCGTGTAGACGGCCGGCAAGGGTGACGGGATCCAGCCGGACTCGAGCGTGTTCGAGGCATAGGCGCGGCTTCCGACCTGGGCCAGGCCAAAGTCTGCACCCGCGTCGAGCAGGACCGACCGCACGGCGTCCCCTTCCGGATAGGGGCCCCAGAGTTCGAGACCCGGAACGCCAGCCATCCCATGACGGAGCGCCCGGACCCGGCATTGCCCGACGTTGATACGTCCCGTACGGAAAAAGCGGATGTCCGGCAACGGCCCCCCATGGACACGTTCGAGGATCTTCGTTGCGGCCGGCCCCTGGACCTGGAATCGGTAGTGCCGCCGGGTCACCGGCCGTCCCATCGGCCGGGACGGCGAACGGTCGTCCCGGTCCGCGATCACGTCATAGCCGCCGGTTTCGGCGTGGAACTGGAACCAGGTCACGGACGGAACCCGGCCGACGAGGTTGAAGCGCATGGTATCGTCGCGAAATCCGATCACGTCGCCGATGACGTGGCCGCTCGACGAAACCGGCACCACGTGCTTGGCGCGGCCGACCGGCCAATCCGTTACCGAGTTGATGATGGTCTCCGACAGCAGCCGTTCGGCGTCGGGGCCATCAAGAAGCAGTTCGGCCATGTGGTGCGACTGGTCGAACAGGACTGCCGATTCCCGCCAGGCTCGCTGCTCGTCGCGCCAGTTGCTGAACTCCGGGGCTACCACCGGGTAGACATAGGCACCGGACCGGCTGTTGCGGAGCGCCTCAACCCAGTCGGGCGCAGCATCCATGACGTCCTGCAGGGTTCTCGGGGGCATTCCGTTCCTCGCGTCTGACCTTCGGTTTCGGATTGTCGGTTACGGGGAGGCGGTTGCCGCATCGCGACCGTTGTTCCGGGCGAACAACGTCCAACCGGGGAGGCTTTCGGCAAGCCCCGGATCCTCCCGCACGATGGTCTCGAGGTTGGCCCGCGCCTGATGAGCGTGTTCGCGAGCGATGAACTCGGCGCGCATTCCCTCGCCCCGCTGGATCGCCTCCAACAACTGTTGATGCTGGGACTGGGCCGTGATCAGTGTTCTTCGGAACGAGAGGACGTTGGCCTGGGCCTGAAGAAAAGCGCTGGGCGACGCAAAGGGCAGTTTCAGGACCCGGGCGAGTTCGCCTGCCAGGATCGAACTCGTCGCCAGGCCGGCCAGGGCCTTGTGGAAGCCGGCGTTGAACTCCGTGTAGGCACTGAAATCCAGGGCTTCGGCGCCGGCTCCGACCACTCGATCGAGTGCCTCCACAGCCGAACGCATGGCCGCCAGCGCCGTCTCCGCCGGACCCTGTTCGGCGGCCCGCCTGGCCACGGTTCCCTCGAGCAGACCCCGCAATTCGATGGCGTCACAGGCGTCCTCCAGGGTGAATTTCCGGACCACGAAGCCGCCACCTGACCGCCGTTCGAGAAGGCCCTCATGGGCAAGCGACGCCAACACCTGCCGCAACGGCGTTCGAGACATTCCGAGCGCTTTCGACACTTCAACCTCGTAGAGACGATCACCTGGCCGAAATTGGCCCCGCATGATCCTGTCCCGAAGCAACATCAGCCCGGTCCGGCTTCGGGACGTCGAAGTTGTCGAATCCGACATACACCCGGTATTCACGTAGATGTATACAATTCAAGTCTGTTTTCTGAAGAAATTCGAAAATTGCTGCATGAATCGGTTAGCGTGTATACAAATCTTACCTTTCGACAAGCTGAACCCCGGTCCCGTTCCGACAATCGAAGGCAGACGACAGACGTTCGATTCAGGCTCTGCCGGAGAATTCCGCGAGAGGCAGGCGGCGGCCATCGACCAGTATCCTCGGACCGCCGGATCCCGATGCCGCCTCCTTGTGGGATTCAGTGAGGGGATTCGGTAGACAGCGCGTGCGGCAGGGAGGCCCCTCATGGCAACAGATACCGACATGGATACCCCGGACTCCGGCCGAAAGGCGGCCCGCCAGGCTGCGCTCGAGTATCACGCCCATCCGAAACCGGGGAAGCTGGAGATCCGCGCAACCAAGCCGATGGAAACTGGCCGGGACCTGGCGCGGGCCTACACGCCCGGGGTCGCGGAGGCTTGTCTGGAAATTGCCAAGCGACCGCTCGACGCCGCTCGCTACACGGCGCGTGGAAACCTCGTGGCCGTGATCACCAACGGAACCGCCGTTCTGGGTCTCGGCGACATTGGCGCCGGGGCCGCCAAGCCGGTGATGGAAGGCAAGGCGGTCCTGTTCAAGAGATTCGCCGGAATCGACTGTTTTGACATCGAGGTCGACGAGCCCGACCCCGAGGCTCTTGCCGAACTCATCTGCCGGCTGGAACCGACGTTCGGGGCTTTCAACCTTGAAGACATTCGGGCCCCCGACTGCTTTACCGTGGAACGCCTCTGCCGGGAGCGGATGGGTGTCCCGGTGTTCCATGACGACCAACACGGGACGGCAATTGTCGTAGCGGCCGCCGCATCGAACGCTCTCCGCATCGCCGGCAAATCGCCCGACTCCATACGAGTGGTGGCGCTTGGCGCCGGGGCGGCCGGCATCGCCTGTCTTTCCATGCTTCGGACCATGGGCGTTCCGCCCGCCGGAATTCAGGTCTTCGACAAGGACGGGCCGCTCCACGGCGGCAGGACCGATCTCTGCCCCGAGCAGATGGCGTTCGCCCGGGGTTCGACGACGATCACCCTATCCGAGGCCCTTGACGGGGCCGACATGTTCCTGGGCCTCTCCGGCCCCGGCCTGCTTCGGGCCCGGGACGTCTCCAGAATGTGCGACACCCCGATCATCTTCGCGCTCGCCAATCCGACCCCGGAGATCATGCCGGACGTGGCCCGGTCCGCGGCGCCAAACGCGATCATCGCCACCGGCCGATCGGATTTCCCGAACCAGGTCAACAACGTCCTTTGTTTCCCGTTTATTTTCCGGGGCGCTCTCGACGCCGGAGCCCGGGACATCAACGACGCGATGAAACTGGCCTGCGCCGAAGCCATCGCAGCCATTGCCCGTGAGACCACATCATCCGATGACGCGAATGTGCACCTCGGGGAACCGCTGACATTCGGGCCGGACTCCCTGCTTCCCAAGCCTTTCGATCGGCGAATCCTGCCGCGGGTGGCCGTCGCCGTGGCGCGGGCCGCCATGGAATCCGGGGTCGCACAGCAAAATCTCGACCTCGACCGTTACAGGGACCGGTTGGAGGCGCAGGTCTGGCGGTCGGCCTTCATCATGAGGCCGGTCTTCGAGGCGGCGCGCCAGTCAAAGCGCCAGATCGCCTTCGCCGAAGGCGAGGACCTGCGCGTGATCCGGGCCGCACAGGCGATGGTCGAGGACGGGGTCGACCTTCCGATCCTGATTGGCCGGCCGGAGGTCATCGCAACCCGGGTCCGGAAGGCCGGTCTGGCGATTCGCCTCGGGCAGGACGTTACGGTCGTGAATCCCGAGCAGGACGACCGCTACCGCGACTACTGGCAGACCTATCACCGGGCGCAACACCGCGCCGGCGTGACCCCCGATCTCGCCCGGGCCATCCTCCGGACCAATACGACCGCCATCGCGGCCGTCATGGTCGCCCGCGGCGACGCCGACAGCCTCATTTGTGGCACGTTCGGACAGTATCACTGGCATCTCCGATACGTCGAACAGATGCTGGCAACCGACGGTCTGGCTCCCCTGGGGGCGCTGTCGCTGATCATCCTCGACGACGGTCCGCTTTTCGTTGCCGATACCCAGGTCAATACCGAACAGACCCCGGAGACCCTTGCCGCGACGGTCGTCGGGGCCGCAAGACACACTCGTCGGTTCGGGATTGAACCGCAGATCGCGCTCTGTTCGGGTTCACAGTTCGGCGATCGTGATTGCACTTCGGGACGGGTGGCGCGGGGTGCGCTGACCCTCCTTGACGCCCTACCCCGCGACTTCTGCTACGAAGGCGAAATGCACACGGATACAGCGCTCGATCCCGAGCTTCGCGAACGCCTGCTGCCCGGCAACCGTCTCGACGGCCGTGCCAATGTCCTGATCTACGCCAACACCGATGCCGCCGGTGCAGCGCGAACACTGCTGAAAAGCGCTAGCGGGGGCATCGAGGTCGGGCCGATTCTCATGGGTATGGGCAACCGGGCCCACATCGTAACGCCTGGCGTTTCCGTCCGGGGCCTCTTGAACATTGCGGCTCTCGCCGGTTCGGACGTCTCCAGTTACGGTTAGCATCCTCCCCGGCCTGAAGGCCGGAGGTTTCCAAGAGGACTATGCCGTTTGAACAGTTCGCGTTTCATCAGCGCTCGCCACAGCCGCGCAAGCCAAGGGTGTCGAGACACCTGCAACGCCGTAGTCGGGGAGTATACGGCCTTTGCGCACGTCTGGAACGGCGAACAGCCATAAGGGAACCACCAAAATCTGCCGAGCACGCTACGACCGGAACAACCCGGTCTGCCCGGATGGTGCAATTCAGTACGATATGCGCTGATAACGCACTTTCCTTACTCTGATGGTAACCATCGCCGATTTGCAGCGTGATCCGGGTCACGCTGTTTCTCTTCGGAGGCGCAACACCCCCAAAAATTTGGTCAATTATTGCCGGATTGGCTCGCATTCTCGCCTCGAAAAAGTCTCGGACCGTGCTTGTGGCAGTTTCGCTCGTACATTTACCACGAGTGGCCAATCTCGCGTCTTCGGTGATCCGCGGGTTCCGTTGTTGCTTGTCGTCCCGGGTTAAGGCTGGGGCAGTGGTTTCGACGCTGATTGCCTGCCATGGGGATCCGGATTTGGATCGAATTCTTCGCAGCGCGGTTCGGCAATCCCATCACTACCTATCCCGTTTCAGTAGAACTGACCGAAGGGCTGTGATGATGATGCGTGAACAGGCCATTCGTACCGACTTCGACTAAAACGGACATAACGTCATGGTTTTCAGCAATGCGGCCCACTTCATTGAGGAGTACCGTCTTCCCCACACTGCGGAGCCCGACGAACAGGAAACTCCGGGTGAGCCTGCACGACCGGTTCCCCTGGAATGCAATGTCGGCCGCAGCGTGGACGTCATCGTGCCAGGCAAGGTAGTCCTTGGGCGGGAAGCTGGTTCCGGGCGCATCGCGGTTCGTGAGTGAGTCCTTGAGATGTTCTTGGGAAGTTCATGGTGTCCATGCATAGACTTCATAAACTCGATGCCATGAAGCTGGTTGGTGGCGAGGATCTCCGCCACGGGCGGGCAGGGCATTATTTTCGTTTCGGGGTGCAAACAACCGAATCCGGCCTGTTCTCGGGTTGGTGAGGATGCCGGAACGCTTCTCAGCCGCTCCTGAGCATCAAGAACCCGTGTCATTGTCTGTCAGCAACACGAGAGCGCTCCTGAGGGGCACCGTGTGAACCGATTTGCCCTCTCGATGGCCTACACGGGTCGAAGCCGAATATTTGGACATCTTGAAGAACAAAACGCGCACAAATGAGGCATAAACGCCGACCTGCTATTGATCTGTGATCAGCCATCCTTGCCTGGGGAAGGCGTACTTGTCTGATCGTTCCTTTCTTCAATGCTGAAGCCTTAATTTCGACGATTCGGTATTGTTGAGGGCTTCAATCCTGACAGCCGGATCCGGGTTGCCCTCCAGTTCCGGTTCTTCCGGACCGATGGACGTTTTCCTTCCCGAAAGGACGATCTCTTCCCGGAAGGCCTGCAGTACCTGGCCTGGATGGCCTCGAATTCGGGGGCGCTGAAACGAGCGAACTTCCAGGTAAGTCCGGAGTTATGTCAAATTCCCAGTGGGACTTCATGAACATTTGCGCATAGGAATTCAAACTTGTATACTTGTGAACTTGCGCTATTCCATTGAACTTGAGGAAGGTCAATTACCCCTGGACAATCACGTATCCTCACCATCCCCGATACCGGCCGCTACGTCCTCCGGCCAAAGGGCACTGAGAGAAATGGTTTCAAAGGGTGACAGCACCTCGAGGGCGTCGACCGCTGCGGGCAGGCGCCGGGGAATGGGGCCATGACCGATCGCATGCTGGCAGATTGCCGGCGAACGGGCGTGCGCGTCGCGCTCGGGATGGGGCTTGGCATCGCGCTCTGGATGCTCGCAACGCCGGGCTCCGCCGCCACCGGCGGTGTGGGTCTCGACTGGAACGAGATGCTCATCCAGCTCTCCGGGGGGCTGGCCCTGTTCCTGTTCGGAATGGAACAGATGGGAGAATCCCTCAAGGTCGTCGCCGGCGAAAGGATGCGCCAGATTCTCGGCAAGCTGACGACCAACCGGCTCATGGGGCTGGTCACGGGGACCTTGGTCACCGCCATCATCCAGTCGTCCTCGGTCACCACGGTGATGCTGGTGGGGTTCGTGTCCGCGAACCTGATGTCGCTGTCGCAGGCTATCGGCGTGATCCTCGGTGCCGACATCGGGACTACGATCACCGCGCAGATCGTCGCGTTTCCGATCAAGAAATACGCGCTGCTGCTGGTCGCGGCCGGATTCCTGATGACCTTCGGGAGCAAGAAGGAGGACATCAGGCAGTACGGGCTGCTGATCATGGGTCTCGGCCTGATCTTCTTCGGCATGGCGGTCATGAGCGGGGCGATGAAGCCGCTCAGAAGCTACGAGCCCTTCATCGCCCTCATGCAGAACGTCTCCAACCCTCTAATCGGGATCCTGGTCTCGACCTTGTTCACAGCCCTCGTCCAGTCATCGTCGGCGACCATGGGCATCGTCATCGTGCTCGCATCGCAGGGCCTGATCTCCCTGGAAGGCGGCATCGCGCTGGCCCTTGGCGCCAACATCGGCACTTGTGCCACCGCCGGACTGGCCGCCATCGGCAAGCCGCGCGAAGCGGTCCGCGTGGCAGTGGCCCACGTAACCTTCAAAGTTGTCGGAGTGCTGCTGATCGTCTGGTTCATTCCGCCATTCGCCGACTTGGTGCGCAACATCTCTCCGGCCGCCGAACACCTGACCGGCATGGACCGGCTGGCCGCCGACACTCCGCGCCAGGTGGCCAACGCCCACACTCTGTTCAACGTGGGCATCGCCTTCCTGTTCCTGCCGTTTGCGGGAGTGTTCGCCAGGTTCTGCGAGTGGGTGGTGCCCGACCGGCCGCTCACCGAGGCCGAGGAGCTCGACGCCCGGTACGAGCCGAAGTACCTGGACGCGGTGCTTCTTGACACGCCCGCCCTGGCCCTGGAGCGCGCGCAACTGGAGATCGGTCGGCTCGGAGACCGGGTCAACGACATGTACAACGCGTTCCTCGAACCCACGTTCGCCCACGACACCACCCGGTTGGAGGAAATCGCTGAGATGGATGTCGACGTCGACATGCTGCACGCCCGAATCGTCACCTACCTCGGGCAGATCAGCTCGGGAGAACTGGCCCGCTACGAGACGGATGCGCTGCTCCGGCTGATACAGGCGGCCAACCAGATTGAGCACATCGGCGATCTCATCGAGACCAACCTGGTCGGACTCGGGCAGAAGCTGGCCGAGGACGGCGTTGCCGTCAGCGACGTGACTGCGGACACCATCCGCGACTACCACGAAAAGGTCGGAGATGCGCTGCGCGGGTCGACCGATGCGTTGCGCGAGACCGACACGAAACTCGCCCGCCAGGTGCGGAGGATGAAACCGGAGATGGCGGAGATGGCCCAGAACATGGTCCACCACTCGCTCGATCACCTGGTGGTGGACGAACCGAAACGGCTGGCGGCCTATACGAGAGAGATGGAGCTGATCGCAAACCTCACCCGCATCTTTCGCCTCAGCCGTCGTCTTGCCGGGCTGGTGGCTCCCTGAACGGCGGGCCCGACGCGAGCATCCGGGCAAGCTCGCGGTCAGGGCGGCCGGCGGGCGGACCGGCTCAGTCGTAGTCGATGGCCTGGACCGAAGCCTCGCGGATGTACCGGTGCAACGTATCCCTGACCGCCAGCACCCCGGCATGCCCCTGCTTGACGACGTCGCCGACGCTGTCGATACCGATGAACGAGCTCAGATCTGCGAAGGGGAGATGGCGGATACGTCCATCGAGTATCTGCTCCATGAATTGGTCGATCGACGAGTCGGGCGTGCAGGTCCGGACCTCGCGCGTCACGAGGGCCGAGACGGGATCCGCAAGAACCCCGGCACCCAGGCCGGCAACCCCGCGGACGATGGCTCCTTCCAAGACGATGCCTGCTATCCAGCCGTTCGTCAACGACGGGAATGGCCCCGATTCGTGCGTCACGCAGCACCTGCGACGCTCTTTCCACCGATGCCGTCGGCAACAGGGTGATGATCCTGGCGCCCTTGTCCCTGATCATTTTGCAGACATGCAGCACTTTTCCTATAGATCCGGAAACGCCGCCCGCAGCCTCGTCCAATCAGAATAGCAACACTCTGCGAGCGTCACTCATAGATTTCTCAGACGTTTCTTGACATCAAAAAAGGAGACGTTGCCCGTCAGAGGCAAGAGAAAACACCAGTGACGGTCATGAAGACGAATCGTACATGCACAGTTTCCCTTTTGCCGCCAGCGGCCTCCTTCGGGACTGGTGACCGGCCCAAGTTTATCGACGATCCTAACGATCTGCTCTTTGGTGTTGGCGTAAGCCCAGTCCCGGACCCGTCTCCCAGCCGGGCAATCCATCGTCACCCGATCCGGATTCGGGCCTCCTCGCCAGCGGAGCCCAGAATCCAACAGACGGAATTGACGGCCGGGGCCAGCATCCCGCCGGCCCGGGCCAATCAGGAACCCGTCTCGATGATGAATGACTGATCGAACCAGTGCTCCTCGAGGTTCCTACCGTCACCGATCCGGTCAATGACCGCAAAGAGGCCGGGTGCATGGAGCGGCGTCAGGACACCGTGCCAACAGCCACGATGAAGATTGATCGCCTGGCCAGGTTCCGTGACGAAGGCCCGCGGCCGGCCAGGAGTTCCGTCCCGGTCCTCGGCCACCACGGCCAGGAACGAATCGAGAGACATGGGAATGAAAGCCTGGGAACCCAGGGGATGACTTTCCATCATGTCCAGACGAAGCGGCAGCGCCCTGGGCTTCGCCCGGAACAGGCTGATCCCGGCCCGGCCTCCACCAAAGTCCAGTTTCGCCCGGTCATGGTGACGTTCGCAAAACCCCTGATTGATGATGACATCGGGCGACCCGGAAACATCGATGACGTCTCCGAAGGGCGCGAAGGCGTCTGCCGAAATCGGACGGGTCCGAATCACAGGATTCATCGGGGGAGAATGTCCCGGAGACGAAACTCGGCGATCCTCTCGACCTGACGGCAGGCTTCATCGAGTTCGGCATCGGGCGCGTTCCCGAGCCGCCGTCGAAAGGTGGCGAGGATCGACGCCTTGTCGTGATCGCGAACGGCAATGATGAAGGGAAATCCGAACCGGGCAGTATAGGCACCGTTGAGTTCGGCGAACTCGGCGAACTCGGCATCGCTCAGGGCATCGAGCCCGGCCGAGGCCTGCTCCCGCGTCGACTCCGGTGTCAGTCGCCGGGCCCGGGCAAGCCGTCCCGCCAGGTCAGGGTGCGCCTTCAGGACATCGAGGCGGCGCGCGGCACCAGCGCTCCGGAACACCCGGACGAGGGCCGCATGCACTCCGATCGCCGTATCATGGGTCGGCCCCAACTCCAGCGCGTGAGCGGACTCGGCGACCCAGGGCGAATCCTCGAAGATACCGCCGAAGGCCGCCACAAACGCCTCGCAGTCCATTTCAGACGGCCGGTTCTCCGTCACCGGCGGATGATGCCGACGCCAATGTTCGGCGATCTCGAGACGTGTTGCGAACCAGACGCCCTCGTGGGAGGCCATGTGGTCGATCGCCCGCCTGAGCGCAGCAAAACGGCCCGGGCGGCCGGCGAGCCGACAATGCAGCCCGATCGAGAGCATCTTCGGGGACCCGGCCTCACCTTCGGCCAGGAGCGTATCGAAACTGTCCCTGAGATAGGTCTCGAACTGATCGCCGGCCGAAAACCCAGCCATGATGGCAAAGCGCATGTCGTTGACATCGAGCGTATAGGGAACGACCAGCTGATTGTGCCCGTCGACCTGCAGCCAATAGGGAAGATCATCGGCATAGCTGTCGGCAACATAGTCAAACTGCCGGGTTTCCGCCGCCAGCCGCACCGAGTTCATCGAACACCGGCCGACGTAGAAACCCCGGGGCGGATCTCCGACCACCTCCCCATGCAACCGGATCGCCTCCGCGATCATGGCGCGTTCCTCGGCTTCCTCCAGGTCCTTGTGCTCGATCCACTTGAGACCGTGGCAGGCAATCTCCCACCCGGCCGCCTTCATCGCCAGGACCGGTTCCGGCGCCCGGGCGAGCGCGGTCGCCACACCGAAGACGGTCACCGGCAAGGACTTCAGGAGCCCGTGGAGCCTCCAGAACCCGGCGCGGGCACCGTATTCGTAGATCGATTCCATGTTCCAGTGACGCTGCCCCGGCCAGGGCGCGGCACCGGTGATTTCACTGAGGAAGGCTTCCGACGCATCATCGCCATGCAGCCGGCAATTCTCCCCGCCTTCCTCGTAATTGAGAACGATCTGCACGGCGATCCTAGCGCCGTCCGGCCAGTCGGCAGCGGGTGGCCGATCACCATATCCGGTCATGTCGCGTGGATACCGTTTCATCCTGCTACTCTGCCTCCCGAGTCTCCGGGACCGTCATATCCCCGGTCCACTCCGATCAAGTCTAATGCTTTCACGGGCCCCCTTTCAAAGACTTTCCGGAGCGGAGCCAACCGGTTCTTCCATGGCAGAGGCCATGACCGTGCCAATACGCGTACGATGCGCTAACCCGCGCCTTCGGCCGCCGTCCCGGCGGGATTCGCAAGCGGGTCGGTGGCAAGCAAGTCAATACCCGGCTGGAGCTGCGTTGGAGACATCCTGCCCCCACCCGGTCAATCGAACAGATAATGTGTAACGCCGTAACGTCGGATGAATTCCGTTGATGGAAATTACGATGGCGATCCTGTGAATTTCGAGGTTGCAACACGATCAAGTGATGTGCAGGCCAGCAGTTTGGCAGGTATCAGCGGGGGCGGTCCGACGGGACCGGCGAGCCATGATGAATCCCGTGGAATTCGCGACATACGGCACCATCGCGAACAGAGCGATTCAAGGTCCGGTACGCTCATGCGTTGCGCCCCCGATCTGAATTCCTCTGCGAATCTTCGTATTCGGCGTTACTCTACGACGGACGAATCTGCGGAGGCAGGCCATGTATGACCTTGTTGTCCTGTGGGACTGGATCGGTTTTGCCGTTCGCTGGTTGCACGTAATCACGGCCATCGCCTGGATCGGATCGAGTTTCTATTTCATCGCTCTGGATCTTGGTCTCAAGCGCCAACCAGGACTGCCCCCGGGCGTCCACGGCGAGGAATGGCAGGTCCACGGTGGCGGATTCTACCATATCCGAAAGTACATGGTGGCACCGGAGCAGATGCCCGAACACCTGATCTGGTTCAAATGGGAGAGTTACGCCACGTGGCTCTCGGGTGCAGCGCTGATGATCATCATCTACTGGGTCGGCGGCGAGATCTTTCTCCTCGATCCAACCCGCGCCGAACTCGATCTCTGGCAAGGGATCCTGATTTCCGGGTTGTCGCTGGCAGTGGGATGGGTTGTCTACGACGTCCTCTGCAGGTCGCCGCTCGGAGACCGCGCCACCCTGCTGATGCTGCTCCTGTTCGTCATGCTGGTGGCCATGTCCTGGGGTTACAACCAGGTCTTCACCGGCCGTGCCGCACTTCTGCATCTCGGGGCCTTCACGGCCACAATCATGACCGCCAACGTCTTCCTGATCATCATACCCAACCAAAGAATCGTCGTCGAGGATCTTAAGAACGGCCGGGCGCCCGACCCCCGGCTGGGCCAGATCGCCAAGCTGAGATCGACCCACAACAACTACCTGACACTGCCGGTCATCTTCCTGATGCTGGCCAATCATTATCCGCTGGCCTTTGCCACGGAATACGCCTGGATCATCGCCAGCCTGGTGTTTTTGATGGGCGTCACGATCCGGCATTTCTTTAATACCATGCACGCCCAACAACAGCAGCCGTGGTGGACCTGGGCCGTAACCCTGATGCTGTTCTTCCTGATCGTCTGGCTTTCCACTGCCCCGATGTTCGGCAGCCAGACGCCAGCGGCCGAATCCCGGGCTCTCACGCCACATGAGCAACGATTCGCTGCCGCTGAGGGATTCGACGACGCCCATGACGTAGTCATCGCCAACTGTTCATTCTGCCACGCCCGGGAACCCGTCCAGGCCGGAATCCTCTGGCCACCCAACGGAATCGTCCTGGAAACCCGGGCCGATGTGGCGCGCCACGCGTGGCAGATCTATCTCCAGGCCGGGATCAGCCACGCGATGCCACCCCCGAACGTGCTCCAGATGGACGAAACAAGCCGAGCCACCATCGTGGCATGGTTCCGGGCCGCCCGTTCGGGCTCCTGAGCAAGGGCCGAGCGGCCACCCGGTCGACCGAATCGTTCCGCGACCGTCCTGAATCAGCCGATTCGAAAACCGGGTTGAAACGAACCGCCCGAGGGACCGATGGACGATCCCGGTTCCGGGCCTGTAGAAGGGCCGGCACCGAATCCATGTCCCGCCGCATGACGGTGACCAAACGTATGATCGGGGATTGCCATGGACGCCTATCCCACGCCCCGGGCCTTTGCGGACATCTCCAGCGGTTACGACGATGACCCGTCGTCGTCACTGTCGCTCCGGAAGGACGCCTATGTCGAACCCGGCTGGTTTCGTGTCGATCAGGAGGCCATCCTGGCCCGGAGTTGGCAATGGGTGTGCCACGTTGAGAAACTTCGAGCACCCGGCTCCTATGTCTCGGTCGAGGTCGCCGG
The DNA here is from genome assembly GCA_028874915.1 of Paracoccaceae bacterium. Classification (GTDB taxonomy): domain Bacteria; phylum Pseudomonadota; class Alphaproteobacteria; order Rhodobacterales; family Rhodobacteraceae; genus JAPPHA01. The sequence continues at coordinate 36,645 of JAPPHA010000113.1, forward strand.
CCGGCCGGTGGTCGTCATTCGCGATGGCGAGGGAACGCTTCGCGCCTTCTACAATGTCTGCAAGCACCGCGCCCATGTGCTCCTCAAGGGCAGCGGCGTCACCACCCGGATCCTCTGCCCTTACCACGCCTGGGTGTACGGTCTGGACGGACATCTTCGCCGGGCACCCCGGACCGAACGTCTGAATGGCTTCAATCCCTCGGAGATTTGCCTCGATCGTCTGGCGGTCGAGGAATTCTGCGGGTTCGTCTTCGTCAATCTCGATCCTCAGGCCCGGCCCCTCCGGGAACAGAGCGGATCCCTCGATACGGAGATCCGTCACTGGGCGCCCGATGTCGAACAACTGACCTTTGCCCACCGCCTCACCTATGACATCCGGGCGAACTGGAAGACGGTCGTTGACAACTTCCTCGAATGCTACCACTGCCCGACCGCCCACAAGGATTTCTGCACATTGGTCGACATGGACAGCTACCGGGTGACCACCCACGAGATCCATTCGAGCCATATGGCCGATGCCGGGACGTCGGCGAACACGGCCTATGATGTCTCCAACGCCACGGTCCGGACCCATGCGGTCTGGTGGCTGTGGCCGACCACCTGCCTGATGCGCTACCCTGGCCGGTCATCCATGATCGTGCTCAACATCATCCCCACGGGCCCCGACAACACCCACGAGACTTACGACTTTTTCCTCGAGACGCCGGAACCGAACGCTGCCGAACGGGAGTCGATCCGTTATATCGACGATGTCCTGCAGGCCGAGGACATTGCCATTTGCGAAAGTGTCCAGAAGGGCATGAGCACACCAGCCTTCCGGCAAGGGCGGATCGTCGATGATCCCGACGGGTCGGGACTGTCGGAACATGCGGTCCATCACTTCCAGGGACTGGTCCTCGCGGCCTACAGGGACGCCTCGAGTCGCGCCCTTGATTGAGTGCAAAACCTGATGTGCGAGACGAAGGCGCCGATACTGGCCGGAAAAGTCGCGCTGGTCACGGGCGGCCGCGGCGGAATCGGCCGGGCCATCTGCGAGCGATTCCGATCCGAAGGCGCCGTCGTCTATCCGGCCGACATCACGAAAAGCGGCTCCATGAACGCATCTGGAGAAACCGCCAAACCCGGCACTCGTGATGGACCATTCATCCGCCTCGACGTCACGGCCGAGGATTCGGTCCGCTCCGCCATGGCCAGGATCGGGCGGGACGAGAGCCGGTTGGATGTTCTCGTCAATGCCGCCGGCATCGAGATCGAGAAAACCATCGATGAGACCACGCTTGAAGACTGGAACCGCGTCCTCGCGGTCAATGTGACCGGGACATTTCTGACGTCGAAACATGCGCTGCCGCTCCTGCGACAGGCAGCCCGACATTCGGGTTCTGCCAGCATCATCAACTTCGGGTCTTACGACGGATTCATCGCCGACCCCGGGCTCGCCGCCTATTGTGCATCCAAGGGCGCCGTTCACGCGCTCACGCGTGCGATGGCCTGCGACCACGGACCGGAAGGGATCCGGGTCAATGCCGTCTGCCCGGGTTACGTTGACACGCCAATGCTGCAGAGCTTCTTTGCCGGCGACGGGTCCGGCGGTGCTGGCCAAACGCTCGGCGAATTGCAGACGGCCGTTCGGGATGTTCATCCGCTCCGGCGGTACGGCACTCCGAAAGACGTGGCGAATCTGGTCAACTGGCTGGCCTCGGATGAAGCTGCCTACGCCTCCGGTCAGCTCTGGGTGCTTGACGGCGGACTCACGGCGCAGGTTCAGCAGATGCGGCTCTGAGCCGTGACAACGACCCGTTCGGCTGAACGGTCGGCGGCACCGGCGACCCGGCATCGCCGGGCGGCCTCCGAATCTCCGGACGGCAAGCAGGAACAGTTCATGATGGATCGGGTGGCAATCGTCACGGGTGGCAGCCGGGGGATCGGGCGCGCCATCGTCGACCGGCTCGTCCGGGACGATGTCCGGGTCATCACCTGCAGCCGGTCCTCGCGCCCCAGGGACCTGCCGAGTCCCGTCGTCTGGGTTCGCGCCAATGTGGCCGATACCACGGACGCCGAAGGCGTCGTCAGCGAGGCCCTGTCGAGCTTCGGACGGTTGTCGCTTCTGGTCAACAATGCCGGTGTCCAGATCGAAAAGCCGGTCGCCGACAGCACCGACGCGGACTGGGACCGGGTGATCGGCGTCAACTGTCGGGGTGTCTTCAACATGTGCCGGGCGGCCCTTCCGCCCCTGACAGACGCCGGCGGCGTCATCGTCAATATCGGATCGATTTCCGGCGTGCAGGCGGATCCCGGAATGGCGCTTTACAATGCGTCCAAGGCCTTCGTTCACGGTCTCACCCGTTCGATTGCGATCGATCATGGACCGGCGGTTCGCTGCAACGCCATCTGCCCGGGCTGGATCGTTACCGGCATGGCGGACGACGCTTTCGCGCTGGCCAAGGACCCGGATGCGGCTCGCCTGGACGCCGTTCGACGCCATCCGTCGGGACGATTGGGCGTTCCCGCGGACATCGCCAACCTGGTGAGCTGGCTCGCGTCCGAGGACGCGGCTTTCGTGAATGGTGCCTGCCTCACCGTGGACGGCGGGCTGACCGCCGCCTCCCCGCTCAATCCGGGCCTGTTCTGACCGGGCGCCAACCGGCCAGCGCCGGCCCGGCACCGCAGGATTTCACCCGCCAGCAACTGGATTCGGCTTTGACATCGGGCGCCTCGGTAGCGGATAGACGTGGCGAAGTCCGAACTGCCGTCCGGGGACCCGGTACGGGGGCTTCTCGGGAGAACGACCATTGGGCCAGACCGTTGCCGACCTGGCACTCGAGTCCCTGATCGCCAACGGGATCGACACCCTGTATTGCGTCCCGGGCTACCAGAATGACCCCTTTTTCGACGCGCTCTATCACCGGCAGAACGAGTTGAAACCGGTTCAGGCGCGCCATGAGCAGGGGGCTGTCTACATGGCCCTCGGCGCGGCGCTGGCAACCCGGCGTCCTCAGGCCTTCAGCGTGGTGCCGGGCCCCGGCTTCCTCAACGGCTCGGCGGCTCTCTGTACCGCGCACTCCCTCTACGCTCCCGTATTCGGGCTGGTCGGGCAAATACCGGGATCGGACGAGGGCAAGGGTCTCGGCCATCTCCACGAAATCAACAACCAGATCGGGATCGCCCGCTCACTCACCCGGCATGCCGTCCGAATCACGGATTCCGGGGCGGCAGCGGGTCAATTGCGCGAATGTTGGGACGCACTTCTGACCGGCCCCCGGGGGCCTGTCGTCGCCGAGATTCCGGTCGATCTCTGGCGACGGGAAAACCGGTCAGAACCGGAATCTCCAAAAGGGACACGGAATCCCGCACCGACTCCCGACGCTGCCGCTCTCGTGGCGGCTGCAGAGCGGATCACCCGGTCGCGGTCACCGCTCGTGGTCGTCGGCGGCGGAGCCCAGGACCACGCCGAATCGGTCCGGGCATTTGCCCGCTGCATTGGCGCCGGCGTGATTGCCAACCGAAACGGCCGCGGCGTCATGCCATCGTGGGATCCGCTTTGCCTGAGCCCTCGGGACGGTCACGCCCTATGGCCGGAATGCGATCTGGTCATCGGCCTCGGGACGCGACTCGTTGCGCAGAAACACCATTGGGGGCTGGATGACGGGATCGGTGTCCTGCATATCGACATCGACGCCGGATCGCTGGCCCGGGCCGGGACCCCTGAAATCGGACTGCACGCCGATCTGGCCAAGGCCCTGCCCGAACTCCTCGCCCTTCTCCCGAAACAGGACGAAAGGGTTCGGTGGCGTCGTCGGATCGCCGAGGTTTCCAAGTCGGTCCGGAACCGGATCGCGGCCGATCTCGCACCCCAGCTGCGCTGGCTCCGGGCCATTCGGGACGCGATGCCCGACGATGCTATCTTCGTCGATGAACTCACCCAGATCGGTTACGTGGCGCGATTTGCCTTTCCGGTCGATCGGCCAATGCGCTTTCTCTCAACCGGATACCAGGGAACCCTGGGCTGGGGAATCGCCGCCGCGGTCGGCGCGGCCCGGGCGTGTCCGAACACGCCGGTGGTCTCGATTGCCGGCGACGGTGGCGCTCTTTTCACCATCGCCGAACTGGCAACGGCCGTCCACCACGCCATCCCGGTGAATGTGATAGTCATGAACGACAACGCCTACGGCAATGTCCAGACCATGCAGCGTGAGGACTACGGTGCCCGCTACATCGCCTCCGACTTGACCAGCCCGGACTTCGTGGCTCTCGCCCGGAGCTTTGGCGTCCATGCGGAGCGGGCCGAGACGCCGGAGGACCTCAATTCCTGTCTCCGGACGGCCATCGCCCTTGACGGGCCGTGCCTGATCGAAGTGCCGGTAGGCCCGTTCCCGTCGCCCTGGAAGCACATCCTGCTCGGTCGGGTTCGAGGAGACAGCCACCATGCCTGACGGCAGACCCTTGGTACCGGCACCCCGCCGCACTTCCACTCGTTGCGGTAGGCTTCCAACGGGTGTCCGGCCGTGAAAATCGGATTCCTGGGTGCAGGTGAAATGGGCGCCGCCCTCGCCCGTTGTCTCGCCGACGCCGGGCATCGTTGCCTGGCCGTCCCGCACGGCCGGAGTCTCGAAACCCGCGATCGCATGGAAGAGGCCGGCATGGTCCCGGTTCCCGATCTCGCGACGCTGATCGCGACTGCCGACTGTCTGTTCTCGGTCTTGCCTCCATCGGCGGCCGACGAGGAAGCCGGGCGCGTCGTCGAGGCCGTGCGCGAACAGGACCGGCGCCTGGTTTTCGTCGAGGCCAACGCCATCGCACCTGGCCGCGTCCGCCGCATCGCCGAAAAATTCGCCCCGGGACCGGCCCGACTCGTGGACGCCGGGATCGTCGGTGCACCGCCGTCCCGGTCTTCGCGTCCCCGTCTCTTTGTTTCGGGCCCGGAAGCCGAGCGTCTTTCCGAGCTTGACGGGCCTGCCTTCGATCTCCGTCTGCTGGGACCGGATATCGGGACAGCCTCGGCCTTCAAGATGGTCTACGCGGCGTTGACCAAGGGAAACAACACATTGCTGACCGCCGTCCTCCTGGCCGGCGAAGCCGCCGGGCTGTCTGACGCCCTTGTCCGCGAACTGTCGTCGAGCCAGGCGCAACTCCTCGCGAAAGCGGAGACGAACGTCCCTCGCCTGCCGGCAGACGCCGGGCGCTGGATTTTCGAAATGCAGGAAATCGCCGACACCTTCGGCAGCCTCGGACTGCCGACAGGATTTCATCAGGCAGCGGCGGAAATCATGACGCTCCTTGCCGGATCCGAGTTCGGTTCGGAAACCCGGCGGACACGCGATCGCAACCGGACAGCAGCCGAGACGATTCGGACTCTCGCCCGGAATTTGCCGGGCGAGACCGGTAAGCCTTCGAGTCGCTCAACCTGATGTCCGACCCCGCACGGTCCATAACAGTTCACTCCGCTGAAAGCGCGTTTCGCGCCTCCGGGATGGCGGCTGTCGTGACGTCGGTCGGCAATCTGCAGGTTCCGGCCTCCATGTTGACGATCAATCCGAATCGATCAAACCGGCGCCGGCGCCCAGGATTCGCGACTCCTCCGTCGCAGGCGCATATGTCCGGGCCGCGAAACGATAAAGAATCTCCCAGTCTCCTGCGTCCGGTTCGGTGCGGGACCTGCGAACCCAGGCCTGCCCGAGTCCACGTCCGGGGTGGACCCGGACCCGAGCGGCGGTGGGTGGATTGACCCCGTCCCCGGCACGCAGCCCACGGACGTCGTGACCGTCAATGCAGCAGTTGGAACGGTCCCACGTGACGTCAAGCGGGGTCTGGAGTTGCCGTGACGCGGCGGAGACGAACGGCAACAGCAACAATGGCCACGCCACGGCCGTCATGGTGAGCCCGTGTCGTCCGAGCAAGAACGCGAAGTCCGACAGGGCGGCGCCGGCCCGGATGGGGCAGAGACGGCCTGTCTCCGAAACCCAGGCCGAGTCGGCAACGTCGGGTGGTCCCGGTGTGCCGGAGCCGAACGTCTTCCCGTCATCGGGAGACTCCGCCAACGATCCGAGCAGCCCGGCAAGCGCACCGCAGCCGTCAAGGCCGGCGGCGCACAGCCAGCGGACCGCCACGCCCGCCTCATCCGCCAGACCCCAGTCATATCCGGATCCGCGGGCCGCCTTGGCGGCCAGGGCCTGAACCTCGGACAGGGAACAGTTCATGTTCCGACGGATGCAACCGGTCCGTCCGGATCCGGATAGATCCAGCGGTCGGCATTCGATACGGTCAGGGCCTCCGGATGCGGTGCGCCGGCATACATCGAAATCCGGACCCAGCGATCCGAACGCGGATCGAAATGGGTGGCGCCGAAAAACGCAAGTTTCGATCGGAGCATGTCGATCGGCATGAGGTCGGCTCCGATGGTGTTGTCGCGGATCTCGCCGTAGGGGGCGCGCCGACACATCTGAAACCGCCGGACGACGTGCCGGTGTTCCGGATGGGCCAGAAGGAACCGGGCGACCGGCGCATCGTCGGGCCACCGCGACAGGTCGCCATGAGCCCGAACCGCGTCCCTTGCCGGCCCCAACGGTTGTTCGTAGGCGGCGACAGGTTCTTCGAACCGTTCGCCGAGACGGGGTTCGAGTTTCTCTTCGGAAACATACCAGACCCGGGCCTGATTCCGGCGCCGGGTCCAGTCGATTGCCAGCGCCCAACCGAACGTCTCCCCGATCTGCCGCCGCAGGGTCCCAACCGGAACCCTGCCGTCGATAAGGCCGGAGTCGACCGCGTCATCCGACATCGTGTCGACGAGCGCGTCCACGCGATCGGCGTAGGGTTCAAGAATCAGCGACGCGATCAACTCCTGCCCTTCGTCGCCCAGGGCCGACTCGCTCCAGCACATCAGCCGGTCCCAGGGGAGGTGGTCAGGCGTGAGATCCGCCTCCGCGTACCCGGTCAGGACATCGAGATCGCGCCGCAACCCGGCGAGTTTCCGGGTCTGGACCGGATTGTCGGACCGCCATCGCGCAACGTGAATGTGGCATCGCCCGAGAAGATCCCGAAAGAGCGCCAATTCGCCATTCGTTGCCCTCTCGACGGCGCGGACGCTTGCAATCGCCGCCTCCCGGGCCGCAATCCAGTTGTTGAAGAGAACGGGGTGGTTGACGATGAACGGCGCCATTCCGAGACCGGTGGAATTGCCGATGCCGAGACGCCGGGCCAGAGCCGGGTCGAGCGGAACGGCACCGTCGCCTCCGGCGGCCCGGCCCATATGATTCACGAGATCGCGGACGAACGTCCGGATCAGGTAGACCGTGAGCATTTCGGCCTGAAAGGGGGCCTTCAGTTCCGGACGGTCCCGAATCCGGTCCCGGTCGGCCGTACCGAACTTCCCCGATGCGTATACAGCCGTCGTGCGCATCAGATAGCCGACCCGACCGACGGTGTCGTTGTCGGGCTGGCGACCCGATGCCAACGCTTCCACCACATGCCTCCACAACCGACCTGACCGGTTGGCGCGGGAGAGCACAAGTTCCCGCTCGCTGAGACGGCCAGCTTCCTGGAGTGGAACGGTTTCGGCCAGTCGATCCAGATCGGCACGGGTCGGAACACCGTCGAAAAGAGCGAATGTGGCGTCCCAGGCCTCGGCGATCACCCGGTCCGAACGCAGTGCGTCGGGAAGATCATGGGCAAAAGCGACCAGCGAATAGACCCGGTCCCCTCGCTCGACGGCATAAACCGCCCGTCCGACGCCCGTCCCGTCGATGTCGAAGAGCGGTCGAGAGAACCGCCAGCCCTCACGGGCCATCCGGCGCGTCAGCACGCGCATGAAGCTGAGCCGGCACTGGTGAAGCGAACCCAGCCGACTGAGGCGCATCACCCGGGCCGGTTCCCGCCAGACCGGTGCGGTCGAGGATCCGGTCGATGTCATGACGGGACAGGCGAAAAACTCTGCTGAAAGAATCGATACCAGTTTTCACCCATGATTCCCGCAACCTCCTCGCCGGACAGGCCGATGTCTCGCAGTCCGGTTTCGATGGTCCGGAAGTCGCGGTTGTCCCGGAACCATGTCGGCATTGCCGGAAACCTGGGTTTCGCGGTCGAATCCGCGCCGTCAGTTTCGCGGCACCAGCGACCGTTCCGCATCCATCGGACAACGCTGTCCGGTTGGTCCTGGCAGAGGTCGGAACCGATTCCCAGATGCCGCGTTCCGTGGACCTCGGCCGTCCGGGCAATCATTTCACAGAACTCGCCGAGAGTGCATGCGGAGCCGCCCCGAAGGTGATGCGGGTAAAGCGAAAACCCCAGCATGCCGCCCCCGCCGATGACTGCCCGGATGACATCATCGGACTTGTTGCGTCGCGCCGGCGCCCAGGAATCCGGGTTGGCATGGGTGATGGCGATCGGGCGGGTGGACAGGTCGACCGCCTCGAGCGTCGACCGCTCCCCGGAGTGGCTCATGTCGACAACCATCCCGACCCGGTTCATCTCACGGATCACCTGCCGGCCCATTCGAGTGATTCCACCGTCCATGACCTCCTGGCAACCGCCGGCGAGCAGGGACTGATTGTTGTAGGTCAATTGCATGAAGCGGATTCCGAGCGTGTGGAGGATCTCGACGAGCCCGAGATCGTCTTCGATTGGACTCGGATTCTGGAGGCCCAGGACGATGGCCGTGCACCCGGACCGCCGGGCACGGTCGACATCATCCGCCGTCAGTCCCTTGACGATCCGGTTCGACGGGTCCGCGAACCGACGATTCCAGGCTTCGAGACCGAGAACCGTTTCCCGAAACCCTCCATGATAGGCGACCGTGACATGGACGGCGTCAAGGCCGCCTTCCCGCATCTGCCCGAACACAGTCGTCGACCAGTTGGCGAATTGCAGCCCGTCGATCCGCATTTCCGGCCCTCCCTGGCAAACCCGATCCGGAGTCGTTCGGTGCACCCTGGGTGCCGGAACCCGGTTTCGTCCGATCCGTTGCCCGGCAAAGGTGCGGGATAACCGGAAGTTTCGTCAAGACGGCGCCACCGGTCCTCCGGTCTCGGGGTTGTGCCCTGGGCGTGGCACGCGTGACCGCCGCATGGTACGTCCGGGCCAGGATTGCCCCGGCGGCAAGTCAGCGACCGATTGGGGATGCCGATGACACGGCGACGCACAGTTTCCCGTTCACGCGCCGGCGGACGCGCCGCCCGGCGGGCGATGAGGACTGCAGTGGATGACCGGATGCTGCCGGGATTCGAGAACCGGCTGCCGCATTGCGAGGTCATGGATGAAGGCGAGGTCGAGCGCCTCGACGCCGCGTCCATGCATATCCTTGAAGACGTCGGCGTCCAGTTCCGGGATCCCGTTGCGCTCCGGGACTGGACGAAAGCCGGGGCCAAGGTGGTGGGAGAGCGGGTCTATCTCGACCGCGGCCTGGTTCGGGACTTGATCGCGTCGATTCCTTCGCAATTCACATACCGAGCCCGAAATCCGGAGAAAAACCTCCGTCTCGGCGGACGCCACACCATTTTCGTCCCGATGACCGGTGCACCCTATCTCCGGGATCTCGAGGATGTCCGGCGCAACCCGACTCTCGACGATCTCGCCATGTTTCACAAGCTCAGCCATATGCTGCCGGCCATGCACAGTTCCGCCCACCATATCGTGGAGCCCTATGATCATCCGATCAGCCATCGTCATCTTCGCATCACCTATTCGTCGATGCAGCATTCCGACAAGACCTTCATGGGAATGACCACGTCGCCCCGGAATGCCGAGGATGTCATGGAGATGTGCGCCATCCTCTTCGGCGAAGACATCCTCGAAGACCATCCGGTCACAACCGGCAACTGCAACGGGAATTCACCACTGGTGTGGGACGAGACCATGCTGGGGGCAATGCGGGCCTTCAGCCGGCGGAACCAGCCGGTTCTCTGCTCACCGTTTGTCCTCGGTGGCGCCAACACGCCCGCCAGCGTGCCCGCTGCCGTCGCCCAGTTGAACGCGGAAGCCCTCTCGGCGCTGGCCTACACCCAGGTCGTCCGCAAGGGGGCACCGGCGATTTATGGCCACTACCTGTCAACGGTCAGCATGAAGTCTGGCGCCCCGATGGCCGGAACGCCCGAAATCTCGCTCATGAACTTCATGATCGGGCAAATGGCCCGCCACTACCGGGTGCCCTGGCGAACGTCGAACACGCTGGGTAGTGCAAAGACCCTGGATGCCCAGGCCGGTTACGAGAGTGCCACGACCTTGTCGGCGATCATGCATGCAGGCGCCAACTACCTCTGGCATTCCGCCGGCTGGAACGAGGCCGGGATGCATTGTTCGGTGGCCAAATTCATCGTTGACGCCGAACAGTGCGCCATGGCCATGCGAATGGCGGCGGGCCCGGAATGGCGGGACTTCGACGAAGCGATTGCCGCCATTGCCGATATCGGGCCGGGTGGTCATTTCCTCGACCATCCCCACACGCGAAAACGATTCGAGACCGCCTTTTTCCTACCCGAAATGTACGACAACAATGCCGTCGAACAATGGCTCGCCGAGGGCAGCGTCGAAACGCCGGAACGTGCGCTCCGGCGGGCGCGGAAACTGCTCGGGGACTATCAGGAACCGAAGCTGGATCCGGCAACGGACGAGGCGCTTCGCGACTACATCGCGCGGCGCGAAAGGGAAATCCCTGCGGCAGACGCCCTGAACCAGCACTATTGATCAACGGACGGATTCGCCATCAGCCCGCGCTGGCCGAGTCCACAATCTGCAACCAACACCCTGGTCTCCTTCGACAACGGGTTCGTCCTCGTGGTTCGAACCGAGATCCAGTGTCTGTAATCGGGGCTTCAGTTCTCGCGCAATCCTCAAGCTTTGCGATATTGCACCAATATGGTCCGGCCAACGATGGCGACAATTCGGACTCTCGCCTCCTGGCCCTCGGAATCGCTAAGGTCGAGATCCTCTCCAAGGACAACGTTTGCCGGCTGCGGGAGTCCGCCATTGATGGCAATGTCGTCGGCGTAAATGTATGTGCGGTCACGGTCGTCCTGGATTGGATTGAGCCGGCCTCGCAGGATCGGCACATGTCCCGTACCGTTCGGGAAGATGACAGCGCCGCCATCCGACAGTTCTGGCAATTCGACGTCCAGTGGTCCGTCTACGGGTTTCCAGGTACGCTCCAGGTGCGCAGCAAACCCGTTTGCCGCGACAAGTACGGTCATTGGCAGTTGAACCGAGTACAAGTCGAGTGTCGCCATGCCGCTTTCGTCCGTGACCGCGTTCTTCCATGTCTTGTTGGGGTACAGCGCGAGCACACTGGCACCGGTGATCGGCCGGCCAGCGGATCGGACGGTGACGATGCATTCCGATGCATCCCGGTCGAAGTCATTCAATTCCTTCCAGGGGATCAGTCGGTCCGCACCCCGGCTTTGCGGTTGGTCGCCGCCATAGACGACGACGATGGAACATCGGCTGAATGACGGGGCAAGATGTCGTCGGACGCGTCTGGAATCGTAAAACAGGCTCGACGATGCCGTTTCGGAGGACTTGGCTTCGACGATCGTGGCCCCGACCGTGTTTTCGACGACGAGGTCGACCTCCGCGCCGTTCCGGTCACGGTAAAACGAGAGGCCACCGGCATCGCCTCGGTTGGCCCAGCGTTTGGCGATCTCCGAGACGACCCAGGATTCGAAGATCGGGCCGCGAAGCGGATGTGTGCGGAGCTGCTCCGGTGAACGGATACCCAGCAACCAGCAGACCAGCCCGGAATCGTAGAAATGCAGTTTCGGCACTTTCACCATTCGTTTCCGAATATTCGCGTGAAGCGCCGGCAGACGGAAAACGATGAAGCCGGATTCAAGGATGCCAAGCCAGGTTTTCGCTGTCGGCTGCGAGATGCCGCAATCCCCTGCAAGAGACGAGTAGTTGAGCAACTGCGATGTTCGGCCCGCGCAAAGCGAGATGAAGCGCTGAAATGTCGCGAGATCGCCGACATTGCAGATCGTCGGAAGGTCGCGTTCGATGAACGTGGCGACGTAGGAACCGAGCCAGTCCGCGGCATCGTGGCCTTCATCGAATATGCGCGGGAAGGAACCGGTGAATAGTGCCTCTTCGAAAGTCTTGGGATACCGGGGAAAACGGACTGCTTCGCCTCGCGTCAGCGGAAAAAGGTTGAACCCTGCCGTCCGCCCGGCCAGCGACTGTCCGACCGATTCGAGCATTGAGAGGTCTTGCGAACCCGCAAGAATCCAGCGCCCCGGCACCGGATCGGCATCAATGACACCCTGGAGGTAGGAGAGCAGATCGGGCGCTCGCTGGACCTCGTCGAGAATGGCCCCCTGCGGAAACCGGGCCAGGAATGCGTGGGGATCGTCGGCGGCGAAGGCCCGCACGTCCGGAGCTTCCAAGGTCTCGTACCGATGTCGTGGGAACAAGGCACGGCACAAGATCGTCTTGCCGCTCTGACGAGGCCCGGTAACCGAAATGGCCGGCCAAGTCTTCGCAGCATCCGTCAGCCGTGGGGCGAGGTCGCGTGCGATCATGGCGGGCAGAATAGCAGGATTGAAGGCTAATTCAAAATATAATTTTGATTTAGCCTGTTTTTTGATTGACAGACCCCGATTGCGGAGTCTCATCGGTTTATCGAGTTGGTGGACTGTTGATGTCGGCGGCGGGATTTCGTGCGTGACCCGAAACGCGGATCCGGGTCCCCGGGCCGGTTTCGTTGTCGTGAATAGGCTGGTTTGTTGGTCCGGGTCGCCCGGTTCAGGGACACGCTCAGCGTCTTCGTCTCAGGACACCAATGAACCGGCGCCGGCGCAGTTTCGGGAACGGCAACAAGGATGTGCGTGCCTCGGGCAGGCGACTGATTCCGATGAGTCCGTCGTTCGCATGTGGTCAGAGCAATGGTCCCGGCAGGTTCGAGATCTGCGACGGAACGAAAAACCGGCGGACGTTTGTGGGTCCAAAGCACCTGTGCCGGCACCCATTTCGGGACAAGGGCCTGGAACGTCGAACAGAACCAGGACTCGTTGCCCCGTGTTCCCGGTGAGGTCGTTGGGTGTCAATTCACGCCCGAAAATGCACGATCGGACATTCCGGGCGTCTGACCGACGCCGGGATTCCGAACCCGTTAACCGTCAGACGGCCCAGGCATTCCTCTCGCTCAAGCCGGACACGGCGTCAGGCATCATCGACTGCAATGTGGCGCACCGTTCCGGCACTTAGCGCCCAAGTGTTGCAACGCCCCCACCTGTCGCACTCTCATAGAGCCGCAACACGTCCTTGATCGAGTTGGTGAGGAGAGCGCGTCCCGTCACAGGCTCTGCGTCAAGACCGTACCCGGCAAAGTACTGGTTGCGAACGGAAACAGGAACATGCCGGTCTTCCAGCCTTTCCAGCAGAGCGTCGACTGCCCTGCTGGCGGCCTCAACCGGCCAATAGTAACGGATCCGGTCCGACAGACCGAAATGCCGTTGGAGCCAGAGCTCACTCTCACTGCCGGTACAGTATTCTTGCCAGTTGGCGGGTGCCGCCAGCATGGCCTGTTCCATCGTCTTCATCAGTCGACCTTTCGGCGCATGGCCGTCGAGAACATCAGCGAGGCTATCGAGCGAATAGAGCGCCTGGCGTAACGCGAAGGTCAGCCAGGGTCCGACCTTGAGAATGGCAAAGCCGTTCTCAACAAGCCCACGCAATCCTTCGACCGTCTGAAAATCCGTCGAATGCGCTTCGAACACCGTAACGGGAAGTCCCTTCAACGCGGCTGAGAGTGGTTGCGCTTTCCGGGCATCAAAGTGGATGACGTTCGAATTGCCAAACTCGACACCGGGCTGGACGACAAGCGCAATCACGCGGGAAAACGCGTCCTGCAGTCCGAGTTTCCGAAAAGCGGCTCCGTGCGCTTCAAATGTCTCCCCGACTGCCTCCGGGCTCGTCGTTTCGAGATGGTCAAGGCGGTGGTTTGCTCCACCCGGGACCGGCACCTCGGTTCCGATGACGTAGACCGGATCGAGCTCCCCCTTGTGCTTTTCGGCGGTCGCCGCCAACCTTGCGGCGCGCCTGGCGACACATTCGCCATCCAGAGCCGACGGCTCGCCTCTGCAGCCCATGGAGGTGTCGAGGTGCAGCTTGCTGAACCCCGCCTCCACATAGGCCCGGATCATTTCCTCTGCCTTCGCCAACGCCTCACCGGCCGATCGGTGTTTCCAGGGGTTCGGACCCAAGTGATCGCCGCCCAGAACGATCCTGGCTGCGTCGTATTGCACCTTGGCCGCGATATCCTCGACGAATCGCCGGAATTCCGCGGGCGTCATTCCGGTATAGCCACCATCCTGATTGACCTGGTTGCACGTGGCTTCGATCAGGACGGCATTGTCCCGTTCGCGGGCCAGATCGAGGGCGGCTTCGATCACCAGCGGATGGGCAGAGCAGACCGAAGTCACTCCCACATGCTCGCCCCGGTTCCGGGCCTCCGGTATGGCAAGGAGCGGGTGCTTCATCGGACCGCCTGATCGTGGTCAAGAACGAATCTCTCGAGTGTCGGCAGATCGGCGGCGCCACTCATCGGTCCTCTCCGTGTCACCGCCAATGCGCCGCTTGCCGCGGCGGTCTCAAGCGCCGATCGGGGGGGCGCCCCTCGCAGCCATAGCGCGGTAAACGTTGCACCGAAGCAGTCTCCCGCTCCGGTCGGATCCAACTCCTTGACCGCAAATGCGTCGACGGAGAACCGCCTCTCGCGATCATGGTACTGGGCACCTCCGGCGCCATGCTTGTGCACGACCGCAGTGACGCCTCGCCGAAATAGCTCTGCGACCGCTCCCTGCGGATCCTGTGCGTCGGTCAGGAGAGTGAGTTCATCGCCGCTCGGAAGGAACAGGTCGGTAAGCCCGATCATTCGAGTCATGGCATCCGCCAATCCCGGGGCCGAGAGCATTTCCTTGCGCAGGTTCGGGTCGAAGGAAACGGTGCCCGAGCGTGCCCTGATCGCATCAGCGGCTTCGATGTTGAATTCAGCGAAGTCCGGAATTGAAAGAGCCGATCCCGTCACATGGATATGATCAGCGACGTCCAGAATGTCCCTCGCGGCGTCGGAGACATGCAGGGTTCCGGCGGCGCTGTGTCTGATGTTGAAGACAAAGTCACGCGATCCGTCCGAACGATATCGCACAAAGGCACTGCCCGTCGGTCGGTCCGGTTCGACGTGCACCCCGTCGACATCAACGCCGTCCCGCTTGAGCCTGTCCAGGTTGAGGTGACCGAAGTCATCGTTGCCCACGGACGAGACAATGGCGACGGGTTGGCCCAGTCTGGCGGCCTGGTCGGCAAAGATCGCGGATGCGCCGGATGGATACGGCCCGCTCAGCGACTGCGGCTGCAGGAATCCTTCGCCGACCGTGTCGGCCATGATCTCGACGAGGATTTCTCCGATCACTATGATTTTCTTCATGGCTTCCTTGCCCAAGCCCGCACTTCGGACCACCGGCGGTTCCAAGCTGACGCCTGCACCTGACATCCCGGGCACAAAGGCCGCAACATCTTGTTGACCACCACCCGGTAGACGCACTACTGTCAACAAAGAAACTGTCACGCGTCGTGTAATACAATGCCGCGCGTAAAGCAATGATGTGAATGAAACCGGGTTCGCGCTGGCGGTCCGTAAGCCGCGTTGTACAGACATGGAAGGGAGCGAATGACCGGCAGGAAAATCAGGACGATGGAGGAATTCGCGGAGGTCAGCGGTATCTCGCGCCCGACGATCTCCAAGTACTTTTATGATCCCGAGAGCGTCCGGCAATCGTCTCGCGCCCGGATCGAGAGCGCACTCGAGAAGTACGACTACCGGCCAAACATTTTCGCGATCAACCAGAATCGGAAGCTCACAAAGACAATCGGCATTCTCGTTCCCTATCTCGCCGATCCGTTTTTTGCCGAAATCGTCCGCCTGATCGAGCGTCAGTGCATCAGCGCGGGGTTTTGGCCGATCGTGTTCAGCGCCCATGGCCAGGTCGAACTGGAGAACAATGCGCTTGCCACTCTGCAGTCGCTTCGCCCTGCCGGTGCCCTGATCGCACCGCTTGGGCGAAGTTCAGATCCGGAAACCGTACAGCGTTTTACAGAAGAGGTCCCGACCGTTGTCTTCGACAGCAACCTGACGGTCGGCAAAGCATTTGTGGGATCAAACAATTTTCAAAGCATCCCGCTGATCGTTGAATACCTGTGCCGCACCGGGGAACCTCCGTGCTTTCTCGAGATGCCGCCCGTCAATCCGAACGCGACAAAGCGCCGAGATGCCTTTGTCACGGCCATGGAACGCCTGGGACTCGAACCCAGGATCGTACGGGTGGCAGGCAGTGACTGGGATTTCGAGCGTATCGGGTACGAAGAAGGTATGCGCCTGATCGACGAACGCGCACTTTCCACGAACACGGTACTGTGCAGCAATGACCGTCTGGCGATTGGCCTGATCGCAGCAGCCTACCAGAAGGGGCTGCGCGTCGGACGCGGGCCAGGATGCGCGATCAGAGTCGCAGGGCACGATGACCACCCGTTCTCGCAGTTCACCTGTCCACCACTCACGACAGTCTCGCAGGACTACAGGGCGATAGCCAAACGCAGCGTGGAGGTCCTTTTCGAGCTCATCGATGGAATCGAGCCCACCGGCGAACGGCCCGAAGAATTGTTTGAAGGCAGGTTGGTGTTGAGACTTTCCGCATGACCAAGCTGATCATATTTGAACTTTTGCACGCGCAAAAGAAATGGTTGACTCGCAGCATGGGATTACGTTAGGTCGTTTCCTGTATCCGTCAAGCCAACAAGGAGAATTCTGGATGAAACTTGCAAGTAGACTGTTCGGTGCGACCGCCGTGGCGGCGACCGCCGCAACGGCCGTGACCGCGGCCGAACTGACCATTGCCACAGTGAACAACTCGGACATGATCATCATGCAGGAGTTGTCGTCGCAATTCGAGGCGGCCAGCGGCCATACGCTGAACTGGGTTGTGCTCGAAGAGAACGTGCTGCGCCAGCGCGTCACCACCGACATTGCGACAAGCGGCGGGTCGTTCGACATCATCACTATCGGTGCCTATGAGGCTCCGATCTGGGGTGCGCAGGACTGGCTGGTGGCGCTCGACGACCTGGGCGACGCGTACAACTACGACGACATTTTCGAGCCGGTCCGCAACGGGCTCTCGGCAAACGGCATGCTGTTTGCAGTTCCTTTCTATGCGGAGAGTTCGTTCACCTTCTATCGCACGGACCTGTTCGAAAAGGCCGGGATCGAGGCGCCAAGCGAACAGATCACCTACGACAAGTTCGCCGAGATTGTGGCAATGTTGCATGATCCGGACAACGGTGTTTACGGCACGTGCCAGCGCGGCAAGGCCGGCTGGGGCGAAAACATGGCCTTCATCGGTCCGCTGGTGAACGCCTTCGGCGGTCGCTGGTTCGACATGGACTGGAATCCGACGATCGACAGTGCCGAATGGAATGCCGCGGTCAACTACTACGTTGACCTGATGAACAATTACGGTCCTCCGGGCGCGGAATCCAACGGTCACAACGAAAACCGGGCCCTTTTTGCCGATGGCAAGTGCGCCACCTGGGTCGATGCGACATCCGCTGCGGGCTATATCTACAACCCGGCCGAATCCTCGGTCTCGGACACGACCGGTTTCTTCCAGGCGCCGAAGCAGGTGACCGACAAGGGCACCGGCTGGTTCTGGGCCTGGGCGCTGGCAATTCCCGCGAGTTCGCAGCAAGTGGATGCGGCCAAGGAATTCCTCGCCTGGTCGACGAGCCAGGAATATGTTGAACTGGTCGGCGAGACGAAAGGCTGGGTCGCAGCGCCTCCGGGCACCCGCGCCTCAACCTACGCCAACCCGGCCTACTCCGAGGCCGCACCCTTTGCCGAGACCGTGCTGAATTCGATTCTGGCGGCCAACCCCGCCGACGCAACAAAGGATCCGGTACCATACACGGGTGTCCAGTTTGTCGCGATCCCCGAATTCCAGGGCATCGGCAACTATGTCGGGCAGCAACTCGCAGCAGCGCTCGCCGGCCAGCAGTCCGTCGACCAGGCTCTGGCAAACAGCCAGCGGTTTGCGGTCCGCGAAATGACCAAAGCAGGTTACATCAAGTAACCTCCTACTCGTGCGGGCCGGCCGGAACAGGCCGGCCCGTGCATTTTTCGGTTGTACGCGTACTTGGGGCAAGGGCCCCGAACAGTACCTTGCCTCTTTCCTTGCGTAGCAATTGACTTTAGGAAAGACCCGCATGGCGACCAAGGCTTCCCGCACAGCTGCCAGGATGATGATTTCGCCTGCAGTTGTGTTGCTGCTGGGGTGGATGCTCGTTCCGCTTTCCCTGACGATTTATTTTTCATTTCTGCGATACAACCTGATCACGCCCGGAACCAATCCGTTCGTCGGATGGGAGAACTATTACTGGTTCCTGACCGACCCGAGCTTCAAGGCGGCAATGATCAATACGCTCGTCCTGGTCGGCGGCGTGCTTCTGATCACGGTGGTTGGGGGAATCCTGATGGCCCTCCTTCTCGATCAGCCGATGTGGGGCCAGGGCATCATACGGATCATGGTCATTGCACCGTTCTTTGTCATGCCCACCGTCTCGGGCCTGATCTGGAAGAACATGTTCATGAATCCGGTCAATGGAATCTTCGGACACATCGCGCAGGGGCTGGGCGTGGAGCCAATTTCGTTTTTCAGCCAAATTCCGCTCCTGTCGATCATCTTCATCGTATCCTGGCAGTGGCTGCCTTTCGCAACGCTGATCTTGCTGACGGCCCTGCAGTCTCTTGACCAGGAACAGCTTGAAGCCGCCGAGATGGATGGTGCCAGTTGGATTTCAAGGTTTTTTTACATCATGCTTCCGCACCTTGCGCGCTCAATTACAGTGGTCATCCTAATCCAGACGATCTTCCTTCTTTCGATCTTCGCGGAAATCCTCGTAACGACCAATGGCGGCCCCGGCACGTCGACGACCAACCTGACCTACCTGATCTATGTCGCATCACTGCTGCAATTCGACGTGGGAATGGGAAGCGCCGGCGGCGTCATTGCCATCATCCTTGCCAATATCGTCGCGATATTCCTGATGCGCATGATCGGCAAGAATCTGGACGCGTGACGGCGACACGATGGCCCGCTCGGTCAAGACATCCCGCAAGGCCGTCACCACGTTGGTCGCCGGCACGCTAGGGTTGCTGATGTTCTTCCCGGTCCTCTGGATCGTGATCCTGTCGTTCAAGTCGGAGGGCGATGCAATCAAGGCACCGCTGGCGGTACTGTTCAGCACCGACTGGACCACCGAGAGCTACGGCGCCGTGCAGGCGCGGTCCGACTACCTGAAGCACTTTTCCAACTCCGTCGTCATTTCGTTCGGCTCGACCTTCCTTGGCCTCCTGGTCGCAATTCCCGCTGCCTGGGCGATGGCATTCGTTCCAGGCAAACGCACCAAGGACGTGCTGATGTGGATGCTGTCGACCAAGATGTTGCCGCCGGTCGGGGTGCTGGTCCCGATTTATCTCATCTTTCGCGATTTGGGCATCCTGGACAGCCGGGTCGGACTGGTCTTCGTGTTGATGATGATCAACCTTCCGATAATAATCTGGATGCTCTTCACCTATTTCCGCGAGATTCCGGGCGAGATCCTCGAGGCGGCCAGGATGGATGGAGCGTCGCTGCGCGAGGAGATCATCCATGTCCTCACGCCCATGGCCATCCCGGGAATCGCGTCCACGGTGCTCCTGAACATCATCCTTGCCTGGAACGAAGCCTTCTGGACACTAAACCTGACATCGGCCAAGGCCGCTCCGCTTACAGCGTTCATCGCCAGCTATTCCAGCCCCGAGGGGCTGTTTTACGCCAAGCTCAGTGCGGCCAGCGTTATGGCCATTGCGCCTATACTGATCTTGGGCTGGTTCAGCCAAAAGCAACTCGTGCGCGGCCTGACCTTCGGCGCGGTGAAGTGAGAATCGAACAATGGGACGCATTCAGCTTAGTCAGGTCAGCAAGGTCTTCGGCGATGTCGAAGTCATCCCGCCTCTGGACCTCGACATCGAAGACGGGGAATTCATGGTTTTCGTCGGCCCGTCGGGCTGCGGGAAATCGACCCTGTTGCGACTGATCGCCGGTCTTGAGGATGTAACCACCGGATCCATCGTCATCGACGGCAGCGACGCGACCACAGTTCCGCCCGCGAAGCGCGGACTGGCCATGGTGTTCCAGTCCTACGCGCTTTACCCACACATGTCGGTTCGCAAGAACATCGCCTTCCCGATGAAAATGGCTCGCATGCCACAGGACGAACAGGTGCGCCGCCTCGAGGCTGCGGCACAAGTGCTGAACCTCACCGAATACCTCGACCGGCGGCCGGGCCAGCTTTCCGGCGGCCAGCGTCAGCGCGTTGCCATCGGTCGCGCCATCGTGCGGGAACCTGCGGCATTCCTTTTCGACGAACCGCTGTCGAACCTTGACGCGGCGCTTCGCGTCGGCATGCGGCTCGAGATCAGCGAACTTCACAAGCGGCTCCAGACGACGATGGTGTACGTGACCCACGATCAGGTCGAAGCCATGACGATGGCAGACAAGATTGTCGTTCTGCACGCGGGCGTGATCGAGCAGGTGGGAAGTCCCCTTGAACTCTATCGCAGTCCACAAAACACCTTTGTTGCGGGCTTCATCGGCAGTCCCAAGATGAACTTCATCGAGGGACCGGAAGCCGCAAGTCATGATGCACACACTGTCGGCATCAGGCCTGAGCATATTGATGTGTCGAGCGGCAGCGGCACGTGGACGGGCACTGTCGGCGTGTCCGAGCATCTGGGCAGCGATACGTTCTTCCACGTAACCGTTGATGAACTTTCGCAACTGTTGACCGTCCGCGCCGGCGGTGAAGTCGACCTGCACTACGGTGATACCATTCATCTTACTCCGAACCTGGACCATCTGCATCGTTTCGACGAGAGAGGCCTGCGAATCTCATGAAACGGCTTTGCGGGAAGGTCGCCCTCGTAACCGGAGGCGCCCGCGGCATCGGGCGTGCCGTCTGCGAGGCCTATGCTCACGAAGGAGCCCGGGTTGCGGTGGCCGATCTGCTGGAAGCAGAAGCAGTTCAGACAGCAGATGCGCTTGGCGAAAACGGAATGGCCATTGCCATGGATGTGACCGACCTCAAGTCCATCCACACCGGCGTCAAGGCGGTGGAGACGCATTGGGGCGGGATCGACATCCTCGTCAACAACGCTGGCACATTCAACATGGCCCCGATCGACCTGGTGACTCACGAGGACTACCGCCGCCAGTTCGACGTCAACGTTGGCGGCACGATCTTCGCGATCCAGGCCGTGGCGCCGGGAATGAGAGAACGCGGCGGGGGTGCGATCATTAACTTCGCAAGCCAGGCGGGACGACGCGGCGAGGCGAACGTCACGATCTATTGTTCGACCAAGGCGGCCGTGATCTCCATCACCCAGTCCCTGGCGTTGGAGTTCGCAAGGGACAATATCCGCGTCAATTCCGTCGCGCCGGGCGTGATCGACACGCCAATGTGGGACGTGGTTGACGCGCAATTCGCGGCACTCGAATGCAAACCCATAGGTCAGAAGAAACGGGAAGTGGGCCAAGCCGTGCCGCTCGGCCGCATGGGCGTACCCTCGGACGTCGCTGATCCTTGCGTCTTTCTCGCCTCCGATGACGCGCGCTACATCACCGCGCAAACGCTAAACGTCGACGGCGGAAACTGGATGAGCTGACGGTGATGCCGGCGACATTGTTGAACCGCATGCTCCGTCAGTGGCCTGGCGGGTCAGGGGACCGAACTGTCGCCGGTCGCGTCTCCCGCCGATTGTTGTCCATGTCGGCCACGGTATTTCCCTTCGTTTCCAACAGGCCTGGTTCGTGCATCGGCTGATGCAGCGTGAGCGGGTACACGACTGGGCGATTCCCGGCGTGGACATGCGGCTTCACCACGCGGTGCAGCGTCAAGTGCTTCAAGCGCAGGACAGTTTGACAACGCCGATCAACCTTTCCGCCAATGGCCCCTCGACCAAGATTCCCGGTCCAATGTTCGGCAATTCTCCGGTCGACGGTCATGACTCAGGGCTCATCGAATGGATAACCGATCCGGCGACCTGGATTGTGGCTCTCACCGTCACCGACGGCGGATACGACGTGGATCCCCCGACCCAGGGCTTCGACGCAGAACGCCCGGACACTCTGCACGACGCTGCAAACTCGGGCACTCCCTGCATCCGCTTCGGTGCCATGTTCGCCTTTTCGCGGCTTCGGCGTGACCAGGTCACGGGCAATTCACTGGGAGGAGCTGCGAAACTTTCAGGGCAACAGAGCGGACCTGCACCAAACCGTCCTGTTGCCGGTACGACTGACAGACCTCGGCCGCGCCGTCCAGATTGGCGCCGATTGCCCGTTTCCGAATTCCATGGCCGGTTCCATGGTCCCGGCCACCGGGCCAAGAGACCTGGCCCTGGCGGTCCGACTTGGCATCGGCGACGCCCCGGGGCGCGTACGGGAGATTCCGCCAGTGGGTCGTTGAAGAATATTGCTGCACGGTACGCCCCTATCGGGACCAGGTCGGCTCAGCCTTCTCGAACGATGCCCGCACCCATGACGCAACGAAAACCCGGGTATTGACGGAATGCCGACAGACAATCGCAAGTCCGGGCGAGACCCTCTCGGCCAACACCATCCCGGGTCGAATGGGGCATCCGTCGATCGGGATCAGCTTCGGGAAGGTGGCGATGGAAGGAGCCTCTCCCGTGCCAGCCGGTTCCTGGCAAGACCCCGAGGGTTTGTGTGAGCTTGATCGTGCGGCGTTTCCCGGAACCCTTGATCGTCGATACGCCCGGCCGCGTCGGCAGCGACGTTTGGTCCCGGCGTCCGAGTTTCGCCTTGCCCGTCACGCGGAATTCACTGAATTCGGGGCGCCCCTTTGCCGGTTTGGATCTGGCCGAATCTTCATGGGCGCGGTTGTGTGCGGTGTCAGGCAAAGACGGCACCGTCATTGAACCCAACGATCCGATAAGGGGTGATTTCGTCAAGGCCGCGAACCGGGCGAGAGCGGCCCGTCAGGCGTGGCGAGCTCAGCGCCTTTTCCATGGTGGCGATCTTGCCGATCATTCGGAGTCCCGGGCCGGATTCGCGCGCTGGCTGAAGATGATCGGGCCCGAAAGGGCAGAGGCGACCATGTGCGCCTGTCTCTGTGGGTGAACGGGCCATGCGAGCGATCCTGTTTCCGGCCCGGAATACGGTGGAGGCCACCACCCTCCCGGACCCATGTCCCGGCCCTGGCGAAGTGGTCATGGAAATCCATGCCAGCGGAATCTGTCATACCGACATCGAGGTGCTGCGCGGAAACTACGGCACTTCGGCGTTCCCGCTCGTTCCCGGCCATGAATACGCAGGCGTTATCGTTGAACTCGGTTCAGAGGTCGACGGTTTGCAATTGAACGACCGGGTGGTGGTCGACCCGAATATCGAGTGCGGAACATGCAGCGCCTGCAGGAGAGGCTGGGCGCATCTCTGCGAGACGCTGGGCGCCTATGGGGTTACGCGAAACGGAGGATTTGCCGAGCGCGGCCTCGTGCGGGCCTCCGCAGTACATCCCGTCGGCGACATGCCCTTTGTCGTCGCCGCGCTGGCCGAACCACTCGGCTGCGTACTCAATGGCCTCGGTGCGGCGCAGGCGAGTCGGGCCGAGAATGCACTGGTTTTCGGTGCAGGTCCCATCGGGCTGCTGCTTGGCGTTGGTTTGAAGATCAGCGGTGTTTCGGATGTCACTTTCGTGGAGGTCGACGAGGATCGCGTGGAATTCGCAGAGGAATTCGGATTCCACGCCATCAACGCCTCCAGTCCCGATTTGCCGTCATGGCATCGAGAAGCCGATCTGGCGATTGATGCGACGGGTGTGCCTGAAGTGGCCGAGAGCCTCGTCCGTTACATTTCCGATGGCGGAACAGGCTTGTTCTTCGGTGTCTGCCCCTCCGATGCCTGGATCCAGATCAGCCCGTTCGAATTGTTCCGCCGACAGATCACGATTGCCGGGTCGCACTCGCTCAACCACAACATTCCCAATGCCATGGCCGCGCTCCGCGCATTCGGAACCGATGTGAAAAAAATTGTTTCCCACAGGCTTCCACTTGAAGATGTCGCCCAGGTCTTTGCCGAAGGCGCACCTGCCGGAAGCCTGAAAGTCCAATTCGTGCCGACGTGATCAGCTCGCCTTACGGAAGGATTCTCGTGTCCCTCTGCAGGCCTCTTCATCGCCTCCCGGCGACGGTACCGCCAGTGCCAATTCCTGCCAAGAAAGGACCGAGATTGACTTGTGCAAGGCCGACTTGGCCGGGTCAGACAGTTTGCCCGACGCGATCGTTCACTCTTTGCAATGGGCCGCGTCACGACAGCCTGACGGATTTGACACGGCCCGGCGCAAGCCATCAATGCAGCACCCGTATCCTCCCTCTCCAGAAGGCGAAGACCTTCAGGTGCGGTTCGCCTGACAGGGGCGCGCGCAAGCCACGATGCGGCCTCGCGATGTCGCGTCTACGGATGCCGGTCACTGCGTGGCGACCTTTTCCGGGATCGATGAAGAGTCGGTTCAATTGCCCGCATTCATTGGGAGTGCCCGGTTTACTGTGGGCGGACATGATTTCCACAAGAAACTCCACGCCAGTATTCCAAACCTGAAATTCTGAGGCGATTTCGTCAAATCATGATTCCGCTATCGAATGCGACATTGAACGCCCTGCCGGAGACGGTCCTGAAACCCGTTTATGACCGGGCGTCGTTGACCCCGGGGATCGTCCATATCGGACTCGGGAATTTCAACCGCGCACACCAGGCCTGGTACCTGCACCGACTGTTCCAGCTTGGCCTGGACCAGGACTGGGCCATCATCGGTTCGGGCGTCCGTCCGTATGATGCAGAGCAACGCGAGAAGCTCATGAGGCAGGATTGCCTGTCGACGCTGATTGAACTGGATCCTTCGGGCACGTCGGCCGAGGTGAATGGCGCGATGATTGACTACGTGCCGGTTGAGGACGGAAACGCCGCCCTGGTCCGCCAGATGGCCGATCCCGCGATTCGTATCGTTGCCCTGACGGTCACCGAAGGCGGGTACTACATTGATCCCGCAACACGAGGATTCGATGCGGCACATCCAGACATCCGGCACGACGCCGCTCATCCTGATCACCCGAAAACCGCGTTTGGAGCCATGGTTGCGGCACTGAAGATCCGGCACGAAACGGGAATCGGCCCGTTCACCGGTCAGAGCTGCGACAACCTTCAGGGCAACGGCGCCGTGCTTCGCCAGACCGTGGTTTCGCTCGCTCGGGCCTCCGACCCGGAACTTGCTGCATGGATCGATACGAACTGCACGTTTCCGGACTCGATGGTCGACTGCATCGTGCCAACGACCGGCCAGAAGGAAATCGAACTGGCCCGGTCGTTCGGGATCGAAGACGCGGTTCCCGTCACCCACGAGAGCTTCCGCCAGTGGGTCATCGAAGATGAATTCTGCGCGGGACGCCCGGACTGGGGCCGTGTCGGCGCCATCCTTTCTGACCGAATCCGCGACTACGAGGCGATGAAGATCCGCATTCTCAATGCGAGTCATCAGGTCATCGCGAATCCCGGCGAGATCCTGTCCATCGAAACCGTCTCGGAATGCATGGCCCACCCGCTGATATCCGCCCTGTTTCGAAGAGTGCAGCACGAGGAAATCATGCCGCATGTGCGGCCGGTTCCGGACTTCACTGTGGAACAATATGTCGAGCTCATCAGTCGCCGGTTTTCGAACCCGGCCATCAAGGACACGGTCCGGCGCGTGGCCTTCGAAGGATCGTCGCGTCACACGGGTTTTGTTCTGCCCATTCTCCGCGACGGCCTCGAGGCCGGCACACCAATCGAGGGGTTGTCCCTGGTCGAAGCTCTCTGGGCACGGATGTGCGAGGGAACCCGCGAAGATGGCTCCGTGATCGCATCGAACGATCCGCTCTGGGATACGCTCCAGACAGCGGCGAAGGCGGCGCGCGAACGTCCGCTGGCGTGGCTGGAACAGCGCCAGTTCTACGGTGATCTTGTCAAGGCGTCCCGCTTCGCCAATGCGTTTGAACACTGGCTCAAGCGGATTTGGTCAGACGGTTGCGAAGCCGCCATGCAGGCCTATGTGTCCGCTTCTTCGACGCGGTGACAGGACTGGTGACCACCGCCAGCACCGCCACTGGCGCGAACACGACCGCGGTAAACGGCCTTCGGTGTCATGTTCGGTCCTTTGACCATTCACCGTGCAGTTCGTTGAACCTGGACCCCTCCGACTCGCGAAACCCGAGGCCGTCCCTGTCGGAGCCATCAAGACCTCCCGGTCACGGAACCGGACCAACGTTTGCGAGTTGGATTTGCAGGATGAAGCGCACTCCGGGGGACCGGTGAGTATCACGGCGATCTGGCCCGGATGCTCGGCCTCAATTCCGCGATCGGGAAACGCTTCGAAATCGCCTCGGGTCCGATCAGGGACAAGGTACCCAACGGATCGCAACAATCCCGGAACGGACGGCAGCTCACTGAACCTGCCGCTGTACACCGTTGAAATCAGGGCGATGGGCTCCGATGGCGACGACAGCAGCCTCGACCGGTAGCCCATTCCCGAATGGGCCACGCATCTGACATGAAGTACCGGAATCCAACCCCGGAGCCGGCCCAGGTCTTCCAGTTGGCGGGACCGAACGATCACGCCAGTCCTTGACCCACCCCGGGAAGCGAGCCAGACCCGGTTCCCCTCGGACCCGGAAGGTCCGCGTAGGTCATCCCCTGGGGCAAAACCGACTTGTCGGTGCCAGGCTTGCATGAGATCGGAATTCCGGCGTCATTCGTTGACTCGGACATGGACACAACGACCGGGCCAACATCCCGATTCCGTCGCGTTCTTCACTCCTGACCGGCCCTCCATTCCTTCCATCGGAGAACGGCATTGGCCGCCACTGTCGAGACGGGCGGCGGCGGCAGTCTGGCCGGTTCCGGTTCGCTCGCGAAGAAACTTGCGATCGGGGACGATACGTCCGAGGCCAGTTCTGCCACACCGATTCCGGTCATCGTGCCCCGTGTGGTCCCGAGGCCATTCTGGCAGCAGGCCGCAAACAGCCCGTTGTCGAGTTTCCGCAAGATGGTCACACCATTCCGGCTCAGGCACAGGTGTCCCGCCCAGACATGCTCCATCGCCATGCCTGCGAGTTGAGGAAACCGCTGGTCGAACCGGCTCCGCATGACCCGTCTCGCCCGATCGAGATCACGGGCGGTCGATCGCATGGCGGGCCGGTAACTCGCGCAACCGCGAATCAGGATACGGTGGCCGCCGGCATCGCCCGAAATTCGCCTGACCGAGGAGCCCATAGGATTGGACGGCGTTATCCCCCAGCGGTCCCTGCCGCCGAGCCTCCGACGGGATTCCGCATCGAGATCCCGGGTCATCATCGCGAACAGGAACACATGCATGAGGCGATTCCGTGCAATGCCGAAGCTCTCCAGATGGCCATTGTTCGTGAGAACAATCGTACCCGACGTTATCCGCGCCGACGGGGTTTCCAGGATCCAGTCGCCCGAGGCCCGCATGAACCTCAAGACAGGCGCGTTTTCGAAGACATCGAGACAGGATCTCAGACCCTCGCCGAATCCTCGAATGTAGCCGGCCGGCTGCAGTATGACAGTGCCGGGCGTGTAGAGTCCGGAGACGTAATGCCGACTCCCCGTCATCTCCTGCATTGCACGGGCATCGAGGGTCTCATGCGGTTCCCCGAGCCGGTCGAGATGACGGGAGTAGCTCTGGTTGAGGGCATGCCCGCCGGAACTGGCCGCGCCGTTCACCTTCCCCTCCGGCCGAAAGTATGCCGGATTGATCCGGTACCGTTCCACTACCGTGCGGGCGTAGGCGATTGCCTCGCGATTGAACGCGATGAGCCGACGTTGCCGGTCGAGCAAGGCTCGGTCTCGTTCGGCTCCCCCTGTGCCACCGTAATCTCCGGATGCCAGGTCGTGGGAAACGTCGATCATGAATCCGGAATTGCGCCCGGACGCGCCTTCGGCCAACCGCCCCGCCTCGAGCACGGCGATCCGGCTGCCGGGATTCAACTGCCGAAGGCGCTCCGCCGCCGACAGCCCGGCAAATCCGCCACCGACGATCGCGAAATCCACCGTCCGGTCGGCATCAAGAGTGACAGGTGGGGGTTGACCAGGGAGTATGGCGCTCCACCCGGCGGGCCCCCTGTGAACGGGGACCCGCCGGGCGCGGTACTCCATCAAGAAACAGCCTCGTCGACGTCGTCCGTCAGGTCGATCCAGATGGTCTTGAGTTGGGTATACTGGTCGTGAGCGTGGATCGAATTGTCGCGCCCGCCAAATCCCGACTGCTTGTATCCGCCGAAGGGCGTCGTGATGTCGCCCTCGCCGTAGCTGTTGACCGTCACCGTGCCGGCCCGAATGGCCCGGGCGCCCCGGATAGCCCGCCGGGCGTTGGCCGTGAAGATCGAAGCGCAAAGCCCGTATTCGGTATCGTTGGCGATGGCGATGGCTTCATCGAATGACGACACGGACATCACGCTCAGCACCGGCCCGAAGATCTCTTCGCGGGCCAGAACCGAATCGTTGCCGGAGACCTCGATCACCGTCGGTTCGACGAATCCCTGCTCCGCCTTTCCGCCGAACACGACCGAGTCGGCCTTTTCGAGGTAACCGCTGACCTTTTGGAAATGCTCCTCCGAGACCAGTGCGCCCATGCGGGTTTCCGGGTCCAGGGGGTCCCCGACGTTCCAGTGCCTGGCATGGGCTGCAATGCGATCGAGAAGTTCGTCCCGGACGTCTTGATGGACAATGAGTCGCGAACTCGCCGAACAGTTCTCCCCCATGTTCCAGAAAGCGCCGTTAACCACATGCTCTGCGGCCCGATCGAGATTCTCGGCATCATCCATGACAATGGCCGGGTTCTTTCCGCCCATCTCAAGAACCACTTCCTTGGCGTTGCTCTCGGCCGAATACGTGAGGAACCGCTTGCCGGTTTCGGTCGACCCGGTGAAGGACACCACATCGACGTCCGGATGCCGGCCGATGGGTTCGCCAGCTTCCGGCCCGCGACCGGGAACGACATTGAGGACGCCTCGTGGAAGACCCGCCTCCATGGCAAGTTCAGCCAACCGGAGCGCTGTGAGCGATGTCTCCTCGGCCGGCTTCACGACGACCGAGCAGCCCGCCGCCAGCGCCGGTCCGATCTTCCAGGCCATCATCAGCAGCGGGAAATTCCAGGGCAGCACCAGCCCGACGACACCAATGGGTTCACGGACTACGAGCGCGATGTGATCGTCGGACGCCGGAGAAACCTGGTCGTAGATCTTGTCGATCGCCTCGGCATGCCACTTCAGGCACTGGATGGTTTCCGGCAAGTCGACGGTCACACAGTCCAAAATCGGCTTGCCGGAATCGATACTCTCCATCACCGCCAGTTCGCGAGCGTTGCGGGTGACGAGCTTGCAGAGCCGAATCAGGATGTCCTTGCGGTCGGCCGGCGGCATCTGCGACCAGCGTCCCTCGTCGAAGGCCTCCCGGGCCTTCTCGACGGCGAGATCAACATCGTCGGCCGTACAGGCGGCGACGTCGGCAAGCGTCTCTCCGGTTGCGGGATTGATGGTGGTGAATGTCGCGCCATCAATCGCCGGACGAAAACGGCCGTCAATAAAGGCGCCGTCAGGCAGGTTCAGCGAATCGGCAATGGCCTGGTACTCATCTTGGGTCAGTATTTCCATGGTTCATCCTCCTGTCCCAGTTCGGGTTGCTTCAGCCGACCCGGAAATCGACATGACCTTGGCCCTGATTCCGACCTGTGATCGATCCGGTTCGCCTGCCTCGGACTCGATGGCGGCAACGGTCGTCTTCAATACCCGGATGACATGGGCGAGTGCCCGCTTGTCTTCCTTTCTGAGCGGACGGAGCGGTGGACGGACGGCATCCGCCTCGATTCCGGTCAGTGTAACGCCATGCTTGATGGTCTGGACGAACTTCCCACCTTGCTCCAGCACCCGCATCAGTGGCAGGAGCGCCGACATGATCCGCCGTCCCTTGTCGAAATCTCCTTCGACGGCACATGCCTGATAAAGCGCAATGTGCTCATGGGGCACGAAATTCGATCCGCCGCAGACCCAGAAACGCGCACCCCAGGCGAAGAACTCGAGCGCCTGGTCGTCCATGCCACAACCAAGCTGGATATGCGGATAGTCGCGGGCCAGCATGTGCACACGGCTGATGTCGCCCGAGCTTTCCTTGATCCCGCAAAAATTCCGCGACCGACCAACCCGGTCAAGAAAGGCTTCGCCCATCAGGGTTCCGGTCCGACCGGGATAGTTGTAGAGCATGATGGGCAAGTTTGCGGCGCGATCGATGGCGAGCGCATTGAGCGCATTTTCGCGGTCCGTCGGAACAGCGTAGGGTGGGCTCGCGAGCAGGATTCCATCCGCGCCCATCTCACGGGCGCCGGTGGCCAGTGCCACGGATTCCGGAGTCCGCATGGCGCCAGTCCCGACGATCAGCGGAACGCGCCCCGCGGCCCGGTCGCCGATGAAACGAGCAATCTCCAGCCGTTCGTCCACGGTTTGAGCGTAATTCTCTCCCGTCGACCCTCCGGCAATCAGCCCATGAACACCGGCGTCGATCAAATGCTCCACGACGTCGCCAAGAGCCTTCCAGTTGATAGCGAAATCGTCGTGACAGGGCGTCACGACCGGGGTGTAGATCCCCTCAAAACGATAAACCGATCCCATATCCGCCTGCCTGTCATCCTCAACCTGGGTGTCGGGACAATGCCGCCCGTTTCTCAACGACGGTTAGCCCGAAACCGAGTACTACTCTATCGGAGGCCAACTTCAAGCTCCAGCCGGTGGCCAGTTGGAGCCGGGACTCGCCCGAATATGCCAAACGGGCCAGCCACGCCCGCCCCAAGTGCGCAAGGAACTGGAATGAACTGCCGAAACTGCGTGCCCGGTAAGGCCGTCCCTCCGGAGCCGTCTCGAGGCGCAAGTAACGCCACTACGCACATGCTGTTACGCCACCGCGATACAATCGGATTCCCCCGGCGTCTCCGCCCGGCACGTCGTGGTCAAGGCGTTGAGGTCCGCGCGCAGCACGAACCTGTTCCCAGCTCCCAGCGTCCGGTCCGCCACAGGGTTCCATTCGGTGTTCTCCATCGCATTTGCCGCATACACGCCATATGCACGCGCCACCTCCCGCACCGTTTCTCCGGCGGCGTCAAGTGCGCGTCACCTTACATCTCCGCCGAAGCAGCTCCCTCGTGACGCGTCTCCAACGCGCCCGAGGCTGCCATGCCGGATCGACGGCCGGACCGCACTCCCGCAGTGGTCGTTCGGGTTAAGGAAACTCCCTTGGCTCGCGAACATTCGTCGGGGTCGAGTGCGACGCCGGACGGTGTTAGGCTCGATACATGGACAGTGAACCCATGAGATCGCCCACAATGTGCATCGGCAGATTTCGTCGTGTTTCTCTGTTCCCGGTAGCCGTATCCCTGGTGGCGATGATGTCCGGTTGCGCGGGCGATGGCAGTCAACCGGCACCGCCCAAAGATGTCAGGGCTCTTGCCGGCGTAACCGCAAATCACGGGCTTGATCCGGGAAGCCGCTTCACCGTTGGCTCCGGCATGGCCGAGGACCGTGGCCATGTCACCATCCACTGTCCGGCCGATACGCCCGCGTGCGAGATCATCGTCGGCACCGACGGCAGTGTCGGCTACGACCCGTCTGGCGGCATGCCCGCCATCGTGCCCGTCTCGCCGGCTCCGGATGCGGTCGAGGATCTGCTGCGGCGCAGGCTGTATGATTCGACCTGGCCCGTCGCGGTAAGCTTCGGGGGAGGAGTCGCGACTTGCCAGGCGCTGGGATGTCCGGTCTCGGACGCGATTCACGTCGACCGGCCTGC
>JAPPHA010000043.1 GCA_028874915.1 Paracoccaceae bacterium
GAACCGAGCGAAATAACTCAGGAAATCCGCGCCAGTTCAAACCGAAAAACAACAAAAGTAATGACATATGAGCCACCGTCGCTCGGTGTCTGCCGGTAAGCGAACCGGTACTGGTAGATGTTGGGGTCGTCGGGATTGTTCCACGACAGCGTGACCTGCTGATTGCCGGGTACCGCGGTCAGGCCGGTGGGCTTCTCCGGCTTGGCAACCACCGTGAGGACCGGGGAGAGGGCGTAGATCGCGCCGCGCCCGTTAGGTCTGTCTGTCTGCGAAAGCGGTGATGTCACGCCCCCCCAACGCACTGATGAAGCGCCAGCGTACGCCGTCGCATGCTTCGTCCCGTCGGCGTTTGAACCCGTCGCGGCAAACACAACCCCGCCTCCCCGTTCATCAGCGAAGCCAGGCGAGCCTCCGTGCTCGTCCTTCGCGGCCACGGAGTTCCAGCTACCGTCGTAGAAGTCGGCGTAGTCGTCGGCGACCTTCTCCCCACGCAGCCAATAGATGGGTACGCCCTTGTTGGCGTTCGTGTAGGTGGTGGCGGTGTTGTCCCGGGCGTCGACCGAAGAGGTAGAGACGACGGCGCGGAACTCCCTGTTGAAGTGTCGCAGGCAGCTTAAATTACCCGCCCTCTTCTGAGCGTGGCGGTTGTAATGGCCAATGCTCTTTCGCGAAAGGTCGGTGGCGCGGTTGGTCTTAAAGAGCAGCCGGAAGCTCTCCCCCACACCAACCCCAGCGGGCACGCACCCCCCCGGGCCGATTACTTGCGGTGTCTGGGCCTGGACCGGCGCGGGAAGAAGCGCCATCAGTCCGGCAACGAACAGACACAGCACGGTAAGCAGTGCGCCTCGGAGGACGGCGGCGCCAGCGGTGGCCGCACCAGCGGTAGACGCAACACCAGGGCGTTGCATCGTCAGACACCCGCCGGGTGGGGCGAGGAAAGGAAGGTGACCGCGGACGCGCCGGGAAGCCGCGCTTGGCTCAGCCCGGCCGAATAGCGGCGCGATATTCGGTACGCGGCCCTGCGCGGAAGACCCGCGAATCAGCAAAACGGAGGCCGCTGGGCCGCTGGGCCGCTGGGCCGCTGGGCCGCTGGGCCGCTGGGCCGCTGGGCCTTATTGTAACACCGAAGAACCCGGGCGACGTCAAGCGGATTGTTGTCGTCTCACGCATCAGAATGCCTGCCATATCTGCCTCCCGGAACCTGTGGCGCCGCCGGACGCTCCCTCCCCGGCCGTGGGGTTTCGCGTTGCCCGACTCGCAGGCATTATGCCGAAATTGTGGCCCGATTCGTGTAAATTATTCATATGGGAATTGGGCTTTTTGTGTTGTTTCGATAAAGATCTGGCGAATTTGCTGCCCGCATGCCGGCAGCAGCCACGGCCATGAATCGGCTGCGCGGCGCATGGATCCAGAACCGCGCGGGCTTTGCCGTATGCACCTGTTGGAACTTCACGTAGGGTCTCGGTCGAGAAACACGCGCGGCGATCGGATTCCCACCGGCCTTTAGCGCGGCTCCGGGAAGTCCCGCCCGTTGCCGGTGGTCGGGTGCGCGCCACCGGCCGCGGCCGGCGTCAAATAGGTCCCGTCGTCAGGGTCGCGCAGCCCGAAGTCGAGAACCGCCGGCCTGCGTACCGGGCCCGATAGTCCTTTCCCCGCTCGTCCGGCGCTCCTTGCCGCACGAGCGGAACGCACTGGCCCGCACCGCCGCAGACGATGCTGACCGGGCGCGTGACGCGGCCCGTGCCCGGGATTGCCCAAATTGTCTTGTTACCCGTGCTTCCTGTACTGCCACCCGGAAGCCGCGCGACGGTTCGGGAACTATCTTCGCAAGTGCGCGGTGGGCGCTGCCGCTCGATGGACGTGATCGCGCCGAGCTCGGCGAGATGGATCTGCGGTCAATCGATCGACTACGTACGTCGCTGTACAAGTGACCGGGTCAAATCACGAGCGGTCCGTTTGGCAACCAGAACGGTTGATCGGAACAGCGCCATTTCGTTCCGAAGTGCGTTTCGGAACAAACCCGGTTGCGGGAGTCCGAGCGGACCGTGCGAACGGCCCGGGTCAGATTGGTTCGATTTCCGTGGCCTGGAGCCCGCGCGGCGCCTGTTCGGCCCGAACGTTCACGCGTTCACCGGGCTGGAGATCGCTCAGTCCCGAGCGCAGGAGGACGCTGGAGTGGACGAACACTTCGCGGCCGCCTCCGTCCGGAATGACGAAGCCGAAACCCCGGGTCGGGTCGAAGAACTTGACGGTGCCCTGGAACTCGAGGTCGACCATCGGAAGCGCGTCGTCGTGCCGGCCGTAGTCCCGGGGCGTGTACCTCGGCCGGGCGTAGTTCACCGGACCGGTCATGACGGCCGGCGGTTCGACCGAAAGAACCCTCGACACCTGGGGCCCCCTGTCGCCCTGGACGATCTCGCAGATCACGGCCGCGCCCTGGGGAAGCGTGTCGTGACCCGATTCCCGCACGGCGCTCAGGTGACAGAAGAGGTCGGCGGAACCGTCCTCGGGCTCCAGGAATCCGTAACCCTTGCTTGGCAGAAACCATTTGACGATCGCCCGGAGCTGTCCCTCGGCCAGTTCGACCTCGGGCTCCAGGGCTTCCGGATCGTCGTCCAAGGGGCTCGCGGCGGGCATCGGAGCCTCTTCTGTGGCGGTTGAAAAGTCGATGGCATGAATCCGGGTCGCCTTGGGGCCGCGGAGGCCCTCCTCGATGTCGCAGTCGACCGTCGCCCCGGCAAGCAGGGTGCCCATGCCGACCGCATCCAGGACCGCCCTGGAGCAGAAAATGTCGGACGTCTCATCGCCCGGATCGAGGAAACCGTGGCCCTTTGCCACATCGTACCACTTGACTGACACTGACATGCGCGAACTGACGCGACTTTCCGAAGCCGGATTCATCATCTGAAAAACTTTCCT
Source organism: Paracoccaceae bacterium (assembly GCA_028874915.1). Classification (GTDB taxonomy): domain Bacteria; phylum Pseudomonadota; class Alphaproteobacteria; order Rhodobacterales; family Rhodobacteraceae; genus JAPPHA01. The sequence goes on from JAPPHA010000043.1 coordinate 2,920, forward strand.
TCTTGACAGACGTCCGTATGGACTGACCCTTTCTATCGCCCGATTTCGAGAGGGTGAAGGTCTTTGACCCCCGGAGGACCGGGAGTCAGCCCGGGAATCGAACCTGGCGGAGGTCCTGGCAATGACAGATGCACGACAACTGGACCTCTTCGCGGACCGGGGCCTGGCGGCGCCGGAACTGGTGCCGGTGCCCCGGCCGCGCCGCCCGGATGCGCTGACGGACGACGAGATCCTCGACCGGCTGCCCGGTGCGGGCATCATCGATGCGGTCGTGTTCTGCGATCTCATCGTGGAACGCGGGATCTGCGACCGCGCCTTGCCAGCGCTCGACAGGCTTTGGCAGCGATTTCGGGGCTTCGGCCGCGAACAACCGCTGCCTGAACTGGAGGCGGTTGTGGATGCGCTGGCGCGGGTCGGGTCGAGCGATGCCAGGAGTCAGCTCGCCCGTTACGTCACCGAAATGGATCTCCCGCCACCCCTACTGCCCAAAGCCCTGCAGGCGGCGCTCACCGCGCGACTCCGGCTGCCGCGCGAATTCACGAGTTCCCTGTTGCGCCATGCCGATCCCGAGATCAGGTCCTTGGCCGCACGTCTCTGCCGGTTCGGAACGCCCGACATGACGGTGCTCGAGGGTTTGGCGAGCGATCCGGATTCGCGGGTTCGACGGGCGGCGGCGATCGCCCTTGGCGGGTTGGGCCGCACGAGTGCGAAGGGCATTCTGCTCGACGAGCTCCGCCGCAATCCGACGAGCGAAATCGTCGTCGCCCTTTCCGGGATCGCCGATGACGACGACGCCGTGCAACTGGGCCGGTGTGCCAAAGCGCATCCGGCGCTCGCCGAGACGATCGTGACGGAGTTGGAGGCAATGGAGACGGATCGGTCCCGAAAGATCGCCCGCCGCATCCGCGGCCGGTCGGCCGGTTCGGATTGACCGGGCCTGGGCGAGCATTTGACGCCGGGTCCGGGTCCGTGAACCTGTGGCCGAGGGCGACGGACGCCTCGGTCCCGATGACCAGTCCGGGTGGCCCGGGGTCGCCGTGATGACTGTCGGCTGGTGACGCAGCCTGATGACGACGACAATCGGCGAGGTCGGACGGCCGACAACCTGCGGGAGCGATGGCGTGGCCCAGGGCGTGCGCTGCCGCCGAAGACTGCACTTGGAAACGGACCCTTGTCGGGATTCCGCGACTGTCGGGGCGGGTTACCCGCGGGTTGCAAACTCGACAGAGATCCGAAGCCGATCGTCCCGGGTCCGGGGTTCATTTTGGTCCATTCTGCCAGTTGCGTGCGATTCAGGGACCGAATCGTTCCGGTTCTGCCCCGGGCCGGCCTGGCCCCATCATCCCATGCCCGTTTTTGCAATGCGAACCGACTCCCTGTAGGGTCCCGGCATGGAGCCTGCCACGGGACGGCAACCCCCTCTTCTGGAGGTAGTTGATCTCCATACGCATTTCGTAACGCCTCGCGGGATTGCGCGTGCCGTGGACGGGGTCTCGTTCAGGCTGGAACGCGGGCGAATGCTCGGTATCGTCGGGGAATCCGGTTCTGGCAAGAGCGTGCTGTCCCGGTCCATCATTGACATCCTCGCGCGGGACGGGACGGTCCGGTATCGGGGGCAGGTCGTTTTCGAAGGCCGCGACCTCCGCCAGCTCCCGCCGAAAGCCATGCGTGATGTCCGGGGCCGCGACATTGCCATGGTCTTCCAGGACCCGATGACGTCGCTCAACCCGGTCATGAAAATCGGGCTGCAATTGACCGAAGTGCTGACGCGGCGGCGCGGGTTTTCGGCCCGGGCCGCCCGGACGAGAGCGATCGAACTGCTCAACGCCGTCGGAATCGCCGATCCGGAACGCCAACTTGCTTGTTACCCGATGCACCTGTCGGGCGGCATGCGGCAACGGGTCGCGATCGCCATCGCCCTGGCCGGGGAGCCGAAGCTGCTGATCGCGGACGAACCGACGACGGCTCTGGATGTCACGATTCAGGGACAGATTCTGGATCTTCTCCAGCGGCTGCAGCGTCAGCGGAACATGGCGGTCATTCTCATCACCCATGATCTCGGCGTCGTTGCCGGATACGCGGACGAGGTCGCCGTCATGTACGCCGGGCAGATTGTCGAGAGATCCGAGACCGGAGAACTGCTCAGGCGGCCTCGCATGCCCTACACCGAGGCCCTCATGAAATCGGTCCCCCTGATGTCGGCCCCGCCGCATACGCGCCTCCAGTCGATACCGGGCCTTCCCCCGAATCTCCTGGACGTTCCAGGCGGATGCCGCTTCCACGAACGCTGCCGGTATGCCCGGGAGGACTGCTCCGAACGCATGCCGCCGCTGACCGCAAAATCCGGATCGGATCATCACTTCGCGTGCTGGTATCCGCTGGCCGCCGGGGCGGAGGCCTGAAATTGGCAGACGATTCGATCCTGTCCGTGAAGAACGTCTCCGTCGAGTATTTGACCGAATCCGGTCGCTTCGCGGCCATTCAGAACATGAACTTCGATCTCGGAGAGGGCGAAACCCTTGGTCTCGTCGGCGAATCCGGTTGCGGAAAATCCACGACGGGCCGGGCGATTCTGCAATTGCCGAGACCGACCTCCGGCCAGGTTGTCTTCGACTCCGTCGACCTGACCCGAATCCCGCAAAGGGACATGCGCCCCATCCGCCGCCGTCTGCAGATCATTTTCCAGGATCCCGTGTCGTCCCTGAATCCGCGCCGCAAGGTCAAGGACATTGTCGCGGAACCCCTGGTCATCGCCGGTGTCGGGACCCGGTCGGACCGGGACGCGAAGGTGCGGGAGGTGCTGAGTGCGGTCGGCGTCGATCCGGACATTAGCATGGACCGTCGCCCCCACCAGTTTTCCGGAGGCCAGTGCCAGCGGATCTGTATCGCGCGCGCCCTCATATTGGAGCCGACGCTGATTGTCTGCGACGAGCCGGTGTCCGCCCTCGACGTTTCCGTCCAGGCGCAGATCCTGAATCTCCTCGAAGACATGAAGGCCCGCTACGGCCTGACTCTCCTGTTCATCAGCCACGATCTGGCGGTCGTCAAGAACATCAGCGACCGTGTCGCGGTCATGTACCTGGGGAAGCTCTGCGAGATCGCGGACTCGGGCCGAATCTACGATTCGCCCGCCCATCCCTACACGGCCGGGCTGATCGCCTCCATTCCCGTATTCGATGCGGGTTCATCCGGCCGGGGTGAGAGGGCCGTTCTGGCCGGAGAGATCCCGTCGCCGCTCAGTCCGCCCTCGGGTTGCCGTTTCCGGACGCGTTGTCGATTCGCCCAACAGAAGTGCAGGGAGGAGGAACCACCGTTGCGGCAGATCGACGAGCGGCACCATGTTGCCTGCCATTTCCCGCTCCTGGCGTGAAGGGAGCCGGAGAATGACCCGGGACCAGAGACGGGAACGGATTTTGGCGGCGATGCGGGACCGACCGGCAGACCGGCCCCGGTCGTTTCCGCCGGACGCGGGAGGCCGGTTCGACCGGCACGGCCGAAGGGCTCGTGGTCGGGTGCTGTTCGCAGGACGACCGGTGATGACGGGCCGCCCGGTCGCGGGCCAGAGAGCGTAGCCGGGGTCACGGGAGCCGAAGCCGACATGGCCTATCTTAGAAAACGGCTGTTGCACCTGATCCCCGTGTTCTTCCTGGTCACGTTTGCGAGTTTCACGCTCGTGAACCTGCTTCCGGGGGACGTGGTGGACGCCATCCTCGCCGACGACCAGGCGGCGAACGATCCGGAACTGCGGCGACAGATCAAGGCCGATCTTGGCCTCGATAAACCGCTTCTTGTCCGTTACGTCGTATGGCTCGGTGATCTCAGCCAGGGCGACCTGGGCCGCTCCTACATCACCGGCAAGAAAATCGGCGACCTCCTGGTACAGCGCATCCCGGTCACCCTGCAGCTCATGGTGATGTCGCTGGTCTTCGCCCTTCTCCTGGCCGTTCCACTCGGGATTCTCAGCGGCTATCGAAGCAACAGGGCGATCGATCGGTGGATTTCGGGAGGCGCGTTCGGGATCGTAGCGATTCCGCCGTTCGTGACGGCCATCCTGTTCATCTGGGTCTTCGCCGTCCTGCTCGACCTCCTTCCTGCCGCCGGGCATGCCCCGATGTTCTTCGGCGTCTGGCAGAACTTGAAGTACTTCATCCTGCCGATGCTGGCGATCGGGCTGAGCGAGGTTCCGATTTTCCTTCGCGTCCTTCGTGTCGACATGATCACGACGCTGCAGGAAGACTACATTGCGCTCGCGAGGGCCAAGGGTCTGTCAACGCCCTACATTCTCTTTCGCCATGCCCTGAGACCGTCCCTGTTCACGCTCGTGACCGTTCTCGGACTTCAGGTCGGCAGGCTGATCAGCGGACTGGTGATCGTCGAGAACGTCTTCGCCCTGCCCGGGATCGGCAAACTCCTGATCGACGCCATCGATGCCCGCGATGTGCTGGTGGTCCAGGCCATCGTCACGTTCTCGGCCATCGCCTATGTCGTGATCAATCTGACCGTCGATGTCCTCTATGCGATTCTGGATCCCCGCGTCAGTCAGCGACCCGGGATGGCGTGAGACATGGCCAGGTTCGTTCAAAACCTGCTGCGCCGACCTGGACCATCAGGGTCGGAATCTGAACGGGCGGCGCAGGACGCGCGCGAGACGACGCGGTCGCATCAACCGTGGTGGACGCGCGTGGGTCTCCCGTTCTGGCTGAGCCTCGGCTGGCTGGTGCTCATCGGCCTCAGCGCCATCCTGGCGGATATCCTCCCCATCGACGATCCGCTGAGCACCAACCTCGACACGCTGTTCATGACGCCGCTCTCCGAGGGCCACCTTCTCGGCACGGATGCCGTGGGCCGGGACATGCTGTCACGCGCCATTCACGGCGCACGGATTTCATTGCAACTGGCGTTTACGGCACCGTTTCTCAGTCTTCTCGTCGGACTCGTTCTCGGTCTCTCGGCCGGATATTTTCGGGGCCGCGTCGATACCGCCGTCAGCATCTTCACCGATTCCATCCTGGCCTTCCCCAACATCGTGGGCGTCATGGTTATCCTGTTTTTTTTCGGTGCCAGTCTCCCGGTGATGATCCTGGCCCTGGCCTTCTTCGGCATTCCGGCCGAGGTCCGGGTTGCCCGGGCGAATACGATCCTGTTTTCCGGGCGGGAATTCGTCATGGCCGCACGTGCCCTGGGGGCGTCGAATCTCCGGATCATGGTCCGCGAACTCCTTCCGAACGTGATCGTGCCGATGTTGTCCCTGGTGTTGTTCGGGATGTCGATCGTGATCATCATCGAAGGTTCGCTTGCGTTCCTCGGCGTCGGCTTTCCGCCGCCGACGCCGAGCTGGGGCAAGATGATCGCCGACGGTTTCGAAGACATCTCCCGGGCGCCCCATGTGACGCTGGTTCCGGCCGCCGTCATGTTCCTGACGATCCTGTCGCTGAACATGATTGGCGACAGCCTCCGGGCCCTCACCGACGTCAAGGCGAGTTCCCTGTAGGTCGAAGATTGCGGCCGCCGCGCATGAGGCGCGGAAAGGGCCGTTTCAGTGCACTGCGGGTCCCGGGGTGCTGGCCTCGCGAACACGAAGGATTCCGTCGTCGTGCACCACCCGGCCACCGACGACGGTCAGGACTGACGTGATGTGCCGGATGTCCTCGTCAGAAACGGCACGGTCGTCGAAATAATCTGCGCTCAGGACAGCCAGGTCCCCGAATTTTCCGACCGCGATCCCGCCCATGTCCGCCTCTTCCCGGCAGAACCAGCCCTGGGGTGCGGTCCAGATGCGGAGGGCCTCTTTCCGACCGATCGTCTGGTCGGCGTTGACGGGCTTGCCCGCGTAGTTCCTGCCCGTCACGGCGTAATAGAGCATGACCCACGGATTCATCGCGGAAATCCGCGCACCGTCCGAACCTCCGCCGTTGACGATTCCACTGTCCATGATCATGCGGAAGGGCGGATTGCCGGGTGGGTTCGGGTCGTCTCCCAGGTATGGCGCCGAGTGCGAACCGATGCCCACGCCCAGGTCGACCGCCCGGTCCAGGGTCTCCTGGTCGAGACCGTAGCAGTGGTCCATCGACCAGTGGAGATCCGCAAGCGGGAACTCCTTGTTCACCGCCTCCCACACCCGGAGATGTTCCTTCTGTTCGGCAAGGCTGATGAGATGCTGTCGGTAAACCCATCCGCGTTCGGCCACCATGCGTACGGAGTCCGTGTAGAAATCGGGCAAGGGCCTTTGGCGTTGCAACGGCATGGGGATCAGCCATTCCCCGAGTCCGGCGATCCGGACGATGTCGTTGCCGAATGCGTTGAACGTGTGGTCAAGCCGGGCCGTCAACCCGGGCAGTGAGACGTCGTTGTCGAGGACAGGAAGAAATATCCGGATCCGGAGGGGCACGGAGTCCTCGCGCATCAGTTCCAGAAGGGGATTGTATCCGCATGCCGGGTCCAGCCAGCCCCCTGCGGGGATCGTACCCCCCATGTCGAACAGGCTGGTAAGGCCCATGGACGTGGCGAATTGCATCTGGTCGGCGATCTGGCGGCGCGTATCGGCGTGGCAGTGCAGGGCGCTCAAGGCCGTCCACGCCGTCACGGTGTCCTCGCCTTGCGCGACACAACCGTCGTCCCCGACAGGCACCCTGTTCTCCCGGAGGAGGACCTTGCCCCGGGAATTGGTGATGCCGGGACCCCAATTGGAAATCGACAGGTAGACCGGGTGATAGGGCGCGGCGTCATCGAGTTCGGTGAGCGACGGAAACCGCCGTTCGGCGAATTGACCAGGATGGATTCCGCCGAGCGCACTCAGCAATTCGCCCTTGGGGGTCATGCACGCCCGGGCCCGGATCACGGACGCCACATCGCCGAGCGAGAATGCGGTCTCGAGGCGGCGCATGTCATGGCCGGGAAGGAGACCGGTCCGCAGGAAGTGGATGTGGTTGTCGATGAGACCGGGAATTACGGTCCGGCCCCCAAGATCGATGATCCTGGCGTCGGGCCCTCGTGGCGCGAGATCATCCCCGATGGCTGCAATCCGGCCACTCTCGATGGAAACGGATGAAACCACGGAATCCCGATCGTCCATGGTGTGGATCCTGCCATTGGTCAGGATCAATTCATGCAGCATTTCAATGTCCTGATGGAATGGCCGGGAGGCCGGAGCCCGGGAACCCGGGCTCCGGCATTCAATACTTACGGTTATTCATCCACCCAGAGGCGGTGCACGTCATAGGACGAACCGAACGGTTTCTTGGCGCCCTTGACGCGATTCCGGAACGCCACGTGCTTCTGAGGATGATCGTACATGATCATCGCGGCCTCGTCAGCCAGGACCTGCTGGTACTCGCAACTGGCCTGGTACCGGAGATCCCGGTCGGTCGCGGCCTGGAGCTTTTCGATCGCCGCATCGATACGCGGGTTCGCAAGATGGAACTGCCGGCTCGACGGATGCTGAGAATGGAAACGTGTCGCAACCAGGCTCGGATCGGCGTTCGAGAAGTTCTCCACGAACGTGAAGATGTCGAATTCGCCGCTCAAGAGCGGGCGAATGAACCCCGGTCCCCGGGGGCCGGCCTTTTGCGTCGCCTCGATCCCGACGTTGCGCCACATGTCGATCATGGCCGTGACCGACTTTTCCGCCCAGGCATCGGGGAAGTGGTCGACATTGAAGGTCAGGGGTTCGCCGGTCTCGGCGACATACTCGTCGATCAGCGCCTTGGCCTTCTCCGGGTCGTGTTCCGGCCAGGTGACATCCGGGCAGGCCCAGGGGTGTCCGTCACCGTACATGTCGTTTTCGGCGCGGTCGCGGCAGATACCGGTATGCGCACAGGTGACCTTGTGCCGGTCCAGGGCATGGATGAGTGCCTGGCGGACCCGAATGTCGTTGTAGGGTGGCTTGGAGTGATTGAAGCCAATCGCCTGACCGACGGAAAGTCGGGGTCCCGAAAGCACGGTGATGTCCGGATCCTCCTCAAGGTCCGGGATGAATCCGCGGGTGACATAGATGAAGTCGATGTCTCCCGCCTTGAGCGCGTTGACCCGGTTGACCTCCGGGGGAATGAACAGGAACGTCAACTCGTCGACGTGCTGGGCATCCGGGTTCCAGTAGTGGGGATTGCGGACCAGGCGCACATAGGCCCCGTCACGCCATTCGTCGAGCATGTAGGGACCCGCACCCACCGGTGCTTCGTTGAATTCGGGCTTGTCCTGGTTCCCCATGAGATAGCCGGGTGCGGTGATCCACCACGACATGTTCGGCTGGGCCGCCATGTCCTTGAACCCGGGGTTCGGGATCTGGAACTGGAATTCGACCGTGTAGTCGTCGACTTTTTCGACACCGATCAGATGCGGCCCCATGAGGCGGCGGTACCGTCCGGCCAACCGTCCGTCCTGGCCGGTCAACAGACGCGTGAAGTGGATGACATAGGCATCCGCGTTCATGTCCTCGCCATTGGAGAACTTCACGCCTTGCCGCAGTTCGACCCGCCAGGTCTTGTGGTCTTCGCTCGGCGTCGCCGAGAGTGCCTGAAGCGGTATGATTTCCTGTGTGTCCCCGTCGACCTCGAACATCCGTTCATAGATGGCCTGGAGAATGTACTGGCGGAAATACGCGAAACTGAGGACCTTGAAGTTGTCGAATCCGGCAATGTCCTGTTGCAGCCCGACGACGAGTTTGCCGCCCTTTCGAGGCATGTCGTCCGCAATGGCCCCTCCGGCAGGCATCAGCCCGACCATCAGTGCCGATGCACCGGCCAGGACAGTGCCATGAAATCGTGATCGCTTGTTCATGTGGTTTTTCTCCTTTTCGTCTGTACGGATTCGGCCTGGATCGCCTTGTTTCCGCGCGCCGGACCTCCATCCCGGGGCCGGCGCCATCCGCCTGTCCGAACACATTGCAAGCCTCGCAACGACGTGTTTCGGCCGTGTCCGGCGGACCCAGGTTCCCGAGGATCCGTAAACCGGCAGCCAACGACATGCCTTGCCAGGCCCGGTGGCTTCGGGGTGATTCCGCCAACCGTCGGACGCCTCCGGGCAGGGCGGTGCGTTGCCCGGCGTTGGGGGGATCCGAAGAGCCTTCGTGTCGCGATCGTCACCTCGACGTCGCAGATGACGGTCGAGTATCGTCTTCGGGGACATCGCTCCATCGTGGCGAACGAATCGTTGCTCCCACAGTCCTCTTCCGGGCGGATTCACCCGGGACCTTCGGAGACTATCGCGTCCCGCTTTGCCGGGAAGGCGTAATATGCGGTAGGGGTATGCCGATTTCGGCATAGCCTTCAGGCCGGGTTCGTTCCTTGGTCGTTCGCGGTCTCGGCGGGCTACGGTCTCGGCGGGCCACGGTCACGACATCGGCAGGTCCACCCAATCGGCAGATGGAGATCGAAAGGGACCCTTCCGGCTCTCTCGCGAATTCGTGACGCGGGACGCTTCGAGTCCCCGCCGTTCGCCCGGGGTCACAACTGTTCGCCGATCTCGCTGCAGACCGTCCTGATCTCCTGGATCAATCCCGTGCACGCGGGCGACAGCTTTCCGAATTTTCGGGTCGTCAGCCGGACCGGAAACCGGAAGTCCTCGCTGTCCAGCGGCAGGGCCCTGATCCGCCCGGCCTCCCGGTCCTTTTCGACGAGCTTCCTCGGAAGCATGGCCACGACATCCATCATCTTCACCAGATTCAACGCCGTCATGGACGGATACGCACTGATCGGGCCGGTCGGCGGTTCCAGGCCATGGCGGCGAAAGATGTCGTTGATTCGAGCGCGCGCATTCGTCCCTTCGACCGACAGGATCCAGTCGGCGGCGGCGAGCATCGCCAGGTCGACCTTGTCTTCTCGAGCGAAGGGATGGCCGTCACGGACGACCAGAACGGGTCGTGAATAGGCGAGAGTTTCCCACGAAACCCCCTGCGTCACGTCTTCGATCGGCGCCGGTCCCAGAATGAGATCAATCTCGCCTCCGAACAGTCTCGCCGCCAGGACGTCATAGTCGCCCTCGATCAGGACGACTTCCAGGTCCGGCCGTCGTTTGATCAGATTGCCGATGGCACGGTGCGCAATCGTAAAACCTTCGTAGGGGCCGATTCCCATTCGAACCCGTCCCCCGCGGCTTCCGTGGACGTCGTCAAATTCCTCCGCGGCGTAGCGGAGGTTCGTGTCGATGATTCGGGCGTAGTTGCACAGGATCTCGCCAAATCGGGTCAAAACGACGCCACTGGGTCCGCGTTCCAGGAGCTTGACCTGAAGCTGGTCTTCCATCGCCCGCAGGGACCGGCTGAGGGACGGTTGTCCCATCGATAACCGTTGGGCGGCCGCCCGGATACTGCCGTCCTCGGCGACTGCGACGAGTTGCCGCAATTGCCGCAGCCGCATGCGCGACATGGGCTGGCTGAACACGTTGACCCCGCTTCTCGTCATGACCGGCCCTCGTCCGATGATCCCGCTCCGATGGTAGTGCAAGGATGGCGTATTCGCCAAGTTCCGGCCGAACTGCGGATGTCCCTGACGCCGTCGGGCTCCGGGATTCCATGCCTGTGTCCCTGGTGACCATGTCGGAGCGACAAAACGGATCCAACTGGCGGACCGTCCGGTTCTCCATGTCGACCGCTTGCCCGACTCCGCTGGTCGCCGCAGTCCGTGTCCGGTCCGAATCCGCGTCGAACCGTCGTGAGGTGGATGAAGACCGGAACCGGGGACTTCGGTCAGTCGCAAGTCACGCGAACGGCGGGCCCGCCTGATGGTTTGCGCACGCGTCCGTGGCGACATCGACTTTCCGGAAGCCAGGCGGAAACGGACTCAGGTTGATGCCCGGACTTTGGGTGAATTCGCCGGGTTCCAATCAGGTCTCCGGATGGAAACCGGGTCGGCTGCTTGATCCGGATGAAACTGACGGCAAATTCTCGACAACGGCCCGCCACGACGAAACGGCGGTCAACCGAATCTACCGTTCAGGGATTCCGCGGTTCCTGGAGTCAGGCGCGTCCCGGCGTGTGACAGCGTCGATCAGAACGAAGGCAATGACGCAGGTCTCGGTGCCCCGGTTGGACCAGGCATGGTTTGTACCGCGCTGGATGACCACATCGCCCGCAGTCAGGTGGACCTCGTCCTCATCGAGGAGCATGTCGATCTCGCCCTGAAGCACGATGGCGAAGTCCAGGCTGTCGGTCCGGTGCATGAACGGATGTCGTGCGCCTTCGACAATGTTTCGGGCGGCGCCCATCTCAGCGAACGCTGCTTTCCCGTCGAGTTTCGCCAGGACTTCGGGGTCCTCGGGCTCGAACTCGACCGTGCGGAAGACGCACCCGCCCTTGGGCGGATGCAGGATCAACGGTCCTTCACAGGTTTCCGTCGGCCCGTCATATTCGGCCGGTGAACCCTGGCCCAGCCAGAGATTGGTTAGAGTGACCCCGGGCCGATTGTCACGTTGCAATACCTGCGTTGCGACGCCATCGGAGACAACCACGGCCTTTCCGGTGCCATCATGTCCGGTCACAACCCGGCGTACGATTTGGCTCATGACATTACCATCGTTTCTCAAACAACCACATTGCCACCGTCGTTGGGCGTGGAACTTCTGCCTTGTGAACTCGTTTTTGACAGGCAGTCAAGACGGCTCACCCGGGTTCGCCGGGGCAACCCGTTCAGCGCCAAGAGTTTGATTTTGTACGAATTGCGCTTGCGTCTACATCCTGCAGATTTCAGGTCCGGCGATATCATCGAGGGTCTGTTCCTGGGGGAGTACGAGGCCGCAACGTTTCTCGGATTCAAGCCGGACAGCGCCGGCAACGCCGACCATACCTGCCATTCCGAGGATGCGCGCATCGTCGGAAACGGACTGCTGACCGTCAGGAAGGCGCGGTGATGCCGAATCTCGAGGACAGGGTTCGAAGGGGCTCGACGGGTCCGCCAGTTCCAGGGCCCGACTTCTGGCCCTCTTCGTCTGCATCATCGACAGCCGGCGTAGGGCGCGGGAGTCGTTCCGATATCAATGCGACTTGAGCGCTTGTCGGATGGCCGCAGCTTTGTGCTTGGTGTCGACATGCTTGCGAGGCCGGCCACCAACCCTCATTTGGACGAACACCTTTGCGCACGCATGGATCCGAATCCGACACGACCAACAGTCACTATCTGTGTACGAAGGCCGACGGTCGCCTGCGAATGATCCCATTTTCGGTTGGCAAGAGCGCTCCCGAACCGGATTCGTTGCCCCGCCGGCCGCCAACCGGTTTGTTTCCGTCAAATTGGTGCGCGCATTCGGTATGCCCGGCGATGTCCGAGCGAAACTCCCGGCAAGTGAAACCCTTCGCGGGTCGGCCCATGAGCGATTGATTGGCTGAATACCTGATCTCCGGAGATCGCGTGACAGGATTGAATTCAGAAGAGTGGCGGCAGTCGAAGGGAAACTTCGGACAATTTCGAGGTTCTTTGATACTCGCGACACCGGTTCGGCCAGAGAATGGATTGCAACGCTGTCAATTCGGAACGGAACCCGTCTGGCCAATGCTACCGGACCTGAGCTGCCGCCGACGGAATTTCGTTTTCTCTCGAAGCCCGAGGCGATGCCGCCAGTGACCGACGTCGCCAATTGCGGGATGATTCCTGTGAATCCCTGGCGTGACGATGCACACACGGTCTCGTGACACGGGCCCATGAAAGATTCCCGCCGTGCACCAAGTCGGACCTCGTAGACACCAGGGTCAGACACGCCGTCAACGTGGAGTCGGTTCGGGAATTTCAGGGAGTTCTTGCAAGCCGGTTCCAAGTGATTCATACGAATTCGGCAAGCAGAACCGGAATCGGGACATCCTGGAAAACCATGACTCCACGTGGGGATTCGAAAACGGTTGACAAGACGCAACGGGATCGTGCCGCGTCCCGGTCATCCAAGAAAAACCTCAATGAAATTGCCTACAGAGCGATCAAGGACGACATCATCTCTTGTACCTTGGAGCCGGGCGATGACATTTCCGAGGCGATTCTCCTGGCGCGCTACGGCTTCAGCAAGGCACCGATACGCAGCGCACTCCTGCGACTTCGGCAGGAGGGCCTCGTCGTTTCTCGAGGGCGCCGAGGCAACATGGTTTCGCAGGTCACGTTTCGTGACATCCAGGAAATCTTCCAGTTGCGGCTCCTGCTCGAAGTGGTCGCCACACGGCTCGCGGCCGGGAAGGTTGACCGGGACCGCATCATCGACCTGAACAACGCGGTCGTTTCGAGCTTTTCGGCCAGCGGTGAACAGAACGAAATCGAATACATGCGGGCAAATCGCGAGTTTCACCGTTACATCGCCGAATCATCGGGAAACCAGAGACTCGCTGCATTGGTCATTGACCTCATGGAGCAACACGAACGGATCGTTCACCTCGGTCTCTCGCTGCAAAATCGGGAACGTGAATTCATGCACCGTCATGACGATTTGGTGGAGGCACTGGTCGAGGGCGACGGAAACCGCGCAGCGCTGTTGGTCGAGCAGTCCTTGCAGGGCGGACAGAAAAAGGTCGCAGAAGCGTTGCTGTCATCGACGAGCGAAGTCTCCGCGCTCGGAGTCGCAACTGCCCTGAATTCGGGAACCTCCGAGAGGGATGCCGCTGCCGATAACGATTGAATGGCCGGTCGGCGAACCAATTCGGGACCATGAATTGTCGGCGCGATGAGCGCCGGAAACGACGTCACTCTCCGCACAATTCGGCCCGCCGTTCGCGCCAGACACGTTTCGGGAACTCCGCGTAACCCACGACCAGGTGGCGTATGTCGCGGTCCCACTCCATTTCCGGCCGTGGCGCGAGATCCCAAAACCACTCCCGTCCTCCTTCAGGCAGATCGACCCCCCAGAGCGACCGCTCCCGATCAACGGTCTTTCCCTCTTTGCAATAGTGCCGCTCAAGGTCCGAAATCAGGCAGGCATTGCAGGCAAAGGATGCCAGCCAGTCCAGGTGTCTGATCACCAGTTGGCGCGAAAACGATCTCATCAATTCGGGCTCCGGGTCGTGGCCCCGTCGGGACACATAGCCATTGGGCGTTACCGGAAGCTGCGAAAGGAGGTTGGCCGAGACGACGAGATCGACCTTGTCACCGAGAAAAAGATTCGGTTCGGGCACAGGGACTTCAAGCCCCCGGCCAGCGGGCGTCCGGGCATGCACGTCCTTGACGACACCCGTGATGTCCACGCTTTCCAGATGCACGTTGCCCAGCGGGTGAACCGCCCTGCGGACCTGCCAAAGGTGCACAATGTCTGCAAGTATGACCCTGCGAAAACGCCGACTCAGTTCCTTCGTCGGGATGTCGAAGAGCAGGCCGGAGCCCACGACCAGGACAGCGTCGAATTGCCGGCACCGGTCCGCCGCATCGAGTATGGTCGACCGGGAATTCTCGAGATGCGGTCGCCATGCGGAGCGGCAGCGTTTTTGTCGAGAAGCAAGGTGTTTCAATTCCTTGACATAACCCATGTCTCTCAAGTGACGTGGAAACGGGGTCAGGAAGTACCTGATTGCCTCACGGTAAAGTTCCATCGCGAAATCCCGGCACCTTTCACTCACACTCGGTACTTGACACCCGGGCCAACATGAATCATGATTTCTGGGAGGTAGATTAACATGTCAATCAACCTGTCAAATAATCGTTCCGTTGGCTTCCGGGCCTGCCGGTCGATCCGGACCGTGGGCAGGTTGCTCTTTGCCGTGACTATACTCGTTGTGCTGGAATTCTCCGCTGCCTTCGCCAACCCGGATGTGTGGGTCCAGACCGGAATGACCTTTCGTTTTGAAGATGGCAAGGTCACGGGCGTTTCATATGATTGGGCGTTCGATGAATTCTTCAGTTCCCGTACCATCGCGTCCTTCGACGCAAACGGGGACGGCGAACTGGAACCAGCGGAGACCGTACGCCTGCGACGCGAAGCGTTCGATCCGCTCGCCGAGTTCAGCTATTTCGTTCATGTCTGGGAAGGCGACCAGAAACGGAACGAACTGGAGATTGAGTCGTTCGGTGCCGATGTCGACGAAGGGCTGCTTGTCTACCGGTTTACCGTAGCACTGTCGCCACCTGTCGATCCCGTTGCCGACGAAATCATTGCAAGTTTGCACGATGAATCGATCTTCGTCGACTTCCGGTTCCGTGAAAAGGAATTCCTTTTGGTTGAAGGCACGATGGACCCAGGTTGCAAATTCAGGATCGCCCGCGGCCGAGGTGCCCAGTCCGGGCATCGACAGGCGGTATCCCTCTACTGCGGAGGTTAACAATGAACATCACAGGTATGGTTCGCGGCTGGAGGCTTGTCGGCCTCGGAGTTGTCTTGCCGGTGTTTCTGTTCGCAACGTTTCTTGGTGCAACGTTCGTGGAAGCACAATCGACGGGGTCGGTTACGGTCCCGACAGTGGAAATCGTCGAGGACGAACCGGAAGGGATTGCCGGTTTCACGGAATACCTGATCGAATTCCAGCGCCGCGCCAATGCCGAAGTCGCGACCCACATGAACGCGATCCAGAGCGGGGAAGATCTCGGCGCCTTTTTTCTCGGCCTGGCCATCGCGTTCATCTACGGGACCATCCATGCTCTTGGTCCCGGTCACGGCAAGTTCATCATCGTCTCCTACTTCCTCGGACGCGAGGTTCGGGTTACGCGCGGCCTCATCATGGCGGCACAGGTTGCCATTGTTCACGTGATTTCCGCGATTGTCATCGTGTGGCTGGCAGATACCGTGTTGAAAGTCGGGTTCGGAATCGGCCTTTCGGACATTCCGGGAGTGCGCGCCGGGAGTTTCCTGATCATTGCCGGAATTGGGATCTACATGCTCTACCAAGCGGTCCGGGCGTCGTTCGGTTCGTCCGCCGGTTCGTCCGCAGGTCACGGTCATAGTCACAGCCACGGTCATAGCCACGGTCACGGTCATAGCCACAGCCACGGCCACGGCCACAGCCACGGCGGTAGCTTTGAAGGCGGTATATTGGCCTTTGCGGCCGGAGTCGTGCCGTGTCCCGGTGCGGTCCTGATCATGCTATACGCAATCGCGAACGACATGATTTATCCGGGTTTTATCCTTGTTGTTGCAATGTCGCTCGGGATCGGATTGACCATCTGCACGCTTGGCGTTGGTGCAATCCTGGCACGGCAAACTGCCCTGCGACTTGTGGACAATGCTGCAGGGGGCGGAGGTGTTGTCGTGGTTCGCCACACCCTTAACTATACGGGTGCTGTATTCGTCACCCTGATCGGTCTGTTTTCATTTGTGGCCTTCCTTGACGTGCCACTGGGATGAGCCGGGATCCGGTTGACCGACACTGGTTCTTGAATGCCACCGGTCAACCCGTATCTCGGCTGGCGACGACCATCCAACATAAGTCGATGGCCGCTACCGCAAGGCTGCGCGTTTCGGGATTGCGGATCGGCGGGAGAATCGCCTGGCCGACATGCGGAGACGCGACTTCGCGGACGAATTCGTTCGCCTGACTTGGTGCGAAAGCTCAATCGGCAACGGCGGTCTCGCGGAAGGCCTCTTCGACTGGCGCCGGCCGTTTCCTCGCGTTGGGCGTTTCGGGTTGACGGAAGCGTGCTGGCGGGATCCAATCCGCCCGCCGGATGGGCAACGTTCCAGAACCCGGAACCCCTGGCACTCCGCAACACTGCCGCGTTCCGAAAGCGCCGCTGCGATGAGTCTGATGCACAGGAACTCGCGGATCAATTCTAACGCGAGACAGGCATCTGGCCTGCCTGCCAGGTGTTCTTTGCGCTCCGTCGAGTCTGAATCGAGATAGCCAGGCCGAAGGACAATGCCCGGCCACAAGGCCTCAACAAACCGGCATCGCGTAGACTTCAGAACGTTCCTCGGCGTTGAGAGGGATTTGCTTCTGGAACCGTAGGATGTGTTGTCCTTCGCGTCACGGCGGTGCCTTGGCGCAAATATGAATGCGCGAAAGATGTTGCGTAAGGTTCTGGCCGTGCATTGCGCACATGGATCGAAGAGCCGGCAAGTTGGTTGACGGTGACCGATGTCATGGTGAAGCCCGATGTTTCCCGGTCGGCGACGACCCGAACTTTCATTTTGGTTACGCCATTGCGTTGGAGCACCCCAGCGCCCCGGTTACAGGAAACCCGGAAAGCGTTTCAGCGAAAACGGCTGGAGCAGTTCTGGCGTCACTCCGTCGGCGACGGCCTCGGCCATGAGTTCACCGAGCACCGGTGCCAGAGTAATTCCGCTGTGGGTTGCGATCAGGAACAACCCTTCCGCACCTGGGACCGGACCGGCGATACTCTTGCCGTCTTGTGGTACGGGACGGATCCCTATCGCAATGTCACACTCGTCGATGCAGGCCTCGCCCGGAAAGCCGCGAATTACGGCTTTCGCACGCCGCAGCAGTTCGATCGCGGCGCGCCGGACCCGCTCAGGTGACGAGTCGTCGGCCACCCAACCATCAATGTCGGGTGCGCCCATCCGCAGCCCGCCGTTGGGCGCCGGGCGCAGGTGAATTTCACCGGGCTCCACGTCGAAATAGGTAATGTGACGCAGCAATCTCGCGGGCGCCGTGCTCGGGCTGGTGACCAGGAGGCCGGGAACGCGGTTCATGGGAAAGCGGGTGGCATAGGCCTCGAAGCCGATAAGCTGACCCAGTACCTCTGGTGTGTCGGGGCCAGCCGCCACGACCACGCTCGTGGCCTCAAGCCGGCCCCGCTCGGTCACGACGCCCGTGACCACGCCGTCGTCACTCACCGAGAGTTCCTTCGCTGCACATTGTTCGAGGACCCAGGAACCCATGGCGCGCAGTTCACCGGCAAGGCATCGCGTGAACTTGGGCGCATCGAGCCAGGAATCGGCCATCGCCATGAGTGCCTCGCCATTACGTCCGCAACGGACGTAGGGTTCGAGAGCAGCGAATTCGCGGCCGCCCACGACGGCAACCGGATAATCAAGCGCCTTCAACCGTTCGGCACGATGGCGCATTGCCTTGAGGCGGGCTTCGTCATCAGCGCTTACCCACTGCAGCATGCCGTCCGGATGGTATCCCAGGCTTTCCTCGCCCAACGCGACCGCGAGCTCCCTGTGTAGATCGGTGCCCAGGGCATTCAGCCGATGATAGGCGTCCTCGGTCACCTTCGCAGTGCCGTTGATCCACGCAAAGCTCGCGCTGGTCGTGCCGCCGCCCACATTGTTGCGCTCGATAAGAGCGACGGCCAGTCCTCGGCGAGCCAGATAGAAGGCCGCGGCACAACCAACAATTCCCCCGCCCACCACAATTGCATCAAGACTGTCCGGACCTGTTGTCATGATACTCCTCTTGAATGACCGGGGCCGCACCGGCGTTTCATTCGGGATTCATGTCTTGGACGGAACCGTCCACACTGCTGACGGAATACCAATCGAAGCCAGTTCCATCCATGCCATTGGAAGAACATACGGCCGACTGCAATCGCCTGATGAACTTGGTGATAACCCCAGGGTCATCTGGTGCCCCCAATTCGGATCTGTCCGGGACGTGAAACCAAATGAAGAGGGAGGAATCCAATGACAACCAAAAAAACCGAACTCCCGGCAAAACAGCCGGATCCGGTTTCGAATCCGTCACGCCGCCAGGTCCTTTCCAGGACAGCAGCCATCGGCGCGGGCGTCGCGATCGGAGCGCCGTTTGTCTTGGTGCCCGGAAGCGCAAAGGCAGCCGGAAGCGTTTCATACGCTGCCGACGGGGGCCGCAATTTCGATATCATGAAGGAAATTTTCCTGAATCCGTTCCAGGAAGAAACGGGAATTGAGACCATCCCGATTCCAACCGGGCGAAATGTGTCCAAGATCAAGGCGCAGGTGGAAACCGGGAACGTCGAGTGGGACGTGATCGGGCTCGGCGGGGCACCGTCGATGGTGGCCATGAAAGAGGGCTTGCTTGAACCTATCGATACCGACATCGTCGATTTGTCGAATCACGCCTTTCCCGAGTGGCAGTGGCCGTCTGCCCTGGGCACCTTCTACTATTTCGGAGGCATCGCCTACCGTCCGTCCTCGCATGGCGCCATGGGCAAGCATCCTCGCACCTGGCCCGAGTATTGGGATGGCGAGGGGATTCCCGGCCGTCGCGGTATGCGTGCCCGCCCACAGGAAGAAATGGAACGCGCACTGGTCGCCGACTGCGTATCGCCGAAGGATCTTTATCCTCTCGACGAGGACCGGGCGTTCAAGTCCCTTGATCGCATCAAACCCTACTGCAAGCACTGGATCAAGGAAACGCCACAGACCATTTCTCTGCTCCAGTCGAAAGAAATCGACTTTGTCTACACCTACAGCGGTCGGGTCGAGGCGGGCAAGGAACAAGGCCTCGACATGGAGTTCGTGTACGACAGCGTCGTCTCCACGCCGCTTTGCTTCATCGTGCCCAAGGGCAGCAAGAACAAAGACAATGCGATGAAGCTAATCAACTATTTCCTCACCGAGACGGTCCAGAGAAACGTTGCCATTCGTCTGGCCTTCGGCATCGTCAACAGGACGGCGGCAGCAAACCTTCCGTCGGAAACTCTTGCGAAATTACCGAATCTGGATGATCCGAATAACGTTAGTGTCGATGTCGCATACTGGGCGGAAAATCTGACACGACTGGAAAAGAAATATGCCGAGTGGTTGATCACCTGAAGGCATTCTAGTCGCAACCATGCGGCCAGCAGCGAAAGGGCCCGGGACGACTGCGAGTGCGGCCCGGGTCTTTTCGTGTCTTGTCCCGTTCAAGTGCCCCTTCATGAGGCGTCTCACGGTGCCCGGAATCATTCCGGAGCCTTGGAGGCAGGAAAATCTCCGGAGTAGCCGATGGCTTTCGTAGTGCCGTTCTTTGCCTTCTCAGCGGTAGTTTTCCTGCTGCCGCTTCTGATGATCGTTGGTTACAGTTTTTTCGGCGAAGGCTTCACATTCGGTCATTATGAGGAGTTTTTTCCAGTACCCTTTATCTGCGTGTCTTGTGGACCACGATAGAGGTTTCGCTCGCGACAGCCGCCCTGACTCTTCTCCTCGCCTATCCAGTGGCCTACTACCTCGCCAGGCAACCACCGAAGCGACGGGCACTCATGGGCCTGTTCCTGTTGCTCCCCTTCTACACCAGCATACTGGTCAAGAGTTTCGCATTTATGGTGTTCCTCGGTTACCAGGGCATTGCCAATGCGACAATCCGTCTTGCCTTCGGGCCGGAGGCTGGACTTGAGATGATGTTCAACCGGTTCGGCGTGTATGTCGGCCTCACCCACAATTACCTGCCGTACATGGTCTTTCCCATCCTGGTCAGCCTGCTGGCCCAGAACCCGGCATTGCGCAGGGCCGCCGAAATCATGGGCGCCGGGCCTTGGCGAATCTTTTGGCGCATCACGTTTCCGTTGAGCATGCCGGGCATCCTCGCTGGCGTCCTCCTGACCGTCATCCTGACGCTGGGCCAGTTTATCACGCCGGCGCTGCTGGGCGGTCGCAAGGACCTGATGATCGCAAACCTTGTCGACTTCCATATCAAGGAGTCGCTGGATTGGGGGATGGCGTCGACGATCGCCGTCATCCTGATGCTGATTGCCTCGATGTTCATGGTGCTGTTGGCAAAGGTGCGGGGCGGGCAGGTATTTGAGCAGGAAAGGATCGCAGCATGACAGGCAAAAGGGTCGATTTCGCCGCAACCGTCGGGCGCATCGGATGGCATCCGCCAAAGGCAAACACAATTGCGGCCTGGGCCGTCTTCTTCTTCCTCATCTTGCCCAGCGTGGTCGTGATCCCGATGTCTTTCGGCAACTCGGACGAGTTCGTTTTCCCGCGCCAAGGGTTGTCGACCTATCTTTATGAGAAATACTTTTTCGACGATGCGTGGATGCAAACGACCCGGCAAAGCTTTTTCGTTGCTGTGTTGTCCACGGTGACGTGCCTTTTTTTCGGAGTCACGGCGGCCTACGGACTCGTGCGAGGAACATTCCCCGGCAGGCGACTTGTCACGCTGTTCCTGCTGACCCCGATGTTCGTACCCGTGATCGTGATCGCCCTCGGGCTCTACATGTATTTCGCGACCCTGGGCTTGTCCGGCACCACGTTCAGTATCGTGGTGGGCCACACGCTGCACGGAACGCCGTTTGTTATCGTCCTGTGCATGGCGGCATTGCGCCACGTTGATCCCAACCTGGAGGCGGCAGCCCGCGTGATGGGAGCAGGCCGCATTCATACGCTCATAAGGGTCACCCTGCCGCTCCTGAAACCGGCGCTGGTCGCGAGCGCGTTGTTCGCTTTCCTGATTTCCTTCGATGAAGTTGTCATTGCCTGGTTTCTTACGACCATCCACACCCAGACTCTTCCCGTGAAGATGTACAGCAGCATCCAATGGGAGGTCTCGCCGGTACTGGCGGCGGTTTCGACTTTGCTGACGTTCCTTGCCTTTGTGATCTGTGTAGTAGGTGTATTGGTTCAAAAGGAAGAAACGCAGGAAACGACCCGGGGATAATGTTGCGGATCCCCCGCCGAAGAGAGGAAAAGTACGTGCGCGTCACCAATATCGAAACCCGCCAGGTCGAATCCGGGTTTCCGCTCACATTCAGCGGTGGCACTTACCAGCTCACCAAACGGTCATCGGTCCTTTGCAGGATTTCCACTGATGAAGGCGTCACCGGCGAAGTCTGCGTCGGAAACGAAGATTCGTACAGCGCCCGGTTCTTCGAACTCATCCACGGTCCGTTCCGGGAGATCTTGGTCGGCCGCGACCCGCTGATGATCGAAGAGCACTGGGAGAAGATGATCGCCCATGCCACAAAGGCCCCCGAGCCCGATGCCGGCATCAAGGCAATATCAACCGTCGACGTCACCTTGTGGGATCTCAAGGGCAAAGTCTGTGGACTGCCCGTCTACAAGCTGATTGGTGGCCGTACCGACCGTGTGCCGATCATTGGCATCGGGGGGTATTACGAAACCTGCTCTGACGAACAGGGTATTCGTGACGAGATCACGTTCTACAAGGACATTGGCCTCGCTGGAATCAAGTTCAAGGTCGGCAGGTTCGACATTCAAGAAGACGTTGAAAGAGTGCGTGTCGCCCGCGACGCTGCTGGGGACGACTTCGCTATCGTTGTCGATTCCAACCTCGCCTGGGTTCCTGCCGAAGCTGTCCGGTTCGCCATGCAGATCAGGGACTGCAACCCCTGTTGGTTGGAGGAGCCCGTCCACTGGCGAAACATTCCCCGGGGTTTGCGCGAAGTGCGCCAGAAGTCGGGCGTGCCGGTTGGCGCCGGGCAATCCGAGCTTTCGGTCTTTGGCTGTTACGAATTGCTGGCCAGGGAGGCGGTGGACGTCATCAATGTCACCGCCAATCGGGGAGGTGGAATCACAGCGTGGCTCAAGATTGCCGGCGCCGCTGCCCTCGCCGATGTGACAATGGGTCACGTCGCCGAACCCCACATCGCCATGCATCTCATGGCCGGAATTTCCAATCCGACATTCGTCGAATGTTATCCCGACGTCCGCCGCGACCCCTTTTGGGACGAGCTGTATGAGAACCGCCCGGCGATTGTGGAAGGTTACATCACGCTCCCGGACCGGCCCGGTCTCGGGTTGACGTTCAATCGGCATGCGGTGGAGCGCTTCGCCCTGGGGCCTTGGCAGTAAGAGGTGGTCCGCCTCTACCTTGACCGGCCCCCAGATGGCCTTGTCGGTCGGCATGTCGAATTGGCGACTTCCTTGACAAGTGGTGTTGAATGAACCCGCGCTGCATACGGCCCGGGCGGTCCCGACCCACTCGGACCGCGGTCTCGTCCATGACGATCACGTTGCTCACGACGACCGAGGCACGCTGAGCGTCGAAGATCAGTCGCAATAGCCCGGCGGCGCCCCGCTTGGACAAGCACGTCTGCGATGCCTGGCTGGCATTGATGCCGGCACCTGACAGGCACCGCCGCCGGTGAAGCGATACATGCCACGTGAACTTTGCAGCCGGCATCCTGGTCATGGAACTCACATAGACAGCGCTCAGTTCGGGATCGCCCGGCCGCGCCGGGTCCGACAGGACCGTCGGCGTCTGCCCGTGCTTCACCATGCAGTCAGTGCGGAGCACCTTGTCGGCGCCCGGCTCCGGGCATGCTTGCAGGAATCCCGGACACCGGCTTGTTCCAGTCCCCAACACCGGGATGCACTCGCCTGGCCCGGCGTAGCGAAGAGCATCGTCTCCGCCGGAACCGACGCAGGGAATCGCAGCCCGCAGTCATTCGGCGCAATGTGGCTCCGTCCCGGTCCCCGTTCCGGCGGGCCGGACCCGGCGCGGCGGTCTCTTCTGCCCCGGGGCCCGGGAAAGTCACATGCCGCGAAACGATGTGGTTGCCGGGACAGGTCACGGATGCGCAACTCCGGGATGCGCCCGGAGATCCGGTACTGTAACCCTTGCCAGCTGCTGCGTGCATCCCGCAATCTCGGCCAGGGCTGTCTCAAGAGACGCAATTTGCCTTCGCCCGGAAACGGTCGACGGGGCCTGCGTCCGTCGAGCCCATGGAAGTTGCCCGGATGTGTTCCTCGGCCGGGACAACGCCTATCGGCCAAAGGCCCGGAGTCCCCGTTCCTGCGCGAATGACGTCATGTACATGAATGTTCCGGGAACCGTGCCCATCAGTTTGCAACTCAGAACGAGTCGCTCATGAACCTGTGTTCTTCGTCCATCGGTGAAGTGGGCGCCTGCAGCGGACCACGAAACACCAGGGCTTCGGTCGTGATCGCCAGGCTCGCCAGGGACGCTGCGGTCTGCAGGGCCGTGCGGACGACCATGGTGGCATCGATGATTCCAGCCTCCACCATGTCGACTTCGCGCCCGTTTGTGGCGTCGAAACCGGTCTTGCCGTCCAAACGGTCGGACAGGCGCGCCGCAATTGTAGAGCCTTCGTAACCTGCGTTTTCGGCGATGCGGCGCACGGGTTCGCGAAGAGCGCGGCGGACGATGTCGATTCCTGCCTTCTGATCGAGGTTCGCAGGGTCGATCCCGTCCAGGTCCCGCGCCGCCCGTAGAAGTGCGGTGCCACCACCGGGAAGGTATCCTTCCGCCATCGTCGCCCTTGAGGAGCGGAGGGCGTTGTCGAATCGGTCGCGGCGTTCCTTGACCTCGTCTTCCGAACCGCCTCCAACTCGGATGACGGCCACCCCGCCGGCCAGTCTGGCAAGGCGCTCCGAAAGCCACTCGCGGTCATCGTGGGAATCGGTCTGCCGGGCTTGCCCACGTATGGCCGCACAACGATCGCCGATCTCCGCGGAGTGGCCGGCGCCATCGACGATGCACGTCTTTCCGGCAGTCAGGGAGACGCGTCGCGCCGTCCCGAGGTGTTCCATGCCGGCGTTCGCAGGTGCGATGCCCAACGCCTCTGCAAGGACCGTCGCCCCTGTTACTGTGGCGATGTCACCGAGCAAGGCCATTTGCCGATCTCCGAATGCCGGGCCCTTGACAGCCGCCGCCTGCAGGGCGCCGTTCTCCGTGTTGACGATGAGCATGCTCAATGTCTCACCCTCGATGCCTTGGGCGATCACGAGCAACGGGCACCCGCTTTCATAAACTTCATCGAAGAGTGGCAGGAGCGGCTGGAACTCCGAGAGCGTGTCCTGGCTGACCAGGATCAACGGATCCTCCAGCTCGCAAGTCGCGGTCTTCTTGTCGGTGATGA
Organism: Paracoccaceae bacterium; assembly: GCA_028874915.1. GTDB lineage: Bacteria > Pseudomonadota > Alphaproteobacteria > Rhodobacterales > Rhodobacteraceae > JAPPHA01. The sequence goes on from JAPPHA010000043.1 coordinate 27,516, forward strand.
AATGATGCGACAGGTAACCCGGCTTGAATTCGAATCCCTGGGCCACGGTCAGTGTCGATTCCATGCCTTGGCCCGCTTCCACGGTGATCGCGCCCTCTGAACCCGCCGAATCCAACGCCTCCGCAACAATTCGTGCAATCTCCGCGTCGCCATTTGCGGCGATGCATGCAACGCTCTCGATCTCACCCGGCGTCCCGATTTTTTTCGTACGTCTGGCAAGGGCTTCTGTGGCCTTGGAGACGGCGATGTCGATCCCGCGACGAAGGTCCATGGGATTGAGACCGGCGGCCACCGCCCTGACACCGTCACGAACCATGGCGTGGCAAAGAACGGCTGCCGTTGTCGTGCCGTCGCCGACATCGTCGCTGACCCTGACAGTCGCATCGCGCAGCAAGGCGGCACCGATGTTGATGAAAGGGTCGTCAAACTCCATCATCCGGGCGACGGCGACACCATCCTTGCTGATCCGTCCGCCGTAGTGCCTGTCAAGCAGTACATTTCGGCCCCGGGGTCCGAAGGTGACGCCGATGGCACGGCCCGCGATGTCGACTCCGCGCAAGAGTCGGTCGCGAGCGCGCCCACCGAAGACGATCCGGCTTGCCGACATGAAACCCCCGCCCAGAAGACTGTGGTTCAGACTGGCATTTTCTGGATGCGATGCCAATTGTCCCTGTATTTGCGGGTTTTCCGTGATCGGCACCGGCGGGCCATGATAGAAAGTGCCTTGCGACGGAAAGATCAGGAGGTGCACCGCAATGGGCCAGGAAAAAACCACTCACAAGGGCACGCTGATGACGGAGGCCCGCCTGAAAGCGCCGCCGTCGTCACAGCTCATACAGTATACGCATGCTCCCAGGCTCTTGCGGGAGAAGCGTCGGTTCGCCCAATTCCTAAGGGTCGACATGACCCACACGGTGATGCTGGTCGAGGAGGGCATCCTCTCTCGGGAAGACGGCAAGCGAATTCTGAACAGGCTGCGCGTCCTCTCAAGTCTCGGTGCCGAAAATTTTCATACCGAACCCGCCAAGGGCAGTTTCCTGCTGCAAGTCGAGGATTTCCTGTTCGACGAACTGGGAGAGGACGTTGGTGGACGCATGCATACCGGCCGGAGCCGCATCGATCAGGGCGCCACGGTCGAACGCCTGTATGCCCGGGATTGCCTGCTCGACGCCGCTGACCGGCTCGTCGACCTGCAGGCCGCGGTCCGCAGGCTGGCCGCCGGCAACACGACTTCGATCATGCCGGGCTATACTCACATGCAGCATGCGCAGCCCTGGGTCTTCGGCCATTACCTGCATGGTGTCTTCCACGCCTTTTCGGAGCACTTCGACCGGCTTGTCGCGGCCTACGAACGGACCAACCTCAACCCGCTCGGTACGGTCGGCCTGTCGGGGACGTCCTGGCCGCTCAACCGCGACAGGACGACCGAACTGCTGGCCTTTTCCGGCCTCGTGGACAACGCGCGCCTGGCGCTTGAAGAATACTACGCGGTCGAGATCATGGCGGTTCTGTCCTTCATCATGTCCAGCGTCAACGATCTCGCCTCGGACTTCCACCTGTGGTCCGGATTCGAATTCGGTTTCGTGGAGACGGCGGATTCCTACTGTGGGTCCAGCAGCATTTTTCCGCAGAAGAAGAACCCGTATGCCCTGGAAACCATCAAGAAAGAGGCTGGAATTTCGACGACATGGATGGCATCCGCGTTGTCCTCCTTCCGAACGGAGGGATCTGGCGATCACGCGCCCCGGCGCGTTCTCCAGGTCGATGACGCTCTCCAGGTAACCGGGGACATGCTGGACTACCTCGCGGGCGTTGTCGAAACGCTCATCGTGCGCAAGGATCGCATGCACGCCCTCGCGTCCGGCAACTGGTCGACGGCCAGCAACCTCGCTGATGAAATCGTTCGCTCGACCGGGTTGTCCTATCGGCAGACCCACCATGCGGTGGCCCGTATGGTTCGCCTTGCCATCGAACGTCGAATTCGTCCGGACGATGTGACGGCTGACCTCCTGGACGAGGCCGCTCTCGAGACCATCGGTCGAACTCTCGATTTCGATACCGGCCGAATCCGCCTGGCCCTGGATGTCGAGGCGTTCATCCGGACCCGCGTTACCGTCGGAAGCCCCAACGAGGCCGATATCAAGCGCCTGCTCGGCAACGCCGGGAGACGGCTGGCCCGCGAACGGCGTTGGATTGCCCGGCAACGGCGCGGAATTTCGGACGCCCAGGGCAAACTGGAAACGGCCATGGACCGGATCTGCTGAGGGCCGTCAGCCCGTCGATGGCGACCGGTCGCAGCGCAATGACAGGGCGATGGAGAATGTGATGTAACCGATCGCAATCCAGGCGATCGTCTCCATCGAAACGCCCCAGTCGAGCAGCCCACCGACGGAAAATGCCGCCAGGGCGGACACGACAAGCATCAGTGCCTGGGCCATGGACCGAATTCCTCCCAGGTGGGTAACGCCGTACATTTCCGCCCAAAGCGCACCCATGGCGATCAACCACATACCCGTCGAGACCCCGGCACCGCCCAGGTAGACGGGGACCACCCAGGGATGATCGGACAGGGCCAGCGCCAGGAGCCCGGCGACAAGAGGCAAAGGATAGTACGGCAGCAAACGCATCGATCCGTAGCGATCCACCATTCGACCGAAGACCAGGGCCATTGCCACCTTGCCAATGGCATAGACGATGAATCCGCTGGAAAACCACGCAAGGCTCCAACCCTTTGATTCGACCAGGTGGACGTGGTGAAAGACAAATCCGGCTAGGACAAAGGGCAATGCAAGCACGACAGGCATGACCAGGTAAAACTGCATGTCCCCGAGGACCTCGCGGCGTGACCATTGCGGGAATTCCTGTCTGGTGTCCGCAACATCGGCGGCGGAGGGTCTGAGGAACTGGCGATGGCTTTCTCCCTCGCCGTGGAGCAACCAGATGACGACCGGCATGATGGCGAGCGGGAACATCACGGCGAGTATGACCCAGGCGAGCCGCCAGCCAAACGCGTCCATGAGCAGCACTGCGGCAATCGGAAACACGGCGGGTCCCAATCCGTAGCCCAGGCCGCCGATGCCCATGGCCTCGCCGCGCCGGCTGCCAAAGTGACGGGCGAGACTGACGATCGCCGTGTGCATGAACAGCCAATCACCGATCAGGCGGACAAAAAGAAGGCCGATGATGAGGACGGCGACGACCGGTGAAGCAGCAATCAGCAGACTGCCTGCGGCATATCCGAGGCACAATGCAAGGCAGTAGAGGCGCAGGTCGACATGGTCGATCTGGCGCCCAATCCACATCAGCAGGGGTCCGCTTACCAGCATCGTGAAAGCGAAAATGAGACCGAGATCGGCGTGGGAGAGGCCAAACTCATTGCGAATGCCACTGCCGAACAGGCCGATGAAGTAACCGCTTCCCAGTGTCGAGAGGGCCGTGAACAGCCAGCCGAAACACATGTATCGCCAGTGTTCCAGGAAGAAACCCACCGGGTTCATCAGGATGGCGGTGCGGGAATTTCGATGCGACCCTCGACAGGAAGAATGATGGTGTCCTCCGAACTCCAGGCGACGTAAACCTCGCTGCCTGCTTCCGGTACGGACTGCCCGGCGCGAGTCAGTTCCTGGACCACCATGCTGCTGCCATCGGCCAGCTGCAGGTAACTCTTGATGACGCCGCCGAAGGTGATGGTGTCAACCATCCGGGCGGGAACCTTGTTGAGATGCTCATCCGAGGTCCCGGGCGGCAGTATGAACACGTTTTCCGGTCGTACCATGATCTTGACTGGCGTTCCGCTCTCGGCAAAACCGCAGGCGCGCGAGCATCGGCACTGGCCGACGGCCGTGGAAATGGTCACCGTCGGTCCGGCTTCCTCGATATTGCCGCTGAGAATGTTCGAATCCCCCAGGAACTCTGCGGAAAACAGGGAACGCGGGTGGAAATAGAGGTCGTCCGGCGTGCCCATTTGTTCGATCTGACCGTCGTTCAGCAGAACGATCCGATCCGACATGGTCAAGGCTTCTTCCTGGTCGTGGGTCACGTAGATGGCGGTAATGTCCAGGCTGGCATGGAGGCGCTTGAGTTCGAGCTGCATTTCCTCGCGCAGTTTCTTGTCCAAGGCGCCCAGCGGTTCGTCCATGAGGATGATCGAGGGGTTGTAGACAAGGCAGCGGGCGATTGCGATGCGTTGTTGCTGGCCGCCCGACAATTCGCTCGGCTTCCGCCGTGCGACTTCGGGAAGGCGCACCAGATCGAGCACTTCGGCGACCTTGGTCTTGATCACACCGGACTTGAGTTTTCGGACCCTGAGCGGAAAGGCGATGTTCTCGAACACCGTCATGTGGGGCATCAGCGCATAGTTCTGGAATACCATGCCCAGCCCCCTCTTGTTGGGCGGCATTTCGGTAATGTCCTTGCCGTCGATCCAGATGCGGCCGGCCGTCGGTCCGACCATTCCGGAAATCAGGTTGAGGATCGTCGTCTTCCCGGATCCGCTCGGACCGAGCAGGGTGAGAAACTCGCTCCTTCGGACTTCCAGGTCGATCTCATCAAGCGCAACGACGGTTCCGTAATGCTTGGTCACGCCCTGGAGCCAGACCATCGGAGTCGTGGTATCGGCGGTATTCGGTCGGATCATGTCTCAGTGGTCTTCGTTTCGGTTTCGGCCTCCCCGGTCAGTCGCAATCTCGTCCTTCGGTCGGGGTTGTAAAAGATCGTGATGATTACGCAGATGACGAAAGCGAGCAAGGTCAGCAGAACGGATATGGCCGACAGGACAGGAGAGATTTCCAGCACGATACTGTCGTACATCTTGACGGGCAGCGTCTGCGTGCCGAATCCCGACAGGAAGAAGGAGATGACCAGCTCGTCGAAGGACATCAGGAAAGCGAACAACCCGCCCGTTACCAGTGCCGGCCTCAGGAGCGGAAGGGTGACTCGCCGGAAAGTATAGATCCGTCCCGCCCCCATGGTCTTGGCTGCGGCTTCCAGATTGGGGTCGACGCCGCGAAGCGCCGCCATGACCACCACCATCACAAAGGGCGTGACAAACAGGGTATGGCCGAGGACCAGGCAGAATGTCGTTCCCTGCAGTCCCATTCTGGCGAAGTAGATGTAGAGCCCGAGCGCGATGACGATGTTGGGCACAAAGAGGGGTGACAAAAGGAGTGCTCCCAACATCTTTTTGCCCCGGAAGGTGGCGCGCACGATACCATAGGCGGCCGTCGCGCCGAGGAACATTCCGGCCATCGTCGACAGAATGGCGACCTTGATGCTCTGGAAGGTCGTCTCCATCCACACCGATTCGAAAAAGTACTCCCTGTAAAGGAACAGCGACAGGCTCCGTGGGGGGAAGTAGATCTCGTTCAGGTCACCGAACGACATCGGGATAATGATCAGGCTCGGCGCGATCAGGAAAAAGAACATGAACCATGCCACCCAGACAGTCCCCCGCGCCGGCGGCAATCCTCCGAGAGTTTCGACTCGACGAAGATTGCTGTCGGCCATCGCTACGTCTCCGCTCCGAAAATCTGCGCGCCGCGCAACCGAGCGAGGGCCACGAGAAAGACGCCGGCCATGACCGCCAGGAGGATCGAGATCACGGCAGCCATGTTCCAGTCGAGGACATCGTTGACGTGGAAGTCGACGAGGTTCGCCATCATGATGTCGGTCCTCCCGCCCAAAAGGGACGGGGTAACGAACTGGCCCATGACACGGACAACGACCAGCAGGATCCCGGCAAATATGCCGGGCAGGCTCAACGGGAACGTGACCTGCCAGAAGATTCGGGTGCGGCTGGCCCCCATGATTTCCGCCGCCCTGTGCAGCGCCGGGTTCTGCGCCAGCAGGTTGACCAGAATGGGAAACACGATGAACGGCAGCATGTCGTGGACGATGCCGAACATCACGCCGATCCGGTTGTAGAGCAGCTGAACCCCGAAATCCTCGCCCAGGAAGAACCGCAACAGCCAGTTGACGGCGCCGCTGTGTCCAAGGATGACGACGAAGGCGAAGCTCTTCACCAGGATGCTGGTGTAGAACGGCAGCAACACGAAGAGCGACAGGTACATCCGTCTCTTCGGCGGTTGTTTCGCGAGATAATAGGCGATCGGGTAGCCGCAAAGAAGGACGATCAGGGCGCCCATGAAGGAAACCTCGATCGTCGTCCAGAGGACGCGGAGGTAGAGGCCCTGGGTGAAAAACGCCTGGAAATACTCGAATGTGAACTGACCCGTCTCTTCGGAAACAAAGCCGGTGAACAGAATCAACCCAACGGGAATGAAGAAAACAATTCCCATGTAAATCAGGAAGGGAGTTACGAAGAACACTGCGCGCCGGGAATCTCTACGGCATCACCGCGATCCGTATTTCGCACACATGAACGGCGCCGGGATTCCGCAACCGGTTCCCGGCGCCGTCTATGCTTGCGAGTGACTGCGCGTCGGCAGTCCTGTTTCGTCAGGTCAGCAACCACGTCTTGTATTGCTTGACGACGTCTTCCAGATTGTCGCCCCACCAGCCGACGTCGACCCAGTTGGCCTTCGGGTTGGCGGGATCGGGAAGCTTGGCCTTCACCTCGTCGGACAGCTGGGCCATGGTCTCCGAGTCGGTCGGACCGTAACCGATGAACGCGGTAAACCACTCTACGCCCGGCTCGCCGTTGAAGAACCACTGTACGAGCTTCAGGCAGGAATCGTAGTTCTGGGCGCCCTTCATGATGCCCACGTTCTGGGGTGACGAATTCGGCATGTCGAATACGAAGTTGAGCGGAAGCCCTTCCGACCGCGCAATGAAGATCCGGCCGCTGAATGTGGACGTGTAGTCGAGTTCCTGGGTTTGCAGGTGCTCGATTGTCTTGGCGGTCTGTTCGATCCAGATCTTGATGTGCGGCTTGATGCGGTCCATCGACTTGAAGGCGCGTTCGAGGTCCATGGGATAGACGTCCTTCGGCGCCACTCCGTCGGCCATCAAGGCTTCCTCGAGCGTGTACTGGGGACGTGTCCGCATGCCTCGCCTGCCAGGATACTTGTCGACGTCCCAGAAGTCGGCCCAGGTTCGGGGCGGATCATCTATGGCCTCTTCATTGTACCCGAGACCACCCGAGAAGTACTCCCAGGCAAGCGTGTCTTCCCAGTCCCATTCGGGGAACAACTTGTGGGTCAGGTCGAGCCTGGACTTGTCCAACTTCTCGAGAAGTCCTGCCTTCGACGCCGACACGAGGTTTGAGCCGCCGTCGTTGACCATGTCGAATTCGAGATTGTTGGCCTTGACCATGGCCTTCATCTTGGCCAGGTTCTTCTGCCCGATATACGTCTTGACCTCGATGCCGGTCGCGCTCATGAACGGCTTGATATAGAGCCTGTCGCGGCCCTGGCCGGTACGGCCGCCGTCGTCGGCGTAACGGATTACAGCCGAAGCCCGCGCCTTACCGGGTGTAAACACGACTGGCAGGCCGGCTGCAATTCCGACTCCCAACGTCGTGGCGCCGCCCAGAAAGTCGCGCCTCGTGGTCCGCCAACTCGGCTTCTGCCGCGTGGCACTTGACCGTGGTTTTCGTTCAATCATTTCCTCCTCCTCGCAATCTGTGAGAGCCCGCCTTGCGGGGGCTCAGTTGCTGGCTCACGGCCGGAAAGTCCTGACCGCATCCGACAAGGGGCCACATCGGGTCAATTAAGTCTCCCGACGCAACCGATCCGGCTGCGACGAGCCAGACAGCGGAATGGAAATACTCTCGCATTCGATGGTTTGACCTGTCAAGTTGCATGTCATCAAAAATTGTCCGTAGACAAAGGTTGCCACGCGGGAACGGCCTGTGGCTGTTGCCGGCAACGAGCACAATTGCGGTCGTTCGGGCACCGTGCCACCATTTGCCAGCCGGCGTTTTCGTGACGATGCAGGGGCGTTTCGGACTGGTTGCCGTTCCGTTACCGGGGATCGGGGATAAGGTTCGGGCAGGGGTCAATGGTTTCCACAACGCCTCGACTTTTTGGAAGGTTGTATTGCCGGAGACTCGGACTGGAATCCGTCAATCCATGCAGTTCGGGGAACTCAAGTGTCGGGAATCTCGATAGCGGTCAAGGGAACGTGCTGTTGGCAGCCATAGACATCCGATTCACCAATATCGTCTGAACTGACGGGGCGACGAATTGTGATCTTGAACGACAGTGCCGGATCGTAAGAACGGCAGACAAGAACCTCGTTGTGGGAAATGCCATAAATCCGCGCAATCAGCCTGGCCGTGATGATGCCGCTCCGCCGGATTGTCTCATAGGCCTCGCGACTGTCGAACATGATGTCGAAAGTCAGCTCGAACGGCCCCGCATTCTTGCTCCGGATCACCTTGGCGTACTGGCTGAGAGTCGCCATTTCACACCTGTACCAGTGTCATGGGAAAGCATTCGCAAGGGTCCTTGAGTGGCAACAGGTGGTAGACTGCAAACCGGTAAGCGGGCCCAACCGGTACGCTGAAGGGGGAGAAGGGGTAAGCAAGGTTGCCGGCGGTCGCGATGATCCCCGGATAGCTGGCGTGCTGCAATGACCCCCGCACGTACATCGAAACCTCGCTGGCCAGGTCTTGGGTGCTCGCCACCACGTTTATCAGGATGCCAATTTCGTGAGGCGCGACGTCGGTCGACGGCTCCAGGTGGCGCATGACCGCATTCTTGCCATAGACGTGAAAATCGATCCGGAACGCGCCCGGCTCGCAATCGGCGAAACGCGTGTCTGCCCGTTCGCGCATCTCCTGGAGGAGGCCGTCGATCTGGCCGATCAGGACAGGGTCGCGAACACCCACGATCACGATGCTCCGGAATCCGGCAAGTTCGGCCCCTTCCAGCTTCACCCGGTAGTCCGGATCCGGGATGAAGCGGCTGCCGGTTACTCTCACCGTGCGTCGGTCAACCTCCCGGTATGTCGCGTGATCAAGATCGTTGATCCCGCCGGGCCCGGGCTGGATGCCGGGGTCCCCGCGTTCGTAGAGGGAATGCCCGGCAACCGACAGGCTTGTACAACGGTGATCCGGGTGGCCGGGCCACACAAGGAAACCGTCTCTTTCGATGCGTCCCACGAGGGGTTCGGCAAGATCGCAGGGAATTGCCGAGAGCCCGGCGCACTCCAGGATCTTTCCCATGTGCAGGGAAAGTCCCTTATCGAAACCGTTCATCACCGGGACGGCGGCGAAGACGGCATCGTCGCAGGCACGACCGGCGACAATCACGTCGGCGCCGGCGTCCAGTGCGTGGACAAAGGGTTCCACGCCCATCTGGGCAACGATGTGGGGACAACGGTCTATCAGGTCCGGAGTCAGGTCCTCGTCTGGCCCGAGACTTTCGATCCCACCGTCCCCCAGCCGCCGTTTCAGGAATCCCTTGTCCAGTTCGGCATCGATAACCGCCATGGTGAACGAGTGTTTCCGTTCTCGTGCGAGCTCGGTCACGATGTCCACGGCGAGATCGAGCTGCGGCCGGGTTCCGCTGGTCAGGCACGATCCGACAAGCAACGGTATCTCACGTTCCCGCGCCGCATCGAGCATCAGACCCAGGTCGTGCTTGTACGAGGCCCGAGGCAGGAACGGAGTGGCGGTGCCCAGGTAATAGGGCCCCATGTCCGTTGATCCGGCATCCTGGCCGATGAAATCAGGGCCGGAATCAAGAGCACTGCGAAACGCGGGAAGGTTGAAACCACTGCCAAGGGAACCCGAAGGAGCAAGTCCCGTCAACTGTTTCATCCTTGCTATACCTTCCTTCACGGCCGCAGGCGATCGTAACATTCACCCGAATCCCCAACAAGCGGCGGCAGGAACCCGGTCACGACAGGCCGGCTCTCACCGCCAATGCGTGACGGGCGTCCGGCGATTGTCCGTTCCGGGTCAGGCGGCAGCCGGGGTCGTGGGCCATTGCGGCCCGGTTCGGCCGGTTGTCGGTGTCAAAGGCGGTTGCAATCACTACCGGGTCGGCACCGGAACGACACCCACTTGTGTCGCGGCAGATGCCCGGAGAGCGGAATTCCGCCATCGACGCTGGGGTTGTTGCGGGGTCGGAGGCAGTGCTATCCAGAGATTATGTGGACGAACGTCGTGATCTCCCCTGCACATATTCCGTTCGTCACTCCTCGATCAGGCACCGGTGTTTCCACCCGTTGCATTGGGGTTGGCACGAAGGTTGCCCGCCAATCGTTGGTGAAGCCGAAAGCGGGGATCGGCTTCACCACCCCGGTCGCCGGCTGCAACCCAGGCAGCCTGCCGGGTGTCGTCTTGGCCGGAAAGTCTGTTACCAGTTTCGGCGCCGCCTCTCCTTGCGTCCGTGCGAACTGAGGTACTGCCATGGAATCCAAGGTCAGCGGATTGCTCACTGAGGCGATAGCGCCCGAGATCCAGCGCTATATCTACGGGCCCCGCCTCGAGCGCATGTTCGCCCCGTGTTTCCCCTATCTCACGGAAATCAACCAGGCCCACGTGGTCATGCTGGCGCGGTGCGGAATCATCTCGCCGGACGTCGCAACCAAACTGGCCAAGGTGCTCCTCGAATTCTCGCGCGCTGGCCCCGAGATCTTCGACTTGGATCCGGCAAGAGAAGACGCCTACTACAACTACGAAGCGAAGGTGATCGAGAAGACTGGTGCCGACGTGGGCGGCCGTATGCACATCGGTCGAAGTCGCAACGACCTGCAGGCGGCACTCGACCGCATGCGCTGCCGGGACTACTGTCTGGACATCCTCGCCGGCCTGAACGATGTGCGCCATGTCGCCCTCCAACGGGCCGAAACCCGGACAGATGTGATCATGCCGGGTTACACCCACCTTCAGCCAGCCCAGCCGGTGACCTTCGGTTACTACCTTTTGGGTATCGCAGAGGCCTTCGAAAGGGATTTCGATCGCATCGCCGGCACCTATCCACGCATGAATCTGAATCCCCTGGGTGCCGGGGCCCTGGCCGGAACATCATTTCCCATCAACCGAAACCAGACGGCCGAACTGCTCGGATTCAGGGGTGTCCTGGAACACGGGCAGGATGCGGTGGCCTCCCGCGACTTCGCCATCGAACTGCTCATGGGTTGCGCCGGTCTCGCACTGACGTGGAGCCGGCTGGCCCAGGACCTGTTCGTCATGGTTTCCCACGAATTCCGAACCGTGACATTTCCGGACAGCGTGTTCGGAACGTCGAGCATCATGCCGCAAAAGAAGAACCCGGTCGTCCTCGAGCACCTGAAAGGGAGTTCAGGCCACGTGATCGGCGCCCTGACCGGTGCCATGACCGCGATCAAGGGCACGAACTTCACGAACACTGTGGACGGAAATACCGAGGCGCTGCGATACTGTTACGAGGCGCTTGCGGATACCCGCGATGCTCTCTCCATCGTCAAGCTGGTCCTCGCGAATGCCGAGTGCAACGCAGAACGCTGCCGGACCCTGGTCGAGGAGAACTATTCGACCGCCACAGAGCTCGCCGACCTGTTGGTACGCGAGGCCGGACTGTCATTCCGGCAAGCCCATCACCTGACCGGGCTTGTCGTGCGCCGGGGCCTGGAGTGCGGGTTGAAGGCGCACCAGATCAGCAGCGGCCTTATCCGGGAAGCCGCTCGGCAATCGTTTGACCTGGAACTCGATATCCCGGACACTGACCTTGAGCAGTGCCTCGATCCGCATGCGGCGGTGGCCAGCCGCACGGGTATTGGCGGCCCTGCGGAACCGGAGGTCAGTCGCATGGTCGAGAAAGCACGACACCGCCTCGAATTGGCGGTGGATGAAACCAATGCCCGCCGCGACGCATTGGGCATGGCTCGGGAACGATTGCAGGCGGAAACGGTCGCGCTTGCCGGTCAGTAATCGCCGGTGTCAGGCCGTATCCTTGTATCCGTGCGAGGTGAGGATAAGGACCGCCGTTCGCATTGATCCGAGTCGACCCGATCGATGGAGGACGTCGAGCGCTGCGAGACTCGCGGCGGAGGAAGACTCGCAATAGAAACCGTGGCCGGCAAGGCGCGGAATTGCAGCCTTGACGTCGTCGTCCGTGACAACCACCGCGTCTCCGCCGGAACGTTTCACCGCACTCACCGCCTGGTAACTGACTGTATCGCCGGCGATCGAGGACATGCGGGTGGCGCCCGGAAAGCCCAGGCGGTAGTCCGAGCCTGCAAGGACCCGCGCAATTCGCGGATAGGGCTCGACAGCGTACATCCTCGGTATGGCTCCGATCTGCTCCTGGTCATGGAGGTCCCGAAATCCTTCGAGGATTCCCCACAACAGATCGCCGCGGGAGGTTGGAACAATGACGCAGTCTGGCACCGCGGGACCCAATTCTTCGACGATCTCGTAAGCCACGGTCTTGAACCCCTGGACGCCGTACGGGTTGCTGCCCACCGGCGGTACCATGTAGTTCGTGGCCGGGTACCAGTTCCCGTCACGGGTCTTGCGGCGAAGCAACTCCCAACGCTCGCGGGCGTCGCTGGTGACGATCAATTCCACTCCATAGGTTTCCAGGGCCCGCTTCCAGGCGGTGCCGATGGTCTGAACGGTAACGATTGCGCAGTTGAGTCCGGCGACGGCGGCATAGGCAGCAAGCGACACACCTGCATTGCCGCTTGAAGCGGCAGCCACGGTTTTCCGCCCGGTTGCCGACGCGCGCGCAACAACCAGCGGGCTCATCCGATCCTTGTGGGAGCCCGTCGGATTCTGGCCTTCATTCTTGACCCAGACGTGTTCGAGGCCGACGCTATGAGCCAGTGTCGGGATCGGCACCAGCGGCGTCGCGCCTTCGCCAAGGCTGGGGAATGTCAAATACGGCAGGTAATCCCGGTATCGCGCCATTCCCTTGTCCAGGCCGGTCGGCGGCCAAACCGGACTGCCGCGGTAGGTGGCACAAAGACTGGCGGGATATCCTTGCCTGGCCGATGCCGGAGACCCTTCGTAATAGTCTCCGACAGGCAACTCGATTTCGGTGCGCAGGCAGGTGAATCCGCTGAGCCTGGGATTGATCTGAAACATCGTGACTGCATACAATGACCGAAGTCTCTTGCAAGATAAACAAGTTGAATCGCCGAAGAACGGCGATTGATCTCCGAGACGGCCGAACGCGACAGGAGCAGCGACCCGGTTTCGTCACGGAACGCATCCTCGATATTGCGAACACTCGGCCCCCGCACCAGCAACTCCACAGCCAGGATCTCCAGGCGTACGGTGTGGCCCCGGAGCGCGGAGCGGATCCGGGAGCGGAAGGGCTCGTCCCGGCCGGCAATCTGCGGGGCTGAGAACTCCACAGAGCCTTCCGCCGTTTTCAACCGGCCGGTGCGGTTGCCGTTGCGGGTCCCCTGACCGGGCCGGGCGCCACGGAAAGTGTCATCACGGCCCAGAACATCCCGGCTCTCGGTTTCGATACGTTCGGAAAGGGACGGCAGCGTGCGCACGGATCCGGGGATCTCGTTTCGACACGACGTGTGGCCTCCTGACGAGGGCTTGCGAAATCACTCGCCGCTTCACGATGTGTTATTCAAACACTCGATCAAGCGATTCGCTAGATCATAATCATCTGTATTTAAGCGATTATATCAAGACCGCAGGTTCTATCAAGTAGCGAATCAACACTATCGCAACACCGCGAACCATCGGCCGACCGACCGTCAGGCAACCGCGCCGAGACCGTTCTTCGCCACCAGCGTCAGCAGCTTCAGCGACGCGCCCCGCGGGCGCTTCTCGCCGCGCTCCCACGGGCTCACCAGACCCGTCGGCACGTTGAGGTAGCGCATTTACAACGCCTGGCTCGCATGCTCGTGCAGCCGAAACGCGCGGATGTCCTCCGGCGTCATCTCCCTGGCCGGCGTGAGGCACATCTGGTCGAACGCGCGCATCGTGCATTTCGACATCAGCCCCGCCTCAGCCAGACCAAGCGCGGCTTCGTGCACAAACGCCAGCACATCGCTCTCATACTGCTTGGTCATCGCATTCCACCTCGATTTCGAAGTTCCTTTGACACCATTCTTCGCTTTTCGGCCGCGGTTTCGCGTTGCTGTTGCTCGATGCCCAATCGGAACGACTGCTCGACGAAATCGATGTGATCGAAGGCCGCCCTTTCTGCGCGGGCCTCGTCGCCGTCGATGACGGCCCTGCCCAATTCGAGATGCTGATCCAGGAGCTTCTGGCCAGACCCGTCGATCGACGTCAGGAAATCGCGATTGTAGAACACGCCCTGCCTCGTGAGTTCGTAGACCGATGCCATCATGTGAATCAACGTCGCATTCTGGCTGGCGTCGACAATCGCCGCGTGCAAGGCGAAATCCGCCTCAATGGACGCTTCGGCGTCGTGCTCGCACCATGCCCTTTCGATTTCGGCAAGTATTTCTGCGATCCTCTCTTTGTCGGCCCGTGTCGCCCGGCGTGCCGCAAGTCGGGCGGCAAACCCCTCCTGCTCGCGGCGATATTCCAGGTAATCGAAGAACGTCTGCTCATGGCGCCCGTAGAGCGCCAACAGTGCGGGCAGCATGGCTTGGCCGGTCAGCGGCGAGACGAATGTGCCCTCGCCATGCCGGGTGGAGACAAGCCCGCGCTTCTCGAGGATCTGCAACGCCTCGCGCAGCTTCGGGCGGGACACGTGCAGCATGTCGGCGAGGTCGCGCTCCGACGGCAGTTTGCGCCCTTGCTTCAGAATGCCCGAAGCAATCAGGTCTTCGATTTGCGCAACGACGGCATCGGCCAGTGATTCGTGCCCAACGGGTTCGAAGAGTGTCGTGGATGCCATTCCAAATTCACCTCGCTGACTGGGAATCGAGAACCAGTTGGTCAAGGAAAATAACCACTTGTCCGAAAACTTCAAGCCGGTTTTGACATTCTTTGAATTTGACACACTATATTGTTTTATAATGGAATTCTCATGCAAAACCCAGACTGGGAATCCATCGGCCCGGGCGCTGACAACGGGCACTCGACAAACTCACCGAACAGATTTGAGGCCAAGTGGTAAATAAAGTTGTTGACTTATCGCAGTTATAAATAATATTTACCACTGACAGGGCGTCGGCGACCCCGCGCCTGTCGACGGAACACACGTTCCTTAACCTGTCTGGAGGAGACTTCCATGAAAAGAACCCTGACGAGCCTCGCCCTGGCTGCCAGCCTGATCGCTGCGCCGGCGGTTGCGGCCGACAAACTGTTGCTGAAAACCCCGATCGCGTTCTCAACCGCGTTACCGGGGCTCGGCTCACCGATACCACGTGTCGCCGAACAACTCGACCTGATGTCTGGCGGTACGCTGAAGATGAAAGTGTACGAACCGGGCGAGCTGGTTCCGCCTTTTGAAATCCTCGATGCCGTTTCGACCGGCAAGATCAACTCGGGCTACGCCACCGCCGGCTATTGGGCAGGAAAAATCCCGGCAGCACCTCTCTTTTCTGCTGTTCCGTTCGGTCCGGAGGCAGGCGAATACATGGCTTGGCTCTACTACGGCAACGGCCTGTCATTGTACCAGGAAATGTACGATCAGGCGGGCTACAACATCCATGTCATCCCCTGCGCCATCATCGCGCCCGAAACCTCGGGCTGGTTCGCCAACGAGATCAATTCGCCAGCCGACCTGGATGGTCTGAAAATGCGCTTCTTTGGCCTCGGCGGCAAGGTCATGCAGAAGCTTGGTGTTGCCACATCGCTGCTGCCCGGCGGTGAAATCTTCCCGGCGCTGGAAAAAGGCGCCATCGACGCAACCGAGTTCTCGATGCCTGCCATCGACGCGCGTCTTGGCTTCCACAAGCTGGTGAGGTTCAACTACTTCCCCGGCTGGCACCAGCAGGCCACCGTCTTTGAACTGATCGTGAACAAGGACGTCTGGAACGAAGCCAACGACACTCACAAGGCGATCGTCGAAAACGCCTGCAAGGCGTCGATGACCGACAGTTTCGCCGAAGGCGAAGCGATCCAGCATGCCGTGCTGATCGACAATGTCGAGAACAACGGTGTGACCATCAAACAGTGGTCTGCCGAAATGCTCGATACCTTCAGGACCACCTGGGAAGAAGTCGCTGCCGAAGAGGCCGGCAACGACGAGTTCTTCGCCAAGGTCCTCACGGACATGAACGAGTTCCGCGATGGTTATCAGCTCTGGAAGCAAAATGCCTTCCTGCCGCGGCAGTAACAACCTCGGTCCGGGGCGGAAGATCCCAACGCCCCGGATCACCGATTTCACGGATTTCCGATAACGCGTGAGCACCCGTCAGCAATTGGGCCTTCCAGATGGGACAGAAGGAGGAGAAGGACATGGCCGCGAACGCACCGAAGGCCCCGCTAGGGACATACAAAGGGCTGCACGAGCACGAAGAATCCGACGGCCAGCAGATCGCGGTTGCCATTGACCGGGGCGTCAGGACGATCGGCCATGTCGTGATGTGGGCGAATGTACTATTGATCGCCGCGATCTTCGCACAGGTTTCGCTGCGTTATCTGCTCAGCCAGAACTACCCAAAGCTTGACGAGATCCAGTGGCATTTCTACGGGCTGGTGACGATGATCGGCATTTCTTATGCGCTGGTCAACGACAGCCACGTTCGGGTCGACGTGTTGCATATGCAACTCAGCCGCCGCGCCCAGCGGATTATCGAGGTCTTGGGCATCCTGACGCTTCTGGTACCGTTCATCTATCTGATGATCGATCAGGGCTACGACTATTTCTACGAAAGCTGGCGCGTGAATGAGCGCTCTGACAGCCCCACTGGGCTGCCTGCCCGTTGGGCGTTCAAGGCGATCATACCGATCAGCTTCGTCCTTCTGGCGCTTGCCGCGCTGGCGCGGCTGATTCATGACACTCACGCGCTCTGGAAAGGTCCGGCATTGGAGCGCGAAGGCGTCCGACTACGCAGGATCGTTCTGGTGCTGCTTGGCTTTGCTGCAGTCTGCGTAGCACTGACATTCCTGGTGGAGGCTACCGAGGAGAAGCTCGTCATTGCGATGTTCCTGACCTTCATTGCGCTACTTTTTACTGGTTATCCGGTTGCCTGGGTGCTGGCGGGTGTCGGCGTGGCTTTCTGCGGGCTGGCCTATCTTTTTGACAACGACCTGATGCTCTGGACAGGGCTTGAAAGCACCTTCACCGGGCTCGACTACCTGACCCTCGGCGCAGTGGTGAACCGGGTCTACGCGACGATGTCCAATGCAGTTCTCGTCGCGCTGCCGATGTTCATCTTCATGGGACTCATGCTTGACGAAAGTGGTGTCGCCGAGCGGCTGATGAGTTCAATGCAGCGGCTTTTCGGTACTGTTCGTGGCGGTCTGGCGATGACCGTCACACTGATAGGGATCATTCTGGCCGCTTCTACCGGGATCATCGGCGCATCGGTCGTGCTTCTGGGCGTGCTTTCGCTGTCGTCGATGATGCAGCAGAAATATCAGCCGACCCTGGCGGCAGGTGTCGTCTCGGCAAGCGGCACATTGGGCATCCTGATCCCGCCGTCGATCATGCTGGTGATCATGGCAGACCAGATGGCGCTTTCCGTCGGTGACCTGTTCATGGCCGCAGTGTTCCCGGGCATGATCATTGGCACTCTTTACCTTGTCTACATTTTCGTTTTGGCCCTGATTAAACGCGACGCCGCTCCGGTGCCCGATGACGCGATGCGCCCGGACTGGCGTGCGGTACGCGATGTGTTGATCGCAATCATCCCGACCTTGGCGTTGATCCTCGCAGTGCTTGGCTCGATTTTTGCCGGGCTCACAACGCCGACCGAGGCCTCGGGGATCGGCGCGTTGGGTGCAATGCTCCTGGCTTTCGGCTATCGCAATTTGAGCCTACGGAAACTGTGGAACGTGCTGGTCGCCAGTTTCAATACCACTGCATACATCTTTGCGATCTTCCTCGGCGCCACCGTCTTTTCGTACGTCCTTCGCGAGTTGGGCGGTGATGAGCTGATCGAGCATCTGGTCCAGTCCACGGGTCTCGGCGCCAACGGCACGGTGATCTTCATACTCTTCATCGTGTTCCTCCTGGGCTTCGTGCTCGACTGGATCGAAATTACCCTGATCGTGTTGCCGCTCATGCGCCCGATCATCAACGGGCTGGGTATGGACATCCCGGGCTTTGGCGTGATCGATGAACCGTCGCTTGTCTGGTTCGTGATTCTGGTTGCGGTGACGCTGCAGACCTCGTTTCTGACGCCGCCTGTGGGGTTTGCGCTGTTCTACCTCAAGGGCGTCTGCCCTCCCGAGATCACGCTGGTACACATCTACCGCGGCATCATCCCCTTCGTGATCCTGCAGCTTATGGGTCTGGCGATGCTCTTCTACTGGCCGACACTCGCCACCTGGCTGCCCTCGGTCGCTTACTAGGGAACCGGACCCGTGCGGCCCAAAGACGGCAATGACCTTCCTGACTTCCGGCGGCAGGCCAGGCGCCGCCTCCCGGTCGCGGACCTGAGCAAAATCGACAGTGGCCTCGACGACGAAGTGACACTGGCCGAAAACATGTGCGCCTTCCACCGCCGCGGTTTGCTGCCGTCGTTCCTGCGCAACGTACCCTCACCCGTTGCCGTGTCGCCGGAAGAAGAGCGGCAAGAGCACAAGCCTAAACAGGTCTACCGGTCCTGCTTCCACAAGGACAGCAGCCTGAACACGGCGATGATGCGGCATACGAAGGACCTCGGTGTCGAGGTGACGATGCCGACGGTCGATACGGTCACCAGCAATCGCGAGCGCGATCTCGACGCCGCTTTGTCGACCCGACCCTTGGTGGCAAGATCGCTTCCGCCTGTCACAAATGGACGGGCATTTGGATATGAGCGACAGGGCCAGTTCGATTGTCGGATATTCCGCGAGATACGGGATCTGCCGATGACCTGGGACGACGTGATCAGGATGGTCCGCGACCGGAACAGACAATTCTGCCAGAAGTTGGCCGAGATCTTGAATGCCGTCGGCGATCGCCTGGACGTGATGATGGACAACGGGATCCAGCGTGGCGCGCATGTGCTGAAAGCGCTGTCGCCGGGGGCCAAGGCCTTTGGCATCGACCGCGGGCACCCCTACCCTCTCGCCGCTGATGGGCAGGTCGGGGTCGACCGGTCGCCGGGACTTTCGAGTGCCGAAATCGAGCGCGGCATGAAGCTCATGGGCGCAACCCGAATAACCCAGCCTGGCCGCCATGACATTGAGTCTCACGGCGGGGTCGTGCCTTTACCACCCACGCACGGGACGGCCGCATGACCAACGACGAACTCCTCGCCAGGCTTCGCCTGATCGTCGGTCGCCGCCACCTTTTGACCGGCCAGCGCGCCACCGAGCGCTTCCGCCGCGGTTTTCGCTCGGGCGAGGGCGAGGCGCTTTGCGTCGTGCGGCCCGGCACGCTGCTGGAACAGTGGCAGGTGCTGCAAGCCTGTGTCCACGCCGACACGATCGTCATCATGCAGGCCGCCAACACCGGGCTGACCGAAGGCTCCACGCCCTCGGGCAGTTACGACCGGGACGTCGTGATAATCAACACGCGCCGCATGGACAAACTCGAGCTTCTGCACGACGGCAGGCAGGTCGTCAGCCATCCCGGAGCCACGCTCTTCGCATTGGAAAGATTGCTTTCACCCCTCGGCCGAGAGCCCCATTCGGTAATCGGTTCCTCCTGTATCGGCGCCTCTATCGTTGGTGGTGTCTGCAACAATTCCGGGGGCTCGCTGATCGAACGGGGGCCGGTATACACCGAGTTGTCTGTCTTTGCGCGGATCACGGTCGACGGCCAACTGGAACTTGTCAATCACCTCGGCATCGATCTGGGCGGCACCCCCGAGGAGATTCTGATGAACCTTGAGAACGGCACTTACGAGAAAAGGCCCGCCGCCACCAACCAACACGCTTCTGCCAGGGACTATTCCCGGATCGTGCGTGACGTCAATGCGCCAACCCCGGCCCGGTTCAACGCCGACAAGAGCAAGCTCTTCGAGGCCTCCGGTTCCGCCGGCAAGCTCGCCATATTCGCCGTGCGTCTGGATACGTTTCCAAAGAACGACACGGAAAGGGTGTTCTATATCGGTACGAACGATCCCGGAGATCTTGCCGACTTGCGCCGACATATCCTGGCCGAGTTCCAGTCGTTGCCCGTCTCCGCGGAATATGTCCACCGCGAGGCGTTCGACATCACGGAAACTTACGGCAAAGACACGGTGGTGATGATCGACCAACTGGGAACCAGCCGGCTGCCAATGTTTTTTGCGCTAAAGGGCGCCGTGGACGCGCGCCTGAAGAACCTTCCCTTCCTTAACGACTTCACGGACCGACTCATGCAGGGGCTGTCGCGGGTCTGGCCGCGGGTGCTGCCCAAACGAATGATCGAGTATCGTGATCGGTTCGAGCATCATCTGATTCTCAAAATGAAGGACGGCGGGATTGAGGAAGCCGCCGAATGGCTGCCGGGCTTTCTCGAAGCCTGCGATGGAGACTTCTTCGAATGCACCCCGCGCGAGGCCAAGACCGCCGGTTTGCATCGCTTTGCCGTTGCCGGCGCCGCGATCCGGTACATGGCGATCCATTCGCGCGACGTCGAAGACATCATCGCTCTTGACGTTGCGTTGCGGCGCAATGAACGCGACTGGCTCGAATTGCTGCCACCGGAGATTGAGGAGCAGATTGTTTACAAACTCTACTACGGCCATTTCATGTGCCATGTGATGCACCAGGATTACGTTGTCCGGAAAGGCGCCGATCCCGAGGCCATCAAGGCAGCGATGCTGCGCATCTTCGATGAGCGCGGTGCGGAATATCCCGCAGAACACAATGTCGGCCATCTTTACAAGGCCAAGCCCGATCTCGCGGCCCATTACCGGCAATGCGACCCCACCAATTCCTTTAACCCAGGGATTGGAAAGATGCCCAAGTTCCGCAACTATGCCGAACAATCCGACTCGTGAACTGGGCACCAGTACGAACAATGGCGTGCTGGAATGCGCCGGATAGAGCGGAGCGGCACCGGCGGTAACAAAATCCTATGACATTTGACGGTTTTGTCCGGGTTGCAGGCGTGTTCCTGCCAGGCATTGTGGCGTCCATAGCGCAGCCGGGCGTATCCCTGTCGGTCTAGGTGTGGCATGTTTTCAAACATGAATGAACCCTTCTCCGATTAATCCGACAAATCCCTGGACTTAACCCGCCGCTTGAATCGGTTATCCGCAACTGCATACTGCGGGAGCGAACAAGGGGGGAACGCCAACCGGTGGAACGCCGAAGACACGGATTTGCTGTCCGAATTGCTGACATTGGCGCAGGTGCCATGGACGCTGGCCATGCGAAGGTCGTCGCGGTCGATATGCCCGGTGCGGTCTTGCAGCTTGTCTGCGACAAGGACGAATCCGAGGCCAGAAGGGTCACCGACGCGTTTGACGCGCATTTCGCGGATGCCTATCGGTGCCAGAACCGAGGTTTTTAACGTTTGTCGGAACAGGCGCGTTCCCGCATGGCGGCGCGCTTTTCCAGGACGGCGGCCGCGCAGCCGCTGTGGCAGAAGTTGGTGCAATGGCATCGAGATCGGGCCAGTGCGTTCCTGTCGAGATTGCCGCAAGACCGGAGATCTACGCATGAAGCTTGGGTTCACATCGGACTGCCTCGGCGGGCTGTCATTCAAGGAGATGATGGACCACGCGGTGCGCCTCGGCGTCGAGGGCGTCGAGGTCAATACATGCGGCTGGTCGACGGCCCCGCACTTCGACTTGGACGAGATGCTGGGCAATCCTCGGGCTCAAGCAGCGTTCAAAGAGGAATTCGCTGCACGGGGCCTGGAAATTATAAGCCTGAATGCCAACGGGAACCCCCTGCACCCGACTGACGCCAGTCAAGCGCGGGGCCTGACGGACACGATCCGGACGGCAGGCGAAATGGGCATTTCCACCGTCTGCACGATGTCCGGTCTGCCGGCGGGAAACGCAACCGATTCGATGCCGAATTGGGTGGTCTCGAGCTGGCCTCCCGAGACCCGGGACATCCTGCGCTACCAGTGGGAAGAAAGACTCATCCCGTTCTGGATCGACATCGCGGCCTTGGCCGACGACTGCGGGGTCAAGAACATCGCTCTCGAACTGCACGGCAGCCAGTGCGTTTACAATGTTCCGTCCTTGCTGAAGCTTCGCCACGCGGTCGGGCCGGTCATCGGGGCCAATCTCGATCCTTCGCATCTCTTCTGGATGGGCGCAGACCCGTTGGTTGCTGCCGACGCGCTCGGAGACGCAATCTACCACGTGCATGCCAAGGACACGTTCCTGAACGGGCCCGTTCAGGCGACGACGAGCCTCCTGGAGACCGGTTCGCTCACGGACATTCCGTCCCGCTCCTGGAGCTATGTTACGCTCGGATTCGGTCACGGCGAGGCTTGGTGGCGTCAATTCTGTTATCGCCTTCGAATGGCCGGATACGACGGCTGGCTTTCGATTGAGCACGAGGATGTGCTTCTGAACAGTTTGGAAGGTCTTGAAAAATCTGCGGAGCTCCTGAAGTCCGTCATGCCTGCCGCCGCGAGCGACTATACGCCTCCGGCGATATGATGTGGCAATCCGCAAGAGACGGTTTGTACCGGACTGCATAACCAATCTCTTTGGGCGATCCATGCGCTTCAGGACGCCGGCTTTTCGATCGATGACGGTGAAGTTGTCGAGTTGATGAGCGACAACGGTGCCGGAAAGTCCACTCTGATGAAGGTAGACGCAGGCAACGATCCGGCGGCCGATGGCACCACATGAATCGGGGGTGGGGAAGTTGCCCTCAGCGAGCCTATTACCGCACGGTAAGGGGATTGAATTCGTCTGTCAGGATCTCGCCTTGTGTGACAATTTGACGCCGGCGGCCAATGTTTGTCTTGGGCGTGAAGTCAGGGAACGTGTTGGCCCTTTCAGCATCCTCGATCATCGGACCGTGTTCCAAAATGATGGCGTTTTCTCCAAATTTCGGCCGAACTGCGGATGTCCCTGACGCAGTCGGAGCCGGGAATTTCATTCCCCTTTTCCATGTCGACCGCTGGCCCGACTTCGCCGGTCTCTGCAGTCCGTGTCCGGTCCGAATCCGCGTCGAACCGTCGCGTGTCGAATGGAGACTGGAACCAGGCGTTTCGGTCAGTCGCAAATCACGAGAACAGTGGGCCCGCCTGACGGTATGCGCATGCGTCCGTGGCGAGAGGGACCCAAACGGAAGCCTGGAGGAATACAGATTCAGGTTGATGCTCGGATTTCAGGAGAATTCACCAAGTTCCTTTCAGGTCTCCCGATGGAAACCTGGTCGGCCGCAGGAAGCGGTCGCAGGTGGTGGAGTGATGGCCTGACCGTGGCCTTTCATGCACCCGGCGACAGCCACAAGCGAAATGTTCGCCATTGATAATCGTGAAAAATAGTGAATACACTATATCAACCGTCAACAATCGGCGAGTATCCGGCCAGGCAACAAGATGAGACACGACCCGATACGGCAAAAAATTCGTGATCTTTTGTGGAAGCGCGGCCTCAACATGCGCGAAGCATCGGTCGCGGTCGACCGCAACGTCTCGTATCTGCACAGCTTCCTTGAGCGCAATTGCCCCAAGGTTCTCTCCTACCGGGATGCGCATAAGCTCGCAGAGCTACTCGGTTGCCAAGCCGAAGAACTGCACCACGCCGAGCGACCGCCCCGACGAAAGGCGGTCGGGACGAGGAGACGACGCGGCGTCGGGCCAGACGAGGGTCCGGTGCCGCTCGTGGGCATTCCAGAGTTTGATGTCGAGGCATCGGCAGGTCCCGGTGCGCTTGCTGGCGAGTTCGTCACCGAGCGCGCACGCTGGTTTCTACCCGAAGGAATGATCCGCTACGAAGGCGGCTCGGACCCCGGCGCGATCCGGGTGCTGCGGGTGCGGGGCGAATCGATGGAGCCCGAACTCTCCGAGGGCGACCGGCTACTCGTCGACACCACTTGTCGCTCTCCTGCAACAGGCGAGATGGTCGTACTCTGGGACGGCTGCGGCCTGGTGGTCAAACGCATTGAGCCGGTACACGAATCCGAGGCCGCACCCGTGCTCAGGGTCAAGTCAGCCAACCCCGACTATGCCGACTATACCTGCCTTGCGGAGGATGTGCACATCGTTGGCAAGGTGTTGTGGACCGTCAGGAAGGTGTGATGCTGCCAAATTGCTTCGACAGAGCTCTCGAATGAGGCTCAACAAGCCCAACAGTTCCAGGACCCGAATTTCGGCGTTCTTTGTCCGCGACATCGACTGCCGGAGTAGCGCGTGGAATGCCGTTCCGACATCGATGCGACGTGAGCGCTTGTCGGCGGGCCCTGAATGGGTGACTAATGTTCATATGACTGCGACACGGCGATGTCCGAGCGAGACGACCGGCAGCCGAGACCTCTTACAGGGCGGCCCATGTGCGGCGGGACAGGCGAGACATCGCAATGACACTTGAGTTTGACTTCGCGAACGCCGACTTCGAAGCGCGCGCCATCTCACCGTTTCAGGAAATGGGTGCCTACGAGACCCTGTGGTCTGAGCCCGGCACGACATTCAAGTCGTTGTCCGAGCGCTTTGCCCGGCATCCAGGCAGCGTTCCTTCGGACTTCGTTTCCGAGACGGACGCACTTGACTGCGCCGCCGTTGTCAAGCGGCGCTTTGAGGAAGCTCACGTCGAGGGGTTCGGAGTGCGCGTTCATGGCGCTGGCGAATACCCGGACAAGCTTCGTGACGCCGCACATCCGATCAAGTTGTTTTACTACCAAGGTTGGTGGGACCTGGCCTACACTCGCTCGGTCGCCGTCGTGGGGACCCGGAAGCCGTCGCGTGACGGGCTTTCGCGCACGCGTCGTCTCGTTCGGTCACTTGTGGCCGACAATTTCACTGTTGTGTCCGGACTTGCGGCGGGCATCGATCGCTTCGCTCACGAGACAGCCATTGACATGGGCGGTCGCACGATTGCGGTCATTGGCACGCCTCTCTCGCACGCTTACCCCAAGGAGAATGGCAATCTTCAACGCTATATCGCCGAGCATTTCCTTCTCATTAGTCAGGTCCCACTGAGGCGCTATGAGTCCCAGGACTATCGTCATAACCGGGGGTTTTTTCCTGAACGCAATATCACCATGTCCGCGTTGACCGAGGCAACCGTCATCATTGAGGCAGGTGAAACCTCGGGGACGCTGATTCAGGCCCGCGCGGCCCTTGGGCAGGGACGAAAGCTCTTCATTCTCGACAGCTGTTTCAGGGACCCGCACCTGACTTGGCCCGCAAGACTTGCCGAGAAAGGAGCCATCCGGGTTGAGGACTACGATGATGTCCGTCGGTGGCTTTGCTCATAGGTTCACGCAGATTGACGATTTGACGCGGCCGGATCATTGGTATCTGGCCGAGGACGACTTGTGCTACTTCATGGGCGAGTACACGGCACGTCAAGGCTACGCTTACAGTGACACCAACAATCCGATCCTAAACTTCAAGAAACCGGTAGACCGCCGAGGGCGACCGGAATGGCGCCACAAGGAAAACGCAATTCGACAGGCCGCAGAAGCGTTCCGTAGAAGCCTGAACCCCAAGGCACTTGAAAGTTGGACGTTCGTCCCGATGCCGCCGTCAAAGATGAGGCGTGATCCACTTCATGACGACCGGTTGACACGGATGCTGCATTCCATCCGGCCCCGTCCTCCGCTCGACATCCGCGAACTCATTGTTCAGACCGAAAGCACTGACGCAGTTCATAATCTCGAACAACGACCGCGTCCCGATGAGATCGCGGCGCTTTACAACATAAACGAGTCGTTATCGGTGCCGGGGCCCGTCATCATTGTTGTTGTTGACGACCTGCTGACCACGGGAGCTCACTTTCGGGCGGCGCACACCATTTTGTCAGCGCGCTTTCCGACCGCCAAAGTGATGGGCCTCTTTATCGCTCGTCGAGTCCCGAACACGGCGAACTTGGGCGAGATTGATCTGTAGGCGTTTCACACCCTCCGACAATGACTAGAGCGAGAAAAGATGGCCGCATTTGAGCTTTCTACGAATCCGCTGCGTCGACATGCACAGGTATTCATTCGGAAGTGCTTCCGGGGTGCATTCGGAGCAAGGGCGGCACATAAAAAATTTGTGGATATGAGTTTGTTTGAATTCTAGGAAAGCCCGTGCCGCATTCCGAATGCTGCATTGGATTGGCAAGGCGACCGAAAATGCCGCAAACCGCAAGTCAGCGACGAATGCAGCATCGATGCCTGTTGGAGGCTGGCCGGACACGGACCCCGGCATGAAACCTCGGTGGTCATCGTATCCGACAAACCCGGCAGCATCCCGGGATAGTTCGCACCTGAGTGCCGGACTGTTCTCCGGTGTTGCTGGACGAGTTTGAATCGCGCTGGCAGAATCAACACCAGTCCGATTTCATCGGAACCGGACTTTGAAACTCAGGAGGCACTATGGAACAGCGCTCAATCGGAGATACCGGCCTCGTGGTCGGACCGATCATGTTCGGGACGTCCAGTCTTGGCAACATGCCCGACACCTATGGCTACGAGGTCGGTGCCGATCGCGCCCGTGCAACCGTCGAGGCGATCTTTCGCGGACCGACGAACAGCATCGACACCTCGAACAACTACGGTTTCGGCCGAAGCGAGGAGCGGATCGGTGCGGTCATCCGCGAACGCGGTGGATTGCCGGAGGGATTCGTCCTGTCGACCAAACTCGATCGCGACATGGAAACCGGACGGTTTGATGCCGCACGCGCACGGCAATCGCTCGAAGAAAGCCTGACCCGTTTGGGGCTCGACCGCGTATCGCTGCTGCATCTGCACGATCCCGAGCACGCCCGTGACCTTGGTGAAATCGAGGGTCCCGGCGGGGCCCTTGAAGCGCTTTTCAGGATGAAGGACGAGGGCCTTGCCGACGCCGTTGGCCTCGCAATGGGGCGCATCGACCTTCAGTCACGGTTGCTGCGCGACTGGCCCTTTGATGCGCTGATCAGCCACAACCGATTCACACTGATCAATCGGTCGGCGGACGCGATGTTCGACTACGCATCCGCCAAGGGAATGGCGATTCTAAATGCGGCCCCCTACGCGGGCGGAGTCTTCGCCAAGGGAAGCGCCCGGATGCCGCGAGTCACCTATCAACCGGCCGACGACGAGACACTGGCGCCCGTCAGGCGCGTTGAACAAATCTGCGCACGCCATGGTGTCCCCCCGGGCGCCGCCGCACTCCAGTTTTCCATGCGCGATCCCCGCATCACGGCCACGATCGTTGGCGTTTCGAAGTCCGAGCGCGTGGCCGAGACGCTGGATTGGGCGCAGGTTTCGATTCCGGATGCCGCGTGGGAGGAGTTGGACTCACTGGAATGCTCAAGCGACGACCCGGAAGCGAACCGCGACTACAAACCCGCCTGATCCCGAGCCCTTACGGGGCAACGGTTCAACCCGCCAGCCCCTGTGCGAGCGACATGCCCGCAAGTCCGATCAGCGAGGCCCCCAGAATCCGGTCCGCCCATCTCCGTGCAGCCCGGCCCCGGAACAGGCTGTTGACAATTCTTCCTGCCGCGGCCCACAGCGACAGGCAAAACAGGGAAATGACAAACATAATCGATGCCAGAACCGCGAGATTCACAATGCCTCCGTGTGCAGCTGCGGTTACGGCGAGAACGAGAAGCCAGGCCTTCGGGTTCACGAATTGCAGTATGAACATTGCAGCGAACGAGAGCGAACCCGCAGGGGCGCCTTCCGTGACCTCGTTTGATCGAAAAAGCTGCACACCGAGCCACGCAAAGTAGAACCCGCCCGCGAATGCCAGAACGGGCTGGGCGGCGGGTATTCTCTCGAACAACAGGCCGGCGCCCGCCCATGAAACAACGACGAGTGCGATCGTTCCGGCAATCACGCCGCCAGCCGTGGCTGCCGCGCCGGAGAACCCGCCCCGGCTCGCCGCTGCCAGCACCGCTATATTGTTGGGCCCCGGGGTCACGAAGGCGACACTGATGATCCCGGCAACAGCCCACCAGGATTGAACCGTGCTCATCGCACCCGTCCGCATTCGCCCGCCTGAACCGGAGCTGCACCGGTCTCCTCCGACCAGACATGGGCCGGACCGAGACCGGCACGGTCATGGCTGGCCGACCAGTCAACCGCAGGGGCGTCCGCGACGATCCCGTGGGGATTGTGGTCACCGTCGTTGAGGTAATATCCTCGCAGGATCGCCGTCAGATCGACGGTCTCGGAAACCCCGGGCCAGCGCCACAGATCGCGGGCGTATGCCCAAAGGTTCGGGTATTCGCACAGACGGCGGCGGGTACATCTGAAGTGGGTAGCGTAGACCGGATCGAACCGGACCAGCGTCGCAAACAGTCGCCAGTCTGATTCCGTCACGACGAAGCCGAAAAGGAAACGCTGGTTTGCGAGCCGGTCCTCGAGTTCGTCCAGGGTAGAAAAAACGTCTGAGACCGCTTCGTCGTACGCATCCTGTCGCTGCGCAAGCCCCGCCCGATAGACGGCGTTGCCCAGACCCTCGTGGATCCGTCGGTTGAGCCTGTCGATCTCCGGCGCGAGATGACCGGGCACGAGCGTATAGCGCTCGGTGCCGTTCACGCCATCGAGCGCGCGCATGATGCGAGCGCTGTCGTTGCTCACGATCCGGCGCCTGGCGGTATCCCACAAGAGAGGGACGGTGGCGCGCCCGGAGAATCCGGGGTCGCTGAGCGAATAGAGTTGATGAACATGGCACAGGCACCGGATGCCGCTCCACTTTGCCGACAGTTCGTCCTGCAAAGCGTAGCCCTCGACCCGCGGTCCCCCGGCGAACGTCACGGGCAGCAGGCGTTCAAGTCCCTTGACCGCCCTCACGAGAAGTGTCCGATGCGACCAAGGGCAACTGCGCGAGGCAATCAGGCGGTAACGGCCCGGCTCCGCCTCAAGATTGCAGATGACCGCGGCATCAAGGTCGTGATCGAACGCGCTCGTCTCGCGAACGAAAGTACCGTTCTCGATGAACCGGTCGGCTTCGGGAACCCATCTTCCTTCTATCAACATGCCCATGCACCTGCTCCACACGACTTCGTTGTGGCATGGTAGCTCGGGCCTGCGAAAAAATATGGTGCAAAAGAAACCAAATATGGTCTATTTTTTCGACCATCATGACTGTTCCTCTCAACATGCTTCGCGCTCTTGCCACGGTTTACGAGACGGGCGGCGTGAGGTCGGCCGCCAGGCGGCTCAACATCACGCATTCCGCGGTCAGCCGCCATGTGAAGGAGCTCGAGGCCTGGCTTGGAACGCCGCTGCTTGTGCGCAAGGAAGGAAGGTGCACCCTGACCTTTTCGCCGGAGGGGCAGGCGCTCGGGCGTGTCGCGCTCTCGTGCCTCTCCGAACTCGAAAGTGCCGTCGCCTCCATACGCGAAACCAGGCGCCGACATTCCGTCACCATTTCAACGACGCCTTCGTTTGCCGTGCGGTGGCTTCTCCCGCGGCTGGCCACACTGGAAGCGAAACACCCGGGACTTGAGGTCTCCGTGATCGTCGATCAACGCGTTCATGCACCGGCCGATGAAGGTGCTGATCTCGCGGTCCGAATGGGCGGTCGGCCCTGGCCGGGTTTCAAATGCCAGCCGCTGATGGATGACACGCTGTACCCGGTTGTGAGTCCGGCTTACTGGGCCGCACATGGCCGTCCGGGAACGCCTCGGGAACTTCGGCGCCTTCGTCTGCTGCACGATCGAGACCCCGGGGCTTCCTGGGCCGTCTGGAAGAAACACCACGGGCCATCGGCGCTCGACACGCGTATTGGCGTTCGGCTCACGTCATCGGATCTCGTGATTTGCGGCGCAGAACACGGCCTCGGTGTTGCATTGGCAAGGCATCGGCTGGCCAGCGACGCCGTCCAGTCGGGCGCGCTGCTTCGACCCTTGGGCGATGCCGTGATCCGGTTGCCGCGAGCCTACTGGATTGTCCTTACTGACACTGCCGCAATGCGCGAAACGGTCAGGCTCGTCGTAGACTGGCTCGAAGAGGAGGCGTCAAGGCAGGCTGATCAGCCCACTGTCGTTCGGCGCACCGCATCAACGTCGATCAGATCTACGAATGATTGATCAAGTGGCTTCCCTTGGTTCAGGACCTGGCGCAATACAACAGCGAGCGCCCCTGACCGAAGCGGCGTGCTTCCCGCATGCCCGGCGAAAGGTGCAAGAACCCGCCAATGCCCCGGCCGGCAACGAGTCTGGCATGGCAGCCCGGTTGTCCGCTGCGGGCGGCAGGCGCCATCCCGTTGCCCCTGGAGGCGGCGATCGCAGAGCAGCCCTCTCGCGGCATCGGTCCGAACCGACCCGCGGCAGGTTCTGAAGACCCCTCACAACGGCCACGATCATTTGCGTTTCGTAGCCCGAGCACGTGGCCAGGACGCCGGACAATGCCCGGATTTCGATTCCGGAGGCTGCCAGGGAGGAGGTTGCAACGCCGGATTTCTCAAGCGACGACCCGGAATCGAACCGCGACGACAAACCTGGCTGATCCTCCGGCTGCACGGCACACGACGCCTTCAGCGGGATCCTGTGCCTCGGTTCCCGAGCCCCAATTCTCGAAGGCTTTCGTCTTGGCCTGGCGAAAGGGAAGTCCGACGGGAGTCCATGTCCGGTCTTGACGGGCCGACGGGCAATGACAATTGTCGCCCTCGCGCCTGCGGAGGCGCGTGATCGTCCGGCGTCGAGGAGATGACGACATGGCAGAGACAAAAGCGACCCGGCTGAAGTCGGATCGTCCGAGCAAGACAGCCGAAATGGTTGCCGCCGTCCGTGCCCTGCACACGCGCAGGGCGTCGCCTCCGCTGATCCGCGATGAGATGGCGCTGTCCATGTGCGGACCGTTCTGGCGGGCGGTCGTGACAAACAGGGCGCTGAACTACGTCATGCTCAAGTTCGTTCTCCGAAAGGTTGTCGCAATCGTCCCGGTAATCTACACGCGGGCTCGATTTGGCGAAGACTGCCTCGAGGCCGCCGTCAGGGACGGACTGCGGCAGTTCGTCATCATCGGTGCCGGATACGACACGACCGCAATGCGCCGCCGGGACCTGGCAGAGCGGCTGACGGTCTTCGAGCTTGACCACCCTGCGACCCAGACCCTGAAATTTCGCCGCATGGCTGATGCCGGAATCGCGAAGCCGGACAACGTCCGCTACGTCGCATCCGACCTGACCGAGGAGTCTGTGTTCAATGCCCTGGAACGGTCGGGATTTGATGCCAGGATTCCTGCCATGTTCTCGTGGTTCGGCGTCACCTACTATCTTGAACGCGATACGGTCCGGGGTACGCTTGCCAGCATCGCCGACAATTGCGCACCCGGATCGTCGATCCTGTTCGACTATCTTGCGAGTCTGGATTCGGTGGCTCCGGAGTTCAGGGCCCTGCACCAGGATTGCGGCGATTTCGTGGCCCGCCGCGGTGAGCCCTGGCTTTCCGACTTCGACCCGCCGGCCCTGGCGGACTTCCTGACGCCAATCGGATTTGAAGTGGTTGAGAATATAGAACCTGGCCAGGTTTCGGACCGGTATCCGGCGGATCATCAGGGCCTGATCTATCCACCTCTCATGGGGCTTTGCCGCGCCCGGTTGCCGGAGACGTAAGTCGACCGGTGGCCAGCTGGCGACCGGGAGACTGGACGGACCCGCTGACAGCGGTCGGTGAAAGGCGTGGACCTTCTTCCTCGACGTCAAACCGTCTTTCGGAAACGGACCGAGTCGAAACATTGATGTTCCGCGGGGAATGCCCACACGAAATGTAGGCGATCGGTGGATACGACCCTGTGGGTTCGCGAGCCCGGCCCGGTCTCCGGTCCGTCAGGATTTCAGCGTTTCCTCCCGCCGCCCGGGCGACTATCCTTGGCGGATCAATTGCGCCGGACACACCCATGCATTTCACCATCGCGACCTGGAACATCAATTCCGTACGCCTTCGCGAACCGCTGGTTCTCCAGCTTCTCCGAGAAACATCACCCGATGTTCTCTGCCTCCAGGAGTGCAAGTCGCCTGTAGAGTCCATTCCCGTCGACGGGTTTGCCGGTCTCGGTTACGACCGGATGCTTGCCAGGGGCCAGAAGGGCTACAACGGCGTTCTCATTCTTTCGCGGCTGCCGATCGAGGATCTTGGCTCCCGCGACTTCTGCGGAAAGGGTGACGCCCGCCATGTTGCCGGGCGACTGCCGAACGGGGTTGCGATCCACAATTTCTATGTCCCGGCCGGTGGCGACATTCCGGACCCGGACCAGAACGCCAAGTTCGCTCACAAACTGGCTTTCCTGGACGAGATGGAGACCTGGTTCGAGACCGAACCGACGGGCCCCGCAATTCTCGTCGGCGACCTCAACATCGCCCCCAGGGAGGACGACGTCTGGAACCACCGGGCCCTCCTGAAAGTCGTTTCGCACACGCCGGTCGAGGTCGAACGGCTGGATGCGGTTCGCCGGTCCGGGGACTGGGTCGACGTCACCCGCCACCACGTTCCCGAGGGAAGGCTCTACAGCTGGTGGTCCTACCGGGCGCGGGACTGGAGCGCATCCGACCGGGGCCGGCGCCTGGACCATGTCTGGGCGACGCCAGACATCGCCGCTCGCAGCCGTTCGAGCCGCATACTGCGGTCCGTTCGAGGCTGGGAGGCGCCTTCCGACCACGTCCCGGTGTTCGCGACGTTCGAACTGGACTGACGGTTCCGACGCCCGTTGGGAGTTGGGCGGCGGCAGGCGCATCGACGGCCCGTCCCGGGGATCAAGCGGAGCCGGGTTCTTGCAGCAGTGGGTGAAAGCCACTACATCCGCCATCGACAATACGGCCCGCGGGCCGGCTCCGCCCACGGAGGATTTCATGTTCAACCTAGGCGCCCGCAGCAAGACGAACGACTCCGGCGACGTGATCAAGGACGGGACCGAGGCGACCTTCCAGGCGGACGTCCTCGAGGCCTCGAAGACGACCCCGGTCATCGTCGATTTCTGGGCGCCCTGGTGCGGACCCTGCAAGACGCTCGGCCCGGCACTGGAGAAAGCGGTCAAGGCCGCAGGCGGCCGTGTCCGGATGGTGAAGATCGATATCGACCGGAACCAGATGCTGGCTGCGCAGTTGAGGATCCAGTCCGTCCCGACGGTCTACGCTTTCGTCGATGGCCAGCCGGTCGACGGGTTCATGGGCGCACGCCCCCCCTCCGAAATCAAGGCTTTCGTAGACGGACTCGCGACCAGGGCCGGCGGTGCCGCGGGAGCCAGCCTCGACGACCAACTGGCGGCCGCCGAAGAGATGCTGACCGCCGGCGCAGCCGTCAATGCCGCCCAGGCGTTCTCGGTCATTCTGAGCGAGAACCCGGAGAACGCGGAAGCCTATGCCGGGCTGGCGAAGGCGTATCTTTCACTCGGCGAGGCCGCCAAGGCGAAGGCGCTCATCGACAACGCGCCCCAGTCCATGGCCGGAAACGCGGCACTGGGCAGCATCCGAGCCCGGATTGAATTGGCGAGCGAAGCCGCCAATGCCGGAGACCCCACGCCCCTCCGGGCCCGGGTCGAGGCCGACCCCGGCGACCATCAGGGTCGCCACGATCTCGCCCTTGCCCTTCTTGGCAAGGGTGCGACCGAGGACGCCATTGCCGAACTTCTGGAACTCTACCGCCGGGACCCGGAGTGGAATGACGGGGCGGCAAAGACGCTCCTGTTCCGGATTTTCGAATCCCTTGGCGACAAGGATCCGCTTACGGCTCGAAGCCGTCGGCAGTTGTCCTCCCTGATGTTTGCCTGAACGGATCGACCGCCAACTCGAAATCAACCGGGACTCACCCTCGTGAACTCCGATCCGAACAAACAGAACCTTGCCCATCGGAGCCTTTTGGAGGTTCTGGTCTGCCCGCTGACGCGGGCGCCGCTCCGGTATGACCGGGAGAAGCAGGAACTGATCTCGCCAAATGCCGGGCTCGCCTTTCCGATCCGGAACGGGATCCCGGTCATGCTGGCCGATGAGGCCAGGCCCCTCGACGACGCCGAACTGGACGGGCTGCGGTGATCCTGGCGTCGGGCCGGGCCACCGGATGCACCGGTCGTCCCGTTTCGCACCAGGTCTTGCCGGTCCGGACGTCTCTGGACGTGGATCCCGGACGTCCGTGAAGGCCGCGAGAACCGGTCACCACGGATCGTCGCGCATGCTCCGGGGTACGGCCCAGCCATAGCCGGCCGCGACACGAACGAACTGCCGCTTGAGATCAGGCATGCCATTGACGGTCGCGAGCCCCAGGCGGCGAAGCGATCGAAGTGCCGGATGCGGGTTCGAGAACAGCCTGTTGATCGTATCGGTGGCCGCTCCGAAGACGCTGGCATCGAATCGCCGGGCCATCTGGTAGCGGTCGAGGGTGAAAGGGGTTCCGATGTCTTCGCCGCGACGGGCCGCGTCCTGGAGGATCTCGGCCAATGCACCCACGTCCTTGAGGCTGATATTCAGTCCCTGGCCAGCCAGAGGATGGATGCCGTGGGCGGAATCCCCGACAAGAACCACACGATCGGAGACAAAACGCTCGGCGATCGACAGGCCGAGCGGATAAATGAACCGGTCGCCCGCGAGGGCGATGTCGCCGAGGAACCGCCCGAAGACCGGCCGCAGACAGTCAAGGTAGCCGGCATCGCCCAACCCCTGGATCCGGATCGCCTCGTCCTGCGCTTCAGTCCAGACGATGGAACTGCGTTTGCCCCTGAGCGGCAGGATCGCCAGGGGACCGGCGGGCGTGAAGAACTGATGGGCAATGCCGTCATGCGGGCGGTCATGGGAGACGGAACAGACGAGGCTGGACTGCGTGTAGTCCCATCCGATCCGTCGAATCCCGGACTGTTCGGCAATCCGGCTGTTCCTGCCGTCACAGCCCGCCAGCAACGTTGCCCTGAAGATGCGCCCGTCCGAGAGTTCGACCTCGACTCCGGCAGGGTGGACTTGATGATCCGTAACCCGGGTTTCCGGACTGACTGAAACCCGATCGTCGCTCTCAAGCCGGCGGAGCAGGGTCCGGCGAAGGTGCCTGTCCTCGACCATGAACCCGAGCGGACCGTCATCGAGGTCGTTCCGGTCGAAATGGATGTGGCAAGGCGATGCCCCCTTTCCGGGACTGCCATCACTGACCTTGATCTCGCGGATCGGCTGAACCTGATCGTTTTCGGTGAGATCCGCCCAGACGCCAAGCGAATCCAAGAGGCGTCTTGACGCTGGCGAGAGCGCGTAGGACCGGCCATCGAACCCGGATGCGGCGAATGCCGCACGTGACTGCGCTTCGATGAGCACGATGCTCTTCCCGCCTGCGGCCAGGGCCAGGGCCAACACCGATCCCACCAACCCGCCACCGGCAATCAGAACGTCCGTGTCGTTCGCCATGGATTTTCAGTCCGCATGCTTGGAGTTATTCAGGCGAAATCTATACTGACTCGCGCGTGATGTGAAAATTGACGTGCTGCCAGCCAGACAACCTGTCCCGCGACAGCGGTTTTCGGCATCAGGTCAGATGCCGTAATCTCTCGTCACGGACCGTCACGAACATCCTTCGGGGTCGGTCGAAATCCCGTATCCGGCACTCACCTGCACCCGCAAACCCGGACACGCGATCGCCGGGACCGAGTTTTCTCCGAAGTCCCTGTCTGACCCGCTGCAACATTTTGCATTGCCGCAACGGACGGCGTTGCGGCCGCTTGCGGTCTACAGGGATATGTGCCTCCAGTGAAGGTCGTCCGCTACAGCGCGAGCGTCTGGAAGGTTTGGATTGGTAGGAAAAGTCGGCGCGGTAGCGAAGCGAAGGCCTTGAAGCCATAGCGTTCGGAGAAGGCGCGGGCGCGCTCGTTTCTGGCATCTACGACAATTGCGTCCACGGCGATGGTCCCGCTTGCGCGCACCTCCCGGCGAACACCGGTCCTCGCACGGCGCCACGGTTTGAGCCGAGCGTGGCGGTCGACGCAACTCGAGGTCGGCCCCGTGCCATGTGGCGCGCAATCCATGGGCAAACCGTCTCCACATGCACCGATGCGGCCGTCAGTTCGAGTGAAGAGGTTAGCCGGGCCTGCCGTCCGGTTTGTCTCGCAGGGCTTGGTCTGCGAACGTGTCGCGCGTGGTCCGACTCAAGAGAAGTGTGACGTCCGTTCCGTTCATGGCGTCATCTATTCGCCGCCACGGCCGAGGCCGCTGCGCACAGTCGATTTGGTCAGACCCTGACAGTGCTTCGGCTACCTATTCGACGGCCTCAGCCACCGACTTGACTTCATTACCGGGCCGCCTCGCAGGAACACAATCGGATTTGTCCACGGCCCCATTCGAGCGCAACATCCCGACCCGGTCCGAACTGCGGGTCCGTGTCTCGATTTGACATTTCGGGGAAATTTTTCGGAAAATCATTTCAACTTGACAGGCTGTTGCGAGTGGGCCACATTTAAATTGCTCCTGTATGGCTGTTGGCTTTCCGTTCGTTCAGACTCCATGAGGAGGAAATCCATGCTGTTTGCCACTCCAGACAGGACGACGCTGCACGTGGGTTTGGCACGCTCCTGATACATGCCTGAAGCATTGAGCGGTGAACGGCAACCGGCCGAAAGGGCCGGGTGTGCCGTTGGCGAATCCCGTGTCGCGACAGGCGGAATTGACCATACCGGCTGCAAGCATCACCCGAAATGCAAAGGTGTTTTCGAGCGTTCCGGGGCGTACGCTTCCGCGCCGGCACAGGTCGAGTGGAGTAAAGTCTCCGAAACCGCAGTGAATGCCGGGTGGACTCGACGCCATGCCTGATTTGACCATCCCCGACTGGGCATGTCCTGTCGCCGGATTCCGGTCCCGGAAGGCCGCACAGATATGCGCCTACTTTGCCGTTGAAAACGGCGGCACCATCGAAAAACTGAAGTTGATCAAACTGGTTTATCTTTCGGAAAGGACATTTCTTTCCGAGTATCATCACCCCATGCTTTTCGACGAACTGTATTCACTGCCGCATGGCCCAGTTTGTTCAAGTACACTGAACGGAATCAATGGTTTGATCCACGGCGAACTGTGGGACAATTTCATTGCAAGAAATGGAAACATCGTTGTGGCCATAAAGAGATTTGACAGGCAATCCTTTGACGAGATCAGTGATGCGGAATTTGATGTGCTCTCCCGCACCTGGAATCAGTTCAAGGACTATACGGCCTCGCAGCTCAGAAACCATACGCACGAACATTGTCCAGAGTATCAGGAAACCGAGAGGTCGCGTATTGCCATTTCTTATGAAAGAATCTTTGAAGCCATAGGCGCGGAAAACCCGAGGGATATCGCGAGAGACATTCGCGAAATGATCGAATTTGAAGGAATGATGGCGTAACCGTGACCAAACATGCGTTGCGCCGTGGCGCTACAGTTCTTGTCCCGGGAACTCACGGCAACCTTGATAAACACCACCTTTGCATTGTCTTGACCGATCCCACAGTAATCGAACCTCATCAAATTCTCTATGTTCCCGTAATAACGGCTCGGGCAAACTGTGACAGGACCTGTCTTTTGAATGTCGGCGACCATCCTTTCATCGCTCGCCTGAGCTGTGTCCACTACGCGCGGGCGCAGATTAGAAACTCAAGTCATATGCTCAGGGTCGGGACGCTGCGCGAACCGATTAACGATTCCGTATTGGAAAGGGTGAACGACGGTCTTTTCAGCTCCATTCACTCTCCTCCTTATGCCAAGACGTTTTTTGACGATAACACTGATTGACAAGCGACACGGGCACAATGGCCATTTTCTCTGCCAATTGCGCAGTGATTCCCAATGTACCCGTAGAAAGTGTGTGTCGAATTTGATCGTCTGGGGCTCGCAGGACCGCGTCCTCCTTAGTCGGAGACATCGACGAGCTTCCGGTTGACACCACACGGCCAAAGGTGTGGACGCTGGGGACGCTGATAGTCGCGGATGGCCGATAATGTTACTGGAGCGGAATGACTGACAAGACAGGAAACATCCGGATTTCGCCTGCGGCCATCCTTGCCGGGATCGGAAGCCTTGATCGCCGTAGCCTTTGCGCTCTGATTGCAACGCTGGAAAAGGCTAACATGATTTCCATAGCGGGAGAATCCGTTCGTGACACGGCGAGCAAACTCCGCATTGAAATCAAGCAGATGGCCGACGCTGCCGACGAGGCTGCCGAGGCGCTCTACGGCTCCAACCAAAAGGATCACATGCTTCGGCACCGGCTGTGGCGGCGAATCAATGATGCCTTGACGATCAAGGACGTCGCGCCCTTTTCTAGCCAGACCGCACGTGAAAACTCGGCTGCCCTGGCTTTGCGCACTTCGGAATGGTTGTCGCCCGCCTTCCACGAAAGACAGAGGCGCAGGTCCCGACCCGTCCGCAACGGCGAATCCCGGAACCATCGGCTAAGGCAGGCTGTTTCCGACGTATCCAAAAAAATTCGAGTTCTTGCCACTAAAACGGACCTGGTTCCGTTTCAGAATCTTGTTCAGGAAGAGATTTTGGAGTTTCTAGCTGACGATGACATCATGAGCAGGTTCGCGGAGCAGGCCGACTCGGACACGCGAGCTAAGATCGAGAAGACCCACACGGCCGCACAATCTGCCATTGTCGGCGGGTTGGGTTGGGTGGCATTTGCCGGAGTCGTCGCCAATGCTGGGTTTGGGCCCTATATTCTCGCAGCTCAATTGAGCGCATGGGTCCCGTTGGTAAGCGGTCCTCTCCTCGTCTCGTTTCTCGCGTTCATAGTTAGCCCCGTCACAGTTCTGGCGGGTGTCGTCGCAATGGCCTGGCTCGGCTTGGGACGCCAGGCTTCAGTGGTCCGCGGCCAGATCGCAGCGCGGTACTGCGTGTTGCTGAGTTTTCTGGGATCGGTGGAGCGGGACCAGGCACTGTCTCGATTCCTGACGGATATGAGGAGATGTGTCGACGAGCCTCCCGGAACCGTCCTGCACGCGAACAAGGACGAACTCGAATGGTGGAACGGAATCAGGGAATGGCTGCCCGGCGGTCTTCCGGTCGCAGCCGGAATTCCGCCAGCCCCCCTGCATGTTCCGCTTGCTAGGCTAGTCCGGCAGGCGGAACCGGACGTCACAGCTGATCGTGTCGAAGCTGCCACTATTGGTGCCGTCACGGCGGGTGAGATCTTCTGGCACGCCGCGGCGATTGACGAACACGTTCTGAGTGCAGCGGACTTTTCCAGAATCGAAGATCTGGGTGGTCCACTGGCCTTCGCGGTTCACGCCCGACAGTTTGCCGAGCACGGCGCGGACTACGCCCTGCGCGGCTATACGGCCGAACAGATCGTGCTCGACCATCTTGTATCCTTGGGTCACCACGTGGACATGCCGGCAACAAGCACCATGCCGGGATACGACCTGCTTGTGGACGGATTGCCAGTGCAGATCAAATGTGGCGAGAGCCTTTCCTTGCTCAGGGAGCACTTTGAGGAACACCCCGAGATCCCGGTCATCGCCAACCGTAAACTTGTTGAGGCCGCACAAATGCTCGATGTGCCCTGGTCGCATATGGTGAGCGGCCTTCCGGGCCTAGATCTGCCGAGCGTTGGCGACCGGGTTGATGCGGCCCTTTCGCATGCTGAAGAGATCATGGACTTCGACGTGATCGATTTCGGTCTTGCAGGCGGTTGGGCGCGAGGCGGGTACGAAGTCTGGAAGGGAAGGATACCGATTGACGACCTGCCGGCTTGGCTCATCATTGACGGCGTTGCGCGAAGTGGCCTCGCGTTTGCGGGAACGGCCGCAGGAACATGGATCGGATTGGTCGCAGTCGGCCCTGCCGGTGCCGTCATTCTTGGCCCGGCGTTCGCCTTGTCGTTCATGCTGGGCACCCCGAAGGTTCGTGAAGTCATGGAAAATGCCGCTAGGAAGGAATGGCATGACGAGTGCAGATTCCTGGGTTCGGAGTTGCAGGACGCACTCGTATCGGCACTCGAAAGGCGCATCGGTTTCCTGAAACGGCGCCAGGCCGAAATCGAGGACCGCTGCGGCTCGGGTTCCCGCCCGCTGGCCCAATGGTGCGTCCGGCGCGGATTCGACGATTTGCTCGGTGCCGTCGAAATGCGCCTTACTCTTGGGCTGGCGCCGGTCGACCAGAATCAGTGCATCGAATTGGACATCAAGGCGGGTCGCGCTGCGCCCGCCGATCCGGCGGTTCTTTCAGCCCGCCGCAGGTTGATCGAGCATCTTGATGAATGTCCGACCGTGAAGGAAGCGATCAAGTCTCGATTCACACAATCAGACACAAAGGATTCCCGCGGTACCGGCTGAAGCCCTTTCTAAGGGGTCCACTTTTGAAGAACGGAACCAGCCGGTTCGCCATTCGGGAGTTCGGCTGCACCTAGTTCGTGCTCCTGACTCCAGACTCGAACGGGAAACTTGTGCCGGAATCTCACGGAGGAGGTCCGCCGTTGGCCGAACGGAAGGATCATTCCCGGATTCGGCCCCACCAACGGATATATGGGTGGCGGGCACATGTCGCCCTTGAAATCCGCTCGGGCAGCACGTGAAGCCTTGCACCAGACCGAGTTGTCGAAGTCGATTTCGGGCGTTCACAGGACTGCGGCCTCGCCGAATGCGTCGACGGACGTCCGTTCGACGAGCGCCGGCTACCGGGGCAGACTTCGTCTTCCGAAGATCCGGTAAAACCCCTGATCGCGCCCGCGATGCCGCCGCACGAGCCCGTCACTGGTCTTGGCTATTTCCCTGGTTTACCCTCAGACGAGAGTCGCAGGAGTCGGAGAGTCGCGAAGCATGATACTGGGTTTTGACGGGACTCGGCAGCTAACCCATGTTTAACGCGCACAAAAAAAGATGATTGTTTTTCAGTGGCATGTGC
>JAPPHA010000041.1 GCA_028874915.1 Paracoccaceae bacterium
CTCGGCCGGCCGGGAAGCGTCTGGCGGCAATTTCGGTTCTGGAGTCGGATATGGTTGACCTGCCGACACGCGAACCGACTATGCCTTTGACATCGTCGGCGTCGTTCGGAGATGTAATTTGGCTCAGCGGCATGACGTGCGCCCGGCGCGAGGGCCGTTCCCGCAGCCTGACTTCCCGTCCCGACGGTCTGGGCGTGTCCGGATCCCTTCGCTCCTTCTGTTCGCGCGTTCTCTGCGCCGGGGCCTGCCGCATCCTGGCTACGGTGAGGTTTGCCGGAACTGCGCTGGGTTTCGCCTCGGCCGCCTCGGCCAAGGTTCTGGTAAGCAACATCGGCCAAACTTTCGGTAGCTATGGCACCCTCTTGAACACCTACGATCGTGCGCAGGGCTGCACGACCGGGTCAAACGCGGCCGGCTACACGCTGACCTCGGCGGTGTCGTCGGGCGAGACGGCGATGGTGGACTACACGCCGCCCGCGGTGCTGGCGGCGAGCGTCTCGAACGCGCCGGCCGAGCACCGGGGCAAGGGGACCTTCGCGGTGCGGATCGCCTTCAGCGAGGCGGTGGCAGGCAAGGTCAGGGACGCGGCGGCGACAATTCAGAACACAGGCGGCACGCTGACGCGCGCACGGCACGCGGGGAAGCGCAAGGACCTGTGGAGGTTGCACATCGCGCCCTCGGGCCACGCGGCGGTGACGCTCGTCCTCCCGGCGACACCGGACTGCGCGGCCCGGGGCGCGGTGTGCACCGCAGACGGGCGGAGGCTCGGGAGCGCGCTCACCCGCACCGTGCCGGGCCCGGTCACGCTATGCGTCGCGGACGCGCGGGCGACGGAGGGCGAGGACGCCAACCTTGATTTTGCGGTGACTCTCTACCGGGCGGCCTCGGGCGAAGTGACGGCGCGCTACCACACGAAGAACGGCAGCGCCAAGGCAGGTCGGTATACGAGGAATAGGGCGTGAGCGGGTCCGTTCGCATCGACCCGGTTTCCTACGGCCTCGGGCTCTCGCTGATGCTGGCGCCCTCTGTCGGCAACGCATCGAGCGGGACCGGAACCCTGTGGTCGGCGGCCGATGCGCGGGGGCTGGCGCCGGGCGGGACGTTCGAGGCGGGGCGGAGGCATGACACGGAGGTGGGCTACGGGTTCGCCGTGTTCGGCGACCGCTTCACGGGCGCGTCGCATGCCGGGCTGTCGCTGTCGGAGGGCGGGTGGTCCGGGCTTCGGGATCGGCCTCGACGCCACCCGGACGGAGAGCGCCAACGACAACGCCGGGCCGGAGCACGGGTTCGGATTGGACGTGACGGCCCGGTCGTGAACGGACAGCGCGGACGCAATCGCAAGAATGCCCCACAGCTTGATCGCCGATGCCGCGGAACGAGCAGACTGGGACATCCTCGACGAGGATTCACCGTCAGGACATCTGCCGGGCTGTCCACTGCCCATCTCGCATCGGAGCGCGGCGGCCCAAGTGCGGGCGGAACGGACAATGGGCTCGGGACGATGATGATCGGCCGGCTGCCGCCGGAGCACGGGATGGGGCTGCGCGTGACGGCGCGGCGCCAGGCAGGCGGGTGCGGTTTTTTTTCTTCTCCTGGCCGCCCCGCCCGAGCGCGCCCGGTCCGAGCCGGAAGGACGGTTCCGGGCGCGTTCAGGCACCGGTGACCCTCCGGAGCATCTTGCGCGGACAGATCGCGCCATGCAGGCCGCGGCCGCCATGCGGGCAACCCTCCGAATGGCCTCATTCCGCCTCCCTGGCGCCGATGCGCGTCGGGAGGAGGGCCCGGATGCGGGCCCCGTTCGGCATGAAACCGGGGAACGGAAACCTGCGGAAAGTGTCTTGATTTGCGGAAAACGGGAAAGAGGGTCCGGTTCGGATCCGGGAGCGTCCCGGTTTACCGGGGTGACTGGGAACCGGCCCCGGAGGCGCTCTGTCGGCAGTCCTATTGGAAGACATATGAGCTCAAGCCGGGCCAGAGCTGGTTCGACCTGCCAATGGCAACCGGAGGGAAACAGGTCGAGGCCTATGCCATGGACGAACTCGGCAGGGCCGTTCCCGTTGGCGCCATGGTCGCCGGCGACCTGAAGTCGAGCGGCGCAACGGATGTCGCCTTCGTCGCACTCTGGACGGGAGGCGTCGTTCTGCTGGACGAGAATCTTGTCTGCATTGTCCGGGCGAAAGCCCGTTCCCCGTCGCGCCCGCAGATCGGTTCGCCGGCCGGGAACGCGCTTTGGCAGATCGTCAACAAGGTGGGGCGAACGCCGCAGGGCCTGCGTGGATTTCCGGATGTGCTCGCCCTGTTTCCCGGTGGGCGTATCGTATTCCGGGAGATCAAGAGGCGAAGGAAAGACCGTATCCGGCCCAACCAGCACGAGGCTGCGGACCGCCTGCGAGAGGTGTTCGGCTCCCGTGCCAGGCTCGCAATCGTGGAGTGGGCCTGAGGCACGGACGGCGCACGAACCCTCGCATGTGGCGGCAGCAGTCAAGGTGTTCCGCAGCCTTTACCCACTCCCGACCTCGGCGGTTTTCGCTGGATGGTCGTTTCAGGGCGAAAACGGGCCGATATGTTCAGACTTTTCAGCAACTTCGGTTGGGCACTCCGGTTGAGATCCAGGGCCTGGCCGCTGCTGCATGTCCTTATGGCAAAGGGACGGTTGCGTCCCCGAGGGCGGGCCCAAGAAACCATCGTCCGATCGCTGCCAAGATGGCTTGCCGGGTGGCTTCAAGGAAAATGGACTGTCGGGGGCGCCTTTTGGCACGATGTTCTCACGCCCTGCATGGGACCGACGGGAGCGGCGAACGGGCTCGGGGACTGGGAACAACCCTCGACGGAATAAAGGTCTGGCCCGATCGCTCGCCGCTGTCCGCGCTGGCGACCAGGGCGCGGGACTCATACCAACAAAAAAACCCACCGCGCGGAGGGTAGGTGATTTCAGGCTGGGCGAACCATATCGAACCCACCCAGGGCACCTGGCGACAAAAATTTTGCATGTAGGTGCGCCAGTGTGAATCCTGGGGTCTCGGGAGCGTTGACATCCTCGAATACTCACTGGATGGAGCGTGGCGTCAGGGCGCAGGACTGGTTGCCTGCGACGGGCACGGTCGAACTTTTCCAGCATGGGAGGTTCCTGAAGGCGCTGGACGACTACGACATCGTGCTGACGAGACCGCAGGGCCGGGCGTGATGACCGGCGCGCCGGAAACGCAGCGTGCCACGGTTCGTCAGTGCCGGGTCATGTTGCGAGGTGAAACCGGGACGACCGGGATGCCGAGGATTGGTCGGGCCCCATCGTCTCTTGTCATGCTCGCCTTGTCGGCGTCGAGAAGACGGACGTTGGTTTCGTAGCACCGGTCGTCGCACTCGGTCATACGGTCAGACCAGGAGACATCGTCGGTGGCGTCGGGCGTGGGCTCTCGATCGGGCATGGGGAGTCCCGATGATGGTTCCCGGACGATTCCGGCGGGATCGAGTCGGCTTTGACAAGATTGTTCCGGGCATGGATTGCCGGGAAGTCAGTGCAATGCGGGCAGCCGGAGTTCGCCGGGTTTACTTTCCAAGTCTGGCTGGAAACTGGATGTCGGCAGCGGCGCCCCAAATCCTTGGAATTCGAAATCCGCGGGATTCATGGCGAGGCGATGCTCGTCAACTGGCGTCGACGACGGTTGCAAGAGGCTCCAGCGGTACGGGCGGCGCAAACGAACAGGCACCGTTGACGGACTGGTCGAACGGGATCACCGATCCGGTCATCATGGCGCAGTCGTCGGAAGCAATGAAATTGACCGCTCTCGCCACGTCGGACGGATCGAGCAGTCGCCCGAAGGGCCGTTCGACGCCAGCCTGATCCTGCCAGCCGTCAATGGCGCCGTGGTACCGTCGCTGGATTTGGTCTTCACCGTCGGATGCCATCCAGCCGATATCAAGTTGGTTGACCCGAATGCGGTTCTTCAGGAGTGCGTAGCCGCTGTTCCGCGTAAGGGTCGCGAGAGCGCCCTTTGACGCGCAATAGGCTGCGATGAAAGGTTGGCCGGCGGTCGCCGAAATCGAGCCAATGTTGACAATTGTTCCTT
This sequence comes from Paracoccaceae bacterium, assembly GCA_028874915.1. Lineage (GTDB taxonomy): Bacteria > Pseudomonadota > Alphaproteobacteria > Rhodobacterales > Rhodobacteraceae > JAPPHA01. Next base: position 4,068 of record JAPPHA010000041.1, read on the forward strand.
CGATGCCGTCGCGGATCATCAGTTTGACGGCTTCCTGCATGAGGAAAAACGGAGCTCTTACATTCGTGGCGAACATCCGGTCGAACAGTGCCTCCGTTGTGTCGAGCAGGTTGCCACGATCGGTGGTTGCGGCCGCGTTGACCAGAATGTCGACCCGGCCGAAGGTCCGGTCGGCACCCGCAATCACGGCCTGGCAGTCGGCCACGTTTGCCAGATCAGCACGGACGAAGTGAACCGGAACGCCGGAACTGCCGGTGATGCCCGTCGCGACGGCCCGGCCGCGACCGGCACTGCGTCCGCAGATGACCATCCCTTCCACGCCGGCCTCGGCGAAGCGCGAAGCGACCGCGGCGCCGAGTCCCTGGGTTCCGCCCGTGATGACGGCAATTTTTTTGTCGAGTCGGTTCATCGATTATCCTTCAGGCGATTCTGTGATCCCGTAACCGGCGTCCGTGAGAACCCGGGTCAGTTCTGCGTGACCTATGCAGGCGTATTCATAGGGGGGGGCCTTGGCCGGATCCTGTTCGGCCTCGACCACGAACCACCCTTCATAGCCGACGTCCGCCATGCGGCGAACCAGGGCGCCATAGTCAAGGGATCCGTCTCCGGGAACCGTAAAGGCCCCCTTGAGTACTGCATCAAGGAAACTCTCCTTCGATCGATCGAGCCCGGATATCACCCGGGCCCGGATGTCCTTGGCGTGAAAATGACTGATTCGGGGACCATGCTTGTCAATCACCCGAAGCACGTCACCGCCGGCAAATGCCATATGCCCGGGATCATAGAGAAGCGGCAACGCTTCACCGGAATGGTTCATCAGGAGGTTGAGGTCCCGTTCCGACTCGATCGGGGCTCCCATGTGGTGGTGGAAGGCAATGGCCATGCCTTCACCGGAACACCACTCGGCGAACGCGGTCAGTCGATGGCCGTAATCGCGGATCTGGACTTCGTCCAGTCTCAGGCGACGGTCGAGCGGTGTGTGCCGCTCGGCCTGGATGGTTCCTGCCGTTTCGCCATAGACGAGGCACGGCGCATCGAGGGCCTTGAACAAGGCCATCTGACCGGCGATCCGGTCCTTTTCGGCCTCGATGTCGTTGTCCAGGAGCGTTCCCGAGTACCATCCGCCGCAGAGGCCGATGTCGTGGGCGGCAAGAATGGGACCGAGCTCGCGTGCGTCACCCGGGAACTTGCCACCGGTCTCGATTCCGATGAACCCGGCCCTGCGAGCCTCGGCGAGACAGATCTCTAGCGGCGTGTCGCCACCGAGTTCCGGCAGATCGTCATTCGACCACGCGATTGGCGCGATTCCGAGCTTGGCAATCACTGTCGTCTCCCCCCGAACGAATGTTTCCGGACACTGTCACCATGTTCGCCGTCCAAGAGCAAGGCTATCGTCGCACCCGTCCCGGTCAGAACGACATTGGGGCTGGCGGCATCCCGGACATTGGCCTTGTGTTCCGGACCTGTCCTGGTCCACATCACCGCCGATGCGGGCGGCGGCCCCATGTGGTACAGCAGATTTTTTTCTTTCGAGGAGAGTTGAGGAGTCATGATCCCCAATCATCTGAAGAGCCGATGGGCGGCTGGCCGGGCGACCATCAATGGGTGGCTGTCCATGGGCAGCGCGTTCGTAGCCGAAATCATGGCGGAGCAGGGATACGACAGCCTTACAGTCGATATCCAGCATGGCTTTCTCGATTACACCGCAGCCACGGGCATGCTGCAGGCGCTGCGGGCGAGCGGCGTCACGCCACTTGTGCGCGTGCCTTGGCTCGAACCCGGCATCATCATGAAGTCTCTGGATGCCGGAGCCTATGGCGTGATCTGCCCGATGGTGAATTCTCGGGACCAGGCGGCGGCGTTGGTTGACGCAATGCGGTATCCGCCGGAAGGAAACCGCAGTTTCGGTCCGACGCGGGCCAATGTTTCGGCCGGTCCGAATTACGCAATGGAAGCCAATGACAATGTCCTGGCGCTGGCCATGATCGAGACTGCTGAGGCCCTCAACAATGTCGAGGACATTTGCCGGACACCAGGACTCGACGGCGTCTACATTGGACCGGCCGACCTGGCCCTCGGCGTCTCCGCCGGCCGGCTGGCACCAGGAATGGACCGTGAAGAAGCCGAAATGGTCAGCGCCATCGACCGTATCCGCCGGGCGGCCCGTGCTGCCGGAATCCGGGCCGGAATTCACTGCGGAACGCCGGAATATGCGGCTCGCGCGATTGACTGGGGGTTCGACATGGTCACGCTGTCGTCCGATGCACGGATCCTCGCCGCCGCAGCGGCGTCCGGTATCGATCGTATCCGACAACTGACGGACGGTGTGTCCGAATTGGACGGGACGACCGGTTTGTCCGACGATGGCGGAGGTTACTGATGCCCCATGTGCTGGTCGCCGGCCCTCTCCATCCGGCAGGGATCGAATGCCTCGCCGCCGCCCCGGGCATCACGTACCGGCATGTGACCAGTCGCGATCCGGCGGCATATGTTTCCCATGTCGGTGACGCCGACGGGCTGGTCCTTCGTACCCAGCCGCTTACAGCCGCGACGGTTGCCATCGCACCGAAGCTTCGCATCGTCTCCCGGAACGGCGTTGGCTATGACACCGTTGAGGTCGAAGCTCTCACGGAAAGGGGTATCCCTCTGGCGGTCGTCGGCGATGTCAATACTGCAGCCGTGGCCGAACACGCCATGATGCTGCTTCTTGCCGCTTCCCGGGATCTTGTCAACAGTGCCAATCGGTTGCGCACGGGCGACTGGCTGCACCGGGACGAGTACCGGTCCCGAGAACTCGATGCGAAGACCCTGCTTATCATCGGTTTCGGCCGCATTGGCCGTCAGCTTGCCAGATACGCTTCGGCGTTTGGCGTCAGGATTCTCGCGTTCGACCCCTGGCTTCCATCCTTTGCGTTTTCCGGTGCCGAGCGCATCAGCGATTTGCACGTCGGTCTGGAGTCCGCAGATCTGGTTTCGATTCACGTCCCGGGCACCGACCGGCCGATTCTCGATGTGGCGGCGATTTCCAGATTGAAACCTGGTGCCATCATCGTCAACACGGCCAGGGGGAATGTCGTCGATGAGGCGGCGCTGGCGGCGGCCCTCTCGGAGGGACGGGTGGGCGCCGCGGGAATCGATGTCTTCTCAACTGAACCGCCGCCGCCGGATCACCCGTTGCTGGCACTCGACTCCGTCATTGCCACCCCGCATTCGGCCGGGTTGACGGCAGAGTGCGCGAGGCGAATGGCCCGTGCTGCCGTCCAGAACGTGCTGGACTGTCTTGACGGCCGGCTGGACCCCGGACTCGTCGTCAACCCGGTAAAGGCATGAATCCGTCCGCCGGCGCCGATGTGGCCGGGTTGGCCCCATGACGCCGCGGAAGCTCAAGGTCGGGCTGATCGGCACTGGCTTCATGGGCAGGGCCCATGTCCTTGGATATGCCGCGGCCGCCCGGACGTTCGAAACCGCCGCCGCCCTTGAACTGGACTGTGTTGCGGACCTGACAGCGGACGCTGCCGCGGCGGCGGCACGTGCCTTCGGGATTCCCCGGTCCACCGGGAACTGGCGGTCATTGGTCGAGGATCCGGAGATCGCCATCGTCGATGTGACGGCGCCGACCGGGCTCCACCGGGATATGGTATTGGAGGCGATCGCCGCCGGGAAGCATGTCTACTGCGAAAAACCACTCGCCCCAACCGCGGCCGAGGCGCTTGAGATGGCTGAGGCAGCGAAACGGGCCGGCGTGACGACCCAGGTCGGCTTCAACTATCTCGCAAACCCGATTCTGCGCGTTGCCCGCGGTATGATCGCGGCCGGTGATCTCGGCGAGATCTACAGCTATCGGGGCATCCATGCAGAAGACTACATGGCCGATTCCGCCGGTCCGATCACGTTTCGGCACGATCCGGTCGGTGGTGGAGCTCTCGGAGATATCGGAAGCCATGCGTTGGCGACCGCCGAATTCCTGTTGGGGCCGGTGGCGGCTGTCATGGGGGACTGCCGGACCGTCATCTCCGAACGCCCGGGTGCTGATGGCTTTCCTCAACAGGTCGAAGTCGACGACGTCTCGAGGGCGTTTCTGCGCTTCGAATCCGGAGTGACCGGTGGCATTGAGGCGAACTGGTGCGCGACCGGACGCACCATGCAACACGATTTCGAGGTCTACGGTTCGAAAGGTGCGCTCGTTTTCAGCCAGGAGCGGCTGAACGAACTCCATCATTTCACCGTTGACGCTCCGACCGGCCGCCGAGGGTTCCGGAAGATCGAGGCCGGGCCGGACCATCCGCCTTACGGCCGATTCTGCGTGGCACCAGGCCATCAACTCGGATTCAACGACCTGAAGGCCATCGAAATCGCCGGATTCGCGGCGGCTCTTGCAGGAGAGGTTCCGGAACCCTTCGGGTTCCGTTCTGGCCATCGCATCCAGAGGCTTGTCGAATTAATTCAGGATTCGGCGAGCCTCGGACAGTGGGTCGAGGTCTGAATCCCGATGACTGCCGACCTGCACCCAGTTCTTCGGCGGTACGCCGCGCCCGACTCGGATTTGAGGGACTGACCGGATACATTCCGTCCGTGCTGTAGGTCGCTGGACACCGACGATGCTCTCGGCACTTGCCTCAAGCTCAACCGCCGCTTCGGCTACGACCGCGAGGCCTGGACCAGGATGGCCGCCGCCAATATGCGCGTCGAGGACGACGATCCCGAGGGCGGCGCAAGGCACTGAAGCGCCGGCCTGCTGCGCAGCCAGTCCGCGGGAGGCCGCTTGCCGATCATCTACACAAATACTGTATGTCGAAGCCGAAGCAACGCCCCGTGCCTCGCACGGGAAGGAGACCGCCATGCCCCAGGTGAACTTCCGCACGTCCAACGAGCGCCTCGCCATAATTGACCGCGCGGCGGGGATCCGGGGCGTCAGCCGCACCGAGTTCGTGTTGCGGTCCAGCGAGGCGTCTGCAACCGAAGTCCTAACCCATGTTTAACGCGCACAAAAAAAGATGATTGTTTTTCAGTGGCATGTGCCGACCGAAACGGCGGTTATGGCACTACGGGCCGTGCCCCGTGGGATATCACCCGCCCATCAGGCAACCATCCTCCGCATCTTCCCGGGCTC
>JAPPHA010000069.1 GCA_028874915.1 Paracoccaceae bacterium
CATACAGGCGGCAGACGTCTATTTCAACAAGGAACGCGCATTCACCTGTCGCCTGAACGCGACAGTCCCCTGCGCGAGTTTTATGGAGATAGGGAGATGTCGAATGAAATGCATCACTATGTCGAATGCGGCCTGAACGATGTCTGGCTAATGAACGGATTCGAGCGTCACGATTCCCCACGCGGGCAAAGCATATCGATCAAGGACATCGACGCTCTCCACCAGGCGATCGGTGAGCATCTTAGCAGGAACAAGCGGGATCTGACCGGAGCGGAAATCCGCTTTCTGCGACAGGAGATGTTGATGTCCCAAGCCGTTCTTGCACGCCTGCTCGACGTGAAAGAGCTAACCGTTCATCGGTGGGAGACCGGAAAAAGCAGTGCTCCAAGAGCGGCGGAAGCCCTGATCAGGTTCCTTTACCTGGAACAGGTCAAAAGTCGGGCAGGCAAGATCGGGGCGTCTCTCAGGCGCATTGCGGATCTTGAAGACGGGATTGATCGTCAACAGGCACTGGTATTCAGACTTTCGGGCGATGACAGTCACAATTGGGCACTGGCTTCCTGATCGAAACGACTGGGAAATTGAGGGGCGCCTGCGGGTGCCCCTGTTCAAGACAGAGAAACGAAACTACGCCCTGAGGGAGGGGTTCCTTCCGGAACCTGACCTGACCTAATGGGTAACACACCAGATCAGATCGAATCGTAACTTCTCGAGGATGGAGGCACATCGCTTGAATTCAGGCAGGACCGACACGATTTCTAAGGGGCCGAATCACTGCGTCAGACCATTCAACCAAGTTCAGAGGTCCTGACCACGGGGGGCGAAGCGGCCAATCATTTTGAAACCCCGGTCTCGGGATCGGTTCCGTTTCGGGGCCGTTCGTAGACCATGCGCAGTCCGGTGCCGGGGAAGATGGTTCGGGCGCTCCGGGCCTTTGACGGTGGCGACCTGGATGCGATGGCGCCTGTTCGGGTTCCGAGCATTGAGGAAGAGAACGCAAAGCGGCTGCTGCGCCGTCGGGAACGTCTCGTGAAGGAACGGACCCGGATCACGAATACGATTGGCGGGCTGCTTCGGCTGCACGGCATTTCGGGCGAGGCGCCGAGGAAGCCGGGGTTCCGGGAGCGCGTCGACACGTTGAAGACGGGGTGTGGCGGACCAGGCAGTGGACGCGGTGACGGGGAGGCTCGATGGCGGTGGTGCGAGCCAAGTGACGCTGGGCGGGCAGCCGCTGAGCTTCGACACCCCCGAGGCCCGCAGGGCGGCGAAGGCCGAGATTGACAGGGTGGCGGCGGCGCTCGGGACCGCGCCGGAGGCGGCGTTCGATCCCTGGGGCCGCGATCCCCGGGGCGACGACGCCTGGCGGCGCGGCGGTCTCGCGGGCGATGACCGGGCGGGAGTTCCTGCTCGGGAGTTCGTTCCATCTCGCCACGACGGGCGACGGGACCGGACCGGCCTTCGCGGCCTGGGGCCGGGTGGCGACGGGCGGCTTCGACGGCGAGGCGGACGGGGTGCGCCTGGACGGCGACGTCACCACCGGCTTCCTCGGTGCCGATGTGGCCAGAGGACGCTGGCTGGCGGGAACAGCGTTCGCGGTGAGCCGGGGCAAGGGCACGTTCGGGCTGACCGGCACGGCAGCCGACGAGTCAGCTTTCGGCGAGGGCGAGATCGAAAGCACGCTCACGAGCGTTCTTCCCTATGCGCGGCTTCGCCTGAACGACCGGGTCACGGCCTGGGGGCTGGCGGGCGCCGGCCGGGGCCGGCTGACCCTGAGCGAAGAGAACGGGACGGAGCGCCACGAGGCGGACCTCGCCATGACGCTGGCGGCGGCCGGCGGACGGGGCACGCTCATTCTCGCGCCGGAGGGCGGCGGTTTCGAACTGGCGCTCCGGACCGACGCCCTCTGGGTGCGGACGACATCGGAGTCCGTGCCGGGCTTGGCGGGCGCGAAGGCGGATGCGACACGGCTGCGGCTGATCCTCGACGCCTCGCGGGCCTTCGCGCTGGGCGCAGGCACACTGACGCCCTCGCTGGAGGTCGGGCTTCGCCACGACGGCGGCGATGCCGAGACCGGGGCGGGGGTCGAGATCGGGGCCGGGCTCGGCTGGGCCGACCCGGCGTCGGGGGTGACGCTGGCAGCGCGGGCGCGCTGGCTGGCGGCGCATGAGGCCAGGGGATACGAGGAATGGGGCGTGAGCGGGTCCGTCCGCATCGACCCGGGCGCCTCCGGCCTCGGGCTCTCGCTGATGCTGGCGCCCTCCGTGGGCAACGCGTCGAGCGGGACCGGAACCCTGTGGTCGGCGGCGGATGCGCGGGGGCTGGCGCCGGGCGGGACGTTCGAGGCGGGGCGGCGGCTGGACGCGGAGGTGGGCTACGGGCTTGCGCTCTTCGGCGGCGGTTTCACGGGGACGCCCCATGGCGGGCTGTTGCTGTCGGAGGGCGGGCGCGAGGTCCGCCTGGGCTGACGCCTGGCCCCGGCGGCGGCGGGCGGTCCGGGCTTCGAGGTCAATCTCGACGCCACAAGGAAGGAGAGCGCCAACGACAACGCCGGGCCGGAGCACGGGATCGGCCTGCGCGTGACGGCCCGGTGGTGAGCGGACGGCGCGGTCGCGAGGCGCGCCGGTAGCTCGCGCCGGAGGCGGCAGCGGTGATGAGCGGTTCCGGAGGCCGATGCGACGGGCACTTTTGCCGCTTCTTCCTGCAACCGCCGCCTCCCTGGCGACTTACTGAACTTTCTCTTTTTCGAAGTTCCGTTCAGTTTTGTTTGCCCGCATTCGGAATTCCGCAAGACTATTGTCTCCTCACGGCGGCCGTCGGAGGTGCTTGCCAGGAATGGGCGGTTCGCGGTCGCTGACAGGATACTTGGTGTTCAGTCACCGTCGAGGCGAATGATTTCCTTGCAGCACCATTCTGCGATCGGTGTGAATCGAGACGCCTGTACAACCGAAACGTTTCGAAATCCGAGGCGCATCGGAATTGTGCGGTCGACGAGTTTCGCGACTTTCGGGTTGGCCGCACATGTCGGCGTTCCGTACGCCAGGCTGACATGCGGCTCGAATTCGCCCGCAACGCGACCGGGCGAAACAAGAGAACACGCGACGCTGTGAACCCGGGAGAGTGCGAATGTTGGATCGATTTCCATGAACAGCGATTTGAAGTAGCTGGTGCCTGATTCCACTCTGAGTGCAACCAGTTCGAGCGGGGCAAGGCTCCGGAACTGCCGCCCGGACCGGACAACGACCTCTGATGGCGTGAGCGGGATATCGGCAAGAATGGTCACATGGGGTTCGAACACCGGGCCTCCGGTCAGTTCCGCGACTCGCCGGATCAACAACTGCAATTGACTGTACTCAGGTTCCTGCGGAACAAGCCAAATCGACAGCATTTCCCGGTCTGAAAAACTCAATGCGTGGACCGGGGAATGAATTCCGGCGCAATCCTGATCGTCTCGCCATGTCTGGCCGGGTCGGCAAACCGGCTCTCCAGGAGCGAAACGATCCCATCGATCGTCACGTCGATGGGATTGCGGATCGTCGATAGATCGAAGCACGGCCAACACGCAAGCTCGATATCGTCGAACCCGATGATCGCGAGGTCACCAGGCACGTCGAGCCCAAGTGTCTCACGCGCAACATTCATCACGCCGAGCGCCATTGCGTCGTTTCCGCACAGAATCGCATCCGGTCGATCCGACCCTTGCAGGATTTTCGTCCCCGTCGTGTAGCCGCCTTCGAAGCTGAAGTCGGCATGTTCCATGACGACAGGTTCAAGATGGCGCTTCTGCATCGCTGCGACGAAACCTGCGCACCTTTCCTGCTCGGCTGACAGTTCGGGATGGCCACCGAGATAGCCTATTCGCTGCCTTCCGGAACGCGCGAATTCAGCGACGGCCATTTCCATGCCCGCGTGGTTGTCGCAGCACAGGCAGTCCACGTTGCCTACGGCCAGAATCCGACCGGAGACGATGACCGGAACCTGAAGCCTCAGGCATTTCTCGACAGTTTCGGCCTTTACACTTCCCGCGCGAATCACCAGCGCATCCAGCGGATAGTCCAGGACTTCCAGTATCTCGCTGTCGCCGATATTGTCCGTGGTTCGACCGATGACAACCGGCAGTTTTCCGAGGCCGTTGAGCCTTGTGACCAGTTCCGCCGTGAACACGCCGTCATAGTGATTGTTCAGATTCCCGGTCACGATCGCGACCAGATTCGACCGGTTGGAATTGAATCCTGCAGCCAGCGCGTTGGGCCGGTAACCGAGAGCTTCGGCAGCGTCGTGAATCCGTCTCCGCTTTTCAAGCGAGAGGTAGGCGCCCTTGGTGTATGCCCGCGATACGGCCGAGCGCGATACTCCCGCAATGCGTGCCACATCCTCGGCCGTTACCCGCTTCCTGCCCGCGTCGATCCACGGTTTCGGACCGGCTGGGGTCGGGTTCAGCTCATTTTCTGAAGACATCGGTGGGAACTGCACTTTTGTGGCCAGGGTATCAAGGCTGCTCGTGATCCTTTCGAAGAAGAAAAATTCCATGTTGGTGTTGACCAATATGCACACGTGTGCATATAGTGAAGTCGATACCGTTGCAAGGATCCGAAGTCAATGCCGGGTTTGCCTGTCGAACTGGAAGCAGTCGATACATACTACGGCGATCTGCGAATCCTGAAATCGATCAGCCTTTCGATCGCCGGAGGCGAATTCACCGCGCTGCTCGGGGCCTCCGGCTGCGGGAAGACGACGTTGCTGCGCGCTCTGGCAGGATTTGTTCCTCTCAGGAAAGGGCGGATCCTGATCGGGGGAAACGACATTTCGGATCTGCCGCCGGAGAAGCGCGGGATGGCGATGATGTTTCAGTCCTATGCGCTGTGGCCACACATGAACGTCGCACGAAACATCGGATACGGGCTCGTCCTTCGGCGGCTCAACCGAAAGGCTGTCAAACGCCGGGTCGACGAAGTCATGGAACTGGTCGGTCTTGAGGGGTTCGGCGAGCGCAGGGTGACGGAACTGTCAGGGGGTCAACGTCAGCGTGTGGCACTCGCACGAGCTCTCGCAATCAACCCGCCAATCCTGCTCCTGGATGAGCCGCTCTCAAATCTGGATGCGCGAATCCGTCACAACATGCGCCTCGAGATACGGTCCCTGCAAAAACGACTCGGCATTACGACCATCCTGGTCACCCACGACCAGGAAGAGGCCCTTTCCATGGCTGATCGCGTCATCATCCTTGACCAGGGTGAGATCGCGCAAACCGGAACTCCGGAAGACGTGTACCATCGGCCGGTTTCGCCATTCGTTGCGCACTTCGTGGGGGCCGACAACAGTCTCCCGGTTCACGCACAATTCGCGAACGGCACCGTGACCCTGTCAGCACCCGAGCTCGACGGAGAAACCCGGCTTCCACTGGCTGACGGGAACGGCAATGAAGGTGTCAACGCGCCCAATCCCATCGACGGCCCGATGGTCGCCCTGTTCCACAGTGAAGCCGCCACGCTGAGTGCTTCCGGTCGATCGCATCGCGCAGAGGAATCTTGCCTGCTTGCAAACGGGACTGTCAGCCAGTCGAGCTATCTCGGCAAGGTCTACAGGCATGGCGTCGCAATCGGCGCCCATGAATTCCTGATTGATCATCATCGTCGCCTGAAGACTGGCGATGACGTTCAACTGCGTATCGAAGCTGCCGCGCTGAATCTCTTCCCAAAAAGCGAATCCAGCGCGACAGCAACCCAACGGGGCTAACGGAACGTTCCGACACCCCGCTATCATCGGAAAGGAGAACAATGATGAGACTTTCTGCCCTTGTAAAGACCTTGCTTGCCGCGGTTGTGGCGGGAGCAATGGCCGGAACGGCCGGTGCCCAATCGGTCCTGAATGTCGCCTCGGGCGGCTCGCAGAACATGGTAGACTACGTGACCGACTATCTCGGACCATTGTTCGAATCCCGGAACTCCCGCTGGAAAGTCCGCGTCGTCGGAACCGGACCGGGTGATGCCGGATCGCAAGCCATCCTCGAGAAACTGGCCGCACAGGTCGGGTCTGACGCCTGGGATACCGATGTCGTCGTTATCAACCAGCTCAAGACAACCGAAATGGTGGAATCCGGCCTGTTGTCCACATACCGATCCGAAATCGGGACTGGATCACTTGCTACGCGTGATACCGTGCGGCTGGCATTGGGAACCGATGTTGACGGCTACGTGATGCCGATGTTTCACAGCCAGACTGCCATTGCCTACAATCCCGATCTTGTTCCGACCCCTCCGGCGAGTTTCGACGAATTGAAGGCGTGGGTTGAGGCCCATCCGGGCGCCTTCGGATACAATGGCATCAAGAACGGTATGTCCGGGGTCGCGTTCACTGCGGCCTGGATGTACGCCTATGCCGGCAACACCGATCAGATCATGAACGGGCCCTATGATCCGGCGATCAAGGACACCTGGGATCAGGCTCTGGCGGATCTGCGCGCATTTAACGAGCATGTGTCGTTCACGCCCGGCAACGCCGGAACGCTCGACATGCTCAACCGCGGCGAAATCGTCATGGGTCCCGTTTGGGTTGACATGTTTCACACCTGGCAGGCCGACGGACGGCTGGCTCCCAATCTGAAACTGACACTTCCGGAACCCGGCATGCCCGGACAACCCTACTACTATGCCATTCCGACCAAGGCCGCGAACAGGGACGCTGCCAAGGCGTTCATCGAACTCGCGACGAGCCCGGAGGTTCAGGCAGAGGGGATCGTGAACCGCTTCAACTGGTATCCGGGAATTGATGCCGAACACGTGCAGGATGCGCTCGATCCGCAAGTCTGGACGAAGATCTTCCTGGATGTCACGCCGCAGGATCTTGCGTCCAAAGGCAAGCCATTCCCGCTGGGTCCGTTCTTCACCGAAATCAAGGAAGCCTATGAGCAAAAGGTTTCGAACTAGATGACCCGGCTGTAGCGGTCTAGCCTAACCGAAGCAGGCCGGGGCCCGTTTGGCGTCCCGGCCTGCGACATACCGCGAGATTTCAGGTGAAAACTGTGGACAGGCAGGGCCTTGCCGCCATCGTGTTGATGATGCCGGCACTGGTGACCCTTTGTGTGCTTTTCCTGTATCCCCTCGGGTATTCGCTGCTCTGGGCCTTTCGGAACGAGGAACAGGATACGTGGACGCTCGCGAATTTTGCCAAATCGTTTGATTTCTATTCGACGGACATCATCTTCACCGTCCTGATCGTCACAGTTTCGACTGTGCTTATCGGTGTTTGTTCCATTCTGATTGCCGGTTATCTCGCCCTGGGCGAAAACCGCGTTGCGGTTCTGATATTGCGTTGGCTCTATCGCTGGCCGCTCTTCATTCCCTTCATCGTGGCCGGCCAGCTCATGCGGACCTTTCTCGCCAAGAACGGAATGATGAACAATATTCTGGTCTCGGGCGGAGTCATCGAACCCCTCCAGGCCGTCAGCTTTCTCGACTGGCGCGGAATCGTCGTGACCTTCGTCTGGAAGCAGACGCCCTTTGTTACCCTTCTGCTCGCAGGAGCGATTGCGACTCTCGATCGTTCAACGATCGAAGCTGCGCGAAACCTGGGTGCGCGTCGGTTCAGGGTGCTGCTGGAAATCGTTGTTCCCCAGGTCTCGACCACTTTGATGGTCGGGCTGATCCTGTCTTACGTGCTGATGATGTCCGTTCTGTCGGTTCCGTTGATGATCAACGCGCAATCCCCGACGATGATCACGGTCGACATGGCGTGGAGGATCAATTCCTACGGGGACTATGAAGTCGCCAACGCCCTCGGGTTCATTTCTTACGCAATGACCGCTGTCGTGGCCTGGATCTACCTGCGACAGGGTATCAGGCAGGATGGAAGCCCGACGTGAGTGTGTCACAAGTCTTCGGCGGCGTGCTACGCGGATTGATCCTCGGACTCATCGCATTCGCGATATTCGGCCCGATTGCGAACATGCTTCTCTGGACCGTTGCCGAGGTCTGGTACTATCCGCACAAGCTGCCGCTTGAATGGGGGTTTTCGTTTTGGGAACGAGTCTTCCGGCCACAGGGAAACGCGCGCCTCTCTCTTGTGAATTCCATCTTCATCGCACTGTTGACTGTCGTCGTCAGCCTCGCCATCGCAATTCCTGCCGGATTGGCCCTCGGCCGGGGTCGCCTGCCATTCAGAAGCCTGTTCCTGTTGCTCTTCCTCCTTCCGCAGGCGTTTCCATCGCTCGCTGTCCACATGAACATTGCCAGGATCTTTTACAGTCTTGGTCTCAACGGAACCTACGCCGGCGTCGTCCTCGTCCATACCATACAGGGCCTCGTGTTTTCGGTCTGGATATCGACGGCCGCGTTCGCCGCCGTTGACCGGGAACTCGAGGAGGCCGCCCGGAACATGGGCGCGGGCCCGTTCCGGGTTTTCCAGACCGTCACCCTGCCGCTGGCGCTGCCCGGCATTCTTGCAAGCGCGATTTTCGTATTTCTCATTTCGCTGGACGAATTCACCGGGACTTATTTCGTTGGCGTTCCGGACATTACAACGCTTCCATTGTTGCTCTTTACGGCCAGCATGGAAGGCAACTACCAGATTGCATCGATCACGGCGCTGATTCTGCTGATTCCTTCGATCGCTTTCATGCTTGCAGTCGAGAAATTCCTGAAAGCGGAAGTCCTCGCCAAGGTCGGAACTTAGTCACCGGCATGTCCAACCGTCACCTTATCGCTCAGTGGCAGTAAACATCCCTTCCGAGTCCGGAATGGTTGTGACATCGATTGCCATTGCACTGGTGTCCCGAAACCGCGCGATCGATCTGCAAGCCATTTGGAATCGTCAGGAACTCCCTGAAGAACTCAAGGAAGCACTTTTCGTCATTGCTCTAAAGGTTTCCGAAGCAATAAAGGCCACGCTCTCGCACTTGTTCTTCGAAATTAAGCATCGTCATCCAAACCCTTTGTCGTCATGGTGCGCGCCCGCCTGTCGTGTGCCGTGGCGGAGGCGGGCGGTCGCGCCGCACGCCGCGAGCTGCCCCGGGCGTACCCTCACCGAGCGCTGTTACTTTCCTACTTCCCAATCCTGCCTTGAAGCCTTCATCAATGAGGCCCATTCATCGGGCGGAGTTCCCCGCGCGGTAAGCGGGTAATTGAAGGCGTCCGATAATTCGGTTGCTCTTGCGGGGATCTC
>JAPPHA010000010.1 GCA_028874915.1 Paracoccaceae bacterium
GTCGAACTGAACGAATCGATTCTGACCCATCAGGCCGAGCAAGGTTCCTGATTGGTGGGCAACGATGAAGCTCATGGAACATGAAGCCGATCAAACGGCCGTGGTCGTTCTCCCCCGGCTTCGCGCGGGGGGCAACCTTGACGCACCTTCCGTGCATTTCTGGCCGAAACCTATTGCGGGTCATTCCCGATCCTGCCAGCTCCATGGCTCCACGAACGCGCCGCCCGCCAACCCGCGCCCGGCACGCTCAGCCGACCGTTGAGCGGCCGTAAGACGCATTCCCGGAAAACCGCCGTCAATCCAGAGCCAATCCGCCACCACCATTCCCTGACCAAGATCCGCGCCACCAGCGATACACCGCGCAACGACCCGTCCGTACCGATCGATGGACACTTCCCGGCATTGGACTGACTGCCCAGGACCGGCGATGCGAGATGGTCGGTGGCCCCGGCACTGCAGTGATAGAGACGACAGCTGTTCCCGCAGAATCGGCGACTCTCCGTTGCGTCAATGCCTGTGTGCCGAGTTCTGATTGCTGATTCCGACGGCAATAAACGGGAATCCTGCCGGACTTGAAGCTGTGAAGCGCGCGGTTTCGATAAGTACGTGTCAAGGTGTGAGCGGCTGCCTCCTCTGTAGGGTCTGTCAACTTCAAGGTCTCATTGCGATCCCCTGATTCCGGTGAGACCGGATACCGGAGAGTCATGGCAACGAGACCGTGCGGTTCCGACAGGGCCACCCGCGACAGTCACGGAACGTCGGGGATGTTCCACTCTGCAGCATCCGGATCGGTCATCCAGTTCAGGATGACGTATTGATAGTCGTCTGCGTCGGCGCCCATCAGGACCGGCTCGTCTCGACGCGACCGATGGCCCGGCATTGCAGTTCGCTTCCCACCAAGCGGATAAAAGCGATAGAATACTGTAACTGTTTCACCCACAAAGTGGGGTTTGTGCACTGGTTGAGACAACCGCCCGTTACGTACACCCGGCGCGCGACTCGATCCAAACCGCCGCGGCTCGGACCACCGGAAGCATCGGCGGGAATCTGTCGAGGGATCAAGACGCTAATCCGTATTCGCCTCTTGAATGAACCAGGTCAGGACACCGTCCCGCAGATGATTGCTGGACGCATCTATTGACATCTGCTTCGATTGCTTCATTTATTGCATTTGAGTATCTTGATCCCATCGGGACGCACCTTTCAAGGAGGCACACAATGAACACGTTGGCTCACCGACAGCTTCCGCCGACGCCCAGGGATGCTGAGATCGCACGAAGCACGCACGAAGCTCTGTCTCCCTACGGCGGGATGGACCGGCCGCTGAAGCTGCGAGTCAGAGATAGCGAACAGGAACAAACTATTGATCTTCCCGCCGGTGCGGTAGACCTGCTGATGCATGTCCTCGAAGCCATGGCCGCAGGACAGGGCGTTACGCTAATTCCTGAGTGTGCGGAGCTGACCACGGTCCAAGCGGCCGACGTACTGAACGTCTCCCGGCCATTCCTGATCAAACTCCTTGACCAGAAGGCCATCCCGCATCGGAAGGTCGGCAAGCACCGCCGCATTCGCATGGAAGATGTCATGAACTACAAGAATGCCATTGACGGTGAACGCCAGCAGGTGCTCGAGCAGCTGACCCGTGAAGCCCAAGCCCAAGATATGGGTTATGGCGCCCGGTGACTGGCTTCACAGCTCTTCTCGACGCCAACATTCTCTATCCCGCGCCAGTGCGGAATATTTTTTTGCAATTGGCCGCTGACGATCTCTTCCGCGCGAAGTGGACCGACGACATCCATCGGGAATGGATCGATGCGCTGGTCCGCAACGAACCGTACCGTGATCGAGCGGCCCTCGAGCGCACCCGCCATCTGATGGATCAGGCGACACGGGATTGCCTGGTTACAGGTTACGAATCGTTGATTCCCGCCCTTGACCTTCCCGATCCCGACGATCGTCATGTTCTTGCCGCAGCGATCATCGGACGCTGCGACGTGATCGTCACCTGCAACCTAAACGATTTTCCGGAGCCCGCGATCACCGCCTATGGCATTGGCGTCCAGCACCCAAACGAAGTTCTCACCAACCAACTTGCTCTTATGCCACGCCCCCTGCTGTCAGGCCGTCCGCAAGATCCGAGCGCGGTTGATTGCACCACCCATTTCCGTAGATGAATTTCTTGCCAACTTCGACAGCCTTAAACTCACCTCTACCGCTGCCGAACTGGTTCAGTATTCGGAGCAGCTCTGATTCTCGTGCCAGACCTTCGATTCTGCCAATTACGCCTCCCGCTTCCAGAGGGATCACATTCCGTCAGCCGCAGGAAGGTCGAAAAGCATTTCGAGATCACCGTCACGGACGGCGCCATCACCTGGCGCCGCTTCTGTTCGAGGATGACGACCGGGCGGGGGCCCGGGCGCAACGGAGTTCACCGGTGGCGCCTGCCAGGGTTTCCGAGAGTGCCAAGGCCAAGGCCGACAGCAAACGGACGGCCGACGGGCTGCCGGTTCACAGTTTCACGACGCTTCTTGCCGATCTGGCCACGCTGACGCTGAACGAAGCGACGGTCCCGGCCAGTCCCGACCACGGTTTTCCGGTGTTCACGCAGCCGACGCCGCTGCAGGCCCGGGCGTTTGAGCTTCTGGAGATCGACCCCGCCAAGGCCCTTCCGTGACGAGCCCTGCCAGGGCTGTTACATGTCGAGTCCCGCCCGAAATCGGCTATCATGCTGATGGACAGGGATTTTTCGAAATTCCAGAGATGAAGATCCGTCTAAATCCGGGCCCGAATTGTCGAGGCCGTGAAGCGACTCCAGTTCGGATCGGTGCGGACGGCCGCCCGGCAACTGGCGCATCGCGCCCGGAGAGCGCAGGCGCTGGACAAAGCGGGATGGCTCCCGCACCACAGCATTCCGTTCGGTCGCATGGAGGAATGTGTCGGCGATGTCGGAGCGGTTTGCGGTCCCGGTTTCCAGTTTCGGGCGTAACGGCGGAAAACCGCCTTCGCGACGTCTTCAAACGGCGTTTCTGCCGAGACTTCCACCGTGCAGGATGGCTCGCCATTCCGTAGTGCGGACAGATGGGATTGGGCGGTGGCCCGCGCCCCCGACACGGGCAACGTACCGGTGTCACCGATGGACATCCGTTCGCGCCGCCCATTGTTCTTGGGCGTGTACAAAAACCGTTTGCGTCCGGACGGCGGAATCCGGGAGCCGAATCCGTGGAGATCCGTCTCACGGTTGTCGCGAGCGGACTTGCCGGGCTCAAGGGCGTCGACTCGACGCTGGATCAGGCGAAGATTGGCCATGGGGTCTCTCGAATCAGTTGCATTGGCGAACTGGAATGCGGCCGATTGGAGGTTCCCTTTCCCGACGCGATAGAGAAAACCCTGTTAATTCAGCAGACTGAGTTCTTCCCAGAACCGAAGGTGCGTATTGCGGCGTTCGGCACCATGTCCCATGGCAGTGCAAAACCAGGCAAACCGACTCAGGGCGTCATCCCGTCGACAGGCTGCGGTGCGTTTGCGCTGTTCAAGAATTCGACGGTGACAAAGGAAAGTGTGTCGGTGCCTATATTCTGCAGATCGTGAACCATCTCCTCTCCGGCACCGAAAGTGAAATGACGGGTCTCACCAAGCTGACATTCCTTTTCAACCACCCGACCATCCGCGTAATGGCTGCGGGACCAGCCATTGGACGTTGCCGTCCAGAAATAGTCCAGCACATGACGGTGAAACCCAATCCTCTCGCCTGGCGCGAGCGTCAAATGCCACACCCGAACCCGGTCGGTCTCCGACACCAGCTGGGTTCCAACGCAGGGGCTGATTCGCCCGTTCTCCAATTCTGCGCGGACATCACTGGGCCATTCGCTGATTGTTGTCTCGGACACAGGCCACTCTCCGTTTTTGCCGGCTGACGTCATGCAGGCGAAGTCCCGTTTCACCGTTCAGCCTACCCTGATGGATCCTTTGTAGTCCGGCATCAGGGTGACGGACACAAAAATCTCACGGATCTCACGGCATGCGTCCGCGGCGGGAATTCAGCCCACCCCACAGTAAGACTGCTTTGTTTCCCGGCTTGTCGCGATCAATTCGAGGCGTTCTGAATTCGCCGTCATCCGGCCTGCGCTCACGCGGGAAGTTCTTCCGGTCCATTGACCTTGATCGGAGGGTTGGTCAAGGCGACGAATGTGTCGACAACGTTGGTTGAAGGCTCTGCCCGGGGGTTTCGCGGCGGGACCGGGTGTCGGGCCTTGAAGGAGGACATCAAGTGCTGTGACGGTTCGCGGGATGGCATTGAGGCCGGAGGTCGGCAGACCAAGGCCATCCGCAAACCCGTTGTCCGGCCTGATCCCGTCAAGCCGGAAAGTTGGAGACTTCCCGACTTCACGGACCGGAACGACATCGTCAGGACTTGGGCGGCAACACTCCCGGCGAGCCCAACACCGAGGTCGAAACCTGCAGAACATGGTCCGCTCGGGTGCGTTACGCCGGCCGCATTCCGCCCCAAACACCCGTTTTCGTCGAACCGCCGGCAAATGGCGAGGCCGCTCCCCGCAGAGCCGAAGGCGGGCGGCAGGAAGGGGCGGGCGCACGAATGTGGCGAATTCTACGCCCCGGTCTCGACGACGACTTTGCCGTGGGTCTTGCGCGGGGCGGAGACATAGTCCCAGGCGTCGCGGTAGCCTTCCATCGGATAGGTCCGATCAATCCGAGGGGCGATGAGCCCACGCTTGAGCGCATCGTAGACGAATGCCGTGCCCCGCGCCTGGGTCTCGAGATTCTCGACGTAGTGGAAGAGCGAGTACGGGTGAAAGACCGCGTTGGCCTGAAACATGTCGACAATCGGCAGGGTCGGAAACTCGCCATCGAGCGTGCCGTAGAAGAAGATCCGCGCGTCCCTGGCGAGCGCTGGCGCGTATTGCCCGATCATACCCGCGCCGATCGGATCAAAGGCCGCGTCGATTCCGCGTCCGTCGGTCACGGATTTCAGAAACTCCGCCAGATCGCATGAACCCGGAACGAAGACATGGTCGGCTCCGACCGCCTCCAGAAAGCACCGGTTGTGGTCGAACCGGGAGGTGGCGATCATCGTGGCGCCGAAATGACGGCCGATCTCCAGGGCCGCGGTCCCGGCCGTCCCCGTTCCCGCCGTGACCAGAACGGTCCCGCCCGGCAGGACCCGCATGATTTCGACCAGGGGAAAGTACGCGGTCATGTACATCATCCAGACCGACGCGCTTTCCACCGCAGAAAGCCCTTCGGGTGCGGGCGTCACATAGCGATGGTCGATGACCAGTTGCTCGGTGCTCGCCCCACGGCGGTCGTAAAAGTAGGGCAAGGTGCACATGCGCGTCCCGAGTTCGATGCCCGTCACGCCTGGGCCGATGGCGTCCACAATGCCGGCCGCCTCCATCCCGATGCAGGCCGGGAACGCAGAAAAGCTGAACGAATACCGGTCGTGCATGAGATCCATGTCGCCCCAGTTCAGGGCGAAGGCCTCGACCCGGAGCCGGACTTCGCCCGGTCCCGGCGCTTCGTCCGGAACCTCTTCCAGCGACAGTCCCTGATAGCCCTCGTATCCGTGTATCACCCAAGCTTTCGGCATTTCCTTGTCTCCTCTCTCGTTTTTCAATGGCCCTGCGGGTCAGTCCTCGGTGCATCTCGCTGGCTTCGGTTAAAGTGCATTAGAGGGTTGCGGAATGAGTGTCCTCGTGACGGATTCTGGCGCTCAGGATGCACGCTTTCCCGGCAGTTTACTCCGTCACCGTGGAAACGGACTGATCGAATCCGGCGGTGCTGGCGGGACCGCAACAGGTTCGATCTTTGCCATTACGTGATCCATCAGACTGGGGATGCCGGGTTCCCAGTCGGCGGACTGCGGCTGGCGCCAGATGTACCCGTGTGCGGAGCAGGTCGTGTTTCTTGAATCGCTTCGGCGTGAATTTCCCGCGCTAGTTCGTTCGGTCTGGGGCAGTTCTTTACACGTTGCGCTGGTCTGACTGGAACCGGGTCCAATTGAGCAGGCCGATTCCTGTCCACCGATGCCGTGCTGGTCCGCTCGATCCGCCATCGGTTCGTGAAATTTCACGCTCCTGGGTCGCCTGTCGGCATCAATCTCGCTGCCGGGCGATGCGCTGCCATGAAACGGCCGGCGGACCGGGGCTCATCGAGTGTTGGCACCGCCAAACCGAGATTTCCCGCTCGTCGGGCCTCTTCCGTTTGGGCAGGGAGACGCCGATCGGCGCCGGAACGTACAGGTGCCGACACGCAAGCAGTGCGCACAGGATAGGCAGGACTTCCGCGTGACCCAGGGGGTCGCGCATGCCGAGAACCGTCGGCCGACAGTCGCGAATCCGGTTCGACCGAATGTCGCGCACGATCCACAGGAACGCGTTAACCGCATCGCAGCGCCGCTTCAGCCAGCGACGCGCCGCCTTCGCGCCGACCTCCGGGTCCGGATGCGCCCGCCACGCATCCTCGGTCAGGACCGGGCTCGTCTCGGCCAGCGCCACTGCGACCTCTAGCTCGGCGAGGGAGCTCCGACGCAAGACCGTAAGGCAGAGTGGAAAACGTGGCCTGGCTGTCCGGGCAGAACCAGCACGCAACGTGGGCCTCGCCATGGAGTGTCATGCGGACGTAGGTGCCATGACGGGTGAACGTGCAACGGCCCTTCACCTGCGCCGGGCACGCCTCCAGCGACGCGGGCCGCCATGCGCGGGATTCTACGTATTCATCCAGCGTCATGTCCGTCAGGAGACGAAATTGTACTCCGTGGCACCTGGTCAACTCCGAGGTCTGCTCGTTGTGCCGTCGAGGCACCCTTGAATTCTACATCAGGAGCGCTTCTGGAAAAGGCTTCTTGAAAAAGTACGCCTGTCTTAGATTGCGACCGATCCGCTGGAGAAACCGGCGGCACGGAGCGGGGGAAGAAATTCCGGGTTCAGGCTCGATTAATTTGACAGCCTTCACCTGAACCTTCGTAGCTCGGGATACCGGACGCCCGACCGCCGCCCCGCTCACGGCCGGGCCTTTCCTCTCGATGGCGAAGGGCGCGTCGGGAACGAGCCTGAGATTGACCCGGCGGGCAGGTAGGATTAGGGATCGGGCGCCGTATCGATCGGCGTTTCCGGCAACCCGATCACGGCGCAACAGGGCGGCAGCGGTTCGCGGGCCATGCCCGAAATCCTCCGCAAGAATGGGAGAACGAGAGAGTGAAGAAGGCAGAGATTGTCGAGCGCGTGGCCGGGGAGGCGGGTATCACGAAACAGGCGGCCCAGACCACTGTCGGTGGCGTGTTCGACTCCAACGCGGAGGCGCTCGCCCGGGGCGAGGACGTTTCCAACGTCGGCTTCGGAAGGTTCTCCAGGAAGGATCGGCCGGCCCGCGAAGGCAGAAACCGCGCACCGGCGAACGCATCGCCATCGGCCCGTCGGCCGGCGTATCGTTCAAGGCCGCCAAGCCGCTGAAGGACCCGCTGAGCTGACCGCGGGCGGACGGCGGGCGCGTTGACGGCGGATCGCGTCGGAATGCGACGGAATCGCGGGCGGTCGATGGAGCGCGGAACGGTATGAGCGACGAAATGCCGGAAACAGCCACCGGGGGCGAAGTCGCGGTGTACGAGGACGCCGGCGGCGAAGTGCGGGTCGATGTGCGTCTTGACCGGGAGACGGTCTGGCTGACCCAACGGCAGATGGCGGAGGTGTTCGACAGCACGCCCGAGAACGTGCTGATGCACCTGCGCAACATATTCGCCAGCGGAGAGCTGGAAGCTGACGCAACCACTAAGGAATTCTTAGCAGTTCGAACTGAGGGCAGGCGCAGGGTTCGGCGCCAGCTGAAGCACTACAATCTCGACGCCATCATCTCGGTTGGCTACCGCGTCAATACCCGCCGCGGAGTGCGTTTCCGCCAATGGGCCACCCGCGCCCTGCACGGCCACCTGGTGGAGGGCTTCACCGTGAACGAGCGCCGGCTGGCCGAGCGCGGCCTGCGGGAAGCGAGGGAGACCCTCGACCTGCTGGCGCGGACGCTCAGCAACCAGGCCCTGGTGGACGATACCGGGCAGGTGGTGCTGGACCTGATCGCGGGTTATGCCGATACATGGCGCCTGCTGCTGGAATACGACGAGGACCGCCTACCGACACCGCCCGGAACGGGGCCGTCGTCGGGCGTGCTCGACCACGATCGGGCGACCGACGCGATCGTGGAGTTCCGGCGCGAACTGATGGCGCGCGATCAGGCGTCGTCGCTGTTCGGCAGTCCGCGTGGCGATGCGCTGGCCGCCATCTTGGGCAATATCGAACAGACCATGTTCGGCGAACCCCTTTACCGCAGCCGCGAGGAGAAGGCGGCGCATCTGCTGTAATTCGTGGTCAAGGACCATCCCTTCACCGATGGCAACAAGCGCATCGGGTCGCTGCTGTTCCTGCTCTACCTGAAGCAGGAAGTAATCGAACACGGGCTCAATCCACAAGCGTTGACGGCGCTGACACTGCTGGTCGCCGAAAGCGCGCCCGCCGGCAAGGACCTCATGATCCGACTGATTGTGAACCTGCTGGCCGGGGCTTCAAGATGAGCGGCAGCGACAGGCGACACTGACCGTACTGTCGGGGTGGTCGGGACCGGCAGCGTTAGCGGGCGGGGGCCTTCTCCAGGAACACCGCCGCCAACAACAGCAAACGACAGGCCGACATGCGCTTATGGCAAAGACTGGCCTCTACGGGACTTAGCCTCGGAGCGGGGTCCGGCGACGCAGCAGGTAAGGGACTAAGAATGCGCAAGAGACGTGAACACTCCGTCGCCTGAAGACGACGGCTTCGCGGCCAAGCTACGCGGCAAC
>JAPPHA010000096.1 GCA_028874915.1 Paracoccaceae bacterium
CCAGGCGAGGCCGCGGGGTGTCAGGCAGAAGATGAGCAGTTACCCCCTCCGCAAGCGCGGTCCGGTGTCACGCCAGCAGCAGGACCGGACGCCCGAGATCATCCCGAATTGCGCTTAAAGCAACAGTATTGCGCTTAGGGCAGCAGATGCCGAACGCTGGCTGGCCAACCGGGCGGGTCAATCATGAATGCTGAACGGACGGAGGTACCGGTTTCGGTCCAACCAGCCACGTCGTTGGAGTCGCACATTCATCGTGAGCACGTCATTCCTGGAGCATATCCGCGCCGAGTCCGGACATGCAGGCTCAGACGGAATGAAGGGCCGGCGATCCTGTCAGCCAGTTCGTGGCCCAAGATGCCAGTATTGATCTTATGGCAGTGTGTATTGAATCAATCGATTGGAGAAATACTGAAGATACGGCTAGTCTTTTCGGGCGTTGAGATTGGTCCTCGTGAAAAACTCCGGGGCCATTGCCCCGTCTGAAACGGGGGCCTGTCGGACGCAGGTTTCCGGATCAGGGAATTGCATCGCGAACCGGATGTTTGCACAGACAGTCCCACGCCGCGAAAACCGGATTGAGGCAGCCGCAAAAGGGGCGATCGGGCAGAGAACGATTCCACTGGGGGACAGTCCATGTCCCGGGCCATGCGTCCGGGTTGCTGCCCGGTTTCCCGTGGCTTCCAGATTTCTTGTATCAAGGAGAAAGATCATGACGAGATTACCGCTCTCAGTCGTTGCGGTAATGACAGCTGCCAGCATGGCCGTTGCCGACTGCCCGCCAGTCACGGTTGACGATCCAATGGGCGTTCCGCAAGGAAAATACGCGCAGCAGTACGAGCTTTCGGAGTTCGAAACCCTGGCCAACTGCAAGCTGAGTTTCAGCGAAAACCCGGAAATTGCGGCGCTCAACAGCCGCATTCGCGGCAACCGGGAACTGCCGCCGCTGTCCGAGCGGCTGCCGGAAGAACCGCTGGTCATGGCGCCCTATCATTCGATCGGGAAATACGGCGGCACGTTCAACGGCATGTCAAATGCCACAGAAGCCGGCACCCATGACTTCGTGACACTCCGGCATGTGAACCTGGTTCGCCTGGCGGATGACCTTGTGACGATCGTGCCCAACATCGCCAAGGATTATGAGTGGAATGATGATTTCACGCAGCTGACGTTTTTCCTGCGCAAGGGCCACAGGTGGTCGGACGGCGCGCCCTTCACGGCAGACGACGTGAAATTCTGGTACGACAACCTTGCACTCGATTCAAAAGTCATTCCGAATCCCACGGACTACACGCTGGTTGCGGGTGAGCGCATGACCGTGGATGTGATCGACCCGCAGACGGTCAGGTTCAATCTGCCGGCCCCAAAGCCGGGTCTCTTGGTGCACTTCGCGACGTCGTGGGCGCAGGGCTTCCAGCCGAAGCACTTCCTCGGCCGCTATCATCCGGACATCAATCCTGACGCGGACAAGCTCGCTCAGGAAGCCGGTTTTGAGAACGGGCTCGCGGTGATCAAGGCCTATTGGGGGAACACGGACTGGACCGACTCGCCGTCGGCGCTGCTCAGCGCCCCCGACCGGGTCGCGAACCTCCCGGCCGATGTCGTTCCGACGCTCGAGTCCCACATCTACATCTCGGACACAGTCGAAGGGCGTCATCTGGTGGCGAACCCATACTTCCACATCGTGGACACGGCGGGCAATCAGCTGCCCTACATCAACGAACAGGACGAGACCTATATCCCGAACACCGAGGTCCGCATTCTCAGGCTGATCAACGGTGAGGCCGATTACAAGCAGCAGGGAGTGACCTTGCCAAATGCGCCGCTGCTCCTTGAGAACCAGGAAGCCGGCGGCTACCAGATCGACTTGGCTCCGTCTCCCTTCTTGGTGGCAGTTGGCTTCAACGTGACGTCGGACGACCTGGAAAAGCGCAAGGTTTTCGGAGACCTGCGTTTTCGACAGGCCATGTCAATTGCGATCGATCGGGATGAAATAAACGAAACGGCATATTTCGGGCTGGGCGAACCGAGCCAGTATACCGGGATTAGTCCGTTGCCGGACTTTATCGACCAAAAGTGGAAGTCCCATTATGTCGAGTATGATCCGGACCGTGCCGCGGCGCTGCTTGATGAGGTCGGCATGGTCGACACGGACGGCGACGGATTCCGCGATCTTCCGAATGGCGACACATTTGTCCTCAACTTGCAGTTCAGCTCACAGGAAATGCCGGCGCAGGTTATTGAGCTCATCAGCCTGAACTGGTCGGAGGTGGGCGTTAACACGACCATCAAGGAAATCGCCACGGACGAATATCGATCGGCACAATCGGCCGGCCTGCTTGATGTCGTGGTGTGGGTAAAGGGCCGGATGCTCCTAGGTCACCTCGGCACCAACGATTACTGGGTGCCGCCGTTCGCGGACTACTTCAATCTTCGGGTCGGATTGAAATGGGCTGAATGGATCCAAACAGATGGCGCCAGTGGTGTCGAACCTCCTGACTACGTTTATGAATTGATCAAGGACATCGACACGTTTCAGTCAGTTGCGATTGGATCCGAGGAATTCGAAGCGGCGGCCAATCGCCTGGTGGAAAACATGGTTTCCAACATGCTCTTTATTGGCACGGTCTTTGCGCCGGGCCCGATCTACCACCGCAACGCCTTGAAGAATTTCAAGACCTTCTCGGTGGCTGGCTCACCGGCGGCGAACTATCCGTGGCGGGCCAACCAGTGGTATCTGGACGAGGGCAATTGACCCAATAACCAATTGGCAGGGGCGCCCGGAATTCGGGCGCCCTTGCAACAACCGGACAATCTGGTTTCAGCGGTTCTGATGCGACTGTTGCTGTGGATTTGCAGCCAGAAGCTGTGCGCCCGGGGAAAGGCGTCCTCAAACTTGCCCTGACTGCTGCCGGCAAGGCTTTCAAACCGGTGCCGGCAACAGAGATTTCCCAATCTCGCAAAGGCTCGTAACACATGCCGCCGGCGCCTTTGAAAATCCGCGCCGCGGCCGGGCTCAGGGCTGTTTTTCAGCAGTCTCCCGCGAACGAAAACGTGACGCTGCCCACAGCGAATTTCGCCAGATTTCAATCAGTGGGCTGGCAGACCTGGCAGAACCGGTCCGGCTGTGCCGGGGCAAGTGCGAAAATCGTGCCAAAGCCGCAACGATAACGGCGGTTCGACTATGCGCTGCGCGGACTCAATTTCAAATTGTCCCGCCGGCGGAGATAAAGCGATAACGCTGGACGGAACTGCAAATTGCCGATCAAAGCCGGATTCCTGCATCCGTCCGTCCCTGATCAAGAATCTCCGCGTCCGGCCGAATCCTGCCTGGATGAGGCGGTTTCTCTGGCGATGGCGCTGGGCTTCACGGCCGCATTCAAGCAGGTTGTCCGGCTTCGATCTGTCAACAGCGCAACCCTGTTTGGTTCGGGAAGATGTGAAAGTCTGAAGCAGGAAATTGATGCAGCCAATGCATCGGCCGCGGTTGCCGATGGCTCGATTTCACCGGTCCAGCCGCGAAACCTGGAAAAACTCTGGGATGTCCGGGTTCTGGATCGAACAGGTCTGATTCTGGAGATATTCGCATGCCCCGCGCAGATACGCGGGAGCTGTGGAAACCGGGGCAGCTGCGGGGCGGCGATCATCAGGCATCGATACGGGTACAGGATAACTCGATTCAATTCTTTCATGAATGTTGTCATACAAGGGTGTGCTGCAGGTCGAACTGGCACATATGGAATACCTGAAATCCAGACTGGTCCGCCGCTGGACCCACCTCGAACGTCAGCGGGGCGCCCCCGGGTTCGTGGGCGGATCCGGGGAAACCCAGATCGAGTCCGACCGGCGCACGATTGACGATAGGATAAATCGTGTGAGGCGCAGGCTGCTGGCGGTCAGACGCACGCGCGGGCTGAGCCGGTCGGCCAGAAAAGCCGTCCCATACCCAACCGTTGCGCTTGTCGGCTACACGAACGCCGGAAAATCAACACTGCTCAACCGCCTGACCGGCGCAGAAGTATAGGCAGACGACGCATTGTTCGCGACGCTTGACCCGACCATGAGATTGGTCACGCTCCCCTCAGGCCGGCAAGCGGTGTTCTCCGACACGGTCGGCTTCAAATCCGATCTTCCGACGCAGCTGGTCGCTGCGTTTCGTGCAACACTGGAAGAAGTCACCAACGCTGACATCGTCGTGCATGTCCGGGACCTGACGCACCCTGAATTCGAATCACAGGTTCTCGGCGTCAATGAAGTTCTCAGAGAACTGAGCGTTGATCCCGCCCACTCCCAAAGAGTTGTGCAAGCCTGGAACAAGATCGATTTGCTGGCGACCGGCGACAGACAAGACATGCTCACCGCGAACGGATGCAGCCAGTTTCACTTTCTAGTTTCGGCGATTTCCGGCGACGGGCTCGACCATTTGCTGGAGTAGATTGACGAACTTCTTCGCGCCGGCGATCGGACGGAAGTCGTTCGGCGATCGTGCGCCGATGGCAAACAGCGGGCCTGGCTTTTCGGAGAGAGAGTTGTGCAAAACGAGACTCTGCGCGACGATTGCCTGGAACTCAAGGTGTGCTGGTCAGACGCCCAGGCGGTGCGATTTCGGAATCGGTTCGGTTGCGGTCCGGGCGCGGCTCTGTCGCGGGCAAATGAGTTGTCGCCGGCTTTCGCTGCCAGGCGGCGCCTGTCAAGGGACGATAGTCGCAGCGGGTTGTCCTGGTCTGTCACCGCCGAAGCGCAACGGTTCAGCCTGATCAGAAAGCCGTCGGACCTTCCGGCCTGCTTCAACCCTCGTGCGAATTGGCGTGGTCTTTGGCGGCTGTCTGTCCCGGTCCAGGTTCCGCGCTGTCCGACATTGTGGTTCACTTGCGTTCGGCCGGATTCAATGCGGGCGTGCGCCTAGTCGACAACCTCTCCCGATTCGTCAATTTCACCGGACTCAGCTTGCGGATCTTAAGTGAAGTACCTCGCATCGTCACAATGGGCCGCTAGGTCGTCCTACAGCGCCGGCACGCGCCCTTTCTTTCCAACGGGAGAGTCGAACGGGTGCAGAGTCATGAATATGAGAAGATCAGCGGGTTCTGTTCTTCGTCGTCAAGCAGGTCACCGACACTGATTGTATTCAGGATCCGTTCCGGCAGGACATTGGGTTCGCCATTGAACCGACTGTGGTCGGGCATGTAGGCGCAGGTAAAAGCCCGCCGAGGTCTCGGCGTCATGTTCGCATGGACGCCATGTGCGGCCAGACCGTTGTGAAAGGAACATCCGCCCGCAGGCATGATGACAGGCACGGGTTCCATGCTGCCGAGTTCAGGATAGGCTTCGAATAAGGCGCCCAAGTGGCCTTCCGTAGGGTAGTCAACCAGTCTGCGCTTGTGCGTGCCCGGCATGAAAAACAAGCAACCGTTCTGCATTGTCACATCGTCCAGCGCGACCCAGATGCTTATGGAGTTTTCCGACGCGAAGGACCACTTTGTGTTGTCTTGGTGCCACGCCGTAGGAACTGCCCAAGGTAATTTTATCAACGCCTGATCGTGCCATATGCGAATGCCGTCGACCCCTGCCAGGTCGGCCGCCATTTTGCCCAGCCGGCTGTCCAGCATTATTTCGCGCACACCGTCATGATCCATCCACAGGTTCATGCGCTGCTGGAACACGTTATTTTTCTCTGACGTGCTCTCATGTTGAAGGGATCCGACGGGCAGCACATTGTTATCCCGAAGGGAGACCGCTTCGTCCACCGCTGCCCGCCAGGTGTCCAATTCGGTGTTGTCCAGAAAATCCTCGATGATGAGAAATCCGTTTTCCCGGTAGAAGGAAATCCGCGCGCTTGTCAGTTGATCATTCATAAATCCGCTCCTTTCGCGTTGACAGTCCTCTCAGGCGATCCGAACCGATATGCAGTGCGTTACTGACCTGGCGCCTGAAAGACGCGGGTGAGCAAGAACATACACACTGAGATTCGGTGTAGACAACCGAGTCTTGCGCCGTCTTGTTGAATGTTGCAAAGTCAATAGCAAACACCTGAGTCCCTCCCTGTGTCTGCGGGGGAACCATCATTGAAAAACCGGGTCGCTAGAGGGCGTCAACTCGATCGCTTACGGACATACAACAGCGCCCGACTGCAGGCATCCTGTGTTTTTGAGATTCCCGGTTGCGCTCAGGGGGCGTCCACATACGTCCACAAACAGATTGGGTTCTCATTCATGTTCAAGAATCACAAATGAACTGGAGCGCGGGCACACTTATGCCCGCGAGAAACGAGGAGGCGGTGAACACGACTCAAGAGAATGGAGCGGTGGCGACGCAGCCATCGTCGACCCGCGTCGTCAATGCAGGAGCGGGCGAGTCGCCGTAGAATCGATGCAGCGGGACGAGAGGGATTTCCCGTGACCGAACCGAACATGCACGAGGCCGCACAACGATCGATGCAGGTGTTTCCCGCCGGCTCCAACGGGGAATTCGATCTCCCACCCGAACTCAACACGGTCATCAGTCGGGGCGAGGGATGCGAGATCGTGGATGCGACGGGCGCCGAATTTCTTGATTTTTCCATGGGCTGGGGTTCGGTGCTGGTGGGCCACACGCGGCCCGAGGTGACCGAGGCGGTCGCGCGTCAGGCGGCTCTCGGTGCGAACTTCGCGTACGTTAACGAGAACTCCCTCGCGTTGGCGGAGGAGATCTGCAGGGTAAGCCCCGCCTGCGACCGGCTGCGATTCTGCGCATCCGGCACCGAGGCCAACATGTACTGCCAGCGTCTTGCGCGGGCCGCCACCGGGCGGCGCATGATTCTCAAGTTCGAAGGCGCCTACCACGGCGCCAACGAGGTCGGGGTGACGAGCCTGTTCCCGCACCGCCTCCTGGACTTCCCCCGGCCCGATCCGTCGAGCGCCGGCATTCCGCCGGCGACGGTCGACGACATACTCGTCGCTCCCTACAACGACAGCGCGCTCGCGGAGAGAATCGTCGCCGAGCACGCGGCCGACCTCGCCGCCGTCATCGTCGAGCCGCTGCAGCGATGCACTCCCCCGAAGGAGGGCTTCCTCGAGACCCTGCGCGCGGCCTGCTCCGAGCACGACGTGCTTCTCATCTTCGACGAGGTGGTCACGGGATTTCGCCTCGCCTACGGCGGAGCGCAGGAATACTACGGCGTGATCCCCGATCTCGTCGCATACGGCAAGGCGCTCGGCGGGGGCTATCCGATCGGGGCGTTCGGCGGGCGGGCAGACGTCATGGACCAGGTGCGCGAGGACCGGTTGGGGGACTCCGATTACGTGTGGGTCGCGTCCACCCTAGGCGGGAACCCGGTTTCCACCGCCGCGGCCCAGGCGGCCCTTGGCGTGTTCCGGGAGCCGGACTGCTACCAGCGCCTCCGCGATCTGGGCAGCTATCTGCGCGACGGCATGCGCCGGGTGCTCGAGGAACACCAGGAGCAGGCCCAGGTCATCGGCGACGGACCGCTCGCCCAGGTCGTGTTCTCGCCCGAGCCGGTCAACGATTATCGGTCGACGAGGAGCGGAGACAGAGCAAAGGGACGCGCCCTCATGCTGGCCCTGTTCCGGCGGAAGGTCTTTCTCAACCCGATGGGCACCAAGCTCTATCTGTCGGTAGCCCATTCGCAGTCCGCCTGCGACCGCTTCCTCGACCGCTTCGCGACCGCGTTACAGGTGGTGAGGATCGGCCGGGAATAGTCCCGGTCCGACGCTTCGGCATTCGGCCTGCGCCTTCGCGCGAGGCTGGTCTCCACGCAGTCGAAGGGCTCCTGCGTTCTATTCGAACAACGTTGCAAGGCGGGCAAGCACTTCATCCATGATGTGCTCGGGGACCGTGTCGACGTGCCTCCCGTTCCAGGCGACGAGATCGAGGGGCCGGGGCTGGTCGCAGCGGACCATCCCCTATGTTCGGGCGCCCGTCTCGTCGAGTGATACTGCGAATCCACGCCGGCGCGCGAATTGCCCTCCGATGGTGATCGGCACGATGATCGGAGTCGCGGTCAGCTCGTTGCAACCGGCAGGGGACACGATTAGAACCGGGCGCGTGCCCTGTTGCTAAGGCTGGTTCTTCCGGTTCAGGCATTTCCAAACATCATCCCCTGCGCTGTTCATTGGTCCCGACGCACACTCCATGCTCATCAGCGCGTCACGGCGGCGAACCGTGAATCGGCATGGTCGACACCGACGGTGACGGTTTCCGGGAATTGCCGAATGGTGAGAAAATCACGCTGAATATTCAGTTTGCGATTCAGGGCATCCCCTTACAGGTCGTCGAACTGGTCGCCAACGACCGGTCCGAAGTCGGGGTGAAAACGACAGTCAAGGAAGTCACGCCGGACGAGTACCGGTCGGCACAGTCGGCGAATCTGCTGGATGTCGGGGCGTGGGGCCAATCGGCGCCGCCGGTGATCACGCTGGGCGCCAACGAGCGCTGGGTACCGCCGTCCTCTGCTTATTTTGGCCATCGGACAGGTGTGCTCTGGGCTGAGTGGGTGGAAAGTGGCGGCGGCGCCGGCGCTGAGCCGCCCGATTATGTCAAGCAGATGATCGATGACATAGGCGCCTTCCAGTCCGCGCCGATTGGTTCAGCGAGTTCAAGGCGCTGGGTCAGCGGATGGTCAAGAACATGACCGAGAATCTGCTGTTCATTGGAACCGTGCTTGGGCCGCTGCCGATCTACCATCGAAATGCGCTCAAGAATTTCGTGGAATTCCGTACTCAATCCTACTCCTACTACCGGACTTGCCCGTATCGCGCGACGCGGTGGTTTTTTGGCGAGTAATCGATTAACGCTATAAGTGAGGCGGGCGAGATGTTCGCCCGCCTCTGTCGTGGAAAGGGGGT
>JAPPHA010000035.1 GCA_028874915.1 Paracoccaceae bacterium
CGTGAAGACCGCACCTGGGTTCCTGGCATACCTGTCAGCCATGAGGAAGATATACGGGCGGCAGACGTCTATTTCAACAGGGAACGCGCATTCACCTGTCGCCTGAACGCGACAGTCCCCTGCGCGCGAGTTTTATGGAGATCTACAGGTTTCTCGTTTGACGAAACAACGATCAGGTTTCGATCCGGCAGAATGTTCGATGGTTTGCGGACGCCGGTGAATGCGTCCCAAAGGCCGGTAAGGGCGCCGTCTGCGCTGTATTCCGATGACCGCCGGAACCTGATCCTGTTCATGCAGGTTGCCACGGGAAATCTGCCGACTCACGAAAATTCCAATGGACCCATGCGATCGCCTGTCCGTTCGCCCTGGCGCCAGGCGTGCCTGCGGTGACGGCTTTCGAACCACACCTTGGTTGTTTTCGACCGGGACAGCCGGACGGGACCGGTCCGCAGGGAACCCCGGCCTCTACCGGCCCTCAAGACGCCAGGCCGTGACGCAAAGCGCCATTGAGAGAATCAGGAGAAGCCAGGCCGGAACCAATGGAAAGCGCCGAACATCCACGGTCAGATAGGCTTCGCGCGGCGCCAGCCCGATCCAGCCGCGCCCATCCGCGACACGCCCGGGGCGAATCAGTCGGACATCGGGAATACCGTCGGTCTCCAGCCGGACCAGACCGCCGCCCGTCGCACTGACCAGCGGCATGAGACGTTCGGAAGTTGCGAGCGGCCGTTCGAATTCCCGCGGTGCCGAGGATCCCATGACCGCGACTTGCGTCATGGTGCGATCGCTCAGACGATAGACCCCGCTGTCGTTGGCCTCGAATTCGGCAAACCAGCGGCCGGGGCCCGTCGGCTGCATCTCGATGTCGACGAGTTGGCCATCCGGGCGCGCGACTCGGAGATCCGGAACCTGGTCGGTCATCGACCGCCGTGTCGCGAGGATCCGGTCACCGACGGTGGCGGCCGTCAATCGCTCCTCCTCAAGATCCGGTTCCTTCATCATCCAATGAGCCAATCGGCGCAACAACTCGAGTTGCGGGCCCCCGCCGTCATGACCGCGTGTCCAAAGCCACGCCTGGTCCGAGAGCAGCATGGCGATCCGGCCATCGCCGACCCGGTCGAGGACCAGGAGGGGACGCCCGTCCGGTCCGGCCATGACCGCCTGCCCACTCTCTTGGACTGCCTCCACGAGGCGGTGCCATTGGCCCCACCTTTCCGTCGTCTCCACCGTCCCGTCGTCGGATGCCGGCTCCGATCCTGCCAACCCTTCCGTCACCGGATGCCGATGACCCTGACCGGTGACTTCCGGCCAGAACGGACGCTCGATGACGGCCGCGGTGGGTCGAGCCGGCAGCACCTCGGAGAGCGCCGTCCGGTAGAGGCTGCGCGGTCCCGCCATCGATGGGCCGGAAGTCACCAGAAGGGCGCCGCCACGGCGGAGATATTCCACAACGTTGGCCAGATAGACGCCGTGCAGGATTCCGCGGACCTCGTATCGGTCGAAGATGATCAGGTCGAATTCGTCGATCTTGTTCAGAAACAGATCCCGGGTGGGGAACTCGATCAGCGCCAGTTCCTGGACAGGGGTCCCGTCGGTCTTGGATGGCGGCCGGAGGATCGTGAAATGGACCAGGTCGACGGCACTGTCGGACTTGAGCAGGTTCCGCCAGGTCCGCTCGCCGGCATAGGGCAGTCCCGAAACCAACAGGACCCGAAGCCGGTCCCGGACCCCGTTGACCCGAAGCACCGCGGCGTTGTTGCGCCCGGTCAGTTCCCCGGGTTCCGTCTCGGCCGTAACCTGCAGCAGGTTGAGACCGCCTCGGGGCAGCGTCAACGGGAACTCGACCTCGTCACCGACCTCAGCTCTCGCGATGGCCACTGTCTCGCCATTGACCGAAACCACCACCCTGGTCGTGTCGGAAACGTCGGACGGAATGGCTCCGAGGTCGTCGATCCGAAACGCCAGGCGAAAGGGCTCGTCCACGATGGCGAAGGCAGGAGCCGACCGGACCTCCAGCCTCCGGTCCCACTCGTCAGACCGTCCGGTCAAGAGCAGATGGACAGGACCGGGAAACCTCTCAAGCGGCCTGAACCCGGCCCCATCATCCTCGCCGCCGTCGTCGCCTTGGCGGCGAACGGCAATCCGATCGTGTATCTGCCCATCGGAAACGATGATTGCCCCGGAAATCTGGTCCCGGGGTCGGGCGGCGGCGGC
Source organism: Paracoccaceae bacterium (assembly GCA_028874915.1). Taxonomy (GTDB): domain Bacteria; phylum Pseudomonadota; class Alphaproteobacteria; order Rhodobacterales; family Rhodobacteraceae; genus JAPPHA01. The sequence continues at coordinate 2,215 of JAPPHA010000035.1, forward strand.
GGTGGCCAAGGCCTCCAGCACCATGGAACCGCTTTCGTCATTTTCGGGATCATTTTCAACGTCGATCTCGACGACGTCGAAACCCTCGAACGACGCAAGGTCTCGCAGCACCGCATCGGCCGCAGCCGACAACTGTTCGTCGCGTCCGGCAATGGTCTGGCTTTCGGTCCGATCCAACACCAGGAATACGATGTCATCCCGGGGTTCGCGGTCCTCCTGTCTCAACGCCGGATCCACCAGAGCCGCAATCAGAATCGCCAGAGCCAGCCCGCGCAACCACCAACCCGGAAGCTGCCGCCAGCGGGCAATGCCGACCGCCAGGGCTGCGGCCACCACGAGTCCCCACAGGACCGGAGCCGGAAGAAGGGGCGTGAATGCCAGCAGCGTGTCCATGGACGCCGACAGCCGTCAGGACGGCTACTGGCCCAGCCGCTGGAGAAGCGCCGGTACGTGCACCTGATCGGATTTGTAGTTGCCGGTGAGCACATACATGATCAGGTTGATGCCGAACCGGTAGGCCAGCTCCCGCTGCCGAAACCCGGAGGCACCACGCCCGACCGGCAACAGGAACTGCCCGTTGTCATCAATGGCCCAGGCCGACGCCCAGTCATTGCCACCGATCACCACGGGAGTGACGCCATCGTTGAGATTCCGGAACGGAACGCCGGCAATCTGTTCGGCATCGGCCGGCGACGCCTCGACCCAAACGTCGGTGCTCGTGTGCCGCCCGGGGAAGCCTTGAATCAGGTAGAAGGACCGGGTGATCACATGGTCCGGCGGAATGCGTTCCAGCGGCGGAATGTCAAGACCGGCGGCGATCCGCCGGAACTTCCGGACATTCGGCCCTGAACCATCGCTCTGGCCGAGACCGGCGTCGAGTGTGTCGAACAGGATAACCCCGCCGGTGCGAAGAAAGGCGTTGATTGCCCTGAATGCCGCCTCTCCGGGCACAGGTTGTTCTGCCGACATCGGCCAGTACAGGAAAGGAAACACGGACAAGTCGTCCAACGCCGGGTCGACTCCCACCGGTTCAATCGGTTCCACGGTGGTCCGTTGAAAAAGAATTGTCGAAAGGCCCAGGAGACCGGCGGCCGAAATCCTGTCCTGGACCGGATCGCCGGTAACGACATACGCAAGGACCGTGTTGTTTGCCGCCGCAGCGACAACACTGTCCCTTTCGCCCTCCGTCGCTGCGGCGGTCGAGCGTGCCAAAAGGGCAGGGAGAAGAAGACCGGCAACCATCGCAATCCCGAAAACTGTCGCCATCTTGCGAACTGCCTGTCGGGTCTGCACCGTCCCGGATGACCGAGACGCCGATGTCATGCCCGGTTCGAAGGCATCACCGGACGCCCCCGGCAGGCCTGGCCAACCGATTCGTCCAGAAATCGCCAGCGTTGCCAGCAGATCCGCCACAAGGAGGACGAAGGCGGTCAGGAGGAACCACGCCTTGAGTTCCCGTTCGCCAGCGGCATCGAACGTGGCAACCTCGACATCGTCCGGCCAGCGCGGGGTTGTGAGATCACGGTCCGGACGCAAAACGTTGAGTGCCACGTTGCGGTCCTTGCTTTCATAGATTCCCGGCGGCATTCCGGGGCCGGGGCGCCCAGTGGCCAGGTCTTCGCCGGAAACCGCGTGCAGGGAATCTTCATCTCTCACGGTTCCGAAGGCGTCCATCACCCGTCTCGGTGTCCAGTTGAGCCCGGCGAGCCGGTCTGGGGAAGACTCCGGCCGCAGGGCGGAAACGGCAAGCCTTTCAAGCATGTCGACGAACAGGCCCGACAGCGGCAGGCTGGACCAGCCGGCTTCTGCGCTGACGTGAAACAGGATGATGCGCCCGAGGCCGTAACTGCGGCCGGTGACAAGAGGGGTTCCGTCCTGGAGGCTGGCCAGAACCCGATCCGCCAGTTCGGGATCAGGCTGCGCCATCACTTGCCGCCGGACCAAGACATCTTCCGGGACCGGGAGCCCCGCGAACGGTCCATCCTCGGGGAACGCCTGGAGTCGTTTGGGATCCCCCCAGGACAGTGCACCACCAACGCTTCGCCCGCCGGCACGAAGCCGAACCGGAAGCAGGGGGTCGGAATCCGGCCGATCAATCCCGCTCGCCGCGAGCCTGGGGCCGGCAAAGCGCAAGAGCAGCCCCCCACCTTCGACCCACTCGACCACGCGGGCCTCCTCGGCAGGTGGCATCCGGCCGACGTCCGCGAGCACCAGCACATCCGGGTTCACGTCCAAGGCTTCGTTGATTCCAGTTTCAATGATTTGCGCGGAAGGGGCGAGCGCCTGGCGAATGTAGTGCAGGGGCGAGAGGAGTTGGCTTCCTTCCTGCCGGTCGGCACTGGCGTTGATGGCCACCCGACGTTGCCGGACGGAATCGTCAGTGATGAGAACTGAACCGGCCGAACGTCCGGGCTCGAGTGCGACAGTCTGAACGCGGTTGCTGATCTCGGTCGGCAGATCGAATGAAACATCGACCGAAAGTGAATCTCCGGCCATGGATCGCGACGTCCGTGCCAGACCCCGTACGACGCCATCCGGCCCCGAACCGATGGCGATAAGAGACACGTCGAGGCCTTCATTGTCGACACCATCACGCTGGCCGATGGGAGCGATACGGTATCCCGACGAACGGACGGTCGTGACTGTCAGGCGGCCGCTTTCGATTCTCGGAGCACGGAGTGCAAAGACGGGGTCTTCGCTTTCAATGACGCTCAGCCGGCCTTTGGTGCGGAGCGCCGCCGCCAGACGGGTCCAGGCGTCGTCGTCATGGACGAGCCCGTCGGACAGCCAGACCGTGTCATGATCCTCGCCCTGGGCCTCGATCGCTTCCGCCCAAGCCTGGTAAAGCGGCTCCCAAGCCTGAGGCTTGAGCCCTTTCATGCGCTCCTGTGCGTCCCTGCCGGCCGTATAGGCCAAGGGTTCGAGGTCCGGTGGATCCGTCAGTCGAAGAAGGACCACGGGCCTGGCCAAGGATTCCGCTTGCCTGAGGAGCGCCAAAACCCGCTCCCGGCGCCGTTCCCAGTCCTTGGCGCTGGCCCAACTTGCGTCCATGGCAATCACCAGCGCCTCGCCCGATGGCGGCCGTTCGTCCGGATTCATCACCGGACCGGCGAAACCGACAATGGCGGCCGCCGCTGCCAGCATCCGCAAGAGAAGCAGCCACCACGGTGTCCGGTCGGGCGTTGTCTCCCGATCCCTGAGGCCGAGAAGGAGGACGACCGCCGGAAACCGCAGCCGCATCGGGGACGGCGGCGTTGCCCGGAGCAACAGCCAGAGAATGGGGAGCGCCAGCAGGCCCAGGAGCAGCAGCGGCTCCAGAAACCCGAATCCCGGAAGCAGGATCAAGTCCCGGTCTCCAGGGCGACATAAAGCCAGAGCAGCGCCGGCAACGGGGAATCTGCGGTGCTGTGGACCGAGACCCGCCATCCCAGGCGGTCTGCCAGAGACCGCAGTGACGCCTGCCGGTCTTCAAGACGTTTCTGGTAGTCCTCTCTGAGCGCCGCGGCACGAAGAGTCTCGAAGCGCAGGGTTCCGCCCATGCTCTCGAATATCCGCCGGCCATCGAAAGGGAACTCGGACTCGGACGGATCCAGGATCTGCATCAAGTGCCCGTTCACCCGCTGTCCGGCGGTGCGTAACAATGACGTTTCCAGACGGTCCCAGTCGCCCAGAAAGTCCGAAAGGAATACGGCCATGCTGCCTTCGCGCAATTCCCGTTCGGGCGGGATGCCGTAATCGGATTCGCCGGATTCGAGTAGCAGGAGTCCGGTCCTGACAAGCTGGGTCTCGCCGCTCTTTGTCGGTTCCGGGTCGTCGAACAGGCCAAACCGTTCGCCGGCGCGGGACAGAAGGACCGACAAGGCCAACCCAAGCAGCCGGGCCCGGTCGCCCTTGCTGTCCGCAACCTTTCGGCTCCGGTACCGCATGGACTGGCTGAGATCGATCCAGAAGGTGACCGACTGCGATGTCTGCCATTCCATCTGCCGCAGGAAATGCTCGTCAGACCGTGCCGACTTTCGCCAGTCGATCTGATGGAGTCGATCGCCGGTCACGGCCGGCCGGTACTGCCAGAATTCCTCTCCCACGCCCGAACGTCGTCGGCCATGCACGCCAAGGGAGAGCAACGCCGCCAATTGCCGCGCACGCGCGAGCAGGGGCGGCAAACCGTCAGCGAGAGATTCCGCCTCCTGCCGATCGGCAAGGATCGTCTGTTCCCGTACCCCCAGCCCGCGTCCGATCACGCAGCATCCTCCTTCCAACGGATGTGCCGGCAGAGATCATCAATCAGCCCGCTTAGGGTCAGGCCGCCGGCCCTGGCCGCGAAGCCGAGTGCCATGCGGTGAATCAGAACCGGGTGGGCCAGAGCCAGAACATCGTCAGCCGTGGGCGCGAATCGACCATCCATCAGGGCCCGGGCCCGGGTCGCAAGCATCAGCGCCTGAGCCGCTCGCGGGCCAGGTCCCCAGCGCACCGTTTCCCGGACCTGCTCCCCGGACTCCTGTGCCTCGGGACGGGCCGAACGAACCAGGTCGAGGATCATCTCGACCACCGCATCCCCAACGGGCATCCGCCTTACGAGTCTCTGCGCTTTCATCAAGAGCGCCGCTGAGAATACCGGTTCCGCCTCGGCATCCTCGACGCCTGTAGTCGCGAGGAGGATGTCGCGTTCCCTCTCCCGCGAGGGATGGCCAACGTCGATCTGGAGCAGGAACCGGTCGAGCTGGGCCTCCGGCAGGGGATAGGTTCCTTCCTGTTCGATGGGATTCTGTGTCGCCAGCACATGGAATGGCATCGGCAGCGCATGTTCCTGTCCGGCGATGGTCACGTGATGCTCCTGCATGGCCTGGAGCAGCGCTGACTGCGTCCTGGGGCTGGCGCGGTTGATCTCGTCAGCCATCAGCAGCTGGCAGAAAACGGGCCCCCGGAGGAACCGGAAGCTCCGGGCGCCATCGGCCGCCGTCTCCAACACCTCCGAGCCGAGAATGTCCGCTGGCATAAGATCGGGCGTGAACTGGACCCTGTTGGTCTCCAACCCCATCACTGTACCGAGCGTCTTCACAAGCCGGGTCTTGGCCAATCCAGGTGCTCCAACCAGCAGCGCGTGCCCGCCGCACAGCATGGTGACCAGTGCCGTCTCCACCACCTGATCCTGACCGATCACCCGCCGTGCAACGCTGGCCTTGGCCGCCGCCAGCAGTTCACCGACAGATTCCACTTCGGCGATCAATTCGCTTGCTTTATCCGCCATGAACCCTACGATTCCTTCTGACAGCCGTTGGATCGGCCGGACTTGTGGCCGTTTTGACTGGTGGAGACCATACGCACCTGCAGGCGTCAGCGAAACCCGGTGTTGCTCACATCGTTTCGATCGCCTTCATGGTGGAATTCCGGGGAGGATGCGGCAACCGTGACGCCCAGAGATCAGGACCCGACCGTTGCGGCCGACCAGGTCCCCGGCGCCGGGGATCAACAGGAAACGACTGTCAGCGCCGACAGTCTTGCCGCCTCCGCTCGAAAGGCCGGGCAGAAGGGTTTGCCGCCGGTTCATCTCTGGAACCCGCCTTTCTGCGGCGACCTCGACATGCGGATCGCGCGGGACGGCACCTGGTTCTATCTTGGAACACCGATTGGTCGAAAACCGCTGGTCAAGCTGTTCTCGTCAATTCTCCGCAGGGACGGCGATCGCTTCTACCTTGTCACGCCGGTCGAGAAAGTGGGAATCTCGGTCGACGATGCGCCTTTCGTTGCCATCGACTTCGAGGTCGAGGGCCGCGGGCCGCAACAGGTTCTCCGTTTTCTTACCCATGTCGACGATGAGGTCGCCGCCGGTCCCGACCACCCGATCCGCGTCATCCGAGACCCGGACTCCGGAGAACCGGCTCCTTATGTCATGGTCCGGTCCGGTCTGGAGGCGCTGATCGACCGAAAGAGTTTTTACCGGCTTGTCGACATCGGCGCGCACTCGGAGGTTGATGGCCGGCGTTGGTTCGGTGTCTGGTCTGGAGGCTCGTTCTTCCCGATTATTCCGTCGGCCGAACTGGATGTCGGGTAACGCCCGCCGACTCACCCGTTTTTCAATGCGCTTCCGCCCAGTTGCCGCCGGTCCCGGCATCGACGACCAGCGGAACCGCGAGATCGACGACCGGCAAGGCCGCATTTTCCATCACCCGGCGTACCGCGGCGATTGTTTCGTCCACGGCCGATTCCGAGACTTCGAACAGCAGTTCGTCATGGACCTGTAACAGCATTTTTGCCGGTAGCGTCGCGATCGATTCGGGGATTCGGATCATCGCCCGACGAATGACGTCGGCGGCCGAACCCTGAATCGGTGCATTGATGGCGGCGCGGCGGGCGAAGCCGGCATGGGGGCCCTTTGCGCTGACAATTTCGGGTGTGTGGATCTTGCGTCCGAAGAGCGTCTTAACATGAAGGTTTTCCCGAGCGTAGGCGACGGTTGAATCCATGTATTCCCGAATCCCCGGAAACCGCTGGAAATAGGCATCGATGAAGGCTTGCGCCTGCTTTCTCGGGATCCGAAGGTTGCGGGCGAGGCCAAAACCCGAAATTCCGTAGATCACGCCGAAGTTGATCGCCTTCGCTTGGCGTCGGACCATGGGATCCATGTTCTTGAGCGGAACGTCGAAGACCTCGCTGGCGGTCATGGCGTGAATGTCCTGACCATCGTGAAACGCCTGCTTCAGGCTGTCGATTCCGGCAATATGGGCCAGAATTCGAAGCTCGATCTGGCTGTAATCGACCGAAAGCAGTACCGAGCCATCCTCGGGAACGAAGGCTTCACGGATCCGTCGGCCCGCTTCTGTCCGGACCGGGATGTTCTGGAGATTGGGATCAGTGGAAGCCAGGCGGCCGGTGTTGGCGCCTGCGATGGAATACGACGTATGCACCCGCCCGGTCTCGGGGTTGATGTGGTCCTGGAGCGCATCTGTGTAGGTGTTCTTCAGTTTCGCAAGTTGTCGCCAGTCCAGCACCCGAGCCGGCAACTGATGACCGTCCGCTGCGAGATCCTCGAGAACGTCCTGCCCGGTCGAATAGGCGCCGGTCTTGCCCTGTCGCCCTCCGGGAAGGCCCATCCTGTCGAAAAGGATGTCACCGAGCTGCTTGGGCGACCCCACGTTGAAGTCGACACCCGCCAACGCGTGAATCTCTTCCTGAAGCCGGGCCATGTCATCGGCGAGTGCCCGTGACTGATGCACTAGCCTCTGGCGGTCGACGCGGATACCGGTCTGCTCCATTCTGGCAAGAACCGGGATCAGGGGGCGTTCCATTGACTCGTAGACGGCAGTGACCCCGGTGGCCGGCAATCTCGGTTTCAGGATGTCCCAGAGCCTCAGGGTAACATCGGCATCCTCGGCGGCGTAGCGGGTCGCCTCATCGAGGTCCACGCAATCAAAGGTTCGCTGCGTCCGACCGCTTCCGATCAGCGCCTTGATCGGCATCGGCTTGTGGCCAAGGTACCGTTCCGAGAGCAGGTCCATGCCGTGGTTGTGAAGCCCGCCATGGAGCGCATAGGAGATCAGCATGGTGTCATCGACCGGCGCAACGGCCACTCCATAGCGCGGTTGGGCGAGAATCTTGGCGTCAAACTTGATGTTGTGGCCGATCTTGAGAATGGACGGGTCTTCGAGAACAGGTCGCAGCATGGCTAGAGCGTCTTCCAGATCCATCTGACCCGCGACCCGCTGTCGGGCCGAGAACAGGTCGTTGTCGCCGGTCCGATGGCCCAGAGGCACATAGGCCGCCTCCCCGGGTTCGACGGCAAGGCAAATTCCCACAAGATCGGCCTGCATCTCGTCGAGACCTGTGGTCTCGGTATCAAGACCGAACCGGCCCCGAGCCCGGATGCGTTCGATCCAGAGGGCGAGGGTCTGGTGATCGGAGACGGTCTCGTAACGATCGGGATCGAAGGGCGCGGCCAACGCCGCCGGCCTGGCGACCGGCGCCGAACCGGGATCCTCGCCGGTGGACCCAGTCGATTCGGCAATGGCTGGCGCACTCGCCCCGAGCCGTTTGGCAATCCGGTTGGTCAGCGACCGGAATTCCATCCGGGCGAGGAAGCCAAGCAGATCCTCCGGAACCGGCTCGGCAACCGCCAGATCCCCGAAGCCGACAGAGAGCGGCACGTCGGTTCTGAGCGTGACCAGTTCCCGGCTCAACCGGATCTGATCCGCCTTCTCGATCAGTGTCTCCCGTCGTTTCGGCTGCCGGATCTCGGCCGCCCGTTCGAGAAGCGTGTCCAGGTCGCCAAATTCATGAATCAGAACCGCCGCCGTCTTGACACCGATTCCCGGTGCGCCGGGAATGTTGTCAACGGAATCGCCGGCCAGGGACTGAACATCGATGACCCTGTCCGGACTCACCCCGAACTTGGCTCGGACCTCTTCCGGGCCAATCCGGCGATCGTTCATCGCGTCCTGCATTTCGACGCCGCCACCGACGATCTGCATCAGGTCCTTGTCAGACGAGACCACGGTTACCCTGACCCCGGCCGCCCGGGCCCGAACGGCCAGCGTCGCCATGATGTCATCCGCCTCGAAGCCCTCAACCTCAAGGCAGGCAATGTTGAAAGCACGCGTCGCATCGCGGGTCAACGGCATCTGCGGACGCAGATCTTCCGGCAACGGTGGCCGGTTCGCCTTGTATTCGGGAAAGATCCCGGACCGGAAGGTGGGCCCCTTGTGATCGAAAACCACGGCCATGTGGGTCGGGGCATCCGACCCCTTCTGATCTTCCCGGAACTTGTACAGCATGTTGCAAAAACCGCTGACCGCGCCGATCGGGAGGCCATCGGATTTCCGTGTCAGCGGCGGAAGCGCGTGGAAGGCCCGAAATATGAAGCCCGAGCCGTCAATCAGATGAAGGTGATGGCCTTCGCCAATTCCGCCGCTATCCATCGACCGATCCCGAAACCTTACCGATCCCTGAGCTCACGCAACAGCGACGGCATCGGCAGGATGGGATGGCATTCACTCGGGGCCATCGGATTCGTCCCTAAGAACGAACCGGCAGTCACAGTAGGGACACTCTATCCATCCTTGCTCGATGGGAATCCGAAGCCAAACCCGCGGATGTCCCCCGGCACCGCCATCGCAGGCAACGCGGGTTTCTGTCACTGCCTTCACTTCAGGGACTTCGGTGGCCACGGTTAAGCCAACGCCTCTTTGCCGGTTTCCGGCGCTGACTCTACTCCCGCGGCCAAAATTCCGCAACGCGGCGAAGGAGGATTCCCTTCAGGTCATTGTGCCAACGAACGCCGTCAACGCCCGGGCGAGTCCGTAAGATGACAAGGCCGGCCGGCGGCATACTCTTCCTGTCCAGAAACAGGTGCTGCTTCATGCATGACGCGAGCCAATAGTGGACGCTGGCCTGGCAAAAATGCGCTGTCGGCGGGGCGCCTGTCTCGCAGCGTTCTTCCCGCACTGCAAACTTACATCTCGTATGAACACTCCCTGAGGTCGGGGCGGGCACAGCGGGGCTTCGCTCCGCGGGGCGGGGCGGACCGATACCATCCGGGTTCACGGGAACCGTGCGGAAGCTCGCAGAACCGCCCGGCACATAGACTCCGAAGATGCTTCGTTCGGTCGCAATGCAATCCTGAAACGGCGACGGTTTGAACCGTCGTCCGCCCGTCCGCATGAATCGAATTCGTTATGGGTGGAGCCCGTTCCGGTTCTCCGGTGCGCCCGGTTGCCGCCGTCTCTCAATTCGTCCGGTTCTCAAATCAGACGTCCGGACTAACCATCGGACCCAGCCGCTTTCCGGCGAGGACATGCACATGGAAGTGTTGGACCTCCTGTACGCCGTCGGTGCCGGTATTGGCAATCAGCCGGTAGCCGTTACCGCCATCACCAGGCTCAAGCCCGAGGGTCTCACTGACCGAACGAACGGCTCTGAAAAACCCCGAAATCTCCGCTGGGGTGGCACCCGCCATAAAGTGATCGAAACTGACATAGGGACCCTTGGGGATCACCAGCACATGGACAGGGGCGCGGGGGGCGATATCCCGGAAGGCGAGCGCATGCTCGGTTTCGAGAACGGTCTGGTTCGGCAGTTCTCCACGCAGAATCCGCGCGAAGATGTTGCCGTCATCGTATGTGTAGGCCATGGACTGCATTCCTTGATATAGAGACGGATTCGGGCATCCGATACCCGGATACGGATTGCCGGATCCACCGTTCCCGATCCCGCTTCTTCGGATCCGGGCCTTCCGGTCCGGGAGTCATCGGTCAGGCAAACCCTTTGCGGCGAAAGAGCACCTGCAAGTTTGTCTCGGGCCGGGCGCCGATATGGCTGATGACCGCACTCGCGGCCAGGCAACCCATCCGGGCACAGGTTTCGATCGGCCGGGCCGACAGGACACCGAAGAGAAACCCGGCCGCAAAGAGGTCGCCGGCACCCGTCACGTCAACCACCGGCACGGCCGGGGTCGGAACCCGGTTGCGGACGCCGCCGCTGGCAACGACCGCGCCCTCCCCGCCCAGCGTACAGGCCAGGGAGTCAACCTCGGCTTCTGCAACGGCGATGGCCTCGTCGAGCCCCTCCATCTCGTAGAGTGCGCGCAGTTCGTGCTGATTGCAAAACAGGAGATCGACCCTGTCGCGGACCAGGGTTCGGAAGGCGACCCGGTGTCGCTCGACGCAGAACGGATCGGAGAGGGTCAGCGACACCCGGCCACCACCGGCTTTGCATGCATCGATGGCACGGGTGAAGGCGGCCTGGCTGTCCGGTCCGTCGAATCGATATCCTTCCAGGTAGAGCCACTCCGCGCGCTTCATCTTGTCGACATCGATGTCGCCAGGACCGAGATATTCCGACGCCCCGAGATATGTATTCATGGACCGTTCGCCGTCAGGCGTGACGAGCACCATGCAACATCCGGTACCAGGGGGAGCCAAGAGCTCTGCGGCCATGCGCCCGCCCGACGACCCGTCCACGATTTCGCCTGGATCCCGGCTGGAAGCCATGGGCGTCTGGTACTCGACTCCCAGCGAGCGGATGTCACGGGCGAAGACATGGCCGAGTCGGTCGTCGCTGACCTTGCCGACATAGGCGGTCTGACCGGAAGGGCCAAGAAGGTCCGCCAAACCGGACACGGTATTGGCTGCCGACCCCCCGGAAACCTCGCTCGCCGACCCCATCAGGGTTCGAAGTTCGGCGGCGCGTGGCGAGTCGATCAGTTGCATGATCCCCTTTTGAACACCCCATTCGTCGAGTTTTCGGTCATCGCACCGGGCCAGGATATCGACCATGGCGTTGCCGACACCAACGACACGGGTTTCGCCGGTCAAGGCGTTTTCTCCTCGTAACCGCAGAGATCGGCAATCAGGCAATCGGAACAGAGGGGTTTGCGAGCCTTGCAGACATATCGGCCGTGAAGGATCATCCAGTGGTGGGCATGGGGCTGAAACTCGACCGGAACGTGGTCCTCGATCGCCCGCTCGACGGCCGCGACATCCTTGCCGACCGCAAGGCCGGATCGGTTCCCGAAGCGGAAGATATGCGTGTCGACAGCCTGGGCGGGATGCCCAAAACAGATATTCAGCACCACATTGGCCGTCTTGCGTCCAACACCAGGAAGTCCAACCAGGGCCGTACGCGATGACGGGACCTCTCCACCGAATTTTTCGACGAGGATACGGCTGAGCGAGATGACATTCTTGGCCTTCTGTCGGTAGAGGCCGATGGTTCGGATATGGTCAATGAGCCCGGCTTCGCCGAGCGCAAGCATCGCTTCCGGCGTTTTGACACGCTGAAACAGGTCACGCGTCGCCTTGTTGACTCCGTTGTCGGTGGCTTGGGCGGACAGCACGACGGCGACAAGCAGGGTGAACGCATTCACATGGTCAAGTTCCCCCTTCGGAACCGGCTTGGCATTCCGGAACCGGGTGAAAATCTTGCGAACGTCGTGATATTCGAGTTGCCCGGGCATGGCAGTTGTTTCGCATGCACCGGCGGGGGTTCCAAGGTCAAATGGCGGGCTGCGTTTTGCCGAACCGCCGGTCGCCAGCCCCTGTCGTATTGTCTGAATGCGCAGGATTCGGGTGGACCGGCTGGCCGCAATTGTCGCAGGATTCCACACGAACGGCTGCATCCGGCAAACCATCGAAAGTCCGGGCGGCCATTGGAATCCTCACGGTGATTCCGGACCTTTGCGGTTCAGGACGCCGAAAACGGAGAGAACCGGAATGTCCGAGAGCGCCTATCACTACCGGCTGATGGCCCGCGCCATCGACTACATCGCGGAAACCGCCGGCGAGCAACCGTCGCTTGATGAGGTGGCAGCGGAAGTCGGCTTGTCGCCGGCCCATTTCCAGCGCGTATTCAGCCGTTGGGCCGGCGTCAGCCCCAAGCGATTCCAGCAGTTCGTGACCCTGGGCCATGCCAAGGCCCTGTTGGCGAATCGGCATACCGTCCTCGAGACGGCCCTCTCCACCGGACTTTCAGGCAGCGGGCGCCTGCATGACCTGTTCTTGACATGGGAAGCCATGAGTCCAGGGGAATACGCCAGGCGGGGCGACGGTCTCCGAATCCGTTACGGCTGGTTCGATTCTCCATTCGGAGAGATGTTGGCGATGGCGACTGACCGTGGCCTGTGCGGGCTGGGATTTTCCGCCGAAACCGGCCGCGAAAAAACGGCCGCGGACCTTGCCAGCCGCTGGCCAGCGGCAGCCCGCGTCGAGGACAGAGCTGCGCTGGCGGGACTCGTCAAACATGTTCTCGACGGTTCCGGGCCGGTCAACCTTCATCTCATCGGGGCACCCTTTCAGATCAAGGTCTGGGAAGCCCTTCTCCACGTGCCTGCAGGACATGTCACAACCTATTCCGATATCGCACGCCGGATCGGCGCACCCAGGGCCGTGCGGGCCGTGGGAACCGCGGTCGGGCGAAACCCCGTCAGTTGGATGATTCCCTGCCACAGGGTTCTGAGGCGTTCCGGCCATCCCGGCGGATACCACTGGGGCCTGCCAATCAAGCGGGCCATGCTCGCCCGCGAAGCCGCCCGGTCGCCGGTCGTCGGCGAAACGTCCGTCGCACCATTGATCTCGTAGGGCTGGGAAGGACTCTGCGAACGGCAACCGGTGATTTCGACCCGAATCACGGCGTCGACCTTCCGTCGCTCCCACAGTCGTGATCACGGATCGGAAATCCCGGTTGCAACCGCCGTCACCCTTGTAGACAATCGCATCGGGTGGTTTTCCTTCCATGCGGTCAAACAGAACGGGAGCGCCAAAAATGCAGAGGGCAAGATTTCTGTTGGTGGCAGGGTTGACCGGTACGGTTGCCCTCGCTGCCTGCAACACGTCCACGGGCGAAGGCCCGGACAAGACCATGACGGGTGCTGCGATCGGTGCCGGACTTGGCGCCATCGCCGGCGAAATTTTCGGAGACGAGAACAAGGATGTCTATCAGGGTGCGGTGATCGGGGCGATTCTCGGCGGTTCGGTCGGTTTCACGCTCGATCAGCAGGAAGAGGAACTGCGCAGGGCGCTGGCCAACCGCGATGTGGAGGTTGCGAATACAGGTTCGGAACTGGTCGTCACCTTTCCGGAGTCGGTCACGTTCGACACCGGGAGCGCCGAATTGCGCCGCAATGCACGTCGCGACATCTATACGGTTGCCGACCACCTCGTCCGTTATCCAGGTTCCGACGTCGAGGTCATCGGACACACGGACGATGTCGGCCCCGCAGACTACAACATGGGGCTTTCGTCGCGACGGGCTTTCGCCGTCGCCGATCTGTTGATCGCGGAAGGCGTATCGCCGCGGCGGATCATTGCGTCCGGCCGTGGTGAAACCACACCGGTTGCGTCGAACTATTCAGAGAGCGGACGAGCTCAGAATCGCCGGGTCGAGATCATCATCCGTCCGACGGAACGCGCGGCCTGAACCGGGATCCTGCGGGCCCTGAACCGAGCCTGCCGGCCGTCTCGGGCCCTTGATCCGAGCCAAGTCTGCCGGGAGAAACAGGAGACGTCCGACCCGGCTTGGTGACTGGGTCCACCGTTCCGGCGCAGGTCGAAACGTTCAGGCACCGGATCCAGCGGCGGGTCTCGTTCGGTCCTTCATTCGCGGCCGTCTGGCTCCGGACGATCTCTGGTGTTCACTCCGGTGAACGGCCGATGTCAGAGACCGGTTTCCATCCGTTGTCGCGAACAATCAGTTTTCGCCCGCACGCGGTCCATCAGCCCGAATGCTGTCGCCGATGCTGTCGATGGCCCTGTCGATCAGGATATCTGCATCGTCGCCGGACATCCGGCTTGCTATGACGTCGGCGGCGGCGGAAATGGCAACATTGATCGATGCATCCCTGACTTCACGAACCGCCGCCGCTTCGGCCGACGCGATCCTGTCCTCGGCTGCCTTGACACGATGTTCGATGGAATCCTTCAGGTCCTGGCGAGCCTGTTCTACGGCTGCAGCCGCCTCTTCATGGGCGCGGGTTATGATTCTCTCGGCTTGTTCATCGGCATCCCGCCGCTTCTGTTCGCTGGCGTCCAGCAGCGCCCTGGCTTCATCTCGGAGCGAACGGGCTTCCTCGATTTCGGCGGCTATGCCTTCCGCCCGTCGATCGAGCATTCCGGCAACCTTTCCGGGCGCTTTCACCCAGATCAGCAACGCCACGAACAGCAGGAAGGAAATCGTGACGACGAAGTCCGTGTTGTTCAAGCTGAAGAACGGACCGCTCGCCGCGCAGGCTGGACCCGCCAGCGTGATCCAGGCCAGACCCGGCACGATGGCCGGGGCGAGGGATCGCGACGGCAACCCGACAGGGGACGGTAGACGGCTCATTCGGATGATCTACGCCCCACCGGTGTCGGCGATGCGAGCGGCGACCGCCGCACGAACAGCGCCAGAATCATGGATGGATGGCATGACTGCCCGAACGATGTCGTCGGCCACGTCTGTCGCCACCATCTCAATCGATCTGAGGGCATCGGCCCGGATCTCACCGATTCGCTCCTCGGATTCTGCCAACTTGGCGGCAATGCGACGATCGGCGTCCTCGGTCGCCGTCTCGAGTTCGCCGGCAATGCCGGCCCGGGCCTCAGCGACAATCTCTCTCGCCCTCGAACGGGCCTTGTCCAATGCGGCCTCATAGGCCTGTTCGCACTCCACGGCTTTCGCCCTGACCGACGCGGCCGTTTCGATATCCTGTTCGATCGTACGACTTCGTTCGGCGAGGATTTCACGGATCCGGGGAATGGCTATGCGGCTGAGGATCAGGTAAATGACGACGAGAGTCACCACCAGCCAGAAGATCTGATTGGGAAAGGTGCTGACATCCAGTTGCGGCATGCCTTCGGCATGCTGCACGCTCGAGTCAACGGTTCCGGTTTCAACCGCCATGCCGGACTCCACGCCAAATCGGCACCGACATCAGCCAGGCACAACCGGTCCCGCTGCGCGGCCAGCGCCATCGATCGGAGGCCACGACAAGCCGACTCCGGTCGTCATGACAGTGCTGGCTATTGCGCATACATGAGCAACAAGGCGACCAGGAAGGAAAAGATTCCCAACGCCTCGGAAAACGCGATGCCGATGAACATGGTCGCTGTCTGACCGGCGGCGGCAGACGGGTTTCGCAAGGCCCCGGACAGGTAGTTGCCAACAACAAGCCCCACGCCGATTGCCGCTCCCCCCATGCCGGTGCACGCCAACCCGGCACCCATCAGGGCTCCCATCTGCACCATCGGGCTCAGATCGACCAGACTGCCTTGATGGGCCACGCCGCCTTCCAGCAAGGTCACGATCTTTGCGAGGATTTCATTGAGCACAGCGATGATCATCGCCGATGATTCAGTATCCATGGTTCCTTCTCTTCCTGCTTAGGTCCCCTTCGGGGTTCTTCCGTTGGTTGTCCTGCCAGTCGCTTCCGGCGAAACGAACGGCATCCGTCACATTCTGCCCGCCGGCTGCAACCCGAATGTCAGGGTGACAGGGTCTTCCCTTGAGGCTTCGTCGCTCGTTCCGGCCTCACCACAGACCTGACCATCCTGGTCATGACTGCCGGGTCCGGACCCAATGACATTCCTGGCCATTCCGACTCCTGCCAAACCACAGGTCCGAACGGCCGCATTGCCAATCCGGGCCTGTCAGTGTTGCGGGTGCAAGGCATCATTCAGATAGACACAGGTCAGGATGGTAAAAACATACGCTTGGATGCAAACCACCAGACTTTCCAGCCCGTAGACCGCCATGATCGCAACAACCGGCGCGATCGAACCAATTCCGAGCACGCCTGCAAATCCGGCGAAAACCTTGATGACCGCGTGTCCGGCCATCATGTTGCCGGCGAGGCGTATGGAGTGGCTGACCGGGCGAACGAAATAGGAAATGATCTCGATGATCGCGAGAATTGGTCTGAGGACCAGAGGCGCGCTGGAAATCCAGAAAAGGCCAAGGAACCGCGCTCCGTTCTTGACAAAACCGAGAATCGTCACGGCAAGGAAGATGACCAGAGCCATGGTCGCCGTTACCGCGATATGGGATGTCGTCGTGAAGGACATCGGCAGGAGACCCAGAACATTGGCCACGAGCACGAACATGAAAATGGTCAGTATATAGGGAAAGTACCGCAGCCCTTCCCGCCCGGCGATGTCTTCGACCATCTTGTACACGAAACCGTACAGCACTTCGGCGATCGACTGCATTCGACCGGGGACCATCGCCCGTCGCCGCGGTGCCAGGACCATCAAGGCAATGATGACCAGGACGGTCAGCCCCATCCATAGAGTGACATTTGTCGGCGTGAAAACCCCGATGTCTGTCTTCCCGAGAAGCGGCCGAACAAGGAACTGGTCCATGGGATGGATATTAAAACCGTTGCTGCCGGATTCAGCCGCCACTCCCGCCTCCTTCCTGCCCGTTCCTTCCGGATGCCGCCCCGGGTGATCCCGTCACCCCTGCGTTTCGGTCTCGGACCTCGGCCGCCGTACGCATCATTGTCCGAATGCCCGCAGCAAATCCAAACAATGTGAATACCACCAAGAACAGCGGCAACGTATCGAATACCCTATCGAGCCCGTAACCGATTCCGAACCCGATCAACAGGCCTATGACCAACTCCAGCACCATGCGCCAAGCCAGCTGTGCAGCCGTCGCGTGACCCGGTTTGCCGGGCCGGGGTTCCCGCGTTTCCCTCGCTGCGGCAATCCGCCGACCGAGTTCATCCAACGGGTCTCGTTCAGGCGTCTCGATCATACCGCGGATGCGCTCATGACGACCAACCTGGTGACGGCGGACAGGCCAGACTGATCGGCGCAAACTAGGAATCGCACCCACCGGAGTCAACCCCAATCAATCGATCGAGTTTTGATGATACTGTATTGTTATAAAAAGGTTTTTCTGATTTTCCGGATCTCGCACCCGGAATGCTCCGGAATTCCCTTCGACTTGCCGCCGATCGGCCTCGGCCCAGCAAACACCCGGAACCGTCGTGCGTCCGAACTCCGTATCAACGCCGCGGCACCAGTTTCCGAGATACGTGACGTCCGGGCCCGCCAGGCGAGTCGGTCCCGGCATTGTCAGATCCGGTTCACCTCTGCCGGTCAACCCGCAGTGACCCGGGGCCAATCCCCGGTTCCAACCCGCGGCAACCCGTGATTCAGCCCGCGAAAGACAAGCCGCAGGGCCAGGTCAGAACGAGCCAGCGCGCTCGTGGACACAACGATGGCTCTCACCGCGCGCCGCGAGATCTTGACCGTCTGTCCACTCGGGAATCCGGGCGTTGCGTGGATGCGGCGAAGCGTTAGCACCGCCATACCCAGGGACCACAGACAGAAACGGCGTATGCCGGTTTCGCGCCCCGGTATGAGAAGGATGTAGCGAAGGGCCTGTTCCAGATGATGACCCGCAAGGGCAACGAGCCTGTCAAGCCCGACGACGAATCCCGGCGGTGCGTGTCCCGGTGACAGGTCACGAAGGTCGAAACCGGCCGATTGGAAAACATCGCACGGCAGCCAGCACACGCCGCGGGCGCGGTCTTCCCACATGTCCTTCAATATGTTGGTCATCTGCAGGCCCTGCCCGAAGGACACAGAAAGGGCGAAAAGAGCCTCTCGCCTTGTACCGATTTCATCCGAATAAGCACAAAACAGGTCGGTCAACATCTCGCCGACGACTCCGGCGACATGATAACAATAGCGGTCGAACTCCCGAGCGTCAGCGAGACCGTTCAGGCTTGCCCTTTCCTGAAAATCAGCCATCCCCTGTGTCATGATACCGACGCAGCGACCGAGCGCTTTCTGCTGCGCCGGACCGAGGCCGCGTGTGATCGCAATGACGCGCGGGGTGTCGGCGACCAGTCGGCGTTCCGTCTCCGGCGTCGACGAAGACAGTCGGGAGCCGAGATCCGTCGAGAATCCCTCGGCATCGGCACGGCCGGCCACCACATCGACCCAACGCTTCATGAACGCCCGTTTCTCCACGGCGGACAGGGCCGGGTCATCTTCGATCGTGTCGGCAATCCGGCAAAGAAGATAAGCGTTACCGACGGCATGCCGCAGCGCATCGGGCAATTGCGGCAAGGTCAGGGCAAAAGTGCGGGAAACACCCTGCAAGTGTTGGCCCTGGAATACGACATCGCCGTCCGAACCGGTCCCGGTTTCACGAGCCATCGACATCATGCCGGACTTGCCTTGGCCATAGGCATCCGATTCACCGGAGGTCCCGGGTGTTGCACACTCCGAATGCAAACCCGGACCCGGGACGGGAAAACCCGATCCGTCCGTCCGGATTCGGGCAACGCCCCGAATTCCCCGCGCGTCCGTACCGTGCTGCCGTGAAATTCTTCTGGTGCCATGCAACTCCAATCCGACCCCGTTCTTGCGATCCAAGGGTCAGAGACACGTCCAAGGAAGTCAAGCCATGGGCATTATTACGATGGATTGACGGTGCGGTCACGCGTCCAGCTTTCGCGCGACTTGCCGGTTCAACCGGATCGCTGGATGCGAGCGCCCTTTCTCGTGGGGATGCGGCAGGTTCCGGCGCCTATTGTTGGCCGTTGAATTCAGGATGAGCCAAAGTCGCAACTCCCGGCGGCCGGACTGCATGTCAGGTGACCGGGCCTGGCTCTCGAACCAGCAGCAGCACGGCAATGACCGTCGCCCCGATTCCCGCGAGAATCAGTGGAGGCGGAAGATCTCCCGTGAGAGCGAATTCCCAGGCCGTGACCCAACTCGGGGTCAGGTAGGTGTAGGCCATGACCTTCGCCGAGGGCAGTCGAACAGACGCGTAGGACAGAAAAAAGAACGACATCGAGCTGGAGAAGACAGCCAGATAGACCAGGCCCGCCCAGAAAACCCATGGCAGCGCCGTCCAATCGATACGCAACAGCTCCGGCAGGCTGAGCGCGGCAAGATAGAGGAACCCGCTGACGGTCATTCCAAACGTGACCACCATCGCCGGCTCGCCACGGCTCAGCCTGGCTATCATTGGCGTATAGACGGCGTGGAAACCGCAGCCCACGAGATAGATGGCCTCACCGTAGCCAATGTCGACTTGGAGCAATGCCACGGGGTCAGCGCGAAAAATCACCCACAGGGCGCCGCAGGCACCGACCGCCAGGGCCAGGGCCATCCGGCCGGTCATCACCTGCCGCAGGATGAAATAGCCTGCCACACCGGACAGGATCGGCGTCAGCGTAAAGACGGCCGAGGCGGAAACTGCAGGTGCCGTCTTCAACCCTTCGAACATCAACACGAAATAAGTCGCAAACAGGACACCGAGGACGCCATACCGCCAAGCGCCCCTGAAATGCTCGCGGCGAAATCCCGGGCCAAATGCGGCGCAGATCCCGACGATCATGCCGGAGATCAGGAACCGGATGGCCGTCAGTGCGGTCGGGTCCATCAGGTTGGCAATTCGCACACCGATGCTGAAGGAACCCGCGATCAGCAGCGAGAAAGCCAGCATGGAGAGATGACCGAGGGCAGCAGGTGAAAACATCATCGCCTCAGAATCGGGAGTCATTGCGGCAAAGGCAACAGCAGCGTTCACGGCTCCCACTCGAACCCGACCTCGCGCTGGCGAAGCCAGGGTCCTGGCCGTCCGTTGAACCGGAAACTGCCTTGACGGGCCGTCAACGCCTCATTATCTGCCCGATGAACTCTGGAAGTCGCGACACTTCCGGTCCCAGGACCGAAACCGGGGATCGACATCCGCCAGCGAGTTTCGCCCGCGGATGCCATCCCGCCGTGCGGCCCCGGCCCTGACAAGTTATCCGGCCCGGGATCACCGCGGCGGGCCAATTTCGATTTCCGGGACCCAGGTGTCCGGCCGGGCAGTCAATGGAGAACGAGCCATGTTCGAGACTCTCTCCGAACGGCTCTCGGGCGTTTTCGGAACCCTGACGCGCCGCGGCGTTCTCGGCGACGATGACATCGCTGCCGCGCTCAGGGACGTGCGGGTCGCGTTGCTCGACGCCGACGTTTCCCTGCCGGTCGCGCGAGCATTCATTCGTGACGTCCGGGAAAAGGCCCGTGGTCAGCACGTCACCCGGTCCATCGCGCCTGGTCATCAGGTGGTCAAGATCGTCCATGACGAACTTGTAAGCGTGCTTTCGGGTGACGGGGCTGATGCTGGTCAACTGAAAATCGACACTCCACCCGCGACGATTCTCATGGTCGGACTCCAAGGGTCGGGGAAGACGACGACCACGGCCAAACTGGCCCGGCGGCTCGGCGATGTCGACGGGAAGAAGGTCCTGATGGCGTCACTGGACACCAGCCGACCTGCGGCGATGCATCAGCTTGCGGTTCTCGGAAGCCAGTCCGGTATCGAGACCCTGCCGATCATCCGCGGCGAAGACCCGGTCCAGATCGCCCGGCGCGCCAGCCAGCATGCTTCCCTTGGCGGTCATGACGTCTTGCTCCTGGACACCGCAGGCCGACTGCACGCCGATGATGAACTCATGTCGGAAGCCGCCGCCGTCCGGGACGCCACAAGCCCCCGGGAAATCCTCCTGGTTGCCGATGGGCTGACCGGCCAGGACGCAGTCAACGTGGCACGGGAGTTCGACGCCCGGGTCGGCGTCACCGGCGTCATCCTGACCCGAATGGACGGTGACGGGCGTGGCGGTGCTGCACTGTCGATGAAGGCCGTAACCGGAAAACCGATCCGCTTCATCGGGGTCGGCGAACAGGTGGATGCCCTGGAGGAATTCCACCCGGAACGGATTGCAGGCCGCATTCTCGGAATGGGCGACATCGTCAGCCTGGTGGAAAAGGCGAGGGAGGCCGCGGAACAACAGAAGATCGAACGCATGGCGAGGCGGATGAGGCAGGGCCGCTTCAATATGAATGACTTGCGTGACCAACTCGAACAAATCCAGGGTGTCGGCGGCGTTCAGGGACTCCTTGCCATGCTTCCAAGAGTGGCGAAGGCAAAACAGCAACTGACCACAGCCGGAATGGACGACAGCTATTTTCGGCACAACATTGCACTCATCCAGTCGATGACCCGGAAGGAAAGGCTGAATCCGTCCCTGCTTAAAGCCAGCCGCAAACGGAGAATCGCCACTGGCGCCGGCCTCGACGTCAGTGAACTCAACCGGCTCCTCAAACTGCACCGATTCATGTCCGACACCATGAAACAAATGGGCAAACGGGGAATGTTGAAATCGTTCCTGAACAGCCAGTCTTCTGCCGGCCGTTCGACACCGGATCCGGGATCGGCGACGGCGGAGGCCGCCATGCCCGACCTGACGGGCGGACTGGCAGGCCTTGCTGGAACCGGCGGCATGGGAGCGCTGGGCGTGCTTGGAGGGAATCGAGGGTCTCCACTGTCGCCGGAACTGATGCGTCGCCTCGGCCGGAAAGGCAGGAAACGCTAGATGCCGGCAGACCGAGATCATACCGGAATCGGCTGTCCAGCGACGGAGTCGCCGGCGACGCCAATGGTTGGACCGGTCCTGACAACGGACCGGTTGACGCTGCGTCCGAATCGGCTCGATGACTTCGAGGCCTATGCCGATCTGATGGCCTCGGAACGCAGCGTTTACATTGGCGGACCCTTTGACCGCCAACGGGCCTGGATGTTGTTCGCGTCCGATGTCGTGCAGTGGCAGTTCTACGGTCACGGTGGCATGGCTGTCGTTCTGACCCGTTCGGGAACCTGCGTGGGGCAAGTGGCCCTCAACTGCCTTCCCGGATTTCCCGAACGCGAACTCGGCTGGATGGTTTATGCAGATCATGAGGGAAGGGGATACATGACGGAAGCCGCCCACTGCCTCAAGGCCTATGCCTTCGAGATCCTTCACTGGCCAACGCTGGTGAGTTACATCAGCCGTGACAACGTCCGTTCGATAGCCTTGGCCCGGCGCCTCGGTGGCTGGCTCGACACTGAAGCTGAAAGTCCCAAAACCTATGATCTTGTCTTTCGTTACCGGCCCACGGAGCCTTTGCCATGACTCCGACTCCAGACTCTGACATTGCCTCGATCCTCAAGGAGCACCGCGACAGCATCGACCGGCTGGACGCAATTCTCGTCTACACATTGGCCGAGCGATTCCGTCGTACGAAGGCCGTTGGTGAAATCAAGGCTGCCAACGGGCTTCCACCGGCTGACCCGAAGCGGGAGGCGCATCAGATCGGCCGCCTTCAGCACCTGGCGCGTTCCGCCGACCTCGATCCGGAATTCGCCGCCAAGGTTCTCAACTTCATCATCGCCGAAGTCATCCGGCATCACGAACAGCACCGGAAATGACCGGAATCAATCGGACGATTCGACGTGGCCCCGCCCAGCGTGACACCCTGCCGGAACCGGGGCTCCCATTTGTCGTCCAGTCTCTCGGGACTGCCGGAACCATCATTGGAATCCCGGCAGGGCCAGCACTCAGTCCGAATCCAGTACCAAACTCCAGGGAGTCACACACATGGCCATGAAAATCCGTCTCGCCCGCGCCGGGTCCAAAAAGCGCCCGTTCTACCGAATCGTCGCTGCAGACAGCCGCATGCCTCGTGATGGCCGTTTCGTCGAGAAACTCGGTACCTACAACCCACTCCTCCCGAAAGACAGCGACCAGCGTGTGACGTTTAACCTTGATCGTATCCGGTACTGGCTCGACCAGGGCGCAAAACCGACGGATCGCATCGCCCGTTTCCTGGAAAACGCCGAAGTCCTCGAGAGGACCGTCCGCAACAACCCCGTCAAGGGCCAGCAGGGCAAAAAGGCCCGTGAACGGGCGGAAGCCGCCGAGGCTGCTGCCGAAACGGCCGCGTGACCGGACTCCGATGACGAATGGCCGGAATGTCGCGCACTCGGGATGGGAACCGGCATTCGGTCATGTCGCCGGCAGGGTCTGCGGCCTTTGGTGGCCGTAAACCCTCCTCCGGGGTCAATCAGGTCTCTCGCCGTGGCACGCCGGATTCGACGCATCACGCAGGAACTGAACCCGGCCGCCGGTGGTTCATCACGTTCCGGCCGTCAGCCGGTCTCAACCATGACCACGTCGCGGAACTCCGGAGTCCTTCACCGTGACCCGGTCCGGCCGGGTTTGCCTGGGTCGAATTCTCGGTGCCCATGGAGTCCGGGGCAATGTTCGGATCGAAAGCTACTGTGACGACCCCCGTACAATCGCCGGCTATGGTCGACTTGAAACCGAGGACAGTTGCCGGTCGTTCGACATCAAGCTGGTGCGGATCGACCATCGTGGGATCATTGCCCGTCTGTCCGGGATCTCGAGCCGGGAATCGGCCGAAACCCTGAAAGGCGTGCGCCTGTTTGTCGACAGGCGCCGTTTGCCGGATCTTGGGAACGGGGACTATTATGTCGCGGATCTCATCGGACTCACGGTCAATGATCTCGGGGGTCGGCAAGTCGGGACCGTGTCCGCAGTCCAGAACCACGGGGCCGGTGACATTCTCGAAGTTCGCCTCGTGGATTCCCGGGAATCGGTCCTGCTACCGTTTTCGCAAGAGGCTGTCCCCATTGTCGACCTTGAATCCGGCCGAATTACGGTCGACCCGCCGGAGGGCGTCTTCTGATGTCATGGCGACCGAATCTCGGATGAACCGAAGAGTGGGGGCCGGTTTCGGGCTGGAACCGGCATCGGAACCGTCCCCGAACGGGCCAATTCACGACGGTGCCGATCCGAACGGAACCGGCCGCAATCCGGTGCCCGGTTTTCCGCGATGACGATGGCCGGTACGCCTCGGAACCACGGTCCCGACACCGGTGCCGCCAGCGGCGGCGGTGGGGACGACCTGCCGTTGCCGCCTGTCTGGACTGCCCGGGTCATCACGCTTCTGCCCGGAGCCTTTCCCGGAATCCTGTCCCATTCGATTGCAGGGACGGCCTGTGCATCGGGCCTTTGGGCACTCCAGACCATTGATCTTCGAGATTTTGGCCGGGGGCGTCACCGCAACGTCGACGATACGCCGGCGGGCGGCGGCGCGGGAATGATCCTTCGGCCGGACGTGGTGGCGGCGGCCCTGGACCGGGCGGCGGCCGGGACTCCTGCGGATCCACGGCGTTGGCCGGTCGTCTGTCTGTCGCCCCGCGGCGTTCCGTTCCGACAGGACATGGCCAGACGGTGGTCGAAAGGGCGCGGCGTGACTCTGCTTTGCGGCCGCTTCGAGGGAGTCGACGAACGGGTCATAGAAGCCTACAAACTGGAAGAGGTCTCTCTCGGGGATTTTGTCGTCATCGGGGGCGAGGTCGTCGCGCAGGCCTTGATCGAAGCGACGGTTCGCCTTATACCGCGCGTCCTCGGAAACCCCGAGTCGGTCGAGGAGGAGTCCTTTTCGTCGGGGCGGCTGGAGTACCCGCAGTATACCCGGCCCACGGAGTGGCGTGGCCGCAAAATCCCGGATGTCCTGCTTTCCGGTCATCATGCGGAGATCGCCCGCTGGCGCCGCGAGTGTTCGGATCGCCTGACGCAGGCGCGGCGGCCAGACCTTGCGGAGGCCCGACCGGGGCGCAGTGGGCGACAAGGGCATCGTGACGGGTCCGCGTAGTTGACGGGCACAGGTCGGAACGGAAGTGGATCGGAACCGCGGTCGGACCGACGGCGACGCGGAGGCGGGAGGATAGGGCATGAACATGATTGAGCAGCTCGAAGCGGACCAGGTCCGATCTCTCGGCGGCAGGATTCCTGACTTCAAGGCTGGAGATTCGATTCGCGTCGGTTACAAGATTGTTGAAGGGTCTCGTTCACGCGTTCAGAACTATGAAGGGGTCTGCATCGCCCGCAAGGGCGGCGACGGGATCGGGGCATCCTTCACCGTTCGAAAGATTTCCTTCGGCGAGGGCGTCGAACGGATGTTTCCGCTCTATTCGACGAATATCGAAAGCATCACGGTCATCCGCCGGGGGCGGGTGCGGCGTGCCAAGCTTTACTACTTGCGATCCCGCCGGGGCAAATCGGCACGCATCGCCGAAAAGACGAACTACCGGCCGAAGTCAGGCCCGAGAGCAGAAGGATCCGACACGTGAAAAAGGACCTGCATCCCGACTACCACATGATCGAGGTCAAACTTCTCGATGGGTCAACCTACAAGACCCGTTCGACCTACGGTTCGAAAGGCGACACCCTGACCCTGGAAATCGACCCTTCGGCCCACCCGGCATGGACCGGCGGCGGTCTCAAGCTCGTTGATTCCGGCGGTCGGGTCTCGCGATTCAAGAAAAAATACGAAGGCCTCGGATTCTGATTGGCGCCTGGCTCCCGCCCCGCCATCCCGGACATCACCAGTTCGAATTGTCCAGACGATTCAACGTCTGCGCAGCGCAGGCCCGGTAGCCCCGCCGACGCTCACACGGGGGGTCCGATCGGTTCGCAGAATTCGTTCTGCGCACGCAACAACGTGCAAAAGTCTTTCGCTTCGGATTCGCTGAGACCGTCGAATCTCGCCTGATAACGCTGGCGCCCTTTCTCGTTGACCAGTTCGACGGTCCGTCGGGCTCTGACGAAGGATCCCGACCATCGCAGCACCGTCGTCATCAAGCGTTTTTCGGCCGCGTGCCAGTTGGCATGATGGCCGACAACGGCCCGCCAGTTCCGATTCGAGGGATCCTGGCGCTGGCTGACAACACGGGCTGACCGATAGTCCTCCACGATCCTGTTGGGCGCAGGTCGTGGCCGTTCGATCACGACTGTCGTCAGCACCGTCGGCAATTCCGGGGGCGTGACGTCGGCATCCGTATCGCCTTCGGCCATGACCAGGCCCGCTTCTCCGGTTTCGCCTGACGCGGCCGCGAGTTTTGTTGCGTCCGACGCATCGTCGAGTTCGTCTCCGAGGGCGCCGACGACATACCGGTCCAGGATCGACGCCGGACGATGGCGCGGACGCAGACCCGGCGTGTTGCGGGCCAGGATCCTGTTGCCATCCGGTCCCACGGCGAAAATCGGCGGCAGTGCGGCGACACTGGCCGATCGGGGAGCCCGCTGAAAGCCCATTTCAAGAAGTTCCGCCACCCGTCTGTCGCGCCGCGCCGCAGTCTTTCCACCAAAAACCGTGGCAATGATGCGAACATTGTCTCTGCGGGCCGACGCTACCAGGCTGAAGCCGGAGGCGCGGGTGTATCCCGTCTTGATGCCGTCCGCGCCACGATAGCTCGACAGCAGACGCCGATTGGTGTTCCGGACCCTGGCGACACCGGCATCGGCCGTTGGCCGGGAGAAGAGATTGTAATATTCCGGAAAGTCGTAGAGGAGCCGGCGGCCAAGAATTGTCATGTCCCGGGCCGATGACAGATGGCCGCTCTGGGTCAGCCCGTGCGCATTCTTGAAGTTCGTTTTCGTCATTCCCATCAGCCGGGCAGTCGCCGTCATTCGACGGATAAAGGCCGCTTCGCTCCCGGAAATGGCCTCGCCCAGTGCCGTCGCCGCATCATTGGCGGATCGAACCGCCGTCGCCCGGATCAGGTGACGGACGGAAATCCTTTGCCCTGCCCGGAGACCCAGCTTCGATGGCGGCTCGCCGGCCGCGTTGCGCGAAACCTTGACCCGCGTATCGAGTCCGATTTCGCCACCTTCGACGGCCTGGAAGGCAACGTAGAGCGTCATCATCTTTGTCAGGGACGCCGGATGCAGACGGGTGTCTGCGTTTCTCGAATGAAGGACCTCGCCGGTCCGTGCATCCATCACCATCGCGGCATACTGGCTGGCCGATGCGCCCGAGACGCATAAGGCAACCAGGAGTGCGGCGATCGCTACCCGGAAGATCAACAATGGTCTGAATACCCTCTGCTCAATAGATTGCCTCATGATGGCGCCGCTTGAACGCGAACTTCCGCGAAATGTAGCATGGAATTGCCGGCCGTAAAGAAGAATTCTGCAACGCATTGATTCTGTTGACTTGATTCCCGTCGGGACGACCGCCGGTCATCGCCGCCCGAATAGCCCGTGCAGGTGCCGGCTGACGGCTCGGTGCCGGACCGGGTTCAAAGAGCCGGTCTCCCGTCACATACGGCCCCTCGACAGCCATCTCAAATTTGCGAATTTCGACAAGAGTGAACACAAGTTTGGGATCGTCAACATCCAAGGCAGCAAGATATTGTAACGCGGACACTCTCCGGGATGCACGAACGCGACGTTGCTGAATCCGGGAATCAGCCCGTAATCCGTGCCAGTTTACCCATCACGTCCCGGCCACGTTGCAGCCGGGGAACCTGGATTTTGCGGGCTCGCAGGTTCACGACACACAGTCGGCGCGTCCGCAATTCCGGCATCCAAAAAACGCTCCGCCGTTCCGGCGATCACGGAAATGCCGGACTTCATCATACAAGAGGCCGCCTGCGAGTCGGGGTGATTCGCGCAAGGGATGGTCGTTGTCTTGGCAAAGTGAGTCTCCGTCACCCAATGCGGTCCCGGAGGGCCGGCGAGGGCCGTACGCTTCCGGACCGGGCCAACGCGGACCGGACCCTGGCCAAGGGACGGGAACTCCCGTCCGCGAGCCCCGGACTTCAGGCCATTCCTGCGCTGTCGGGGCGATATCCGCAGTCCGCCGTCCGGCCGCACCCGGCGGTTCCCACGGTCCTGCGTGCGGTTTTCTGGGGTGTCCTTGACGGGCCGTTTACGGTAGTCGGTAACGCAGACTCCGGAGAGACAACTGGCCGAAACCCATGGAAGTAATGTGCATCCATTCTCATTCGGATGATTCCCCGGATTCGGACGTTCTCACGCACACTCGGACCCGAACGCGAACACGAACCGAGCGGCCGCCGCTCTACAAGGTGCTGCTTCTCAACGACGACTACACGCCCATGGAGTTCGTCGTCCATGTCCTCGAGACGGTCTTCGGAATGGGTCACCAGCGGGCCGTGGCGTTAATGCTGACCGTTCATCAGAAAGGGCTGGCGGTGATTGGCGTTTTCACCCGGGAAGTCGCCGAAACCAAGGTTACACAAGTGATGGAGTACGCGAAGAAGCACAGCCACCCGCTTCAATGTGTCATGGAAAAGGAAGACTAGCTGCGGGCGGGTCTCCAGGACCGATGACCGGTGCCGACCGGCTCGGTCTCCCGTTCCGGGACGGCAGGCTGCACCTTCCCGAAGGGTATCCGATCGTCGCCTGGAATGGCCGTCTTCGCCCGTTCTATCGATGGCTCGGCCCCGAACGGCTGAACGTCGTTCAGGACGATCGCACCCGGTATGACCAGCTTGTCGCCGAAGGGTTCCGGGTCCGGACTGCCACCGAGGAAACGGCGTTCCTTGCCGTTGCCGAACTCGACCGATCACGACAGCGGACGCTGGGGTTGATTGGCGCCGCCTATTCCCGGCTAAGGCCCGGCGGAACACTGATGATCGACGGGGACCGAGGAGAGGGGATCGACGGAATCCTCAAAACCGTCAGGTCGATCCACCCGGTTGACGGCTGCCTCTCGAAAGCCCATGGTCGCGTGCTTTGGCTGACCCGCCGCGAATCGGGGTCCAGCGCTTTCGATGCCTGGCAACAACAGCTCGTTCCCAGCCCGAATGCCGCAGGATTTCAATCTGTTCCGGGTCTGTTCAGCGCCGACGATGTCGACCCCGGATCCGCGCTTCTGGCAAGAAACCTCCCGCCGCTCAGGGGTACCGGCATTGATCTCGGTGCCGGCTGGGGTTGGCTGTCACACCATGCCCTCACCGGAAACCCGGAAATTCATCGCCTGACGCTCGTCGATTCGCGACACGCCGCCATTGAATGCGCGCGGATGAACATCAAAGACGGGCGCGTTCGCTTTGCCTGGGCGGATGCTCTCGCCTATGCTGGCGAGGGCGAGGTCGATTTTGTCCTGATGAATCCACCGTTCCACATGACCCGCAGGCCCGATCCCGGTCTCGGCCGCGCCTTCATCCGACGGGCGGCCACGCTTTTGAACCCCAACGGGACGCTGCATCTCGTCGGCAACCGCCGTCTGGCCTATGAGTCGTCACTTGGCGCCTGTTTCCGGTCCTTCCGGACGGTCAGCGAAGCCGGTGGATACAAGGTCATTCGGGCGACCCGGCCCCGGCCCGGTCCGTGAACCCGATTCCCGATTTCCTATCCCGGCTGTCGCGTTTCGGCCTCGAAAACCTGCAGTGCGGAACGGTTCGGAGAGGCGGTCCCGCCAATCGGGGCACAGGCATCTGGCGATGTCTTCCGCATTCTCTTATCGTCACAGAAGAATTCCAGCTTCCGGAAGTGTGCCGATGCCGTTTTCCATGACCGGCAAGACCACCATCGTCACGGGCGCCGCCGCCGGAATCGGTCTTGCGATCGCCCGGCGGTTTGCCGAGGCCGATGCGAATGTCATGATGGTCGATAGCGACGATCAAGCATTACGCCGCGAATGCCGGGACATGCCGGCTGGCAGCAATGCCCAACGATATTGCGGCGACATCAACGAGAAACTCACCATCGTCAATCTTCTTGCCGCGACCCTCGACGCCTACGAGCGTGTGGATGTTCTCGTCAATGCGAATCTCCGGTGGCGGCATTCGGACCCCATGGTCTCTCATGACGACGCCCTTGATGAACTCTTTCGCCACAACGTTCTCGCCAACATGCGACTGACCCGTCTCGTTGCCGACCGGATGATCCAGCAGGCGCAAGACGAAGGAAGTGATCGCGCCGCAGGAGCCATCGTCAATATCAGTGCTCTGGTCCCTGAAAACGCGCCCCCGGAACTGTTCGCCTTTTCGATCAGCTGTGCCGCCCTGAACAGGATGACACAGAGTTTCGCCTCCGCTCTCGCCCGACATCGCATCCGGGTGAACGCCGTCGCCGCAGGCGGTGTCCTCGCCACCAGCCTCAAGAGACGGTCGAGCGCAGCAACCCATCAAAGGGAATCGACTGACCGGGCGGGCCCTCTGGATCATATCGACGAAACCGCAGACATTGCCGAGACGGCGCAGTTCCTCGCGGCAACCGGTGCACTGGCCGTAACCGGCGAGATCATGACCATTGACAGCACCTACGGTTCCGAACGGCGCCGGCCCTGAACCGTCAGACATTCAGGACATTCCATCCAACCACCGCTCGGCACCAGGTGCCTCCCGCAACTGAACCGCCAAGTCCTGGCCCAGGCGGCCAGCCTGAGTGGACGGCCCTCGCATCTCGCCCTTGACGCAATCGGAACCGTCCGGGCTCAGAACCTCGCCCCGAAGGCGCAGCCCGGTTGGCGTCAACTCGGCAAACCCGGCAACTGCCGTCCGGCAGGACCCGCCCAGCCCTTTCAGAAGCGCACGCTCGGCGCGGAGCTGGATCCCGGTCTGCCTATCCGAGAGCGCTGTCAGGAGCATGACGACCGGTGTGTCGTCCATCCGTGCGTCGACGCCAACCGCGCCCTGGCCAATCGCCGGCAGCATGTCGTCTGGCGTCATCGCCAACGTCGCGTGGTGGGCCAGCCCAAGCCTGTTCAGTCCGGCCACGGCCAGGACGGTGGCCACGGCCTCGCCCCGGTGAAGTCGGTCGAGCCGGGTCTGGACGTTGCCCCTGAAACCGCAAAGCTCCAGATCCGGACGCAGCCGGAGGATCTGGCTCCGACGCCGCGGGCTGCTGGTTCCGACCCGGGCACCGTACGGCAGGTCGCAGAGAGACGGATGATCTAGGGCCACAAAGGCGTCGCGGACATCTTCACGCGGAAGAAAGCAGCACGTCCCGATTCCGGCCGGACCGACACCGGGCCGGTCCTTCATTGAATGAACCGCCATGTCGATAGTGCCCGCGAGCAACGCCTGATCGATTTCGCGGACGAACAAGCCCTTGCCACCGACTTCGTGGAGCGGTCGGTCCCGAACGGCATCACCGGCCGTCCGGATCACGACGATTGCGATTCGGTCCGGGTCGATGCCGCCCCGCTCGATCAGGCACGCCCGGAGTTCTCCCGCCTGAATACGCGCAAGCGGCGAGCCCCGGGTACCGATCCGGAGCGTCCGGTCCGCCAGATCAACCTTCATGGTTCAGTCGGTTACCCACTTGGCGATGGCTCCTTGTCGGCCGGATCTCGGGGGGGGGGGGGCGATGCACGCCAGCCCCTTCACCTCGCCCTCCGGGGCTGTTAAACCCATCAGCGTCAATCGATTGCATTTCCCGGATTGAGTCAACTGAACCCATCCGACAAGCCAATCCTGAGGGCTCTGGCCGGTGAGGCCCTTCCTGTGCCACCCGTCTGGATCATGCGGCAGGCGGGTCGGTATTTGCCGGAATACAGGAGAATCCGGGCACGGGAGAGACGTTTCCTCGATCTCTGCTATTCACCGGATCTGGCGACGGAAATCTCATTGCAGCCGATCCGCCGGTATGGCCTTGATGCCGCCATCCTGTTCGCGGATATCCTCCTGCTGCCGCACGCACTGGGATGCAAACTCGATTTCCCGGAAGGCCATGGACCACGTCTGTCACCGGTCAGGACCCAAGGGGACATCGACGCCCTCGCCCCGGCCGCAGCCATTCACAACCACCTGGCGCCTGTCTACCGGACGATCGAAAATCTGCGCCGGGATCTGCCACCCGCCACCGCCTTGATCGGATTCGCCGGGGCTCCCTGGACTGTCGCGACCTACATGATCGCCGGCCGGGGCACACCCGGGCAGGAACCTGCCCACATGCTGATTCGCGAAGACCAGCGGCTATTCGACCGCTTGATCGACCACCTGACGGACGCGACCATACTCTATCTCTCTGAACAGGCGCGAGCCGGCGCCGAAGTGCTGAAGCTCTTCGACAGTTGGGCCGGAAGCCTGACCCGGAGCACGGCTTTGTTTGACCGCTACTGCAGCCGCGTCCACCGCCGCATTTTCAAGGCGCTCCGGCGCAACTTTCCGGCTGTGCCACTCATCGGATTTCCTCGCGGCGCCGGCCGGCGATATGCCAGCTATGTTGCATCAACCGGCGTCGATTGCATCGCTCTCGGCACCGACATCGACGCCACCGAGGCGGCGCGTGACCTGCAGCCCCGGGCCTGCGTTCAGGGGAATCTTGATCCGAAATTCCTTGTCTCCGGCGGGGCCCCGCTCATCGCCGAGACCCGCCGGATCGTGGCCGCCTTCGCCGGCGGTGCCCATGTGTTCAACCTCGGACACGGCATCACTCCGGACGCCGATCCCGACAATGTCCGGCGAATGATCGACACCATCAGACGCTGAAACGCGACAGACCGGTCGCCCGGCCCGTACCGGGAGCATGACCCTGAGGCCCGGTACCGGTATTCCCCGAACCCGACTGTCACTGCCACCGCACCAGCGGTGGCAAGCTCATCAGAACGGCATCCGGATCATGGCCCGACTCGAGACCGAACCGGGTTCCCCGATCGTAAAGGAGATTGAATTCCACATAGCGCCCGCGCCGCATCAACTGTTGTTCACGGTCAACGCATGTCCAGGGATCGTGGCGCCGTCTTTCGACGATCGGCATCCACGCCTTGAGGACTGCATCACCGACATCTCGGACGAAGGCGAAGTCCGCGTCCCAGTCTCCGGACGCAAGATCATCAAAGAAAATTCCGCCCGCGCCTCGTGCCTCCTGTCGATGAGGAATCCGGAAGTACCGGTCTGCCCAGTCCCGGAACCGGGGATAGAAGTCCGGGGCGTGGCGATCGCAAACGGCCTGAAGCACCTGATGGAAATGGTTCGTATCGGCGGGTTCCGGCACGGCCGGATTGAGATCGATACCCCCACCGAACCAGGTTGCAAACGGCGTCCAGAACATGCGCGTATTCATATGAAGTGCGGGGACCTTCGGGCTGTTCATATGGGCAACAAGGGAAATCCCGGAAGCCCAGAACCGCGGGTCCCGGCCAAGCCCCGGGATTTCCCGGCGTTCCGTCAGGGACGCCATGGCCGCGGCGCCAAGCTGCCCATGTACCGTCGAGACATTGATGCCGATCTTTTCGAAAACGCGTCCGTCCCGCATCACCGACATCAGCCCGCCACCACCGTCCCGGTGCGCCGCGTCGTCGTTCCCGTCTTCGCCGTCGCCAGCGTCACTGCCATTCCGACCGACAACGGGATCCTGACGCCGTGTGGTTCGAACGGTGAATCGTCCGGCATCCCGGTCGCTTAACGACCCGTGGCAGTGACGGACTTCCAAGGCCTCGAATTCGCGACAGAGAACATCGCGGAGTTGCCGGAACCAGGTTGATACACGGTCCTGCCGAAAGACCGTCAATTCATCGATCATCGGTCACAAGATCCCGGACTTCGCGCACGGTCCGCCCGAAATCTCCGGGCATGGAAAAATCCGTCCGGCGAACGGCGGGCCGGCCACGGCCCCGGGGCGGGTCCAGGAAATCCCGGAAGTGATCAGGCGACAGCGCGCGACAGCGCGCATTGACTCCACAGTGCCGACAACGCTCGAACGAGGTGGTCGATGTCCCTGTCGCTGTGAAGGGGGGACGGGGTGATCCGAAGCCGTTCGGTTCCCTTGGGGACGGTCGGATAATTGATCGGAGTGACGTAGATTCCATAGTCATCCCTGAGAATATCGGAGATCTGCCGGCACTTGACCGGGTCCTTGATCAGAACCGCCACGATATGGCTGTCCTCTCCGATATGGGGAATTCCGGCCCGATCCAGTCCCCGGCGAAGCCGGGCGACCTGCCGCTGGTGGCGGCGGCGTTCCTCATCGCTGGCCCTCAAATGCCGGACGGCCGCCAGCGCTCCCGATGCAACGGCCGGCGGCAGGGACGTGGTGAAAATGAAACCGCTGGCGAAAGACCGTACAAAATCGCAACAGAGGCGAGACGCGGCGATGTATCCGCCGAGGCAACCGAAGGCCTTGGCCAGCGTCCCCTCGATGATCGTTACCCGGTCGGCCACGCCTTCGCGTGCGGCGATCCCGGCGCCTTCCGGACCGTAGAGTCCGACAGCATGGACTTCGTCCAGATAGGTCATGGCACCATGGCGTTCCGCGACATCGCAGATCTCGGCGATGGGGGCGATATCGCCATCCATCGAATAGAGGGATTCGAAGGCGACGATCTTTGGGGCTTCCGGCGGGCACTCGGCAAGTTTTTTATCCAGGTCCCGAACATCATTGTGTCGGAAGATCATTTTGGCCGCGCCGGAATGCCGGATACCCTGGATCATCGAGGCGTGGTTGGCGGCATCCGAAAGGATGACCGTTCCGGGAATTCGGGAACCCAGCGTCGAGAGCGTACTCCAGTTGGCGATATAGCCGGATGTGAAGATCAATGCCGCTTCCTTGCCGTGAAGTTCGGCGAGTTCGCGTTCCAGGAGGACATGGCAGTGGTTGGTCCCGGAAATATTTCGGGTTCCGCCGGAACCGACTCCGTAACGTTCAAGCGCCTCCCGGGCGGCGGAGACAACCGTCTCGCTCTGTGCCATCCCCAAGTAGTCATTGGAACACCAGATGGTGACATCGCTGACGCCATCGGGTCCATGGCTGGACGCCATAGGTCGCCGGGTACGCAATCGTTCCAGATCGGCGAAGATCCGGTAGTTGCCGTCGTCCTTGAGAGCCCGGATCTGCGCGCTGAAGATGGCGTCGAAATCCGTGGCCGTCACACTGTCGTGTCTCGGCGCGGTCGGGTCCTGACCGGACCGATCCGGTCCGACCGATCGGACCGGCCAAAGGCGGCTATGTGTCATCCTCGTCCCCGGATGGCAGGTTGAACAGGCTCTCGGCATCCACGAGGGCGTCTCTCCGGCTGTCGGCATCCCGATCCTTGTTCGAAAGACTGAAGTTCTCCAGGCCGGTGATCGACGTGGGAATCCGGACTTCAGGTTCCATCTGCAACGATTGCTCGGTGGACACCAGTTTCTTCCGTTGCTCTTCCGACATCACTTCCCCGAGATTCGCCTTCTTGGCAACCGCCGTTCGGACAGCCGCATCCAGTTCGGTTTGTCGGCACAGCCCGAGAGCGACCGGATCGGTCGGCTGAATGTTCGCCATGTTCCAGTGTGTCCGTTCACGGACCGACTTGATCGTGGGTTTTGTCGTCCCGATCAGCCTCGAAATCTGACCGTCGGTCAGTTCCGGATGGAATTTGACGAGCCAATTGATCGCCGCCGGTTTGTCCTGGCGCTTCGACAACGGGGTATAGCGCGGGCCCCGGCGCTTCGGCTCACCCCCGACTGCCGGCAGTTCTTTCAGATGAAGCCGATGCTCGGGGTCCTCCTGGCCCTTTCGCAGTTCTTCTTCTGACAACTGGTTGCCCGCAACCGGATCCAGCCCCTTGATACCAATAGCCACTTCACCATCGGCAATTCCGTTGACCTCAAGTTCATGCAGGCCACAGAAGTCAGCGATCTGCCTGAACGTCAGGGATGTATTGTCAACAAGCCAAACGGCCGTCGCTTTCGCCATGATCGGAGTCGCCATGCTCGATCCTCACAGGAAGAGGAGCCCGATCGGCGTCCGGTGGCAACCCGGAATCGCCGGAAACATCGGCACACACTTGTCTTGATCCGTTTCGGCCACTCTATAATCGTCTGCTTCGCCTGAGAAAAGCGCATTCCTGCCCGACGGAAGGGCCTCGGGGGAACCGGGGCTCACAATCGGGATCCGACGACGCCCGGATCGAATTCGCGGTCTGGTTCACGCCACGGTGAGTACGATCTTGCCGATGTGTTCCGAACTCTCCATGTGACGGTGGGCCGCCGCCGCCTCTGCCAGCGCAAAGTTGGAATCCATGACCGGGCGGATGCGACCGGTTTCGAGAAGCGGCCAGACGTTCTCCCGAAGGTCCCGTGCAATCCGGGCCTTCGCGAGATCGCTCTGCGGCCTGAGTGTCGATCCTGTGACGGTGAGTCGCCTAACCATGAGACCCGAAAAGTTCAACGTGGCCTTCGCCCCACGCAGGAAGGCAATCTGGACCAGCCGACCATCGTCCGCGAGCGCCCGGATATTCCTTTGAATGTAGTCGCCGCCGACCATGTCAAGAATGAGGTCCGCACCCCGGCCGCCGGTCTCGTCCCGTATCCGATCGACGAAATCCTCACACCGGTAGTTGAAGGCGGCCTCGGCGCCCAATTCCAGACAGACGGCACATTTCTTGGCAGAACCCGCCGTTGCAAACACACGAGCCCCGAAGGCACTGGCAAGCTGGATCGCCGTCGTCCCGATTCCCGACGAGCCGCCATGGACCAAAAAGGTCTCGCCACCTCTCAGCCCGCCACGCATAAAGACATTGCTCCAGACCGTGAAATGGGTCTCG
Organism: Paracoccaceae bacterium; assembly: GCA_028874915.1. GTDB lineage: Bacteria > Pseudomonadota > Alphaproteobacteria > Rhodobacterales > Rhodobacteraceae > JAPPHA01. The sequence continues at coordinate 38,814 of JAPPHA010000035.1, forward strand.
CAGAGCGCCCCGGCTTCGGCGAATCCGAGCCCGGCCGGAACCGGCAGGGCATGATCCTGATGGGTCAGCGCGTACTCGGCGTACCCTCCTCCCGGCAACAGGGCCGTCACCTTGTCACCAACCTTGCAGCTGGTGACCCCGGATCCGACGGCCGCGACGGTGCCCGAGGCCTCAAGGCCCGGAAGATCCGAGGCCGTGGGGGGCGGAGCGTAGAGTCCTGCCCGCTGGAGGCAGTCCGGTCGATTGACCCCGGCAATCTTGACGCGGATCAGAATCTGCTCCCGTCCCGGTCGGGGGACCGGTCGTTCCGCCTCCGTCAGGACCTCGGGGCCCCCGGGTTCGCGGATCTCGATGACACGCATGGAATTCATGGAATGCTTGGTGTCCTTGTGGCTCAGGGTCTTTCGGTCGGGTCGCAGTATTCGGAGCGACCGGCCCGGCCGGATTCGCTGGCTCGGGGGTCAATCCGCGGCCAGCGAGTGGGAATAATCCCAATAGGCCTCGCGGACACGCATTGCCGTTCTCCCGACATTGAGATCACGATCCTCGAAACGCGTGACCGGGACGACCTTGCCGATGTTGCCGGTGACGAAAATCTCGCCGGCATCGCGAAAGTCATCAACCGTCAGGGTGGTCTCGTTGACGACGATTCCGTCGGCCGCAAGCAACTTAATGATCCGCTGCCGGGTCAGGCCGTTAAGGAACATGCCGTTTGGCACCGGTGTCAGGATTTCGCCGTCGCGGACCATGAAGACATTGGTTGACGCGGTCTCCGCAACATTTCCATAGACATCGAGCGACAGCGCATTCGCAAATCCCCGGCGGCGGGCTTCGGCAATGATCCGGCCGTTGTTGGCGTAGAGAGACGCAGCCTTGGCCGTGGTCAGGGCCATGTCCTGACGTGGGCGCCGGAAGGGTGATACGGTCAGCGCATACTGGCCTACCGGGGGCATGGGAAAGGTCTCGATGCAGATTGCGAATCCGGTGCTCTCCGGGTCAATCTCGACCACGCCGGGCCCGCCCTCCTTCGCCCACATCATGGGCCGAAGGTATAACGCTTCGTCCGTTCCGAACCGTCGGCAACCCTCCTCGATCAACCCCTGGACCGTTTCGGCATCAACTGGCGGGATCAGTCCCATCGTCTCTGCGGAATCGATAAGTCGTTGGCAGTGCAGATCAAGGTCCGGCCGGACGCCGTCGAACTGGCGTGCACCGTCAAAGACCAGGCTGCCAAGCCAGGCGGCGTGATCCGTGGAACCGATGATGGGGGTGTTGCCGTCGAACCAGTCACCCTCGTACCAGGTCACCGCCTTGCGTCCGATTGCCAAGATCCTTCTCCCTTTTCGTCACATCAAGCCGATGGGTCGGCCAAACCCGAATCCGTCCCGGTTTCAGGAATTGGGCGCCGGACCTGGGTCGCGGGTCCAGTATCCGGGAAGATCATCCGGAGGATTCCGGGACGGCGCGCGAATCAGCCCGAGAATTCGGCCGGGGCCAGCCATGAATTCCCGGTATCCGGGGAGCTTTCGGATCCTGGCCTTTGCGCTCTCGATCTGCATTACATCACCAATGCGCCGGTCGAGAAATGCCCAGCTCGCCTCCTGACCGGGAGAGTCGTCGCGAATCCAGTAAAGTACGGTCGAGGAGAGGATTCCTGACAGCAGAAACCGTTTTGAGTACCAGTTCACGTCATTCGACGGATCGTTCAGCGCCACCCAGATCGCGTCGGCCGTTTTCCAGACGGCTGCTGCGCCCCGGCCGGCGTTCTGCGGAAGGGCAAAGAGCCCGGCACTCCGGCGAACGATTTCCCTGTCGGCCAGTTCGAGCCGAACCCGGACCGCCCGAGCAACCCGATCGCGAATCCTCAGACGGCCTCCCTCGCCTTCGCCGGCCGCCAGCCGTTCGATCATCCGGTAATCGAGCCTGTCATGGTAGGCAAGGGCAAGATCGATGCCACCTCCGGGACAGGCACGGTTCGCCACCCGATGGTCCACATCCGAGACCCTCACAGCCGTTGCATACGCCGTTTCCCAACCCGTTGCGGCGACTTCAGGGAGCGCAGTGTCTAGGAGACGGCTTCGGGTGGTGTCCAAGTCTATCGACATGCAGTGTCGTCTCCGTTCATTTCATCGATGCACCACTCCGGTACCGCCGGAAGCGATTCCGAACAGGTCGGTCAGTGGAGGATTCGCGGGAGCCGGAATCCGGTTTCGGGAAACAGGTACTAAGGAAACGCGGAAATGCAAGCCCGATCGGCGCGCCGGACCGAGATCAACTCCGAGTGATCATCTTCGTTGCGGCAGGGAACCGGGTAACGCCGGTCCTCCGAACAAATCCCCGTGAACGCGAAAGCGTACAGGCTCCTCCCTTGTGTGGGGGCGGCAGGTCGTTGGCTCAGCCATTGGTGTCCGATGGTTCCATTCGGCCAGAATTGGTGATTCAGTTTGAACGTCGGGTTCCACGCCATACGGGGGCGACAAAGGTCAACCCTCCCTGAAGCCAACCGTCTCCATTTCCTGACACAATACTTCAGAACCAGACTATACTCACTTCGGCCGCATGGCAGGGGAACTGGTCAGGAACAGGAGAGGCGAGGAGGTTCTTGTGGATACCGATGACTTCAGTTTGTCGAGGTTAAGGCGCGATTTCCACCGATTTCCTGAACTTGGTTTCCAAGAGAGCCGCACGAAGGCCAAAGTGGCGAGTTTCCTGCAAGAACTTGGCCTTGAAGTGCATGAGGGCGTGGGCGTCGTGGGAGTTCTCCGGTCCGGTGATGGCAATCGCGCGATAGGATTGCGTGCTGACATGGATGCGCTTCCGATTCATGAGGCGAGCCGTCATGAGTATCCATCCGAAAGACCCGGCGTCATGCATGCCTGTGGCCATGATGGTCACATGACCATGCTTCTGGGGGCAGCCCGAGCCCTTGCCGGCGACCCCGGTTTCTGCGGAACCGTTGTGTTCATTTTCCAGCCAAATGAAGAGCACGGCCTTGGTGCACGGGCGATGCTCAAAGAAGGTGTTCTGGAACGATTCCCCATTGAAGAAATCTACGCGATCCACAATCTGCCCGGCGCACCGGTCGGTCAGGTGTCAACCCGACCCGGTCTGATTTGCTCCTCGGAAAGCCTGTTCGAGATCACCATCAGCGGCCAGGGTGGCCACGCTTCGATGCCGCAGGCCAGCAAAGACTCGATCGCAATTGGGGCAGAAATCGTGTTGGCGCTGCAGACAATCGTATCGCGCAAGCTCCCTCCCGGCGCCGGGGCCGTCGTGTCGGTAACCGAATTTCAGACCGACGGTCAGCGCAACGTGTTGCCTGGGACGGCCGCGTTGAAGGGTGACGTACGTGCCCGCAGCCTGGAAGATCGAAACAACATCGAGATCTTCATGCGCCAGATCGCGGGCGGAGTTGCATTGGCGCACGGTGTTTCTGTCAATGTGGATTTCCATACTGAATTCATCGAGACAACCAACGCCAAGGGACCGACCGAGGCGGTAATTCGTGCAGCGCGGTGCGCCGGTCTTGATGTCATGTCGAACCGGCAGCCGATGAGCTTTTCCGAGGATTTTGCCCATTTCGCCGCCGCGGTGCCGGGCTGTTTCCTGCTCCTTGGCAATGGAGAGGTCGGAGCCCATGGGCAGCCGCTTCACTCGAACGATTACGATTTCAACGACGATGTTTCACCGATCGGAGTCGCATTCTGGACCGAACTTGTCCGTGACCGTCTGCCCTTCAAGCAGCAGGATTGCAATTAACAATGTTTTTGTCCCGTATGCGGACCTTCCGCGAGCGCCTTGCCGAAGCCGGGATTGACGTGGCGCTGATAACCGATGACGACAATGTCTATTACCTGTCCGGTTATTACGATTATCTGCACATGGACTTCGGTCGCCCGACGATCCTGGCCGTGCCGCGCGACGGAGACAGCCTTCTCATTACGCCGACACTCGATCTGAATTCTGCTCGGGCCTCTGCGCGGGTTGACAGGATCGCAGCCTGGAATGATGGCAAGGGCAACGAATGGCGCGAAGAACTGCCTGGCATGGTCAGGGGTGCCAGCCGCATCGCCATCGAGCCCGATCAAATGCCGCCGACTGTGCGCACTTATCTCGGCGAACTGGTGGATTCCGGAAAGCTGGCCAGTGCGACAGCCATCCTGGCCGAATTGCGGATGATCAAGTCGAAAGAGGAACTGCAACTTGCCCGGCATGCCGGCCAGGTTGCCAATGCGATGATGGCGGCAGGCCGCACCGCGATCGCCGATGGCATTCCGGAATATGAGGTGGCGATCGCCACATCGCAGGCTGGCACCCGAAAGGCAGCAGAACTTCTGTCGGCGCATTACGATGACGCCAACATGTCACCGAATACCCATTTCCTGCAGATCATGGCCTCGGGCGAGACAATCATCAATACGCATCACAGGGCCTCGACGCGAATCATGCGTCGTTGTGAGCCTGTCTTCCTCTGCTTCTGTGGCATGACCAACTTCCACCGCTTCAAGTTGGGGTTCGACCGGACATTCTGGATCGGTGAGGTCGCCGACAAGTCGCAGGCTGCGGTCTATGAAGTGGCGGTCGCAAGCCAGAAAGCGGCACTTGAGGCGCTGCGTCCCGGCGTGACTGCGGAAAGTGTCCATGCCGCCTATGCCGAGGTCATCGCGGGCGCCGGGTACGAATACCCGTTTCGGTGCGGGCGGGCGACGGGGTTCAGTTTTCTCGAGCGGCCTCAACTGGTGACCGGAGATACAACGATCCTGCGGCCAGGCATGGTTCTGGTCGTGGATGGATCGGTTTCGAACGAAACATTCCGCGCACAGGTGGGCGATAGCTTCATCGTGACCGAGAATGGCTGGGAACCCGTTACCGACCATCCCAAGGCCCTGGAGGACGTCATTCTGTGAGTGCGATCAAACCCGGACGCATACCTGCCATGTCAACCTGAGTATGCCGGAAAGTGACGATCCGAGAGCACCAACAACATTGTGTAACGAATTCGAACCGGGAACGGGTGAAACCGGGAATTCCTGAACGGCGTCTATCGTCGCCATCGTTCTGGTGCTAGTGGCGGATGCCCGTTCCGCCTGGGAACAGCCTGTTGTCCCGGCGCATCCGCAGCTGTTCGACAGCCGTGGTCAAGACTGCGCCACCCCCGCAACGGTCGTTGCAATGCGGAGAGTCTCGCCGATGTTCGGCGCAGGGCCAAAACCGCGATGGTCCAGGAATTACCGATTCCGGATCGAGGAAACTGCGTTTCTGGATGGGATTGGGAGCATCGGCAGGTGATCCGCTCATCGAATTCGGCCAACGTGGGGCCATGGAACACGGGATAGACGTTGCCTTCGACAACTTTTCCGATGAAGGCGACACAAAGTTTACAGCCGCATATGGCGCCAACGATTTGCCCGACATGTTTGAGACCGACTATCCCTACATGGGCGGTTTTCTTGGAATCGGCGCACTGGATCCGATGGATGACATGCTGGCGGCCGTGGACTACCCACTCGACAAGGTCCTCCCACACCTGGTGGATCGCTGCCGCTGGGATGGTCAACTCTACGCCGTGCCGCACGGCTGGAATTCATGGGTCCTCTTTTACAATCTTGACCACCTTGATGCAGCGGGTCTCCCGACAGACAGGGAACCGGAGAACCTCGAGGAGTTCGTCGAGTGGACGAAAAAGATGACCCTTCGCGACAGTGCAGGCAACATCACCCAGTCCGGGTTTTCCTGTCCGAGATCAGGAATCCTGCCGAACAATATCTGGGGAGCCCTGCTCTTCCAGTACGGGGGATCGATGGTCACCGATGACGGAACAATGACCAATTTCAACAATGAAGCCGGACGAAAGGCCGCCGAGTTCGTGCTCAATGTCCTTTATGACTGGGAGGTTACCGATCCCAACATCACACAGCGCTACGACTACTGGCTGACGGGCCAGGCCTCGATGTTCTATTCCGGCACTTGGGTTGTCGGGAGCTCTCTCCAGCAGGGTCTGAACTTCCGCTCCGATGTGATGCCGATTCTGGGAGACGAACGGGCGGTGATGTACGAGTACAGCGGCCTGGTCCTTCCGTACGGACGCTCGGATGAAGTGAAGGAGGCTGTCGGCAAGATCTACAAGTACATTGTGGAACATGCCGGCGAATTCGGCGTGGCCTCTTCGCAGATTCCGGTTACGCAGGAAGGGCTCGAGTACCCGGGTTACGTCGCGTCGCCGCACAAGCAGCATTTCAAGGGATCCGAGGAAAACGGCCAATACGCGTTCTGGGACGTGTCACACCCGAAGGGAGCCGAGTTCTCCGTCTATGGCGGGGCTTCGAGTGCGGTCACGCGGATGCTGGACAAGGTCTGGGACCAGTCCAAGACCGTTGACGAAGGACTCAACGAATTGGACGAGCATCTCTCGTCCATCCTGAGAAGGGAGCCGGCGGCAGCGACTCAATAACCGCTTGTGAGTTCGGTCTGCGTTCGCCTTTCGAGAGGGGAATCACCCGCGGGTATTCCCCTCTCGCACCGCTGTGAAAGGACACGAATTGGCTGAATTCTACGAGTCGAACCGCCTGCTCGATGATCCGCCAGGATTGCGCAAACGACTTCGCGACGATGGTTACCTTTTTCTCAGAGACATGCTCCCGGCACAGGATGTTCTTGGCCTCAGACGACAAATCCTCGAGATTTGCAGGGATGCCGGATGGCTGCGTTCAGATTCGGCCGTACTGGACGGCGTGACAGACCACGCCCCCATTCTGGAAGGCGAGGACGCTTACAACGAAGTCTACGCCAAGGTACAGGCTCTCGAGTCGTTTCACCGTTTGAAGTTCGACGTGGCCGTCATGAACGTCATGGAAGATCTTTTCCAGGAGCCGGTCGTTTCTCTTCCCCAGTCGATCGCGCGCATCGCCTTCCCCAATGACAACGCGCGCGGTACCCAACCCCACCAGGACTGGATTTTCGTGGGCGGTTCAACGGAGACGATTTCATGCTGGGTGCCGCTTGGTGACATTTCGCTGGAGGTCGGCGGACTGAAGGTCCTGGCCGGCAGTCACAAAGCCGGCTTTCTCGAACCACGGCCCGCGCCAGGTCCCGGGAACCGAATCGTCGACGTCGACCCCACCCTCGAATGGCATCAGTCCGCGTATCGGACCGGAGACATCCTGCTGTTCAAATCGCTCACAGTCCACGCTGCGGCAACCAATTTGACGTCCGACAAACTTCGTCTTTCAGCTGACTTTCGCTATACCGGGACAAGTCATGTGATAACCGACGAATGGCTTCTACCCCACGGCAACATTGGCGGTGAACGCCTTGCCTGGGACACCCTGGAAAAAGGATGGGAGGAAAGCCCTGTATCCCACTACTGGAGCCGGTGGCCGAGCATGAAAGTGAAACCTCATGCGTGGTTCTGGGAAAAGGCAGATTCAACGTCTTGAAAACGATCAATGCGCTGTTCCGGAACTGCGCGTGAGTTGTCCTTGGGACAATGGAAGAGGCGTTCCCATTATTCTGCCAACAGGACGGATCCGGATACGCACTGCGCATCGCGCAGGTGCCTGATCGGCAAGTCATAAGTCAAGGGGAAACATAATCACTACGTATACGCCAATTACGCCACCCAACAGGATCGAAGATCGCGTTTCCTACAGTGGATCTTGGTGGACCGTCGCCTTGAGGCGAGTGAATCCTTTTGCCTATACATTTGTCATTCCGTTCCTGATCGTGTTCGCGATCTTCAGAATTTACCCGTTTTTACTCGGTATCTTGACAAGTTTCACGGACGCAAGGGTCGGACCCAGACCCGGCAACTTCATCGGACTCGAAAACTACATCGACGTAATTAACAACTCTGAAGTTCGTCGTGCGTTCATCGTCACCTTTCAGTACTCCCTAATAGTCGTGCCCATGTCGTTTTTCATCGGTTTGGCCATGGCGGTCTACGTCGACCGAAAACTGCCAACTCACACGATCTCCCGCCTTGTGTTTTTTGCTCCCTTCGTCCTTACGGCCACAATTGTTGCTATTGTCTGGAACTGGATGTTCCAGACGCAATTCGGACTTGTGAACGTCGGACTTGGAATGCTGGGTCTGCCGGACCGAATTGCCTGGCTGAAGGAGCCCGACCTTATCTTGCCGGTGATTGCCTTCATCACCACCTGGTGGCAGGCGGGTTTTGCTATGGTGATCTTCCTTGGCGGATTGCAGAACATTCCGGGCGAACTGATCGAAGCCGCCCGCATCGATGGCGCCAATCCCTGGCAGACGTTCTGGAGAGTGACGTTTCCTCTCCTGCTTCCCGTTTCCACATTGGTGATCACGATCACACTGATCGAGGCCATGCGCGTCTTCAGCCTGATTCACATCATTACGCGGGGCGGGCCCAGCGATCATTCGACAACCGTCGTTTTCTACGTCTTCCAGGAAGGCTTCGTTCGGTTTGAACAGGGCATGGCGGCGGCGGTTGGCGTCGTACTGTTCCTGGTTATCATGGTTTTGACTGTCTTGCGGTTCACTCTTTTACGCGGAGACCAAAGTTACTTCTGACGAAGGGGCTGGAACATGAACCCGAATTCGACCCGATACGGCCGGTACCTGATCCGCCTTTTGATCATTGTGCCGGGGTTCATTTTCACGGTCTTGTGGTTTCTGCCGCTGCTCTGGATAATCCTGACGTCACTCAAGCCGACTGCCGAGATTCTGACCAATCCACCGCAGTGGTTACCGTCGGCATTCTCCCTGGAGCATTACGGCCGTGTCCTTGAAAAGCCGGTTGGGCAATGGACCATCAACAGTCTCTATATCGCCATCATCTCGACGATCCTGACACTGGTTCTCGGGGCAGCCGCGGGATATGCATTTGCGCGATTACGGTTTTTCGGAAGAGACATCCTGTTCTGGCTGGTTCTCGCATCCTTCATGATGCCATTTGAAGTGATGCTGATCCCGTTGTATCGAATGATGGGCGACTTTGGCCTTGTTGGAACGCGATGGTCCATAATTCTCCCGTCAGTCGCGGGACCGTTTTCCGTATATCTGTTTCGTCAGTTTTTTCTGAGCATTCCACGCGACCTTGAAGACGCTGCCGCAATTGATGGTGCGGGCGTCTGGGCGCGCTTCGTCCTGGTTGTGCTTCCACTCTCGGTTCCAGCCTGTACGGCGGTCGGCATTCTCGCGTTTGCCGAAAACTTCAACCAGTACATATGGCCTTTGATCATGAGCACGTCGGATGCGGTGATGACGCTTCCTGTCGGGTTCGGCCAGTTTGCGCCGTCACTCCAGGGCAGCACGAATATCACTCAATACTACGGCATGGGGGCCGCAGCAGCCACATTGCTGATCATTCCCAGCCTGATCGTGTTCCTGATATTGCAGCGGTTCTTCATGGACAACATCATCACATCGGGAATGAAAGGATGAAACCGGAACGTGTTTTCGTACCGTCCGTCGGTCCCGGCGTCGGCGTCGTTCGGGCCGGGGCACAGGTCCGTCATGTGGTAACATGGACGGTCCAGGTTGAGAATTCAGGTCAAACGGAACCGGACGCAACCGTGCCCGTAATCCCGGTTCGTGACGGGAGCCCGTCACCGACTTGGCGGTGGGAACGGTTGTTTGGTCTCCACCCGTTCGCCAAACCCCAATGATCCCGAGAATCTCGGAGGAGGAAAGTTGAATGTCGGGAATCGTGCTGAAAAACGTCGTCAAACGGTTCGGGGACGAGACCGTCATTCCCGAGTTGAGTCTGTCGATAGCGGAGGGTGAATTCGTTGTCATCGTGGGTCCGTCGGGTTGCGGAAAGTCAACAACGCTCCGGATGATCGCAGGCCTCGAAGATGTCTCGAGCGGTTCGATCCACATCGCAGGGCGAGACGTAACGTGGCTACAGCCGAAGGCACGCGACATCGCAATGGTGTTTCAGTCATACGCGCTTTACCCGCACATGAATGTCGCCGCGAACATGTCGTTTTCCCTCCGCCTGAGCCGGACCCCGAAGGCGGAGATCCGGGAACGCGTGCGGAAAGCGGCAGAGATGCTGGAGTTAACCGAATTCCTTGAGCGAAAACCCCGGGATCTGTCCGGGGGCCAACGGCAGAGAGTGGCGATGGGGCGCTCCATCGTCAGGGACGCCTACTGTTTCCTTTTCGATGAACCTCTCTCGAACCTTGACGCCAAACTTCGCGCATCAATGCGGACGGAACTGTCGATCCTGCACAAGAAGCTGGATCGCACGATGATCTACGTCACCCATGACCAGATCGAGGCGATGACAATGGCGGACCGGATCGTCATCATGGAAAAAGGCCGGATACAGCAGATCGGGACGCCGCGGGAAGTCTACAATACGCCTGACAACGTGTTTGTTGCGGGATTCATTGGTTCGCCATCGATGAACTTTCTCGACGCGGAGTTAGTGGAGGAAGAGATGCTGACGGTCCGGGGGGACGGTTTCGCATTTCCACTGGCGCCAGAGCTTGCAGCACGCGCGAAAGCGTCGCGGTCTTCCCGAGTGGTGGTGGGATTGCGGCCGGAGCATTTTGCGGCCACGACGACAACCGGAAGAGCAGCGGATTCAACCTTGGCACCAGTTCATCTGGAGGTTGACGTTGCGGAATACATCGGATCAAGCCAGTTCCTCGCTGCCCGGATCGGCTCCAAACAGATCGCGGCCGCGGTGGAGGTCGGGCCCGACACGTTGCCGATGACAAGCGGGGAATATGGGTTCGACACGAACAGGCTGTACCTGTTCGATTCCGACACCGGGGAATCCATTTAACGGCCCTTGCCGAATGTCGAATTCAAGGGATTCCGTTGTCCGACGACGTGCGCCGTAACCGCTCCGGAGTGGTCAAGCCCCAAACCCGGACAGAGTGCCAAATCGAATTGCAGAAATCTCCGGGCTTGATCCTTGTCAACCCGCCAGTGCGAGGTTGACAGGAAAGGGAATTGTGGCCAAAGCCGGACGCCCGGCGACGCCGCTCGCCATGACCATGTGAACGGCAAATATCGACACAGTGTGCCAAGAAAAATGACCCGGCACCCGCCCCGATTCCGGGATTTGCTGCTGGACTTCGCGACCCGATACCGTTACGGGTGTTCTCTCTTGAGAATTCTAACGGCCTGAATCGGAAAGGACATCAACGCCCATGCAGGTACAGGTTCGGGACAACAATGTCGATCAGGCGCTACGGGCGCTCAAGAAAAAGTTGCAGCGCGAAGGTGTGTTCCGTGAAATGAAACTCAGGCAGCATTACGAGAAGCCGTCGGAGAAACGGGCACGCCAGCGTGCCGAAGCGCTTCGACGGGCGCGCAAACTCGCCCGCAAGAGAGCCCAGCGAGAAAACCTCCTGTAGACCTCCTGTCGCCGGCCGGCCGAATCCGGCAAGGACAGTCGTTTCTTCCTCGCTGTCTGGATTGGCGGCCAAAGACTCCCCAGGGGTCCGGCTTTTGTCGGCACGACTGTTTCCGAATCGGTTTCCGGTCGCTGTCGGTCCGATCGAATAGCCGACGGATTCCGACCGTGTCCTGGTCGACCGGAAATGGGATTGGTTTCAGCAAGGAACTGGCGGGCTTCCGCAACTGACCGGTTGCTGCGGACCCGTTCCCAACGGCGATGCGCAGAATGCGGGGACTGCCCCCGCCCGCGGCGAAAGCGTGTTCTTGCAAAGATGAGGTTCGCGACAGCGCCTGTGCCGGCGCGAACCTGCCTCAGGAGTTGAAAATAGCGAGAAAAACCAGAACGCCGATGCTCGTCACAATGATCCTGACGCTCCAGCGGATGAATCCCTCGAACGTCGCCCGTTGCGCGGAAACATCCATCATTCCGTGTTCATGGTCAGCCAATTGCCTCTCCCAGCCGGGTTCGCCAATCCACTAGCGGTAACAACATTTCCTGTCAATTCTACCCCTGAAAATTGACAGACCGGATCCGGTTGATGGCCGAAGGAATTCGGTTGACGTTTCGATCGACGCGAATCCCGTCGCCGCTACCACCGAGTCCGACATTCCCGACCCGGGAGTGTTGGTCGCCCCCTTCCCCCTACCGCTGCCGGCCCATTCGAGGATGGTACCGAGGTCGCCGTGCAGTGCGGTGTCCATCTGGCCGCGCTTCTCGCCGGGGTGTGAGCACGATGCGCTCGATAGCTCCCGGGATCACGTACGCCGCCTCGTCGCGGTCGCGGGGGTTAGCCAGTGCCTCCGCGAGCCGCTCGACCTTGCGCCGGTATACGATGGCAATGTTGGGGAGGATGTCCGGGATATCGGCCGGGACGGCGGCGAGGCGCTCGTTCAGTTCGTCCTGACGGGCCTCCAGCTCGCGCATGCGGTACATCATGCCGCGCGCATGGCCGCCGTCCTCGATCACCGCGACCATGGCCTTGATCTTCTTTTCGATGGCGGCCAGCTCCTGCCGTTCCATCGCGCCCGACATGACGTGGTTGGAGCAGCCGTAGCGGTCCTGGCCGCGCTTGGAATAGGGACCGCCGCACACGCCGCATTCGAGCAGGCCCGAGGGCAGGTTGCGGGGCCGGTGAGTGCTGTTGCGCCGGTTGGGCCGGGCCGCGCGCCACCGCGATGGCGGTGGCGTACTTCTCCGATATCTCCCCCTGCCGGGCCTTCGCCGCCTCCCACAGCTCATCATCGTTCACGACGTGCAGCTCGGGAACCTCGGTCACAATCCAGTCTTCCGGCGGATTGATGCGCGCGACCCGTTTGCCGGTCTCCGGGTTCTTCATGAAGCGCTGTCGGTTCCACACTGGCCGCCCGATGTAGAGTTCGTTGTTGAGGATGCCGGCGGCGCGCCTCGCATGGCCTCGAATGACGGAGTCGGTCCAGAGCCTGCCCTTGGGTCCGGGGAAGCCATCATCGTTGAGCCGCGCGATCGCGCGCGCTGGCGACTTGGGCGAACTCCCGGAAGATGCGCCGGACGATTTCCGCTTCGGCCTCGTTGACGGTGCGCTCGCACCGGATCGGTTCGCCAGCCGCGTCGTGGCGCTTCACCACGCCGTAACCGTAGCTGCGCCCGCCGCCCGACTTACCGGCCTCGACCCGGCCCCGCAGGCCTATGCCGGCGCCATCGCGCTCCTTCCCGAGCTTCCCCGCACTGCGCAAGACACCCTCGTCCCTCCGCCCCGACGGGAGGGATGCCCCGCGCCGGAGGGGCGAGATCAGGGTTCCCGAACGAGGCCCCTCGCCGTTCACCCGCACCGCGCCATCCAGACGGGGGTCACCACCATGTCCGCTACCAATATCGGCGATGAGCACCGCCGCGCCTCCCTCGAATTCCCCCCGCAATGCCGCGAAATGATCCGCCGCGGCGCGCTCGTGGCTCTGAACATAGCGCTGATGCAGGAGGTCCCCGAGCTCTCCGTCCTGCCGGTGATCTTCATCTCCGCCTACGGCCGCGACGAGACCGTGGCCAGGACGCTGGAAGCCGGCGCCGCCGACTACATCGTCAAGCCGTTCTCTCCGACCGAGCTGGTGGCCCGGGTCCGCGCGGTGCTGCGCCGGCATGACGAACCGGAACCGATCGTGCTCGGCGCGCTCGCGATCGACTACGGGCGGCGGCGCGTCACGGTGGCCGGAGATGCCGTCGACCTCACCCCCACCGAGTACGAGCTCCTGCGCGTGCTCTCGCTCGATGCCGGCCGGGTCATGACCTACGACACGCTGCTGCGCCGGGTCTGGAGCGGACGCCACGGCGCCGACGCGAACCTCGTGCTCATCGTCGTCAGGAACCTCCGCCGCAAGCTCGGCGACGACGCGGCCGATCCCGTCTGGATCTTCAACCAGCGCGGCGTCGGCTACCGCATGGCCGAGCCGAGGGCGGGGACCCATGATGGCCTTCCCTGCGTGCCTCACGCACGTCGACGGGCCCATGGCCCTGCCACCCCCCGGAAGCGCTCCTCGGGGCCGGTCCCGCAAGTCATCAGGAATCGCCGTCGCCGCGCCGTTTCTCGAGGCGCGCGCGAGCCGTCCACCGCAGTCGGCGCCTGCGCCCGCACCCTCATCGCGCACCCAGCCCGTCCGCCTCCGCCGTCATTCATCGGCCAGGGTGGGTCGTACTCAGGTGCCTAGCGCCGGGTGGCCTTCAGGGCGTAGGGCCTGGGCGTGATGGTCAGGCCGTGCACTTCGAATTCGGAGAGGAGGTCGACCGTCGGCCGCTCGAAGCGGAACCGGTGCATCAGCCGGGCGATGTAGAGCCACACCTCGATTTCCGCCGGACGCTCGCCGGTGCAGCGACGGAGGCCGGCTCCAAACGGGATGAAGGCACCGCCGGTCAGGGCGCTGGACGGCGAGCCGTCCGCTTTGGGCAGGAACCGCTCCGGGATGAACTCGTGCGGGGACTCCCAGAAGCGCGGGTCGTGGTGGATCCCGTATAGGTTGCCGAACACTTTGGTTCCCGCCTCGATCCGATAGCCGCCGACCTCGGTGTCCTGCGACGCCTCATGGGGTATTCCCAGAGGGCTGGCCGTATGGAACCGCATGCACTCCGCAATGGCGGCAAAGGTGTAGGGCAGGCGTCCCCGGTCGTCCACTGCAGGAAGAGCGTCGCGCCCGACGACCCGGTCCAGTTCCCCGTGGATTTTGGCCTGGACCTGCGGGCGGTTGGCGACTGTCAGCAGGAACCATTTGACGGTGGACGCCACCCCGTCGAAATGCGGCTGCATCGTATCCGCGAGCATGCCGCACATCGTCCGGCGCGACAGACTCCCCGACTTCTCCCATGCCGTCACGACCTCCGCCAAACACACGGGAGAGGACGGGTCGAAACCGGAGCGGCTGCGGACGCGGTCCAGCAGGGGACCGAGTATCTCTTGCCGGGCGTCGTTCAGCCGGCGGGCCTTCCTGACGGCCTTGTTCGGGAGGAATCTCGCCCAGGGGAAGACATCGCCGGGCTCCGGCGTGGCCGTAAGCGTGTTGACCGCCTCGAAATGCTCTCGCAAGAGAACCGCCACACGCTCCAGTTCGGCGGCCCAATCCTTGTCTTCGCCATCGACCAGAAAATAGGTGCGCAGCGCCATCCGGCAGGCCGAGTCCGACAGCATGTCGTTGGGATGAACCGGCTCTCCGGCGCCGGCCATCCTGCCGATACGCTCCATCAGCTCATCCACTTCGGGCTCGATATGGTTCCTGCGCAGCATGGTCAGGTTGTCGGCGCCGAACATCTCATGCCGGATGAATCTGTCGAAGCGCCGCCAGAGTTCTCCGTAGGAAGCCGTTGCCGGAGTTCGCCCCTCGGTTAAAGCGAAGGCTGCGTCGGTCATCCACCGGTTGGTCAGTTCCGTCTTGCCGAAAGTTTGCTCAAGCAACTTCGGGTGGCTGATTATCGCCACGGGAACGCTGCCGAGACGTATCAGGCAAATGTCGCCGTAGGATCGGACGAGGCGGTCGAGGGAAACATGGAGGGTGCCGCGCAGAGCGGGCAGCGATCCCAAGACTGGCAGGCCGCGCGGCCCCGGCGGCAGCGGGAGGGCGGAGTTCATCGTTTGCGGCCGGAGTTCATCGTTTGCGGCCTCCTCCGGTCGAGAACTATCAACAGGGGCGGCAGAAGCAGGAAATCGGTAAGGAGCGCAAAACCGACAGTGCTCGCGACCAGAAGGCCGAGCGTCCAGGTGACCTCGAACCCCGACAGGGCGAACACCAGAAATCCCAACGCGAGCACCGCGGTGGTCGTCCAGAGCGCATGTCCGACGGTTCGGAACGCGCTGCGCACCGCCTCGGGCGCGGCAAGGCCATCCCGGCGGGCGCTCCGATACCTGGTGAGAAAATGGACGGTATCGTCGACCACGATACCGAACGCGATTGCGGCCGTTACCGAACCGGCGAGGCCTACATGGCCAACCAGATGGCCCCACAGGCCCAGACTCATGGCTGCCGGAATGAAGTTGGGCACGAGGCTGATCAAGCCGATTAGCAGGCTGCGAAACACGAAGATCAGGATCAATGAAATGAGACCCATGGCGACGATCGTGCCGGTGAGCATGCTGTCGATGTTTCGCTGGGTCAGATGGGCAAACACGATACTGACACCCGACGCCCCGGACGAAAGGCCGGGTGTGTTGGCTTTCATCCATGCCAGCGCACGCACATCCAGTTCGCGTTGCTGCTGGGACGTCAGGCTGCGGAGCACGACTGTCATGCGCGTTGCGGACTTGGCAATATCCATCCGGTTGTTGAGGTCCCTGCCGAACGGCACGGACAGCTCGTACAGAAGCAGGTATTGCGCGGAGAGTTCGGGATCGTCCGGAAGCCGGTAGTGCACCGGATCGTCGCCATGCATGTTCCTGTTCAGACGTTTCATGATGTCCGAAAAGGCCTGAACGTGGAAAACTTCCGGCTGCTTGCGGAACCATTCGGCCAGGGCGTCGACCCGGCTCAGGTAGGCGGGTTCGGTGATTCCGCCTTCGCGCCCCGAGTCGAGCGAATATTCGAGCGTCTCGGTGCCCGTCAGGTTCTCGACGATAAAGTCCGTGTCCTGTCGGAACTGGTAGCTCTCGCTGAAGTACTTCGTCCAGTTATCGGTCAGTTCAAGCCGGGGGAGGCCGGTTACGAGCGCAATCGCCAGAACGGCGGTGGACCAGAGCAGGACCGAACGGCGTGCGACCACAAAGGCGCCCACGCGGTCGAAAAAATCGGATTGTCCGCTCCGTACTGCGCATGCGCGCAAGGGCAGCACCGAGAGCAGGCATGGGAGAAGCGTCAAGGAATACACGAACGAGCACAGCACACCGAACGCCACCAAATTCCCCAGGACGCGGAACGGCGGCGAATCCGAGGCATTGAGGCTGAGGAAGCCGATGATCGTGGTGAGCGATGCGAGGAATACGGGCCACGCATTGACGCGAATCGATTCGGCTGCCGCCGCGCGCCGGTCCAGGCCGCGGCTCAAGCCCGCCAGGGTGGTCTCGACAATGTGGACCGAGTAGGCGAGCGCCACCGTCATCACGATGATGGGCACGGAGGAATTGGTGGGATTGAACACCGTGCCCAGCCAGCCCGCCAGGCCCACCGCGGTGCTGACGACGAAAATGAGCACGGCCACGATCGCCACGGTTCCGAATATCGAGCGCAGCAGGACGGCCGCGACGGCCGTGATGATCAGGAAGGCGATCGGCGCGAGGGACTCGAAGTCATTCTGCGTGGCGGCCACGAACGCCCGGTTCAGGGCAAGATCGCCGGTCAGGTAGTAGGCGATATCCGGATGGCTGACACGGGCCTTGCGGAGCATGTCGTCCAGCCAATCGGTAATCTCGATCACCGCGGCGTCGCGATCCTCCGGAAGCGCGAAACCGATTGCCAGCCCGGCCACACTCCCGTCGCGCGATACTAGGCGACCCGCAATTTCGGGGGCACCCAGAGCGACTTTCTCGACCCGCGCGAGATCGGAGTCCTTCAGCGAGGTCGCGTCCTCGACGAGAGGCTCGACGATGAGTTCGTCGCCGTTCGCCCGGCTGTGGGAATAGTTGGTGAGAGAATCGACCCGGGTGGAATGGGGGGCGTGCCACGCCGTCTCGGTGAGCTCTTCAATGGCCCCGAGCGTCTTCCGGCTGAACACCGAACCCTCCCGGGGCGCAATGGCGATCAGCGCCGGATTGGTCGCGCCGTAGGTGTTCTCGAACGAGTCCAGTGCGGCAAGGTGCGGATTGTCTTCGTCGAACACAGCCCGGTAGTCGTTGGTGACCCCGACAAGGCCGGCGCCCGCCGCAATCACAAGCATGAGCAGCGTCGACAGCGCGAGGACGGGCCATCTGTGGCGAAGAACGACGGCGGGGTAACGGTCGAGCGACCGGGCGGTCATGGTACGGTCCGCCAACGGCGCGGGCGGTGTAACGAAATCACGTCTCGGACTGCGGTGTAAGAGCTTTGCACTTTACATGGCCTCCGGCGGGTGGGGGCGGGGCCGGCGGGCCGGCAGGAGGATCGGCTCGCCGCGCTCGCGGCTCCGCCTGCACGGCGGTCGGCGCCCGCGCCGATTCCGAAGCCGGTTATCCGGCAAGGAACGGGATATTTCGTATCGGCCCGGAGAGCGGACTCTACCGATTGCGCGCATGTGGTCCGGGTCAACGAAGCGTTCGGCCTCGGCACGCCTACCAATCGCGCGATTCATCGTCGAGCAGCGCGGTTGGCAGATTGTAGGAGTGGTCGAGGTTACCCAAATCGGTGACGTAAAGCATCTGGCCGAACCTCTCCCGGCGCAGCATGCGCGACAGTACGGGAAGCCGACCCAGTCTCTGCTTCAGCTTCGTCCGCACATGCGCGATGGGCACGACCTTGATCCGGTGCTTCGGAGGGAAGCGCAACCGGTCGGCCATCTCGTCGCCCATAAGCTCGCGACTGATCTTGTAAAAATACTGCGCCTTGGCTTGGCGTATCTTCGGGTCTTTGACGCCGAGCACCAGAGGAACGCTGTTGACTATGCTGTTCGCCATGATGATCGAGTCTTCGTCCGGCGGCGGCTCGCACTCCGCACCGATGCGGGAAACTTCCAAGGCCGATTCCTGATCGGTGAACATGATCGTCTCCGGGATCCCCATCGTAACGCCGGTGTACCGCCAGACATGCGCGTAGGCATCCCGTTCCTCGTCCGTGAAATCACCGCCCAGCATCATCACGTAGAGCATCAGGCCGCCCGAGAAACCCGCGGCGCCCAGATTCATGTGCGACGCGCTCAGCGGCGTTCCGTAGACCGCAGCATCCCATTCGTCAGACTCCAGAAGGAAGTGGCGGGACTGCGCATGCACGATCCGAATGCGTAACGACAGCCTCCAGGCGTCACCGCCGGGCTCGTTACCGCCTGGGAGGAACTGCTCCATCAATTGCCGCAAATTCTGCTTGAGCCGGCGCACACCGTTCATCACCAGCCTGCTCCGAATGCGAAACGGCTTTGAGATCATCGTCGAGAAGCCGATCGGAATGGCGCCCAGCGCCAGTCCGGCCAGAATGGTATCGGAGTTGCGGTGAAAGGCCCGCACCGCCATCTCAGCCATCTCGGGTTCCCACCACGGCGGAACCACCGAATTCTGGCCGACCAGTTCCCTGAGAGACTCCGGCAGTTCTTTCGAAAGGTTTCGATGATTGTGGAGTGCGAGGGCGATCAGTTCATGATCGCGCCCCGTGCCGGCGAATTCGCGCAGATCCTCCACCGCCCTGTCCGCGGGCGGGTCGCCGTAGGTGGTGTGGCGGATGTAATCGTCCGCCACCCTCGAGTTCAACGGCCGCGCCTTCCTATACCCGTCCTCATAACAGGAAGGGATCACCAAGCCCTTCATCAGTCTCGGTGATGCTGCCTCGACCGAGTGCGTCAACGGATTGCCAAATGTCTGAGTCATTTCCGTCGCCTCAAGTCTAGAGTTTCGGTGAACCATTCCCGCCGTTGCGTAATTCGAGGTTCGTTGTTGTGACTCAGGCGGCAGTGTTCGGGTCGCCAGCGCAGGTCTTTGCGTAGCCATCGACATTTGCCAACGGAGCGTTTAGCATTTGGGTCGTCTCACTAGGTTCGTGTCGGCGCTCGACGCCTTGGCTCAGATACGTCCGAGCGCGCTCGGAACGTTTCTGGTATGGCCGCATCAAGCCATCCAGCAATTGCCGCTGTGCCTTGAAGTCCTCCGGGAGATCTAACAGGCTGCTGAAAAACCTGCTAAGCAACGTCTTCACCCCGAAACGGTCGAAGCATTGCGACAGGTACAGGCGGGATGCGATTCGGCCCTGCGCGCGAATCCGCTTGTGCACGGCGCCCGCCGCCGTCCGCCGAACCTCATGGACCCCCGCTACCGCCCGGTCCCGACTGCGTTCTCGCACATGCTCCGTTCCCTGCCCCCACGGCATCCGTCCCGGTTCCGGCCGGGTTCCGGTCGCTATCACCATATCGCAACAGTAGGGCATTTTCTATAAATTTTTCATGTGGATTTGGACTATTTCATGTCATTTTAATGTTGTTTCCATTATTTTCGCGCTGTTCCGGCCATCACCGCGTCGGACGGCGCGCCGCGACCCCGGCATCCGGGTCCGGCCCGATTCGCCCTGGTCCGGCAAGGGAGGGGAAGTCATGACGCGGCTCGATGCCATGAGACGGGAGAACGAGGCGCTGCACGAGCGCATCGCCGCCATCGTGAGAATCAACGCAAGCCTCGATTTCGAGACCGTGCTCGTCGAGGCGATGGACTGCGCCCGCCGGCTCACCGACGCGCGTTACGGCGTCATCGTGACCGTCGACGAGCGGCAGGTGCCCCAGGACCTGACCTTCTCCGGACTCACCCCCGAGCAGGCACGCGAGGTCCTCGCTCACACGCCCGACGGCCTGCGCCTGTTCGCGCATCTGCGCAACCTGCCGGCGCCGGCGCGCCTGCCCGACTTCCCGGGCCACGTCCGCGAGCTCGGCATCGACACGCCCCCTGGATCTTCTCCCGGACCTTCCTGGGCACGGCGCTGCGCCACCGGGGCGCCGAGGTCGGGCACTTCTTCCTCGGCGACAAGGCGGAAGCAGAGGATTTCACCGGCGAGGACGAGGAGGTGCTGGCGCTGTTCGCCGTCCAGGCCGCGTCCGCGATCGCCAACGCCCGCACCCACCGCGCCGAACAACGCGCGCGGGCGGATCTGGAGGCCCTCATCGAGACCTCTCCGGTCGGCGTCGTGTTGTTCGACGCGAAGAACGGCCTCCCGGTGTCGTTCAACCGCGAGGCACGGCGCATCGTGGAGACGCTGCGCCCCCGGGCAATCCGCCCGAGCAGCTCATCGAAGTGCTGTCCTGCCGGCGCGTCGACGGGCGCGAGGTGTCCTTGAGCGAGTTCCCCATGGCGCAGCAGCTCAGCGCCGGCGAGACCGTGGGCGCCGAGGAGATCGTGCTCTCGGTCCCGGACGGGCGCAGCGTCAGGACGCTTGTCAATTCGAATCCGATCCATGCCGCCGACGGGCCGGTCGAATCGGTCGTGGTGACCATGCAGGACCTCGCGCCGCTCGACGAGATCGAGCGCATGCGCACGGAGTTCCTCGGCCTGGTGAGCCACGAGCTGCGTACGCCGCTGGCGGCCATCATGGGCTCGACCGGCACCTTGCTGGACGCCTCGCAGACGCTGGACCCGGCCGAACAGCGCGAGTTCCTTCGCGTCATCGACGAGCAGGCCAGACACATGTGCGCCCTGATCGGCGACCTGCTCAATGCGGGCCGCATCGAGACGGGCACGCTCTCGGTAGCACCCGAGCCCTCGGAGATGGCGGAGCTGGTGGAGCAGGCGAAGAGCACTTTCCTGGGCGGCGGCGGCGGGTTACGGCCTGGGGCTCGCGATCTGCAAGGGCCTGATGGAGGCGCACGGCGGGCGCATCCGGGCGGACAGCGCCGGCGCCGGCCGCGGCACCACGGTCACCTTCACGATCCCGGTCGCCGGAGAGTCCGGCGAAGCGGCGCCCGGCCCGCCCCCCGCGGCCAAGGAGACGGGCGAGCGGCCGCGCATCCTGGTGGTCGACGACGACCCGCTGACGCTCCGCTCCGCGTTAGAGGCCCCGGTGCATCTTGGCCGCGCGGTCCTTCAGGAACAGCGCGTTCATCGTGCCCTTGAGGCCGTCATGCAGCTCGTTGATCTCGCGTTCCGACAGGGTGACGATCATGATGTCCGCGAAGCGCAGGTGCTTGTAGAGGGTCGTAACGTCGGCCTGGTCGCGGCTCACCCGGTCGAAGGCCTCGGCGACAACGATTTCGAACGCGCCCCGCCGCGCGTCCTCCAGAAACGCCCAGACGCCGGGCCGGAGGTTCACGCTGTCTTCCAAGATGGCGGGTTCTTTGTAGAGGTCCCGGCGATCTTCCAGCCCTCGCGCTCGGCGCGCACGCAGCAGATGCGGAACTGGTCCTCGATGGAGGCCGCACTTTGCTGGTCGGACGAATAGCGGGCGTAGAGCGCGCAGCGCAGGGTCATGGGCTCCGGTCTCCTATCTCTCGCTGGCCTCCCCGGTCGGCGCGTTGTCGTTGGCGGTTTCCGACTGCTGGAAATGCTCGCACGCGTTCTGCCGGCCGAGTAGCCGGGCGAGGCGCATCACCGCGTCCTCGACCCGCGCTTCGGGGCCGGGGTTGTCGTTCGCGGCGGGGCGGTGAATCTCCCCGCGGTCGGCCGTGCCGTCCTGCATCGCCTCCTCCTTCCCGGTATCCGTGACCATGGAAGGCCGATTTGACCATGCAAACGGGCGATGCCAAATTGTCAGGCATGGAATGTTCTGCATGAAATCAACCTGTTGCACCCTACAGATACCGTCAGGCGCCGCATGCACCCCTTGGGGCATGATCGAAAAAATTGCGTCATCCTGTCCTCGCATAGTCGGCCAGCGTCAAGACGGCCTCGCCATGCTCGGTCGGCGAAACGGCCGTCGCGAATCGACGGTCCGCCGTCACCACTGTGGCGTCGATGCGGTGCGCGAGCGCGAGATACATGCAGTCGTAAACCGGGTGTTCGAGGGCCAGCGCCAGACGCACGGCATCGGCGGAAACGAACTCGTCAGCGCTCCAGCGCACAGGGATGTCCGGCAGGTTGGCCAGCAAGACGCCCGCTGCGCGGCGTTCCATCTCGCCTGCCCTCGCCTTGCGCCACAGTGCATTGGCTATTTCGGAAGCCATCAGGCGTGGCGCGTGCAGGTCATGGCCGCTCGTCGCCAGTTCCCGCGCAACGTCCGCTTCCTCTTCGACGACCAGCCACTTGACGGCCACGCTCGCATCGACCACGTAGCGCATCAGAAGTCGTCGCGATGGCCGCGGTCGCGGTCCTCGCGGATCAGCACTTCCGCCGGGGTCTGCTTGCGTCCTTCGGTCAAGGGGCGCAGCCGGTCCATGGTCTCCCGGAACGCGGCACGCTTCGCCGCCATGTCGTCGTCGGCGGCACATTGCAGGATGTGGCGCGCCTCGCCCTCCAGGGAGCGGTTGTTCAGAGCGGCGCGTCGCTTGAGACGTTCCACGACGTCCTCGTTGAGCCGCCGCACATTGATCGTCACCATCGGTCCGCCTCCAAGTGTCTGTTGTCAAATTGTTATCAAAGTGCCACGCCGAGGGCAAGTTCCGGCGCCTGAAGGGTGAGACCGTCCGTTCCGCCCTTGTTCTGCCGCCCGCGCGCATATCTGGCCTGTATGGACCGGCAGAAATCCACGCATTTCCCCTCTGGCGGCGGGCCGCAGCGATGGTAGCCTCCATCGGCAAGATCGCCTCGCCGGTGCAGGGCTTGGGTATTTCGTGAGTGACGGCTACTGCGATAAGCACGACGGGGCGCACCGCGAGGCGAGCGCCTGGGCGGGCAAGGGGGCGGAAGCGCTCGGCCTTTCCGGCCCGGTCGATCCGGAGGCGTTCCGGCGGGTGCTCAAAGGCGAGGTCCCGGGCAGGCGGCGGCTCGGCCGCAAGGAACCGGACGGGACCGTCAAGGACCGTCCCGGCCGGGACGTGACCCTGAGCGCGCCGAAGTCGGTCACCGTCATGGCGATTGTGGGCGGCGACGAGAGGATCGTCGATGCCCACGACAAGGCGGTGTCGGCACCCCTCGGCTGGATCGAGACCAGCGCCATGGGGACCCGGATGCGCAACCCCGCGACCGGCACCATGGTCCGGGCCGGGGACCAGAAGATGGTCGCGGCCACCTTCCGGCACGATATCTAGCGCTACTGCGTCGGACCTGCGACAGTGCGCGCTGAGATGCAATTTTTCGTTGTATAGCAGCTACTTGCTCGGCCATTTCGGTCTTGCATCCCTGCCTGAGATGCGCTCCAAATCGCTGGAGTACGGATCCAGTCGCTTGCGGATTGATTACGAATTCCGCCTCGACTTCCAGTGCCGAAAGCTCGACCCGCTGGAGACCACGATGCCCGATGCCGCCCCGAAGCTCACCATGCGCATCCTTTCGTTCCTTCGTTGCGAATGAGTGGAACGAACAGGATTGCCTGAACTGAACAGAGATCCAGAGACCAGGTTCTTTCTCGATCATCAGAGTCGTCGAGAACTCACCCGGCCATGACACTCGAACACAAAGGCTGTGCGGCCTGACATGAGCCGAAGACAGACTCGACAGGAACTTCGGCGCAGAGTGGATGCAGGTCCGGATTGGAAGTGATTATGCCGACAAATCCTGCGAAAAAACCCGGGAGAAAACACGCGACGATTACGGCGTCAACGGTGTAACGCAAGCGCGCCGCGTAGCGGGTCAATGTCGAAGAATCTGTCCCTTGACCAGCTCAAATACAACGTCCTGAGGCTGGTCCTGAGCCATGACTTCCTCCGGCGCCAGACCCAGGTAAAGACCGCGAAGTATGCACCCGGCCGTGCCATGACTGACAGCAATCACGTTGCCCTCGAGTTCGTCCAGCCATGCCGCGATCCGTCGTGCCACGGCCGCCCCACTCTCGCCACCAGGCATGACATAGTTCCAAGGATCACTCCGGTATCTCGACCATGCGTCGCGATCAAGAGCGTTGATTGCCGCCCTGTCCAGTCCTTCCCAAACGCCGAATCCGATTTCCTGGATTCGTTCCTCGGGTTCGATTCGCCCGGCATCAAGCTCCAGTTCGTGGCAGATCAACCGTGCGGTTTCCATCGTGCGGCCCAAGGGGCTGGCAACAACGTGCCATGATTCGCTGCGGCCAATTAGCGTAGCAAGCATCTTCCCATTGCGCTTGGCCTGGGCAACACCCCTGGGCGTCAATGGCGAGTTGCTTTGCCCTTGGTACCTCCGAATGCGGTTGAATTCGGTCTCGCCATGTCGAACAAGGAACAGGCGATGAGGCCTGTTTATTGTTACGCACGGCAGGCCTCCGGAACTCTTTCCCGTACCATCCGCCCGCGCATCGGGTGCACGACCATGACATGTATTTCCCGGCTTTCCGCGTATTTCGTATCTTCTTTCATCTAGGCTCGCGTCCCGCCCTTTCTGGCCGGTCCCTCCGTTCCCGGCCATTTTCGCCGCACCCGTCGTTCCCGACCTGTTCTCGGTCCGCTGCATTTCTTTCCTTGCCTCGCTCCGCCTTCCATGCCGGCCTGTTTCGTCGAATCCCGTCGCTTCAAGCGGAATTCTGGATGACCGTTCGTAGTGCGTCGCGGCCGGCACCGCGGCTATCCCGCCAAAGGCCGAACGTTCTTCACAAATCGGCGACAAACGGGGTCGATACAAGAGGATTTTGCAAATGGATCGCTGCAATAGTGAAATACGCGGCAAGCCACACAGAATGCCGCGCACTATTCCAGCCACTACCAACATGCCCGGACGGGACCAGGCCGTCGCTCGCCTAGGCACCGATCTCACTGTCATCTTCCATTGGCAGGACATTCATCCTGGTCAACCTGATGAAAGCGCCCCGGCTGCGCCATCGCACTCCCGCGGGAACTCTCCACGTGACGGAATTGCCCATCCTTGATCTTTCCGGAGTCTGCGCATCGAGATCATCGGCGTCGACGAGGCAGCAATTGCGGCAGTGCCCGCCGGTTCATGTGTGCACATCCACGGACATGCCCTTCCCGGTTTCGGGAAACGCACAAATCACGACCGGAGTGAACGGCGCCACCCAGGTCGTGATGTCGAAGCCAGTTGGTGTTCCGCCATCCGCAGAACGGGTTTAGTCGTCGTCCCACCAGCGGCCACGGTCATCGCGTCATCATCATCCCAGCCTTCCCTATTCGAGAGGCTGCCGTCGCGGTCGAACCATTCAACTATGCCCGCGAACGGGCGGTCGTATTCGGCGCGGGTGACGATCCCGTCATCGTCGGTATCGAGCATCTGGAAGGCGCGCACGGTGAGCGGATGCATGGTCTCGTTCCAGAGTCCGGCGAACTCCTTGAGGTCCAGGTTGCCGTCGGCATTGGCATCGTGCGCGGCGTGTCGGTCGTTCAGCAGCTTGTCGATCTCGGCCTGGGTCAGCACACCGTCGCCGTCAGCATCGATGGTGTCGAAGATCTCCAGGCCGGTCACCTCGAACTGCCCCTCGTCGAGGAAGTCCAGGCCGCGACCGTCGCGGTGGCCGCAAAACTTGCGCCTGCCAATGCGGTTCCGCCGATGGCGGCGGCGAGAGCGATAGCAGTCAGCATTGTCGTTGTTTTCGTTTTCATCGGTTGTCTCCTGTCTCGCCCATCCATCGATTGTCGATGGATGAGGGGGTTGTGGACAAAAACATGGCAACCGGGTCTTTCACGCGCCTGACGCCGGATTTACAAGTTTGTAAGCTTGGAGCTGCTTCCCGGTTCCCGGGAAATGCCGCACGCAACACGGCCAGGCGGTCGAGCCTCATCAGGAGCGGGAACACCTTGTCGGCGTAGACGCCATCG